>DATNJC010000158.1:0-19354 GCA_035604115.1 Bryobacteraceae bacterium | reverse complement strand
AAGTTTTGCCGGTGACAGTATCGGCGGCGCTGCCAGCAACAGGTGGATATGATCCGGCGATACCGCACCTCGCACAATCACTACTTCGCGTGCGGCACAGATCTGGCGTATCAGGTCGCGCGCACGCTCTGCGATCCTCCCCCGCAGTACCTTCTTCCGATACTTTGTGCACCAGATCATGTGGTACTTCAGGTCGAAGACCACGTGCGCGCTTTGCCGGTATTCCGCCATCTCTCCTATTCTCGCGGGGATCAGGTGGCTCAAAGCTGACCGCCTGAAAGGCGGTGGGCTTAGACCTGGCGATGGATACTAAAAACTCAAGCGCAGACTTAGCTCCAACCGCCGGTTCGCGGTGGACCCGTTGCCGCTCTGCAGATTTAACGCCTGCCCGAAAAAGGGCGAACTCAGATTGCCTACAGGGGGGCCCGGATTCACGTGGTTGATCCAATTGCGGCCCTGAATCCCGGCGTTCAGTTGGAACCGTTTGCTGCTGGCGCCGCCGGTGTTAGCGCCGCTGGTGTTTCCGCTGGGACGGGCGGGCGCGGGCCGCTCTCCTAAGCCCCACGTGCGACTGATGCGGCCGCTGATCATCACACTTGGGTATCCGACGCCTAAATCGCGGGGGATGATCACCGTGCCAAAACCTGGATTGTGCACCGGGTCCAGATTGAACACGCCCCAGCGCGTGGCGACAACGCCACGAGCCGGATCGGCGGGGACCGTGGCGTAAGCGGGACGGTCCAGAAACAGCGTATCGCCGTTCAGATCCGCGCCCGTGGTGATGTTGAAGGGCGGCGCCGTGGCGGCGGTGATGTTCGGCGCCAACTGGATCCCGAACGGCAGCGTGATATTGCCGCCAATCAGGACACGTTCGTGAATATCGTAGAGCGAGCGCCCCCAATCGGCTTGGGCGTTGAAACCGTTGGACAGATAATTCCCGGGGCCGTCGGTATTGGAATTGGCGCGATTCATGTTGAAATATCCGAATAACGAAAACTTGCTGCTCACCCGCGCATTGAATTGAATCGTGACCTGATACTGCTTAAACAGCCCGGACGTTTCATACTGCATCAAAGGATCGGAGGTGGGGTAGGGAAATTTGCCGCTGCCAGGGAGCCCCGTAAATGTGCCCGGGAGCGGTGTATTGATGTCGCGCTGCCAGGACTGGTGCACACCGCGATAATTCGTGTAGCTCGCCGTGACGACGACGTTCTTGGGCAACTGGCGTTCGAGAATCACGGCGCTTTGCAGGATGCGCGGGGAGGTCATTTTGGGATCCAGTAACTGGATCGCCTGCGGCTGCTGGCTCGAAATCAGTTGCGCCGGGAGCGGCGCGACCGGAAAGAAAGCCGGGTTGTTGATGACAAAAAACTGCTGATTGATCCCGTTTTGCCGTTCTGCTTGCAAGGTCCAGTTCTGATCGATGCGGCTATAAAAGAGACCGGCCCCCACTCGCAACACCGTCTTGGGCGTCCGCCCGGGCGCTGGGGATTTCCCGAGGCCCCAGGCCAGGGCCACACGCGGAGCGAAGGCGCGCTTGTCGCCCAAATTAGTTTGGATTTCGTAACGCAGGCCCATGCTTACCGTAAAGTAGGGCCGCACCCGCCAATCGTCCTGAATCCAGGGAGCGGCGTCCACTTGGCTGACGCCGGCAAGTTGCCGGCCGGCCGTCACCGAGTACTGCGAGGGCGCGCCGCCCAGCCCCTGGAGCGCGGACGCATAGGCGGCCAGCGAAGTGAATGTGAAGGTGCCGTTGAAATTGGCGGTGGAGTAGTTTTCCACCGTGGTGCCGCGCACCCGAATGCCGAACCGCATGAGGTTGGTTCCGCGGACGTAGGACGACATGTTCTGGAGTTCAGAGATGCTGTCGTTCACGTAGTTGTGCGAGAAGGGCGCGCCGCCGCCAGCAAAGGCGCCCAGGACATTGATAGTTGGCGTGGAACTGTTTCCGTAGGAATCCGTGCGGGAGTGGTGAAACCGGAAATGGGTTTCATTAATCCAGCGCGAGCCGATCACGGCGGTTTCCGTAAACTCGCCCGACAGGTGCAGGCCATCGGAACTGGTCGCACGCTCCGGCAGGGTGAAGCCGCCGACGCCGTTTCCTTCGGTGGTGGGGTAGAACAGGGTGAAGCGGCCTTGCAGCGTCACGTTAGGCGTCAGCGCATAGTCGATCCGCGGGCTGAAGTTGGTGCGAATATTGGGAGTGGGAAGAATCTCGTTGACCTGTTGCACCTGGAAGCTGGGGCTCAGAATGCTGGCTCGAACCAGCGCGGAGGTGTCCTGGGTGGCGTGGGTCACGTCGATGTTGAAGGACGCCTTCTTGCTTAACGGTCCCGTCAGGTTAAAGGCATACTGCCGCATCTCGGTGGGCGGCTTGGTGAGCGCGAACGGATTCCGGGCGTTGAGAGCCGAATCGGCGAAGTTGACCTGCGCGCTGCCGCGCAGCCGGTCGGTTCCCGGGCGCGTGAACACCTCCACGCGGCCCATGCCGATGGTGTCGAATTCCGTCGAAAAAGGGTTGTTGTTGACGCGGACTTCACGGATGTTTTCTTTGGCCGGCAGCTCATCGGTGGTGAAACCGTCCACAAAGATCTCGCCGCCGTTAGGTCCCGCGGAAGGTCCCGCCAGCGCCAACAGGTCGGCCTGGAGATCGTCGGCATTGTCGGCCAGCATGTCCAGATCCTGGCCCTCCAGCGTGATGGCCGTGGCGTTCCTCGAAGGATCGACTTCCAGTTGCGACGGTTGCCCGCCCTCGACGGTGATCTCCCGGCGCTGCACCTGGAGAGTGAGGCGGATGTTCACGGTAGTGACGCGCCCGCCGGGGAGCGCGAGTTTCTGTTCGAAGGGGGCAAAGCCGGGGGCCGACGCGCGCACGGAGTAGGCGCCTTCGGGCAGACCGAGAAACACAAATGCTCCCGAGTCGTCGGATTGCGTGGTCCGCGCGGATTCACCGGGTCCGGTTACGGTGACGGCGACCTTGGGGATCGCGGCATTGGCCGGATCGAGGATCTGCCCGCGCAACACGCCCGTGGCTTGCTGGGCGGCCGCGAACGGCATCGGCATGAGCAGGACCGGCAACGCGAGAACCCCCAAAAACCACTGGGACATGGAGCCACGCCCGTGCACTCGCGAATGCCGTCCGATCAACCCGCAAAATCGAGCAGTCATTCAGAACTAAATATTCCGTTCCCGGTTAGTGTACAATGAATTTGTGGCCCGAGGTTGGGAAAGTAAGTCTGTCGAGTCCCAGATGGAGTCGGCGGAACGTTCGCGCAAGCCTCCGGCCGGGAACCCCCTGAACCCACAACAACTTGAATCCGAACGCAAGCTCGACAGCCTGCTGCTCCACCGGACCCGCGTCCTGCGTGACTTGGAAAATTGCCACGAAGACCGATACCGCAAGACGTTAAGTCAAGGTTTGACGTACCTGGAACAGCAGTTGGCCGCGCTTGGCTGGAAGGCCCCTAAGTCCGCGCGGGTCTGACCATCCTAAGATAGAGGTGTGTTCACCCGCCTGTGGCTCTGGCCGAACCTGCTGAGCTTAGACGCGCCACTGATCGCCCTGCTGTGGCAGATTCTTTTTGTCCGCTGCTTCCACTCGCGTCCCCCGGCGTGGTCTCCGGTTCTGCTGGCCGCATCGGTGTGGCTGATTTACGCCGCCGATCGCACCCTGGATGCCTGGCGCGGCTCCGGGACCCGGCCGCGCCACGAGTTTTACAGGCGCCACTGGCGGGTGGTTTTTCCCTACTGGATTCTGGCGTTGTGCGCGTGCGGGTGGCTGGCTTGGCGTTATCTGCCCCCCTGGGAGTTCGATTGCGGAGCGCTGCTGCTGCTGGGTGTCGCTGTGTACCTGCTGGGCGTCCATGCCCTGCCCTTAACGCTCTCCCGCGCGGGTTCGAAAGAGGCGGCGGTCGCGGCGATTTTCGGAATCGGGACGGTGCTGGCGGCTTGGCCGCATCTGTCCACGGCCAGCGACGTGCTGTCGATCGCCTTGTTCGCGGTGTTGTGCTGGATCAACTGTACTAGCATTGAGGATTGGGAAGGCCGGCGTCCGGCGCGCGGCGGGGCGTATTTCGCCGCGGCGGCCATCGCGCTGGTAGCCGCTCTATGCTTGCGTGAACATCGCCCAATTTTAGGAAGCGCGGAAACCGCCAGCGCCGTGGGCCTGCTAGTTCTCGACCGTGTGCGCGGGCGGTTGTCGCCGGACGCTTTACGGGTGCTCGCCGACGCGGCCCTGGCGAGTCCGGTGCTGTTTCTGCCGTGGGCTGGAATGCGAGTCTGAGTTGTGCCGCACTTGTGCCGCAGACTGCGATGAATTGCGATTGGATCGCGCCCTACTACCGCTGGTTCGAATACCTGGGCTTTGGACGCGAGTTGGAGCGGCGGCGCTGCTGTTGGCTCCCGGAGATCCAGAATGCGCGGCGGGCCTTGGTTTTGGGCGATGGCGACGGGCGATTCCTGGTGCGCTTGAGCCGGGCAGTCCCCGCCGCGAGCATCGACTCGATTGAAGCCAGCGCGCGGATGCAGGCGCTGGCGCGGCGCCGCACGGGATCTCACGTCCAGCACCTTCGGGGAGACGCCCGCACCTTGCCGCTCGAGCGCGGCCGCTACGATCTGATCGTGACGCATTTCTTTTTGGACTGCTTCGATGCGCGCGAATTACCGCAGGTGATCGAGCGCGCCGCCTCCGCCGCCGCACCGCGGGCGCAGTGGCTGATTTCCGAATTCCGGCAAGCGCCGGACGGTTGGCGGGCGCTCTGGTCGCGGGCTTGGATCGCTTCGCTGTACCTGTTGTTCCGGGTGGCGACGGGCCTGCGGACCCGCACGCTGATCGACCACCGTCCACTGCTGGAGCGTCACGGATTCCGGCTCGCGCGCCAGGAAACCTCGCGCTTCGGATTGCTGGCGTCGGAGTTGTGGGTGCGGCGCGAGACGACGGTTTAGGCTTCGGCCTGATCGAACAGATCGCCGAGGCGGATCGAGAATCCGGGGAGCAGCTTGGACTCGAACATGTCGGCCTCGCCCAGAATGGCCTGGCGGTCTTCGCCCTGCACAAACGCCTGGCGCGTGTCGGGGCTGAGGACCCACACTTCCTTGGTTCCGCACTTTCGGTAGCGCACTGCTTTTTCCATCAACTTGGTAAAGGTGTCGTTGGACGAAACAATTTCGATGGCCAGGTCGGGGACAAACAATTGTACGCGCCGCTGGCGTTCGATCCTGCTCATGTTCCCGGGGCCGATAAGCGATACGTCCGGTCCATGAGCGTTTCCATCGAAATCGAACTCCTGTTCGGAGATGATCTTGCCCAGTTTCCTTTCCCTTACATGCGAGGCCAGGATCAAAACTAGAAGGTCGCGCAAAGAGTTGTGATATTCAGTATTGCCAGACACGTCGACCAACTCTCCGTTCACCAGTTCATGGTAGTAGGCGAGAGCGTCGGGGAGCCGTTCAAATTCATCGATGGTAATGCCAGTGGTGATCGCCACGGTTCTATTGTAACTACCGCACGACGCCTGCAAGCGGACTGCTCGCCGAAGCGTAGAGCTTCTTCGGCATCCGGCCGGCCAGATACGCGTACCGCCCGGCTTCGACAGCCAGCCGCATGGCTGTCGCCATGGCGACGGAATCCTCGGCTTCGGCAATCGCGGTATTCATCAACACGCCGTCGTAGCCGAGTTCCATGGCGATGGCAGCGTCCGAGGCCGTGCCTACGCCGGCATCCACGATCAGCGGCACACCGGTAATCATCTCGCGCAGGATGCGCAGATTGGTCAGGTTCTGAATCCCCAGCCCGCTGCCGATGGGCGCACCCAGCGGCATCACCGCCGCGGCACCCGCGTCGACCAGGCGGCGCGCGTTCACCAGATCGTCGTTGGTGTAGGGCAGCACGACGAAGCCTTCCTTCGCCAGCACGCGTGTGGCTTCTAGGAGACCCTGGTTGTCGGGGAACAGCGTTTGCTGATCGCCGATCACTTCCAGCTTCACCCAGTTCGACAGCCCCACTTCGCGTGCCAGCCGAGCCGTGCGGATGGCTTCGTCGGCGGTGTAGCAGCCCGCGGTGTTGGGCAATAGAAAGAACCGGTCGCGGTCGATGAAGTCCAAAAGCGACTCTTTGCTGCGGTCCAGATTCACGCGGCGCACGGCGACGGTGACCACCTCGGCCGCGGAAGCCTCATGGCAGCGCTGCATTTCCTGAAAGCTGCGATACTTCCCCGTCCCAACGAACAGCCGCGAGCCGAACTCGCGGCCGGCAATGCTTAACCTCGTGTCCATACCTGACTTCTTCCGCCGTGCGCCTCTTAATCTCCAGCCACGCTCGCGATCTGCGTGAGCACTGCCTCGGCGTCCGCTTCCGTGAACTCCTGGGTCTTCGAGGAATGATTCATCGAGCAGAACTTCGGCCCGCACATGGAACAGAACGCCGCATCCTTGAAGCCCTCCTCGGGCAGCGTTTCGTCGTGATAGGCCTGCGCCGTCTCGGGATCGAGCGATAACTCGAACTGGCGCTTCCAGTCGAAAGAGAAACGCGCCCGGCTCAGCTCATCGTCGCGGTCGCGCGCGCCGGGACGATGGCGTGCGATGTCGGCCGCGTGCGCCGCGATCTTGTAGGCGATCAGCCCCTGCTTCACGTCCTCGCGATTAGGGAGCCCCAGATGTTCCTTGGGCGTCACGTAGCACAGCATGGACGCTCCGTACCATCCGATCATGGCCGCGCCGATGGCGCTGGTGATGTGATCGTAGCCTGGCGCGAAGTCGGTCACCAGTGGACCCAGCGTGTAGAACGGCGCTTCCTCGCAGATCTTGTTTTCCTTCTCCACCTGCATCTGGATCTGGTCCATGGGAATGTGTCCCGGACCCTCGATCATCACCTGCACGTCGTGCGTCCAGGCAATGCGGGTCAGTTCGCCCAGCGTCTCCAGTTCCGCGAATTGCGCGCGGTCGCTGGCGTCGGCAAGCGAGCCCGGCCGCAGGCCGTCTCCGAGAGAGAAACTCACATCGTGTTTCTGGAAAATTTTGCAGATATCCTCGAAATATTCGTAAAGGAAGTTCTGCTTGTGGTTTTTCACCATCCATTCCGCCAGGATCGCGCCGCCGCGGCTCACGATTCCGGTGACCCGTTTGGTGGTGAGCGGAATGTACTGGACCAGCACGCCCGCGTGGATGGTCATGTAGTCGACGCCCTGTTCGGCCTGCTCTTCGATCACTTCGAGCATGACGCCGATGTTGAGATCCTCGACACGACGCACGCGCGCCAACGCTTCGTAGATCGGCACGGTGCCGATCGGCACCGGCGAGTTCCGGATGATGGCCTTGCGGATCTCCGGGATGTCGCCGCCGGTGGACAGGTCCATCACCGTATCGGCGCCGTACTTCACGGAGTAACTGAGCTTGTCGAGCTCTTCCTGAATATTGGAGGTCGTGGCCGAGTTACCGATGTTGGCGTTGATCTTGCACATCGAGTTCACTCCGATGCACATCGGCTCGAGGTTGGTGTGATTGATATTGGCGGGAATGATCATGCGCCCGCGCGCCACTTCGTCACGCACGAAGGCGGGGTCGAGGCGTTCCCGGCGCCCGACGTATTCCATCTCTTCGGTGATCCGGCCCTGCCGCGCATAGTGGATCTGCGTGCGGATGGCATCGTTCTGGCGTGATTCGACCCAGTCTTTCCTCATAGCTGTCCTTCCCTCGCACAACGGACTGACGCCTGTGCGAGACGCTCCGATCTTATCAGAACGGTTACGATGTTGACACTGGCTTGTGCCGGTGCTTGAATTATGAAGTACCCTATTATGAAACTGCGTACCGCAATGCGAGACCGCCTCGCATTCAGTCGCGCTAGACGCGCAACACCAATGTTTCGATGAAAGAGACTCTGGCGAACAGAACGGCGGCCAAGCGTCACCCGGCGCAGGTCTACCATATTCAAGTGCTGGACCGCGCCTTCCAACTGCTCGACCATCTGGCGGAGAACCGGGATGGCCTCAGCCTGACAGAGCTTGCCGAACGGCTGGAACTGCACAAGAGCACGGCCCACCGGCTGATCATGGTGCTCGAGTCGAATCGCGTGGTGGAGCGTGATCTGGACAGCGGCAAGTGGTCTTTGGGCTCGCGGCTGACGCAACTGGGAATGTCCGCGCTTGCCCGGAGGGATCTGTACTCGGCGTCCATGGGGGTGCTGCGCGAGCTGGTGGACGAAACCGGAGAGACCGCCCATCTGGGAGTGATTCGCGACGGCGAAGTGGTTTCGCTGTGCCATGTCGAGAGCACCCAGAGCGTACGCTCGCCCATCAGCGTGGGCGCGCGCAGACCGGTGCATTGCACATCGCTGGGAAAAGCGATGCTGGCATTCTGGCGGCCGCCCGAGGTGGAGGCGTTCCTGCGCGGCCGCATCTTCAAAGCCCGCACTCGCAAGACGATTACGGGAAGCCTGCGGTTGAAGCAGGATTTGCGGGCGATTCGCGCGCGCGGATACTCCCTCGACGATGAAGAATTCGAGGAAGGCTTGCGCTGCATCGGCGCCCCGGTTCGGGACGCGAGCGGGCTGGTCGTTGCCGCGATCAGCATCGCCGGACCGACGTTCCGGGTCACGGAGACGCGCATTCCCGCGATTGGCGCGGCGGTTTCGGAGGCGGCGTATTCCATTTCCAGCCAGCTCGGCTACAGCGAATTCGAAAACCTTCCAGAGTCGCGGCAGCGGCAGATGTGGGAGGGACAAGCTTGAACCGGGCTCCCTTGAAACAGGCACTCGACCACCGAATCCTGCAAGAATTTCGTGCGATCTTGGACGAGCGCGGGCTGGTATCCTCGCCTGAGGAGCTGCGAACTTATGAGTGCGACGGCTTGACCAATTTCCGTGTGGCGCCATTGGCGGTGCTGCTGCCGGATTCGGCCGGAGAAGTCCAGAGGATTGTGCGCGTGTGCCATCGCGAGCGGATTCCTTTTGTGGCGCGCGGTTCCGGCACGGGATTGAGCGGCGGAGCGTTGCCTGTCACGGGCGGAGTGGTCATCAGCCTGGCGCGCATGAACCGGATCCTCGAAGTCGACATCGCCAACGCGCGGGTGGTGGCCGAACCCGGAGTCATCAATCAGGATGTGACCGGACGGGTAGCCGCGCAAAATTACTTTTATGCTCCCGATCCATCGTCGCAATCCGTATGCACCATCGGCGGCAATGTGGCGGAAAATTCGGGCGGTGCGCATTGTCTCAAATACGGCTTCACGACCACGCATGTGCTAGGCCTTGAAGTCGTGCTCCCGGACGGCACGCTGGTGAATCTGGGCGCGAAGACTTTGGACGCGCCGGGCTACGATCTGCCGGGAGTTTTCGTGGGTTCCGAAGGCACGCTGGGAATCGCGACGAAAGTGATTCTGCGCATCGTGAAGCGGCCTGAATGTATCCAGACGCTGTTGGCCGCGTTTCCCAGCACGAATGAAGCAGGCGAGGCCGTCAGCGGGATCATCGCCGCGGGCATGTTGCCGGCCGCGATCGAGATGATGGATCATCTGGCGATCCTGGCGGCTGAGGCGGCGGTTCACGCGAACTATCCGGACTGCGGCGGCTTGCTCCTCGTCGAACTCGACGGGCCCGAGGCCGAAGTGAAGACATTGATGGAACAGGTGGACGCCATCTGCCGCGCCAACGGGGCCTGGGAAGTTCGCGTCGCGCAAAGCGAAGCCGAACGGGCGCTGGTGTGGAAGGGCCGCAAAGCCGCCTTCGCCGCCATGGGCCGCGTCTCGCCCAACTACATCGTGCAGGATGGCGTGATCCCTCGCACCGCCTTGGGCGCGGTGATGAGCGCGATCGACACGCTGAGCGCGGAAGCGGGCCTGCGTGTAGCCAACGTGTTTCACGCGGGCGACGGAAATCTGCATCCTTTGGTCTTGTACGACCGGAGGATTGCCGGGCAGGAGAAAGCGGCGGAAGCGCTGTCGGAGCGGATTCTGGAGTTGTGCATCGAACACGGCGGCTCCATCACCGGCGAGCATGGAGTCGGCGAAGAGAAGAAACACATGATGTCGAAAATGTTCGCGGAGCCGGATCTTGAGACCATGCAGCGCGTGCGGTGCGCGTTCGATCCGCTGCGGCTTTCGAATCCCACCAAGGTGTTCCCCAGACCGCGTCTTTGTGGCGGCGAGCCGCGCGAGTACACGCCGCATCCGCTCGAGACCGCTGGCGTGGCAGAACGATTTTGACCGTGAGCGCGCCCATCGCACCCGCGAATCAGCGTGAGATCGCCGAAGCGCTCAAGGACGCGTCCGGCGCGGGGCTTACCGTGATTCCTCGCGGAGGAGGGACCAAGTGTGCGTGGGGCAATCCGCCGTCGCGCGCCGACGCCGTCCTGTCCACCCAATGCATCAACCGAGTGGTGGAGCACGCCTGGAGCGACCTCACGGCGACGGTCGAGGCCGGATGCACAGTAGCGGCGCTGCAGCAGGCGCTGGCGGTACATGGGCAGCGGCTCGCGGTGGACGTGCTATGGCCGGAGCGCGCCACCATCGGCGGAATTCTTTCGACCAATGACAGCGGCGCTCTGCGGTTGCGCTACGGCGGATTGCGCGATTTGATCATCGGAGTCACGCTCGCGCTGGCCGACGGCACGCTGGCCGTGAGCGGGGGCAAAGTAGTGAAGAACGTCGCTGGTTACGATCTTCCAAAGCTGGCCACAGGAGCGATGGGGACGCTGGGCGTGATCACCCAGGCGATCTTCCGTCTGCATCCGTTGCCGCCGAAGACGCTAACGTTGACCATGCGCGCACCGGATCTGGCGACCATGCAGTGGCTGATGCTGGCGATCCAGGATTCCAGGCTGGCGCACTCCGCCTTGCAACTGCGGCAAGAGCCGGACACCGAACCGGAATGCGACCTGCTGCTGGAAGGGACGCCGGCGGGGATTGAGGCCCAACGCGCGGTGGTGTCGAAGCTCGCGCAGAAGGCGGTGGTCGAAGAAGGACCGAGCGGCGTCTGGAGCGCCCGGCAACAGATCTGGGACCAGTCCGGCGCGGTCGCCAAGTTCAGCGTGCTGCCGGGAGCGATTGCCACCACCATCGCCGCGATTCAGGACGCGAGCCGCGACTGGAACGTTGTGGCGCAGGCCACCGGCCTCGGATTCGTGCGGACCGACGCAAATTTGAACAGCCTGCGGGCGGAGATCGAGCGCCACGGCGGATCGTTCGTGGTGGTGCGCCAGCCGCAGGGCGCCGAACCGGTGGAGGCGTGGGGAAATCCCGGCGATGCGCTGCCGCTGATGCGCGCCGTCAAACGCGAATTCGATCCGCAAGGGACGCTCAATCCGGGCGTCTACGTGGGAGGCATCTGATGAGCGCGGCGCACAAGATGGGCGCTTTCGATGCGCATCATCCGCCCGCTGCGGATCTGATCAATCAATGTGTGCACTGCGGGTTTTGCCTCCCGGCATGCCCCACGTACGCGCTGTGGGGCGAGGAGATGGATTCCCCGCGCGGCCGCATCTACCTGATCAAGATGGCGAGCGAAGGCGCAACCACCATGACCGAGAACTGGGTCCGCCATTTCGACACGTGTCTGGGGTGCGTCTCGTGCATGACGGCGTGTCCGTCCGGCGTTGACTATGGGAAGCTGATCGAGGCGACTCGCGCGCAGATCGAGCGCCTGCATCCGCGGCCACTCGGCGAACGGCTGCATCGCGGGATGATTTTTGCGTTGTTCCCGAAGATCGGCCGGCTGCGGCTGTTGCGCGGCTTGTTGAGCTTTTATCAGAAGTCCGGGATTCAGGGGTTCGTCCGCGCTTCGCGAATTCTGAAACTGTTTCCGGCACGATTGCAGGCGATGGAGGCGCTGGCGCCGAAGGTGGTCCCGCGCGAAGAGGTTCCGGCGTCGACGCCCGCCGCGGGGGTCAAGCGGAAACGCGTGGGAATCATGCTGGGCTGCGTACAGCGTGAATTTTTATCGCCAGTCAACGCCGCGACGGTTCGCGTACTCGCAGCGGAAGGTTGCGAGGTGGTCGCGCCGCCGGAACAGTCGTGCTGCGGAGCCTTGATGGTCCACGCGGGCGAAGAGGAATCCGCGCTGAAGCTGGCAAGGCGCATGATCGATACGTTCGATAAAGCGAACGTCGACACGATTATCACCAACGCGGGCGGGTGTGGATCGAACGTCAAGGACTACGGCCACCTGTTGCGCGACGACTTGCAGTACGCCGAGCAAGCGCGCCGTTTCTCGGCGAAGTGCCGGGACATTGCGGAGTTCCTCGAAGAACTGGGGCCGGTGGTGGCGCGGCATCCTCTCAAGCTGCGCGTCGCGTATCACGATTCGTGCCATCTGCAACACGCACAGCGCGTCCGCACACAACCGCGCTCCTTGCTGGCTGCGATACCGGACCTGGAAGTGCTGGAGATCCCGGAGAGCGCCCTGTGTTGCGGCTCGGCGGGAATCTACAACCTGGTGCAGCCCAAGACGGCGGACCAGCTCGCGGACCGCAAGGCCGGGCACATCGCGCCGCTCAAAACGGATGTTGTCGCGACGGGAAACCCGGGATGCCAGTTGCAGATCGGCGCGGCGCTCGAACGCCAGGGGCAAGCCGTGCCGGTGGTGCACACGATTCAATTGGTGGACGCATCGATTCGTGGCGCGAGTCCCGACTGGACCGTCTGAGCGGTGACCAGCACGCCACCCGCGGCGGTGAACTCGGCGAGGAACGCGGCGCAGGCTTCCGGGCTCAGGCTGCAAACCGCGTCGGTCACGATTTCGACGCGCGCGCCCGTCTTTAGCAAGCCCAGCGCGGCATAGCGAACACAGATTTCGGTGACCACTCCGTAGACCACGTACCGTTGCGCGCCGAACCGGTCGAGCAACGCCGGCAAATTTACGTTGGTAAAGCAGTCCAGCGCTTGCTTCTCCAGAAGGATCTGCTGTGCTCCGTCAAAATCGGCCTGGCCGGGACGGTTGGGAACGATGTCGCGCTTTTCGAGCAGCGTCGCCGCGGGCTTCTGCTGCCCGGCCGTGCCAGCGACGCAATGCGGTGGCCAGTCGCGGAATTCGGGATCGTTTTCGCTGTGCGCATCCAAGGTGGAGATCACTGGAATGCCCTGCGAAGCGGCATAGCGGTTCAGGCCGGCGATGCGGTTTACGATCGTCTCCGCTCCCGGAACGTACAACGCCCCGGCTGGATAGAGAAAATCGATCTGCGTGTCAACGTCGAAAAACACCGCCTTCACGAGGCCACTCCCGCACGCACGCGCTCGTATAACTGGGTGAGTTCCGGGCTTTGCTCGACGCGCCAGGCGTTCTCCGCAAACAGACTCAGCACGGATGCGGGTAATTTCGCCAAGGAATCGGCGGCGTGGCGGCGAGCTTGTTCCGCGGTGGGCAGTGGTTCGACCAGACGGCCGCCCAGAATCACGGGACAAATCAGCGCTTCCATCCGATCCGATCCTTCGGCGGCGCCGCCGGGACAGGAGGGGCATTCGTTCGACCGCGCCAACAAATCGTGATCCGCGAAACGGAAGACTTGTTTGGCCCCGGGCAGCGTGTGCTTGTCCGGACTGAGCTTGATGGGATAGCGGCGCCCGCTCGCGTCTTCCATTTCGACCAGCTTGTAGATCACGCCCAACGACGGCGCGTCGGCGGAGGTGGCCAGTTCCGTTCCCACCCCGAACATGTCGATGGGCGCTCGCGCGGCCATCAGTTCCTGGATCTTGTACTCGTTCAGATCGCCGGTGGCCATGATCTTAGCGTCGCGCAGGCCGGCGTCGTCCAGGATCTTGCGCACCGCGGGCACCAACTCGCCCAGGTTGCCGCTATCCAAACGTACGCCCCACAGGGGACGGCCGAGTGCCGCCGCGCGGTGCGCCCCTTCGAGCGTTTCGTAACTGTCGATCAGGTAGACCGTGCTCTCGCCCAGCAGGCGCTGCAATTGCTCGAACGCGGCCAGTTCGGTGGGGAACGACATCACCCAGGAGTGCGACGCTGTGCCAAACACGGGGACTCCGTAGCGCATGCCGGTCTCGGTGTTGCTGGTGCCGGCGCAACCGCCCACGAACGCGGCACGCGCCGCCAGCACTCCGGCTTCCGGCGAATGCGCGCGGCGCGACCCGAACTCGACTACTTCGCGGCCCAGCGCGGCTTTGACCACGCGCGCCGCCTTGGTGGCGATCATGGACTGAAATCCGATGGTCGAAAGCAGGTACGTTTCGGCGATCTGCGCTTCGATCAAGGGCGCCCGCACGGTCAGCAGCGGCTCGCCCGCGAACATGGGCGTGCCTTCGGGAACCGCGAACAGATCGCCGGTGAAACGCAATCCGGCGAGCATCTCAAAGAACTCCGGGCCGGTCCGCTCGAACTGCGGAAGACCGCGCAAGTAGGCGATCTCCTCGCTGGTGAAGCGCAAGTTTAAGAGATATTCGGCCGCCTGCGCCAGCCCCGCCGCGAGAATGAAGTTGCGGTTGTAGGGCAGACGCCGCACGTACAGCTCGAAGGTTGCGCGCTCGCGGGCCTTGCGGGCTTCGAAGTAGCCCGCCGCCATGGTGAGCTCATAGAAATCGGTCTGAAGCGCGTGATTAAGCGTTGCCGGCAACAGCTACTTCTTTCCGCCGGGCTTGGAGGTGTCTTCTTTAACGTCCGCTGCGGCCTGGCGCAGTCCGTTGACGGTTTCCGCGTCGAGCTGATACTGCGAATCGTCTCCGTCGCGGCTCGCAACGAACGCCGGCCCCGACGCGGCTATCTTCACCTTTTCGGTGCGCTTGCCTGAATCCGAGACCACCGTGATTTCGACGGTGGGAGGGGCCGAGACGCCTTCGGTGAATTTCGTCGCCGATACATCGCGCAGCTTGTCGATCAGGTTTTGAACGGAGACCGGATCGATGTTCTTGCCGCCGGAAGTCCACTTGTCGCCGGACTTGTCCCAGGCGCTGGTCTTCGCTCCACCTTGGGCCCCGTCCCTGAACTCGATCCGCGTGGGATCGGAGAAGCCGAAGTCGAACAGTTTCTTGTTGCGGAAATCATCGAGGTTCTTGGCCAAGTCGTCGGCCGCGTCTTTGTTGACCTTATAGATGCCGGCGACCTGGCTGGACTTCGCGTAAACATCGTCCTTGTTCTTGCGGATTTCGATGCTGAGCAGGCCTTCGTCTCCGGTGATGCGAACGGTCGCCACGCGCTGCGCCGAGGCGAAACCCGCAGCCGCCTTTTGCGGGTCCACGTCCGGGTCCAACAGCGTGGACTTCGCCTTGCCGGTGAGCTGTTCCACTTGGAAGCTGTCGGCGCGCATGGTCTTGGGCTTCAAAATCTGCCAATCATTGGGGCCGGAGCGGCCGAACTCAATCAGCGGCTTGCCGGGAACATCCAGCTCCACGCGGCTCAGCTTATCGGTATTGAAGGTGATCAGGTGTTTCTCGCGCAGGTCCTTCCAGCCCTTGTTGAACATGCCTTTGGTGGCGGTGAACACGGTGTACAGGCGCGGGTCGCCATCGGTCACCGCGTATGCATCGCTGCCGGTGGGCGTGTCTTCGCCGAATTTGAGCACGGTGGCCTTCCCCGACGCATCGGTGAACGTCAACGCAACCAGCGCCGGATCCAGTCCATACGACGGCAGATCCGTGGCGTGTTCGTCCACGATGCGGTCCGCGCTCAGGTTGCTTACCGCCGAAGTGATCGAAGCCACCGCGGAGTCATCGGCCTTCATGGGCTGGGGTGCGGTGATCGACCAACGCCCATTGGTCTTCTTGAGGCTAGTGACCTCGCCCGTGCGGGGCTTGATATCGATCTGCTGGATACCCTCTTCCTTCAGCGTGAGAATCTTGGGCGAGGTGTCGGTGGACTTCCCTTCCTTGGCCTTTTCGTCGCGGTTGGACCACCACATCACGCCGCCCAGAACCGCTAATATCGCTGCGGCGATCAATAGACGTGTCAGCTTCACGGCCCTGCTCCCTTCACCACCCTACCGGCGGCGCCACCAGACTCCCACGCCAGCCACCACCACCAGCAGCGGAATCATCAGCACGCTGGAATAAAACATCATGGTCATCTGGCGGCTGTTCATATTGAGCGGGCGGTCTTCGGGTTCCTTGGGGCGAATCGAAATCAGGTCCTCATCGGAACTCAGCCAATTGATCATGTTCATGAACAAGTCGCGGTTACCGTTGAAGGCCAGGAACCCGTTCGAGACCCAGCGCGAGCTGCCCACCACCACGAATCGGCCGTTGCCGGCTTCCTTCCCGGTAGTGTAGGTTCCGGCAACGCCCAGCGTCAGAGGACCCTTCAGATCGTTGGGGCCCGGCTTGATTTCCTGAGCCGCCAGATTCAAGGTGGCGAAGCTGTCTTCGGTGGTCTGGAACAACGGCTCGACGTTGGCCTTGTCCACTCTGGTCGTCTCCATGGAGCGCGCAATGGGGAAGCCCGCGGGCGTATCCTTCATCTCGCGCACGATGGCGTGGCTCTCGTACTTCGTCACAAGAGGGAACTCCGGCCCCAGACCGAAGACTTGGCCGATGCCGCTGGTGTCCAGCACCAAGTCCCTCTGCAGTTTCACGCCCCAGCCGGCCAAAACGTCCGTCAGCGCCTTGTTCTCATCCACCTCGTTACCCGCGAACTTGAGCGGTGGATCCATCATGACCAGCAGCTTCCCGCCGTCCTCCAGGTACCCCTTGATAGCAGCCACTTCGGGCGGAATGTAGTCCCGCTTGGGGCCGCCGACCACCAGGATGGTGCACTCCATCGGCACCTGCGGCTTCTCCAGCAGCTTCACCGTTTGGGTCTTGTAGTTGTTGCGTTCGATCAACTGCTTGAGGCTCGAGTATCCCTCGCGCGGGTTGCTGTCTTCGAGGGAGGGCTCGCCCGAGCCGAGCGTGAAGCACACCGTACGGTCGCCGCCTTTGAGCACGCGAACCAGCGCTCCAGTGACCTCTTCTTCGGTCAGGCTCTTGGCTTCTTCCTTCTTGCTCCCGATCTGAATGAAGATGGTCGGGAGGGCCTTCACTCCGGCCGCGCGGGCCTTCGTGAGCTGCTTGTCGGCATCGTTGTATTGCACGTCGATCTTTGTCGACAGGTTCTTGTACCGGTCCAGTAAATCGTGTGCGCCGGGGAACTTGCTGGGCTGGTCCCAATACGCAATGGTGATGTCGCCCTTCAAATTCTTGGCGATTTTCTCGGTCTGATCCGACAACGTGTAGCGTTTGTTGGCCGTGACGTCGAGGCTCTTGTTGTAGCGATTGGCGAGGAAGTTGATGATCCCCAGGATGGCGATGGCGATCAGTGTATACACCGCCGCCTGTGCAAAGTTTGCCGCGCGCCGCTGTTGTTGCTGTGTCGCCATTAGGCCCTCCACCGGATCGATTCCATGCTCCGGCCGGTCAGGAACAGACCCAGCACGATCATGGACACGTAGTAAATGGCGTCTTTAGAATCCAGCACACCCTTGGAAAAGGACTCGAAATGCGAGGTCACCGACAGGTAGCTGATCACTTTGTAGAGGGGCGAGGAGTCGAACGAGCTCACCCAGTCCATCACCCACAGCAGCAGGGAAATACCAAAACCGGCCACGCCGGCCACGATCTGATTCTTGGTGCAAGTGGACACGAATGTGCAAATCGCCAAGATGCACCCGCCCTGCAGGATCAGGCCCAGATAGCCGATCGCTAGCGGGCGCCAGTCGGGCTTTCCGTAGGCGAACAGCGTTAGCAGGCTTATCAGCGGCAGAGCCAGCATCGAAAGGTAAAGCACCATCGCCGCCAGCCATTTGCCCACGATGATTTCCCAATCCCGGATGGGCGAAGTCACCAGCAGCTCGATGGTGCCGGTGCGCTTTTCTTCCGCGAACAAGCGCATGGCGATGAGCGGAAGCACGAACAATCCGATCACGCTCACGTTCGACAACACGTTGCGCACCACCCATTCGTCTACATCCATGGGGACGCTCTGGCCCATCATGGTGGACTGCAGGTGGCGCTGCACGAAGAAGACTACGGCTACGTAGAAGAAATATCCGGTGATGAGGGCGAAGAACGCCATCACACCGTAGGCGATGGGTGAGCGGAAATAACTGCTCAACTCCTTACGGCAGATCGTGAACGTGTTCATGGCTTCTCTCCAGACTCGGTGGCAACCGCCGCGCTTTCGGCCGGGGCTTCCGCGGCGGCCGGTTCGCCGTGTTCGGTGTCGTCGTGATGCCCGGCGTGGCTCGCGGCCGTCAGTTGCAGGAAGATCTCTTCCAGACTCAGGCCGACGGCATGCAGCTCATTCAGCTGCCACCCGCCGTCGACAATCGCCCGCGCCACTTCCGGGCGGACGTGGCGGCCGGTTAAGCTCTCCACGGTGAACTGCGCGCGGCCTTCTTTCGAATCCCGGCGAATCACGCGGCCCACGCCGGGAACCTGTTCCAGGCGCTGCTGCACCTCCGCGGTCCAATTGTCGCCCGCGCCGTCTTGAGCCAGCACCTCCACGGCCACCGTCTCGGCGCCGCGCAGCCGGCTCGTCAGATTCGCCACGGTATCGACCGCCACCAGCTTGCCCTTGGCAATGATGACGACCCGTTCGCAGGTCGCCTCCACTTCCGAAAGAATGTGGGTCGAAAGAATGATGGTGTGGTTGCCCGCCAGGCCTTTGATCAGGTCGCGCGTCTCGATGATCTGGTTGGGGTCGAGACCAGCCGTGGGTTCGTCCAGGATCAGCACGTCGGGGTTGTGCAGGATGGCTTGCGCCAGTCCGACGCGCTGCCGGTAGCCTTTGGAAAGCTTGCCGATTTCCTTGTCGCGGACGTCGGTAATCGCGCACTTCTCCATCACTTCGTCGATGCGCGCTTTCAGACTCGACTTGGGCACGCCTTTGATCCGGCCGACGAAATCCAGATACTCGATGACTTCCATCTCCGGGTAAACGGGAGGGCTTTCCGGGAGGTATCCGATGCGCCTCTTGACCTCCATGGGGTTCTCCAGGATGTCGAAGCCGGCCACTTCCGCGGTGCCCTCGCTGGGCGGCATGAAGCAGGTGAGCATCCGCATGGTGGTGGTCTTGCCTGCGCCGTTGGGGCCTAGAAAACCGACGATTTGCCCCTTCTCCACCTCGAACGAAATGTGATCGACCGCGACATTCCGTGCGTATCGCTTGGTAAGTCCTTCAACTTTAATCATAAGAAGTTACTCGGGAACGAGCAGGAACGCAGTTGGTAAGCTACGGCTCCCATATGTCTGCGCAGACAATATGATAAATACAGGGGACGGGGAGTGTCAATCACTTCGTCACTACCGTGATCCGTCCGTAACCGGCGGTGCTGGAGTGCGCAGTGCGCGAGAGATGTGTGGCGAACGGCTTCAAGTGGGCGGTTGAGTCAAGCCCGTTTTGGTGAAGCAGGAGCAGGAGGTTTCACCTTGCGGGTGAACGAAG
>DATNJC010000157.1:0-17933 GCA_035604115.1 Bryobacteraceae bacterium | reverse complement strand
TACTCGATTCAAGCGGAGACCTCTACTTTTTCTGATTGGTTCTTTCCAGGGAACCCAATCAAAGTATCGGTCTTCCGCCCCTCTGTAATTTGGACAGGTGTGGTTGGCAACCTGCGGCCGATTGTCAATCGGCCTGCCCGCCGGCACGATCACAACCCACCCCAAATTATTTCTACGCCATCTTTTCAAGCACCTCCCGCCGCCCACCCCCAACCACCACCCGTGAAACCTTGCACCGGCCATCTACCATGAAGTCGTAAGAGAACTTCCTGGCCAGGAAGCGTTGCGATTGAGGTGGTACTGAACTCCCGGAGGCTGTTAACGCCTTGCGGTGTCAGCTCGTAGCATGGCATCGACGGGAGACAGAGGAACAGGTTCCTTAAAGTCTGTGAGGACCGCAAGGCTCATGAGATATTCAGAGAGTGGTGCGGCACCCTTAAACAAGGTGGTCCGCATTACGCTCGTAGTAGCATTGAAAAGGGGCTGAAGCGCGCCAACCAGCGTGCGGGACAAGCCTCTTAGATGCCCTTAAATCACTGGTGGCCGGTAACGCACGGCGATAAGTCCGAGAGCCCCGGCCACCGCAACGCATAAACTCCCGACAGCCGCAGTGTGTCTACAGAAATCGTGTGTCCACATGCAGCAAAACTACCAAACGAACCCAAGCCCGAGCCGCGGGGCGGCGCTAGACCGCGACAGCACCACGTCGTACCGGGCTTACGTAATGGAGCCTTGCGATCCCGGGAGCCGAACTTGTTTCAGCATCAAAAGCAGCATCACCAGCGGGGTCTTGGCGAGAACGCCATGGGGCGTTTGCGGCGTCATGTGGACGAAGGCTCCGGCGCCGGCCGGCTTCTTTTCAGTGCCCAGAGTCAGCTCCGCTTCGCCCTTCACGATGTACAGGATTGCCGCCATCGGTGCGGTGTGCGCGGACAGTTCCTGGCCGGCAGCGAAACCGAAGGCAACCACCTTTAACGCATCATCGTTGAACAGGGTCCGGCTCAGAATGCCGTTCTCCGGTATGGCGACTTCCGCTTCAATGCTTTCCAGGAAAGTGTATGGAGTCATACTCTTATTGTGACGGCAGCCGTGGAAACACAATTCCATCAGGGGCCCGCGACATGGGCCCGGCGGCACGACGCGGTGAGTTTGGGAGGAGCCCAGCCAGGCCGGACGCCAGTGGGTTAAGATCTTGAGTAGGTACCAAGGAAGGTAGCCACCTAAGGCACCAACCAGAGGAACCCATGCAGAACGTCATTAAGATACCCGAAGAACTCGCGCGCGAACTAGACCTGTTGGCGCAGGCGGAGCACACGCGGCGGACGCCCTACGCTGTCGATCTCCTCTGGCGGGATGTGCGGCGCAACAAACAGCGCCAGGCCCTAAAGCTTTCCGCGGGAGCCTGGAATCCGGATCATCACCCGGAACTGGCCCGAGGCGGCGCCGACTACGTCGAAAAGATCCGCTCCGAACGGGACGAACGGTTCCCCGATCGACGAGTCCCCAGTCGAAGAGTCTCCGATCAAAGCGTTGACGCCCGCCGCCGGAACAAGACTCGCTGATGGCCGTCATCCTTCTAGATTCATCGGTCATTTTCGATCACCTCAACGGGCGCTACGGCCGCACGGCTTTCCTTGAACAGCTTATCCAGCAGGGGCACGTGTTCGCCTGCTGCCCGGTAAACCTAACCGAAGTGTATGCCGGTATGCGGCCCGACGAAGAGAAAAGGACCGCGGCCTTCCTGAATAGCTTGGAGTGCTTGAGCGTCAGCCCGGAAATCGCCCGGCAAGCCGGGCTGCTGCGCCGGGACTGGCAGAAGAAAGGCCAAACTCTTTCCTACACCGACGTCACGATTGCCGCCGTTGCGTTGAACCACGCAGTTCCGCTGTTGACCGACAACCGGAAGCATTTCCCCATGCCCGAGCTGGAACTCCTCCGGTTGCCCGAGCGCGCCGGGTAAAGCGAGCTGATCTGCCCCTGTTTCAGGGCGCAATCAGTCGCGCCGCGCCCCAGGGCCGAGCTCCTTTGACAGAACTATCTCGCAAACGTGATCCCCAGCCCCGTGGAATACAGCAAGTCGTTGGTCTTGCGCCCGGGCGCCGGGTTGTGCAGATAACGGTCGCTCACCGAAACGTTCCAGGTGAGCCATTTCGCGATCTTGGTGTTCCACCCGATGTCGGCGTTGGCGCGGTAAGCGCTCGAATTCGACAGATCCTCGAAGATCCGGAAACTCTGGACCAGGGATGTGGAGCCATTCACTTTTAGGTTGTATTGGTCGCCAAAAAAGACTTCCCCGGAACTCTGCGTCGGCGGAGCGCTGAACTTCGACCGGTTATAATCGAAGCCGCCCAGCACGTCCAGTTGACTGCGCATGGTCTTCATCGCGTGGTATCCGAACCCTCCGCCGAGCACAAACCGCAGATCCAGATTCTGAAACTTATCGTATTCCCAGTCGTTGAACACGTTCACAAACAGGCGCGGTGAGACGTTGTGGTTGTAGCCGAGGCCGCCTCGAACCGCCTGCGCGGTGTCCGAATTCTTGCCGTTGACGAACGCCGACGCCTTGATGGCGTTGAAGTAGAGAGACATCTTGTCGGTATTCGTAACGCGGGCCGCGGTTGCGCCTGTGGTGAAGGTCAAGGTTTCCGCGTTGCCGCTCGCGCCCGCGAAGCCGACGGTGGCATTGCCGGCCCACAGCTGCCCCCAACCCGGGTGCTGGAGCCGCTCATACGCCGTCTCTTCGTCGTCATTGCGGATGGTGGTGATGTCGCCCGGGTCCAAGCTGAGTTTCGTGTCTTTGGTGGTGATTTCCAGTTTCCCGTTAGCCGTGGCGATGGTTCCCTGCACGGTTCTCCCTCCCGGAACGCCCACGTTGAGCGGCTTGTCGGCCTGCACGGACACGACCTGGTCCCAGGGCAGGGTGACGACGCCGAATTGGTCGGACTTGATGGTGAGATTCTTACCGTCCTTCTTGACGATGCTGCCGGTGATCCGGTCGCCGTTTTTCAACACCACTTGGTCCGCCCATGCCGCGCTCAAACCGAGACATGCGAGGGAACACAGGGCTAATACTTTGCTTCTCAGGAATGACATATGGGTTTTGAAGATCCTTTGCTGGGATTAGGGCGTTCAGGCGGTCGGCTACGAGTTACCCGTTATCGTAGCAAAACCGGCCGCACCGATGCCGACGCGCAAGCAAGGTCCTATTCCGGTAATTTGAACGCCAGCAGCTCGCCCGGATGACCCGGTCCGGCCACCGCCACGACGATGTATTGCTTGCCGTTCAGCATGTATGTCATGGGAGTGCCGGTTTGCCCCGTGGGCATGTGAACCGCGCCCGCTTCCTTGCCGGTCGCTTTGTCGTAGGCGCGGAGCATTGCTCCGACTTGACCCGTCGGTGTGGTGAACGTGCCCGGCTCGCCCGCGATCATCAGCGTCTTGGTCACCAGGAGACCGATGGTGTTGCTCTGCCGACCCGTGCGCGGAATGGTGAGACCCTTGAGCGCCGGATGGTTGCGAACGTTATCGGGAGTCTCCGCGTTGGCGATCTTCCACAAAATCTCGCCTTTGTTCATATCGATGGCCACGATGCTCCCATAGGGCGGCTTCACCAGCGGCAAGCCTTGGACTCGCAGGCCCGGGGCCGCACCCGGAGGCGCTGCATTGCCCGACACCCAGGCGAACTCGGTTTTCGCCGGATCGCCGGGGACCAGCCCGTTCGAGACCATGCCCGTCGACGCGTGGACGTATAAGATGTGGCTCTCGGGGTCATAAGAACCTCCGGGCCAGTTGGTCACACCGGTCGTCAGGATGGTGCCGAAGGGTCCCTCGGGTTTGCTGACTACGATGGGCGTGAAGATCGGGCCGATGCGATATTTCGAGACCACCTTCAGGGCCTCCGCCCGCAGCTCGGGCGTGAAATCGATCAGATCGTCGAGCGAGGGAATGGCCGCTACGCCATAGGCCGGCGGCTTGGTGGGAATCGGCTGCGTGGGCGAGTACCACTCGCCCGGGACGTCGCCCTTCGGCACGGGCCGCTCTTCGATGGGCCAGATCGGCTGGCCCGTCACGCGATCGAAGGTGTAAAGAATTCCCTGCTTGGTCGGTTGCGCGACCGCTTTGACGGCGCGTCCGTTGATGGTGATGTCGATGAGCATGGGGGCGCAGGGAATGTCGAAGTCCCAGATACCGTGATGCACCAACTGGTAATGCCATTTGCGCTGGCCGGTTTTCAAATCCACCGCGACGATGGTTTCGCCGAACAGGCCGTTGCCGGGCCGATGGCCTCCGTAGATGTCGCCGGTGGGCAGTTCGACCGGCAGGTAGACCATCCCCAGTTCTTCATCCACGCTGATCTGGCCCCAGACGCCCGCGTTGCCGGTGTTTTCGGCGGAATCGTTTTCCCAGGTGTCGTGCCCGAACTCGCCCACGCGCGGGATGGTGTGGAAGATCCAGTTACGCTTGCCGGTCCGGACGTCGAACCCGCGGACGTAGCCCGCGACGTTTTTCCGGACCTTGGGCGCGCCGCTGGCCCGGTGCGCCGCGCCGACGATCACGGTATCGCCTGCCACCACCGGCGTCGCGTGGAGCCCGATCTCTCCGGTTTCGAGGTCCATCTCCTGATCGTCATCCAGTTTCAAGTCAACGACGCCATTTTGGCCAAAGCTCGGAACGCGCACGCCCGTCTTAGCGTTCAGAGCGATGAGTCGGTAGCCCGGAGTGACGTACAGAATTCGTTCGTCGCCATTGCGGCCGGATTGGCCATTGGTCCAGTACGCGAGTCCGCGGCCCGAGAGCTTGCGCGGAGCGTTGTCGCCCCGCGCGCCTTCGACCTCGCTGTGCAGCCAAAGCTGCTCGCCCGTGGCCGCGTCCACCGCGACCACTGCCCGGCGGGTTCCCGCGGTCGAATACAAGACGCCTCCGATCATCAGGGGTGTCGATTGAAGGTTGGTTTCCGGGAGCGGGCCTAAGTTGTCGGTCTTGAAGCGCCACGCGAGTTGCAGCTTGGCGAAATTGCCGGCGTCGATTTGGTTGAGCGGCGAGTAATGAGTATTCCCGAGGTCCGCGCCATAGGTGCGCCACTCGCCGTTCTTCGCGCCGGATTGCGCGAGGGCGAGTCCCGCGGCGATCAGGAATAGGAACGCGACTCTTGGCCTCATGGATGCCGCCTTTCGGATAACTATTCTATTGCATCCCAAAACGCAGTAATGTGGATCATATGCCCTCTCCAATGCCCTATCAGCCTGGCCGGCATTTTCTTCAGATCCCTGGGCCCACTAACGTTCCCGACCGGATTCTGCGGGCCATCGACAACCCGACCATCGACCACCGGAGTGCGGAGTTTGCCCAGTTGGGCGCGGCTTGCTTGGCGGGCATGAAGACCGTTTTCAAGACAGGCGGCGATGTTGTCATATATCCCGCGTCGGGAACCGGCGCGTGGGAGGCCGCGCTGGTCAACACCCTCAGTCCGGGCGACCGGGTGCTGGTCTTCGAGTCGGGCCATTTCGCGTCGTTGTGGTCGAAGATGGCCAACAGCCTCACGCTGACCGTCGACACGATACCAGGAGACTGGCGCCGCGGTGCGGACGCTGATGCGTTGCGCGCGAAGTTGGACGCGGACCGGCAGCACGAAATCAAGGCCGTGATGGTGGTCCACAACGAAACCTCCACCGGAGTGAAGAGCGATATCGCGGCCGTGCGGCGGGCGATCGATGCGGCCGGGCATCCGGCGCTGCTGCTGGTCGATACGATTTCTTCGCTAGCGTCGATGGATTATCGCCACGACGAATGGGGCGTCGATGTCACGGTGGCTGGTTCACAAAAAGGCTTGATGCTGCCTCCGGGGCTCAGCTTCAATGCCATCAGCGCTAAGGCGCTGGCCGCGAGTAAGCATTCCCGACTCCCGAAAAGCTATTGGCGGTGGGAAGAAATGTTGGAAGCGGGCCGCAAGGGATTCTTCCCTTACACCCCGGCGACCAATTTGCTGTTCGGCCTGCGCGAGGCGTTGAAGATGCTGATTGAAGAAGAAGGTTTGGAGAACGTATTTCGACGCCACGACCGGAACGCCGAAGCCACGCGCCGCGCGGTGTGCGCCTGGGGCTTGGAAGTGTTCGCGCAGCACCCTGACGAATTCAGCAGCTCCTTGACCGCGGTGCTGATGCCGGCCGGATTCAACGAGGCTGAGCTGCGCGAGGTCATCCTGCGCAACTTCAACATGTCGCTGGGCGCTGGGTTGAGCAAACTCGCGGGCAAGGTATTTCGCATCGGCCACCTGGGCAACTTCAACGATCTGATGCTGGCCGGAACGCTGTGCGGCGTGGAGATGGGTCTGGAACTCGCGGGCGTGCCTCACCGCAAGGGCGGCGTGACCGAGGCTCTGGCCTACTTGAGTCAGCCCGCAGTGAGTCAGGTGGCTTCGAAAGAAGGAGGAGTACATGCAGCGGTTTAACTCAGCCTTTGCGCGAGCTGGCTTGTGTTGTCTTTTGCTCGGCACCGTGGTTCTCGGGTTTCAAGCGGCGGGCGGGTATCATTTGCTGAAGAAAATCCCACTTGGCGCGGCTGAAGGCGGCGGTGAGTATTTCGACTACATCACCTTCGATGCCGCGACCCGCCGGGTCTACCTTTCGCACGGCACCGAGATCGAGGTGCTAGATGCCGATAGCGGCTCCGTGTCGGGAAAGATTGGGGGTTTGAAGCGCGACCACGGAGTCGCGCTGGTACCCGAGCTGAACCGTGGATTCATCACCGACGGAGACGCGGGTCAAGTGGTCATCTTCGATTTGAAAACCTTGAAGACACTCGGCCAAGTTAAGGCGGACAGAGACGCGGATTCCATTCTTTACGAGCCGGTGTCCAAGCGAATTTTCGTGTTTAACGGGGAGCCGAATAGCTGCACCGTGATCGATCCCGCGAACGGCACCGTTGTGGCGACGCTGCCTCTGGGAGGCGCTCCGGAGCAAGCCGTGGCCGATGGGAAGGGCATGATCTACGACAACCTGGAAGACAAGAACGAAGTGATCGCGCTGGATGCCCGCACGCTCAAGATCACGGCGCGGTGGCCGGTCGCGCCCGCGGGGCAGCCGGTGTCCATCGCGATGGACCGGGAACACCGGCGGTTATTTATTGCCGGCCGCAATCCTCAACTGCTCGTGATGATGGATGCGGACGGCGGAAAAATCATTGGGCCATCGTTCCCGATTGGGGCTCGGGTCGACGCAAATGTTTACGATCCGGCAACTGGGATGGTGGCGAGCGCTACGGGCGAAGGTACGATCCATGTTTTTCACGAGGACTCGCCGGACACGCTCAGCGCTGTCGAGACTGTGAAGACCGAGTATGGAGCGAAGACCATGGCTCTGGACCCAAAGACGCACAACCTCTTGGTGGATACGGCTGATTTCGATCCTGCCGCACCGGCCGTCGCGGGCAAGCGGCCTCCGCAGCCTAGAGCGAAGCCGGGGACGTTTCATTTGCTGATTTACGGGCGGTGAGGAGTGGATGTGGAGCACGCACTCGTGCGTGCCATGTCGGCACTTGTGCCGACACCTTCGTAAGGTTCGCCAAGCGTCGAGACGAGTCTCGACGTGGCACGCACGAGTGCGTGCTCCACAGCTACTTCACGATTGCCTGCATCACCGCGTTCTCAAACTCCGGGCGCATTTCGCGGATCGGGGTTTGGATGAACATGATGGCGATGAGTTCTTCCTTGGGGTCGACCCAGAAGTGCGTGCCGTAGGCGCCGCTCCAGCCGAAGCTGCCGTCGGAGACGCGATGATTTCCAACAATCGCGTCCTGCATCACGCGGACGCTCAGGCCGTAGCCTTCGCCCAGCGTGCGTCCCGGCAGAGTGTACGGGATGTGCACCGAGCTCATCAGCTTCACGGTGCGCGGGCTTAGCAGGCGCTTACCATACAGTTCTCCGCCGTTGGCCAGCATTTGCGCGAAGTGCGAATAATCGTCGATGGTCGACACCAACCCGCCGCCTCCGGCGAAGTACACCTTGCTCGACATCGACAGCGAATTCTGATTTTTCACCAGGCCCTTGTCGGTCTTCTGATAGGCGCTTACCAGGCGGGGCATCTGCTCGTCGGTGGGATAGTGGCTGGTCTCGGGCATGTTTAACGGATCGAAGAGACGCTGCTTCAGAAAGCGATTCAGCGGCACGTCCGACGCGATCTCGACAATGCGCGCCAGCACGTCGAAACCGTCGCTGGGGCTGTACTGCCAGCGCGAGCCGGGCTGAAACTCCAGCGGTGTCGAGCCTAAACGAGGGATGTAATCGGCCAGCGTCTCGGTGGGCTTGCGGCGGATCTTGGCTACTTCGCTCTGGCTCATTGGCCCGCTCGATAAGCCCGACGTGTGGGTCAACAAATCCTTGATGGTGATGTCGCGTTGCGCCGGCACGGTGTAGAACTTGGGAGGGTTGCCCGCGCCGCGGCCGGCTTCTTGCAGCACGGCGACCTTCTGTCCCTTGAACTCGGGAATGTACTTCGACACCGGATCGCCCAACTGGATCTTGCCCTCTTCGAGCATCATCATGATGGCGGTGCCGATCACCGGTTTGGTCATGGAAGCCATGCGGAACAGGCTGTCGCGCGTCATGGCCTTCTTGGTCTCCGCGTCCAGGGTGCCCTGCACGTCGACGTAGGCGACCTGGCCTTTGCGGGCCACCAGAATCACGGCGCCGGTGATATCGCCCAGCTCCATGTGGCGCTGGACCATGGCGTGAATCCGTTGTAGCCGTTCGCTGGACAGCCCAACCTCTTCGGGCTTGGAGGACGGCAATGAGGCCGCAGTCAACGTAACAGCGGCAACGAGCGTGAGTAAAACTCGGCGCATATCAGAATCTCCTATTCTTACTTCTTACTTTTCCGTGGCCGGCTTCTCGCCTGCTCCCGACGAGCCGACGAACAGTTTGCTGCCGTCGGCAAGCGTGATCTCGCGGCCGTTGGCTCGCAAGGATCCGTCCTTGGATTGATACCCTTCCACCACGATCTCCGTACCTTCGGGCAGGGAGTGCTTATTCCAGCCACGCTTGAGCAATGCATTCGGCGGGCCGCCTTCGATCATCCAACTGGCCACCGCGCCGTCGGGACCCTTCACGTCCAGGTGAATCCAGACGTGCGGGTTGATCCATTCCATCTGCGCGACCCGGCCCCGCAGCATGACTTTCTTGTTCTCGTCGAATTCCGCCGAAAACGCATGGTGCGCCCACGCGGGCGCCACTGCCAGCACCAGCCCGCCCACGGCAATCGCTACAGATCGGAGACTTGTTTGCGTCATTTGGTTTCTTCCTGGGTTTCTTACTTTTTCGCGGCGTCTTCCGCGGCTTTTTGATCCGCCGCGCGAGCGGCGCTGAGGATGTTTCGCAAACCGTAATTGCCCTCGTGGCATCCGTATTCGAGCACCGGCTGCGAGTCGTCCATGGTCAAGGGCATGGAGAAAGTCCACGGCTGGGTCCAGGTGTCGGGATCATCCACGGTCACCGCCCACTTGACCCTGTCCTTAGCCACACGCCGGAAGCGCTCGACCAAACGCAACGTGGCGGCGTTGGCTCCGCGATACGTGGACTCGTCCCGGAAATTTGTGGTCTCGACGACCAGCGTGTCGCCCTCCCAGTGGCCGCGCGGATCGCCCATGTAGGAGCGAATGCTGGCCGCGGCGTGCGGGGGCGGCTCTTTTCCCGCTGCTGCGACGGGAATTAAACGCGTCTCGTGGACCATCTCGTAGCGGATCGCCACAAAGCCGGGGGACTGCACGATCTGGTACGAATTGCCGTAAATCGCGGGCATCATCGAGCCGGGCAGGCCGCGCGTGATGCAGCGATCGTACAGCGTCAGGTCGGTCCAGGAATCGGCGGGGCCGCGTCCGCTGTTCCTCCGGGCTGCTGCGCGCGCGGCGGCTCGCTCCTTGGCTTGCGGAGTCAGCGCGGGAATTTTGCCGTCCGGCGGGTCCACGACCAGCCAGGCCTGGCTGCCCTTCACCAGGTTCAGATCATCCTGCCACCAGTGCTCGGGCGCATGCAGAGGTCCCTGGAAGTTGGTGATGGTGCGCTTCTGAATATCTTCCTTGATCTTGGCCAGTTCCGCGCCTTGAATGTCTTCGAGCTTGCGTCCGGCGAATTGATCCGGACGTTCCAGCGGCGTGCCATCTTCGCTCAAGTTGGTGTACCAGCCTTGCAAATCCGGGTCGCCCCACGGGGTGCGCGGAGGAGTCCACTTGCTCGCTGCTGGCGGCTTGGCGGCCTGCGGACTAGCGGCCTGCGGCGTGGTGGATGGTTGCGCGGCTTTCGGGGTTTGCGCGCGTGCGGAAACCAGCAGCAGCGGCGCGGCCGCGACGACAGCAAACGGGGCGAAGAAGCGAGGGCGCATGCAACCTCCAGCCCCATGGATTCCCAGATGGATTTAAGACTCCGGGGCGATCTTGATGCTACATTCCGGGGCTTTCGGTGTCAACGGCAGGGCGCCTCTGATATGCTCATGAAGACAGAGGCGGGGGTCAGATCCGGCCGCTTTTTACGAATTCATTCTTCTTACTTTGGAGGCAGTTGATTGTGGCTCGAATTACTCTAGGATTAGGCACGTCTCACGGTCCGATGCTGTCGGTCGGACCGGAATATTGGCCCGAGCGCGTTCCCGCCGACAAGGCGCATCCCAAACATCCGTTTCGCGGCAAGACCTACTCGTTCGATGAACTGGCCGCGTTGCGCAAGCCCGAGTTGCTGGATGAGAAATCGTCTCTCGAATCCCGTAAGGGCCGCTACACCCGCTGCCAGAAGGCTCTTGCCGAGCTGGGCGACATACTCGAAACTACCAAGCCGGATATCGCGGTGATCGTGGGCAACGATCAGATGGAGATCTTCAACAAAGATCACGTTCCCGCGTTCGCCATTTTCTGGGGTCCTTATGTCGAGGGCCGTCCGCGCACGCCTGAGTTTCTGGCGTCTCTGCCGCCCGGCGTGGGACGGGCTGAACTGGATCGCACGCCCACCGAGTACACTCAGTATCCATGCCTGCCGGATCTGGGCCGGTATTTGATCGAAACTTCGATCAAGGAAGGCTATGATCCGGCGCAACTGACGCATTACCCCACCGGCGCCGTCGGCGCGAACACGGCTCCCCACGCGTATGGATTTGTCTACCGCCGCGTAATGCGCGACAAAGTGATGCCGCACGTGCCGATCTTTGTGAACACGTTCTATCCACCCAACCAACCTTCCGCGGGGCGCTGCTTTCAGTTTGGGCGGATGCTGGCGCGTGCGCTCAAGGCTTGGCCCCAGGACGTTTCCGTCGCGGTATTGGCCTCGGGCGGTTTGACCCATTTTGTGATCGACGAGGAGTTCGACCGCGAGGTGCTGGCCATGCTTCAGGCAGGCGACGGCGATGCGCTGGCGAAGATTCCCGATTATATGTACCAGTCCGGCACTTCCGAACTGAAGAATTGGATCACGGCGGCGGGCATCATGGCCGAGACCGGATTCAAAATGCGCGTGCTGGATTACGTGCCTTGCTACCGGTCGGAGGCGGGCACGGGAACTGCGCACTGTTTTGCCCAGTGGAGTTGATTTGAAGAAGAATACAGAATACAGAAGTCAGGAGTCAGAATGGCGAGTGTGAAAGTTTCCGTTGTGGCGGCCTTGATGGCTCTGACCGCCCTGGGCCAAACGGCGCAACTCCAGAAAATCGCCATTAACTATCCCACTCGCACGGGGCAGGCTTGGCCCTTGTACATCGCCAAGGAGGGCGGTTACTACCAGAAGTACGGGCTGGATGTGAATCTGGTTTTCGGCGTGCATCCGGCGGGCATTGCGATGGTGGTCAGCGGCGAAGCGGCCATGACCGCGTACACTCTGGAGCAGGCCATGCAGGCTAGTTCCAAGGATGGTTCGCTGATCGCGCTGGGCAGTCCGTTTAAGAAGAGCTTGTTTGCGCTGATGGCTCTGAAGAATGTGAACAGCGTGCGCGACCTCAAAGGCAAGCGCATCGGCGTGAGCCAGATCGGCGACGCTCCGTACAACTACACCGTGGGCTTGATTGGGAAGGCTGGGCTGACCAAGCGCGACGTGCAGTGGATTCCGGTGGGCGCGGACGTGAGCGCGCGGGCGGCGGCGCTGGTTAGCTCGCGCGTGGACGCCACCATGCTTACCGCGCCGGTGTACTTCAAACTGGAAACCGAAGGCTACAAAAACTTCGGCAATATCAGCGATTATGAGGATATTTACGCGCCTTCGGTGTATTTATTCCGCAAGGCCACCATTGCCGCCAGCCCCAAGCTTCCGGAACTGCTGATGAAGGCGCACGCGGAAGCTATCAAGCGTTTCTACGACGACAAGGCGTTCGCGATCAAAGCTTACTTGCCGTACGACAAGCAGGAGCTGGCCGACATCGACAAAGTTTACGATCACTACGCCAAGGTGAGCACCTACGAACGCGTGCCGTACATCCCAGCGGCGGCGGTGCAGTACGTGCTGGATCATCCGGCGGACGATCAGGTGGCGGCGCAGTTGCGGGCTTTCGACTTCCGTAAGGTGATCGACAACAGCCTGGTGGAGCGGCTGGTGCGCGAAGGCTACTTCGAGCAGTTGTTCGGGCCGGGGATCAAGGCCGAGGAAGAGCGCAAGGCCAAGCTGGCCTTCCGGTAGGACCCACGGAGCTCCGGTTTAGGTGATATCGATCGATTCGACGGTGATCGTCTGCCCTTCGATCTTGCCCGAGACAGTCACGTTGGTCCTGCCAGGATCGCTCTTGAGCGCCGAGGCAACCCGCGCGTTTCCCGCGCCATCCAGCCGATAAATCTTCCCCGCCGACGTCTTGACGGCAAACTCAGTGGTCGATCCCTTGGGCGAGCAGCTCGGCGGGGCATCCGAGGGCGCATTTTTGTCGGCGACAGGCTGACAATTCGCGTCGAGCAGAGTGCCGCTGATATTCTCGCCGAAACCAAAGGCCGCGGTTAGGCACAAAAGCAGTGCCGTCTTCCGGATGGTTTTCATCACGCGGCTCCCGTTCTGTTACTTCTTCCACGTTCGGACATAGGCGACCACGTTGTCGGCGTCCGCGCCGGATACGGCTTTCACGGCATGCATCTTGCCGGTTCCTTCGGTGATGATTTTCTTGATGTCATCATCGCTTTTGCCTTGGACTTCGGCCGATTTCAGGTCTTTTATCTCAACCTTCATGGCTTTTGCGACGGCCGCGTTCGGCGTACCGTCGGTCCCGTGGCAGGATTTGCAGGATGTGCCAAAGGTGGCCTGCCCGGCTTTCGCGTCTGCGGCGCAGGCTGCTGTGGCCGTCAGGGCCACGGCGGCGCATAAGATCAACATCTTTTGCATAGTTTAGAATCTCCTCGTTGTTTCCCAATGGAACGACACTTCGTTGCACGTGCACGCCGGTGGCCGTGTGTCGCCGCGATGAAGCATCCCAATCATCTGCCCGACTCGCGAAGGGGCGACTGCTGACGAGCAACCATATTTGGTCACTTGACCAATGCTGGTCAAGACGGCTGGTCAAGACTCGCCATGACTGCGGCCCCCGCCGTGCGCCTTGACTTAGCCAGCGTAGTTGGTAAACTTTTTTCAGACGCACAGGCGCCACGTTAGAAGCCGTCTGGAGGTGCCGCATGACTTCACGCCGCGCGATGGGGATCGCGGCCGTCGCCTCTTTGTTGATGGCGGCGCCCGGTTTCGGGCATCATTCGTTTGACGCTCAGTACGACAAGAACCAGACCATCATGCTGAGCGGAACGGTCACCAAGGTGACTTGGACCAACCCTCATGTACTAGTGTTTCTCGACGTCAAGGACGGCGACGCCACGGTGAATTGGGAGCTGGAGCTGGCCAGCCCGAATGGGCTGATGAGCCAGGGCTGGAAGGTCGACTCCCTGAAGCCCGGGAGCCACATCAGCATCAGCGGGTATCCGGCCAGGGACGGGTCACACCTTGCGAACGCACGGAAGGTCGTCTTAGCCGCCCGGTGAGCCACGCCTGAACGCCACAACTCATGCGCTTCGCGTGGTCATAGACAGGTCAGTGACCTCAGGTTACCTTCCCCTGGAGCCGATAAGAGAAAATCGCGTGGTACACTTCGGCTGCAAGATTGCACCGATTTCGCTTGCGCGGAACTATGCCGGACGGCCGAAGCGGCTGGCGCGCGCGTAAGGGAAAACAAGTACAGGGGCTCGGATATTGACTTGGTCCGCTAGAATTGTGCTGTTGCCGCTGGTGCTGTGCGGCGCGCTGTGGGCAGGCACGACGGGCAGTATTTCGGGAACAGTCAAGGACCCTAGCGGCGCCGTCATCCCCAGCGCAACGGTCATCGTCACCAATGCGGCCACCGGCATTCAGACCAAGACCACCGCGGACACTAAAGGCGAGTACAGCTTCCCGGCCCTCTCCCCGGGGCGTTATGAGATGGAAGTCCAAGCCGAATCCTTCCGTCTGCAGAAGCGCGGGAATATAACCGTCAACGCCGATAGCGTGATCCACCTGGACCCCACTATGGAGATGATCGAAAAGATCGAAGAGATCACGGTCATCGAGAACTCGGCGCAAGTGGATACCGCCAGCACCCAGTTGGGCGAAGTGATCACCAGCAAATCCATGACCGAGGTGGCGCTGAATGGCCGCAGCTATACCGATCTTCTCGCCCTGCAACCCGGAATCGTTCCGGTGACTACGCAGCTCCCGGACTCGATCGTCATGGCGGGCGCCTCGGTGGCCATTCAACCTTCCGGCACGCTGAACGCCGGCAACCAGTCCATCAGCGGGCAGCGCGAAGATGCCAACGGATTCATGGTCAACGGCGGCGACGTGAAGGAGCTGATGAACGGCGGCACGCTGGTGATTCCCAACCTCGACTCCATCGCGGAATTCCGGATTCTCACCAACAACTTCGACGCGGAATACGGCAACTACAGCGGCGGCGTCATCAACGTGATCACCAAATCCGGCGCCAACGATGTGCACGGCAGCGGATTCGAATTTCTTCGCAATACCGCGCTCGACGCGCGGAATTTCTTTTCGCCGGAGAAAGGGTTTTACCGGCAGAACCAGTTTGGCGGCACGATAGGCGGACCCATTCGCAAGAACCAGGTCTTCTTTTTTGGCGATTATCAGGGCACGCGCCAGAGCCAGAGCGTCGATACCGGGCTACTCCCCGTGCCTTCGGTCGCCGATCGCGGCGGCAATTTGCAGGATCAGGCTAGTTCTCTCACCGGCAGCGTGTCCGGGCAGTATCTGGCGGACCAACTGGCTCACCGTTTAAACTACGGGGTCACCGCGAATGAGCCGTACTATTTTGCGGGCTGCACCACCAGCGAGCTGTGCGTGTTTCCCAACGCTGTCATTCCCCAGCGCGCGTGGTCGCCGCCTTCAAACCAACTGTTGCCCTACATCCCCTCGCCGAATGTCGGAGACTCCACGTTTTCCACTGATGGATACGGGAAAACGCTGCGCGACGACAAAGGAAGTTTCCGCGTGGACGGCAACTCGCAGCGTTATGGGCTGATTTCCGCCTACTACTTTTTCGACGATTACAACTTGAACAATCCCTACCCGACCGGCCAGGGCGGCGCCAGCGTACCGGGTTTCGCGGCGCTGAATCTGGGGCGATCGCAGCTCATGAACGTGGGCCATACCAAGACCTTCGGCGCGAGCGCCGTCAACGAGCTGCGCCTGAGCTACATGCGCAGCGCCAATAACGTGGGACAGCCTTCGGGCGGAGTGGGTCCCAGCCTGGCTTCGCAGGGATTCGTCACCGGGCCGGGTACGCCTGGAATCGTGCCGCTGGCTCCGTCTATCGAAGGGATTGAGAATGTCGTGTTTCCTTCGTTCGTGATGGGAACGCCCATCACCAATTTGAAGCAGGCCAACAACACCTACTCGGTCCTCGACAATTTCTCCAAGGTTCTGGGAGCGCACACGATTAAAGCGGGCATGCAGGTGAGCTACGAGCAGGTCAACGTGAATCCGAACCCGACTTTCAACGGATCGTTTCTGTTCACCGGCACGGAAACCGGTTCGGGGTTCGCGGATTTCCTGATCGGCGTGGCCAGCAACTACAATCAGGCCGACTCGCAAGCCTATTACGGGCGGCACAAGTACGCCGCGGGATTCGTGCAGGACAGCTGGCGCGCATTCCCCAGCCTGACGTTCAATTACGGCCTGCGCTGGGACTTGATGCAGTATTGGTCGGAGAAGTACAACCAGATTCCGGCCTTCAACCTGGGCCAGCAATCGCAGGTGTATCCGACCGCACCGGTCGGCCTGGTGTATCCCACCGATGCGGGCGTGCCGAATACCTTGGTCCCGCAGAAGAATAAGTTCGCCCCGCGCCTGGGGCTGGCCTGGTCGCCGTCGAAATCGAGCGGGCTGCTGGGCAAGATCACTGGAGGACCCGGAAAATTCAGCGTGCGGGCAGGCTACGGAATCTTCTATTCCGTGATTGAGGGCAACACCATTGCCATCGATGAGCCCCAGCCACCCTACGGTTTGAGCTACACCAGTCCGGGGCCGCCGATGTTTGCGACGCCCTTCATCAGCGCCGCCGACGGCGCCACGCACGTGAACCCGTTTCCGCTGACCTTCCCTCCACTGAACGCTTCGGTGAGCCATCCCAACCCGAACATCGACTTCTCGCCGTTCCTCCCGCAAGCCGGAATGGACGCGCCGTATCGAGGCAACACCTATCCGTACACTGAGAATTACTTTTTCGCCATCCAGCGCGAACTCGCCCGGGACACCATTTTGAGTGTGAGCTACGTGGGTTCCGAGGCGCATCATCTTCTGCTGATTTACTCCGCGAACCCCGGCAATCCGGCGCTGTGTCTGGCCTTGAGCACGCCTCAGGCGGTTGCTCCCGGCTCGCCCACCTGCGGGCCCTTCGGAGAGGACGCCACCTACACCACCGCGGCGGGACAGGTCGTTCAGGGTACCCGCGGCCCGCTGGGCTCTAGCTTCAGCAATAACTCCTATGAAGGCAGCTTCGGAAACTCGGTCTACAATGCGCTCGAAACCAGCCTGAAGTACAACTCCACGCGCTTGGACATGATGCTGTCCTATACCTACAGCAAGTCCATCGATGAGGCCTCCAGCATCTCCGATATCGTCGATCCCTTGAATTACCACCGCACACGCGCGCCGTCGGCATTCGATCTGCGCCACAATTTCGTGGGCACGTTCCGGTATCAGCTTCCTTTCGACCGCTTATCGCATCGAGCCAAGCGCGTTACCGACGGATGGTTTCTGTCCGGCATTGTCCGCGCCAGCAGCGGGTTTCCGGTCACTCTGGCCGAGCACGGAGATAACTCCCTTCAGGGCAGCATCCCCAACGGCGTGAACAACCACAGCCTGGATCTGCCGGACTACGCCGGGGGCCCTCTGGAAATCAACCACGATCCGCGCAACGGTCAGCCATACTTTAATATCGGCCTCTTTAGTGAGAACGCACTGGGCACTCCAGGTTCGGCGTCGCGGCGATCCTTTTATGGACCGGGCATCCTGAACTTCGATCTCGCACTGCTGCGGAACTTCTCGCTGGCGGAAAAGAAAACGCTCCAGTTTCGCTTGGAGACGTTCAATACCTTCAATCATGCTCAGTTCTTCGGCCCGGCGGCGGTCAATGGGGACTTCGGCACGACTCTATTCGGTCATGTCGTACAGGCGTCTCCGCCGCGTTTGATGCAGGCCGCGTTGAAATTCACCTTTTGACGGATCGGGCGTCGTCTTCAGGACCCGAGCGCCGGTTCAAGCGTCGGCGCAGGCACGTCCGCTAGTGTAGTGTCCAACAAATAGCTGGACATCATACTCAAGCATGCCCCGCCCAACACGCTTACTGGCCGTGTCTGAGGATCAGCAGAAACAGATCGAGCAATGGTTGGCGGCGTTGGGAACGCCGCAACAGGGGGCCCTTCGCGGCCGCATCGTGATCGCCGCCGGCGAC
>DATNJC010000156.1:0-17010 GCA_035604115.1 Bryobacteraceae bacterium | reverse complement strand
GCTAACTCTTCCAGGCTCTCTTCCCCCTGCTGATGCGCCTCCAACAACTTCCGTCGTAGATCGTCAGAATAGGCCTTCGCCATCTCTTGCTTGCAGCCGGATCGCCAGAGCTGGTCTATATTATCTCAGAAAATGGTCTAACCGCGGTCGCTTTGCTGTTCCCGATCGGTACGCGGGCGCAGGGAGGGCTCACTAACCCCCCGCCGCCGGTAGACTCTGCGTCGTTTGCCGCCGGATTACCGCTTGGCGGGGCGCTCGGCACGATTTTCGTATCCGGCCTAACTGGAAAGCCAGGTCTTGTCGTCGCGGCGTCCTTGTCACCGTTGTCTTTTGAACTGGCTGGAGTTCGCGTAACGGTGAACGGCGCACCCGCTCCCATCCTCGCTGTTGCCATTCCTACAGCCGGATCGTCCGCGCCTGGCCAAATCAACTTCCAAGTGCCATTGGAACGGAACACCACAGCCGGCGAAACGTACACCATGAGCGTTTCCCAAACCGGCAATGGTCAAGTCCGGGTTCCGGGTGCTGTCTTTGATGTCAGCTATTTGATTGGCGGCTTCTTCGCCGACGCGAACCAGTACGTTATCGCCCAACATGCTTCGGACTACAGCACGGTGACCGTTCAGAACCCCGCGCACGCAGGCGAGACCATCATCGCTTACGCGAATAACTTCTTCCAGGTGTGGCCTCCGCCGCCGATCGGCATCCCTGTCCCTTCGCAGCCGCTGTTTCAACTCAACACGGGCGTATACCCTGGCCTTAATCACCTTGTTTTGGTCGGCCCTATGGGTTTGCAGATGGCCAGCCGGTCCCCCGACCTACAGATCCTCTTCGCAGGCCTGGCGCCCGGCCTCGTCGGAGTCGAGCAGTTGAACATCGTAATCCCGGCCAATCAGGGCCCGGGAGACTGGGCGTTGATCTTTTCAAATGTGCCCCCTGTCGGATCCTGCAACCCCTTGAAGGATTGTAAGGAAACGGATAGTCGGCCGGTGTATCTGCCCGTGAGGTGACTGCCATGCTCAAAATTCTCACAACACCTTCCTTTTTGTCTTGGCGATCATCGCCGCTGCCGGAAACCTCGGCGGAACGCTGGTCGCGAATGACACGGGAAGTCCCATCCCGTAGCCACGGTCCTCGCGATCCAACAGGGCATCCCGCCCTCGCAACGGCCTCTCATTTATGAATCCCGGACGGACCCGACGGGCAGGTATGAGCTGACAGCTCAGTCGGGCCAATACCGGCTCTGTATTCAGGAAACTGGATTTTTAGACCCTTGCCTTTGGGGCGGGGCACAGACTGCAACCGTCGCCAGCACGTCGGCACTGGTCATCGGCCTACGAGCGCAAAGAGGAGGCCGGTTCTTCCTGAGAATTCACGACGGGCTCGGCCTTCTGAAGAGGCGGAAGCGCTGCCAGGCCAAGCCGTCTCCGCTTTTGTCACCCCGCCATCCGGAGTGAAGATTCTACTTCCGGTGGCCTACGATGACGGGCAGCTTCGCGATTACGGCCTGCTGACGCCTCTGAATGTGGCGATGACGCTCGTCGTGGCGAACAGCCGGGTGAGGCTCACCGATGTGTCGGGCGTGGCGCTGAATCCGCAGGGCATCGCGTTTCAAGTGACACCGCCTCCGCCTCCCGCAACAGATCCGATTCAAGTCACGCTTGCGCGCAAATTTCCGCCGCCGGATGCGACATTCGTTCACGCGTACACCGTTAGCGCTCCCCTGCATTAGGCGGTTCGCGACTCGGGCTGCGCGCCACCAGGCGCTTTCCAAACCCGTGCGGCTCCTACCCTTGAGGCGGCTGCCCTGTGACGCCCGCCGCAGGTTGGAGTAAAATCGGTAGCCAATGGCAAAGATCAAGCAGACTTCTCCTGGCAAGAACGCGGTAGGGCGGCGCGGTTTTCTGAAAGGTGCGGCGAGCGCCGCTGCCGGCACCGCGGCTCTGGCCGCCGCTCCGCAACTGGTGTCGGCGCAAGAACGGCGCGGTGGCGCACAGCCCAGCGCACCACAGCCCAGCGACGCAACGCTGGCGCGTGATGCCCGCAACGTCCGGCCCGGCGCGGTCACCGGCGTCACCGAGCGCCCCAATTCCGATTACATGGTGGACGTGCTCAAAGCCCTGGGCTTCGAGTACGTGGCGGCGAATCCCGGCACCAGCACCGGCGGCATTCACGAATCGCTCATCAATTACGGCCGCAACAGCGCGCCCGAGTGGCTCACCTGCCTGCACGAGGAATCCGCCGTGGCCATGGCGCACGGATACGCAAAGATCGAAAACAAGCCCATGCTGGTGGTGCTGCACGGCACGGTCGGCATTCAGCACGCGGCCATGGCGATTTATAACGCCTACGGCGATCGCGTGCCGCTCTACATGCTGACCGGCAACAGCGATGCCGCGGTGCCCTCGCATGCCGCGGTGGACATGGCCGCCATGGTCCGCGACTTCCTGAAGTGGGACCATCAGCCGAAGAACCTGGCGCAATTCGCGCAGTCCGCGATCCGCGCCTACCATCAGACCATCCTGCCGCCGATGGCTCCGGTGATGCTGGTGCTGGATTCGCCGTTGCAGACGGCTCCGCTGCAGCAGCCCATGGCGGTTCCGAAAATCACCGCGCCGGCGCCGCCCAGCGCGGATCTGGCTTCGCTGCGCGAGATCGCCAAAGCCCTGGTGAACGCCGAGAATCCGCGCATCAGCGCCGGCCGTTCGGCGCGCACTTCCGCCGGAATCACGCTGCTGGTGGAATTGGCGGACCTGCTGCAGCCCTCGGTGAACGGCAACGGGGATCAGACGCGCATCGCGTTCCCCAACCGGCATCCGCTAGCGGGCGCGGGCGCAGGACAGCCCGATGTGATCCTGAATCTAGAAGGCGGCGGATTCGGCGGAGGGCGCGCCAAGACTTACTCCATCACGTCAGCCGAGTTTCTGGCCACCAAGAACTACAACGTCAACGGCAACGCACCCGGCGGCGACGTGGTGATCGCGGCCGACGCCGAAGCCTCGCTCCCCGCGCTGATCGAAGAACTGCGCAAGCTGATCACGCCCGATCGCCGCCGCGCCTTCGACGAACGCGGCAAGAAGCACGCCGAGGCCAACGCCCAAACCCGCGCGCAGATTCTGGAGACCGCCCGCAACGGCTGGGACGCGAGCCCCATCAGCCTCGCGCGCATTACTGCCGAGCTGTGGCCACTGATCAAGGACGAAGACTGGTCCTTCGTTTCGCCGGGTTCGTTCATGGGCGACTGGCCCAATCGCATGTGGAACATGAGCAAGCTGCATCACTACATCGGCGCGCAAGGCGCGGGCGGCATGGGCTACGGAGCGCCGGCGGCGGTGGGCGCAGCGCTGGCGAACCGCAAATACGGACGTCTGACCATCAATATTCAAACCGACGGCGACCTCAACTACGCGCCCGGCGTGCTGTGGACCGCGGTGCATCACAAGATTCCGCTGCTGACCATCATGCATAACAATCGCGGCTATCAGCAGGAAGTGATGTTCATGGCGCGCGAAACCACGGCCCGCAATCGCGGTGCCGACAACGCGCATATCGGCACCACACTGATCGAACCCAACATCGACTACGCCACCATGGCCAAGTGTTACGGCATGTACGGCGAGGGACCCATCACCGATCCCAAGGAGCTCGCGCCGGCATTCAAGCGCGCCATCGCGATGGTGAAGAAGGGCCAGCCCGTACTGCTCGACACGGTCACCCAGGTCCGGGGTTAGCGTATGCGCACGGTGACGCGAATCGTACTACTGGCAGCCGCGCTAGCCGCTGCCGCCCAAGCCCAAGAACTCACCGGCAACGCAGCCAAAGGCAAGGAGTGGTTCTTCAATTACAACTGTTATTCCTGCCACGGGTTCTCCGGCCAAAACGGCCCGGGCAACCGGCTGGTGCCGATGAAGATGTCGCAAGCCGAGTTCATGGCCTACGTGCGCAAGCCCGCCCGCATGCCGATCTACTCGGCGAAGGTGATCTCGGACCAGCAACTGGCCGACATCTGGGCGCACATCAGATCGCTGCCCGACGCTCCCGCGGCCGCGGATATTCCGTTGCTGCAGGACATCATCAAGAGCAGCAAGTAAGGTTCTTCATTTCCCCAAATCGCCACTGAAAATCTGAACGGACGCGCCGCGGCTCTGCTGAAACGACGCCGAATCCGCGGGCCCGGTCTTTCCTTCAGGTGTCGCGAATGCCTTCACCGAGGCCTCTTTGTCCACCCAATGCAAATACGCCCATTCGAAATCCTCACCGGCGTATACGACGTAGCCGTCCAGGCCGTGCGGCTCGAACAACTGGGTGACCAGCCTGACACGGCGCTTCAGACGAGGCACGTAATCTTGGGCGGGGAGAGCATCGTTCTTCGTCGTCATGACCAGCGACATGTAGCCGGTGGCCCAATCCGCCGCCTTATCGACGGCCGCATACGGCGTGTGCAGTTGCATTGCGTCGGCGCCGCCGGAGGGCAAAGGCTGAACGCGCTTACAGTGGGCCTTCGCTAGATTTCCGGTTTGAGGCAAGCTCGTGATAAGCACGATCCTCGCGAGTTCCGGCGGCGGGTCTGCCTTTAGCTCCCAGCCGATCACGAATGGCCGCTGGCGGTCTTTAGCCGCTGCGTCATACGCGGCTGGGATGATGCTCGCATCGGGAATCGCACAGAACATCAACGGGCGGGTCTTTGAAGCGGACCCGATCGTGCGAGGCAAATCCTTTACCGGAGCCAATTCCTGCGCCCGTAGCGAGGCACCGCACGAAACGGCCAGTCCAATCTGCAGCGCCCAACGAGTTACGCCAAGGTAACGCATTCAGCGTAGATTCTACCCGATCTCATCCAGATGAGCGGGGGCAGATGAGCGGGGCAGATGAGCATGAGCGGGGGATGACGTTAGCTCCTTGCGTCGCCTCTACCGCTAAAGTACATTGAGACCCAGAGGTTTCTTGACGTGATGAGAAAACTGATCGTCGTCCTCGCGGCGCTGGCTCTGCCGGGGTGGCGGGCGAACCCGCAGCCTCAGGCTTCGGCGGCCGCGTCCCATCCTCTGGTAACCCAGGCCGAGTACCTGCGCTGGCAAACCGAACTTTCCAACTGGGGACGCTGGGGCAAAGACGACGAACTGGGAACTTTGAATCTGATCACTCCGGCCAAGCGCAAGCAAGCGGTGGCGCTGGCCAAGGAGGGCTTCACCGTTTCGCTCGCCCGCGACGCGAGCGTCGCCAAGGAAGTCGATAACCCTTGCCCCATCGAATGGGAGCTGACCACCGACCGGCCGGAGACGGTAACGGACCGGATCGCCTACCCGTGCATCCACGGGCCCGGCACCACGCACCTGGATTCGTTCGCGCACATGTTCTTCGACGGCAAAATGTGGAATGGGTACTCGCGGAGCCTGGTCACCAAGCAGGGCGGCGCGGCCAAGGTCTCGATTCTGACGATGAAGAACGGCATCGTGACGCGGGGCGTTCTGTACGACATCCCCAAACTCAAGGGCGTGCCGTATCTCGAACCGGGCACGCGGATCTTCCCGGAAGATCTGGAAGCTTGGGAAAAAATGGCCGGCGTGAAAGTAACCGCGGGAGACGCGCTGGTCCTGCGCTGGGGCAAATGGGCCCGCCGCGCGAAGGTAGGCGCGCAGCCCGGCGATCAGGCCGCGGGGCTCGATAATTCTGTCATCCCGTGGCTCAAGAAGCGCGACATCGGACTGCTGGTGTGGGAAACCGCGGGTTACCTGCCGCAACCTCCTGGCGATTTACCGAGAGTCGCGTTGCACAACTTCGTGCTGGAGATTCTGGGCGTCCACATCCTGGATCGCGCCGACCTGGAAGCGCTGAGCGAAGCCGCGGCGGCCCGCAAGCGCTGGGATTTCATGCTGACCGTGGCGCCGTTGCCGATTCCGAACGGAACCGGGTCGCCGGTGAATCCGCTGGCGATGTTCTAGTGGGGAGGGAGACCTGATGATCACCAAGGTTGTCGGCGCTGCCGCGGTGCTGCTGTCCTTAGCGACGGCGGGACTCTTCGCGCAGTGGCCCGAGTATAAGACAGCGGGAGTTCCCCGGACCGCCGATGGCAAGCCGGACCTGACCGCGCCCGCGCCGAAGACCGCCGATGGCAAGCCCGATCTGTCCGGGGTCTGGTTGTACGCGCGACCCGCGCCGGCGCCTGGCGCGGCTTCGCCAGGCGCACCGGCGGCAACCGCTCCGGCTCCAGCGCCCGCGCCAGCGGTGCCGGGAAGTTCCAATATCATCCCGCTCTCGGTTCGTCAGAGCCAGTTTTGGAACCTCGGGGCCTCCTTCAAAGACGGCCTTCCCTTCACACCCTGGGCCTCCGAATTGCACCGCCAGCGCGTCGCCGAAAACAGCAAGGACAATCCCGATGCGCACTGCCTACCGCTGGGCCTGATGCAGCTCCACACCCACGGTCAGCCGCGCAAGATGATCCAGACGCCCGGGCTGATCGTGATCGTGTACGAAGCCAACAGCGGCCTGCGGCAGATCTTCACCGACGGCCGCCCGCTGCCCACAGACCCGGAGCCCTGGTGGTACGGATACTCGGTGGGCAAGTGGGAGGGCGATACGCTGGTGGTCGAAACCACCGGCTTCCGCGATCTCGGATGGCTGGACGTGGAGGGCAGCCCGCTGACCACGGAGGGCAAGCTGATCGAGCGCTTCCACCGCACCGATTACGGGCACTTGGAAACTGAAATCACGATCAACGACCCGAAGGCGTACACCAAACCGTGGACGGTCACGGTACACCATCGCCTGATGCCGGATCAGGAATTGATCGAATTCGTGTGCCAGGAAAACGAAAAGGACGCCCCGCATTTGGCGGGCAAGTGAGTCACTCCCGTGGCTTGATGCCCGCAAGCTTGTTCGGTCCGTCGCGATGCCGCTCCAGGCGGGGCCCTCAGGGCGTTGATGGGATGGGCTCGACCTTCGCGCCCTCGCGCACGGCGTCGCCCGGGTTGACGATGATGGTGTCGCCTTCCTCCAGGCCGCGGGCGACTTCCAAACGGTCTCCGTAGTCGCGGCCGATTTCGATCTTCTGCAGATGCACGGTGTGGTCGGCACGGAGGATCGCGACCTGGGTTCCGTCGGCCCGCACGATGAGCGTGTCGGCGGGAACCAACATCGGCGCGGTGGCGCGGGAGCTATTGAAATCCACCTGGGCGTACATGCCCGGCAGCAAGACGCCGTCGGCATTAGGAACGTCGACTTCGACCAGCAGCGTGCGGCTGTTGGGATCGAGCGCGTTGGCGGTGCGCGCCACCGTACCGGCGAAGGATCGCGAGGGAAACGTGGACACCGTCAACCGCGCCGGCTGGCCGGCGTGTACCGAAGCGGCGTTGCTTTGCGGCACGTTGACGTAAGCGCGTAGCGTACTGGTTTGCGCGATCCGGTAGAGCAGCGTGCTTCCGGTGGTGACCAGCGCGCCGGAGTCCACATTGCGCAGGGTGATGACGCCGTCGAAGGGCGCGCGCACCGCCGTGTAACTTTGCATTTGTTCCAGACGTTTGACGTTGGCTTCGGCCGCGGCGATGTTGGCGCGCTGTGCGGCGATCGCTTTTTCGAGCGCCTGGACGTTGGCCGTCTGCGCCAGATACTGGGCCTGGTACGTATCGTTGTCCTGTTGCGAGACCACGCCCTGCGCCGCGAGATCCTTCCAGCGGCTCGCGGTGACGCGGGCCAGGTTCATGTTGGCGACGCCTTGATCGCGATTGGCCTGCGCCTGATCGAGGGCGGCCTCCGCCTGCTGCGCCGCGGCCTTGGCTTGCAGCACTTGCTGGTCCAGTTCGGGAGCTTCGATTTCGGCCACCACTTGGCCGGCGCTGACGCGGTCGCCGATATCCACCATGCGGCGCTTGATATAACCGTCGGCGCGGGCCAGGATGGGAGCTTCGGTGATGGCCTGGATGCTGCCGGGAAGCTCCAGTTGATTCTGACCGGAGGAACGGCGAACCTGAATCACCTCCACGCGCGGCAGCGCTTGCTCCTGTTGCAGGGACTCGGCGAGAATCAGCGTCTGGCGCTTTTGCAGAGGAATGTAGCCAGCGAAGAATGCCACCACCAACAGGACCGCGACACCCAGGAACAAGGCCCATAGAGTGATCGCAGACGGACGCCATAGCTTCGTAGGGGCATCGGAGTGCCGGGCCGAGTGGCCGCGCTCTTTGAGCTGGCGCTCGAGATCTTCTACGCGCTTGCGCAACTGCTGCTCAGTTGTTTCGGCGGGGGTCTCTTGACTGGGTTCGGAATATCGCATCAGACCAGGCCGCCCTCCTGCTCTTCTTCTGCCAGGAGGTGTTCGGGATCGAACGGAGCCTTGGTTCTCAGGTAACTGTAAATGATCGGCACTACGAACAATGTGGTCACAGTGGCGGCCATCAATCCGCCGATCACGGCGCGGCCCAAAGGAGCGTTCTGTTCGCCGTTTTCGCCGAGCCCCAGGGCCATCGGCAGCATACCCAGCACCATCGCGGTCGCGGTCATCAGCACTGGGCGGATGCGGGCGTTCCCGGCGGCCAGCATGGCCTCGCGCGCGGAGGGCAACGTGTCGCGCTGATCGTTGGCAAACGTGACTAAGAGAATACTGTTCGCGGTGGCCACGCCCACGCACATGATCGCGCCCATCAGTGAAGGAACATTCAGCGAAGTTCCGGTCACAAACAGCATCCACAAGATGCCGGCCATCGCTCCCGGAAGAGCGGTGAGAATAATAAACGGATCCAGCCACGATTGGAAGTTCACCGTCATCAGCAGGTATACCAGGATCACGGCGAAGATCATCCCTAGACCTAGTCTGTAGAATGACGACTGCATGGTGTCGAACTGGCCGCGCAGAGCGAAGGTTACGCCGCGTGGCAGGCGGGGTTCTTCCTGGCTCACGATCTGCTGCACGGCTGCGCCGAAACTCCCCAGATCGCGGCGGTCGACGTTGGCGTAGACATCGAAGACCGGGGTCACGTTGTAATGGTTGATGATCACGGGCGTCAAGCCGCGATGGACGCTGGTCAGGTTCGAAAGCAACTGCGTGCTGCCGGCCATCGCGCCCGGGTTTCCGTAGGCCAAGCTCGACCCACTGGGCGGCGCGCCGACCGACGCGTTGGTGGCCATGGCGGTTCCCGCGAGCGAATCGGCGGTGGTGCTGGCGACGGTGTTCGAAGCGACCGTGACCGGCGTACTGAGCAAGGTGTCCATGGAGTCGATGCGGTACTGCGGAGTTTGCACGCCGACGTTATAGTTAACGCCGTTAGCCGGATTGACCCAAAAGTTGGGAGCCACCTGGACGTTGCCGGAAAGAGAAATCAGCATGCTGCTGGTAACGTCGCGCTGGGTGAGTCCCAGTTGCCCGGCCTTGACCCGATCGATGTCCAGCAGAAGTTCGGGCTGATCCACCACTTGGTGAACGTGCACGTCGGCCGCGCCGGGTATGCGGGCGATCCGGGCGGCCAGGCGCTGGGCGATTCTGTAGTCTTCGCCGGTGTCGCGGCCCATCACTTGTAAATCGATGGGAGCGGGAAGGCCGAAATTCAGAATCTGGTTGGTGATGTTGGCGGGCTCGAAGAAGAACGTGACGTCGGGGAATTTTTCGTTCAAGCGCTTGCGGAGCAGGGTTTCGTAATCGTGCGTACTGCCGCGGCGTTCCTTCTTAAGCGCGATGAAAATTTCGCCGTCGGCGCTGGAGATGTTGGGCACATCGCCTTGCGCGAGGCTGGTCCAACTGCTGGGGATTCCGATGTTGTCGATGATCGATTCCACTTCGCCCGACGGAAGAGCGCCGCGGACTTCCCGGTCGATGTCGGCGAACCGCACTTCACTTTCCTCGATGCGCATTCCCGCGGGACCGCGAGCGTGCAGGCGCAACTGACCAGAATCGACAGTGGGAAAAAAATCTTGGCCCACCAGCCGCGCCAAGCCGAGCGAAGCGACCGTCACCAGCATGAAGCCGGAGAGAACCACAGCGCGATGGCGTAGCGACCAGTCCAGCAATCCGACATAACGGAAACGGAGCATCTCGAAGAGATGATGGAAGACGTAGTGCATGCGCCAGAGGGGGCCCTTGGCGCCGGCGGCTTCTCCATGTTCACCGTGCTGGTACAGTTCCACTTCCTGCTTGAGCAGATAGTGCACCATGGTCGGGATCAACGTACGCGACAGGAGATACGACGCCGCCATCGCGAACACCACGGCCATGGCCATGGGAGTGAACAGGTAACGCGCGGTTCCGGTGAGCAGCAGCACGGGAACGAAAACAATACAGATGGAAAGCGTGGAGACGAACGTCGGAACCGCAATCTGCGACGCGCCGTCGAGCACCGCGCGGACCAGCGGTTTCCGCAGGGCCATGTTGCGGTGCGTGTTCTCGATTTCAACGGTGGCGTCGTCCACCAGGATGCCGACCGAGAGAGCCAGCCCGCCCAGCGTCATCACGTTGATGGTTTGTCCCAGCAGGCTGAGGATGCAGATGGAAGCCAGGATGGAGAGCGGAATCGAAATGCACACGATCAGCGTGCTGCGCCAGCTTCCCAGAAACAGCAGGATCATCAGGCCAGTGAGGCCCGCGGCGATCAAGGCCTCGCGCATCACGCCTTGAATCGCGGCGCGCACGAAGATGGTTTGATCGGCCAGCGTGATCACCTTTAACTCCGGCGGAAGCGTGGCCAGAATCTTGGGCAGCGCGCCTTTGACGGCGTCGACGACGCTCAGGGTGGATGCTTTGCCGATTCGCGTGATGGTCATCAGTACGCCGCGCGCGCCGTCGGTGCGTACCAGGCTGGTTTGCGGCACGAAGCCGTCGTGAACCTGCGCCACGTCTTTCATGTACACGGTCGCGCCGTTGACCGTCTTGATCGGGAGGTTGTTGAACTCGGCGAGCAGGTCGGGACTGCTGTTGACCTTGACCTGATACTCGGTTTCGGCCATCTTGGCGGTCCCGGCGGGCAGGATCAGGTTTTGCAGATTGAGAGCGTTCGAGACATCGATGGGCGAAAGCTGCTTGGCGTAGAGTTCCTGCAGGTTCAAGTCCACCTGCACCTGGCGGTTCTTGCCGCCGAAGGGGTAGGACACGGATGCTCCTTGCACCGTTCCGAGCGGAGTGCGGATGAAATTCTGGCCCAGGTCGAACAGTTCCTGCTCCTTGAGGGTCTTGCTGGACAGGCCGAGTTGCAGCACGGGAACGCTGGCAGCGTCGTACCTGAGAATCTGGGGCGGAAACATTCCCGGGGGCAAGCCGCGCAGGACCACTTGGGATTGCGAAACCACTTGTGCCACCGCCAAGTCGACTTGCGCGTTGGGATGGAAGTAAATTCGAACCACGGCGATGCCGTTGTAGGACTGCGACTCGAGGTGTTCGATGTCGCTGACGTTGGAAGTGAGATTGCGCTCGAAGTTGGTGACGACGCGCTTCTCCATTTCGTCAGGCGAGAGACCGTTGTAAGACCACACCACGCTGACGATGGGGATGTCGATGTACGGAAAGATATCGACCGGCATCGTCGCAATCGCGGTTCCGCCCAGGATGGCGATGAGAACCGCCATCACGACAAAGGTATAGGGGCGGCGGAGCGCTAAACGGACAATCCACATGGGGCTTATATTTGATTATGCCGCAGGCGCCGTGGGGCGGGGAACTGGCACGCCAGTTTCTTCTGGCAAGTTCTTGTCAGGTCGACGTTCACTGGCGGGGCGGAGGGGCGAGCACGGCCATCACCACCAACCGCTCCGGGCCAGGATTGCGAATCGAATGCACAACGCCGGCGGGCGCGAAAGCCGCATCGCCGGCCGACAAGACATCACGCTGCTCGCCAACTTGAACCTCGCCCGAGCCTTCCATTACGACGTACAGCTTGTCCTGCCCGGCATGCGCGTGGAGCGCGTGCTCCTGTCCCGCCTCGAAACAGTTCAGGCCGGCGAAGAGGAATTCGCCTTGGACCAGGGTGACCTTGCCCATTTTCTCCGAACCAAACCGGGCGAAACTGGAGATCCGTTTAACGAACATAGGAACATTTTACTAGCGCGGCTAGGGCGATTTTCGTAGCGTAAGGCGGCTCAAAACCCTCCTTTTGAATTTCTATGGCCCCATGCGGCGAACCACAGCGTTGTCACTTGGCCAGGCTGGGAAGGCGCAGATCCCCGTCGAGACCCATCGCGACCCGCACCGGGATTTCCGCAAGCTCAATCGCGACGAGCAGCAAGAATATTGGAAGTGGCGGCATGATCGCCCCGATCGCCGCTGATCTTCAAGAACAAGCAGCCACAGATGCCACACCGATCCGACCCCACCCGAGCATCAACGTCTGTGGGGAACCTGGTGACATCTGTGGCGCAAGTCCACGGTCTATTGAATGCGCGTGATCGTCCCGCGCGCGGCCGCAACTCCGTCCACCGATAGAGTAACTGGACCGCCGATCAAAGGCTCACCCACCAGGTCCTCGCCGCAACCCCCATTGCCCGTCGAGGGGTTAACCGCGCACTGGAGCAGTTCGTTGCCCACCGTGGTCTGGATCACCAGCCACGCCGTCCGTCCCGAGATTCCGCTCGGCGCCGCATACACGTGGAAGCGCCTCCCGTAAGATTGCATCTGTACCGTCGCCTTGGACGTACCGCTGCCGACGGACGCCAGGGTCGCGCTGGCCGTCGTCACCGTGGCCTGCGTCAAAGGCGACGAATCCCAAAACACCATCACCCCGTTCACACCCGTGGTGCCAGAGGTCGGATCCGCCGGATACTGCGTAACCGGAACGTAAACGAAGTTCGTGATGGGGTCGACTCCCACAATGTGGCCGCCGCCGATGCACGCCGCCCCGTCCAGCCGGACCGGGCCGCTCGCCGGCCCCGAGGCGTCCACCACGCCCAAGATGGGCGTAAATGGACCGGTGCCCTTCGGGCAGCCGCTGGTGGTGGCGGTGCCCAGTGCGCCGGAGGCGTAAAACCGCCGCAGGTTGGGATTGAACACCACGGCGTCGGTGCCGCCCACGTCGGTGAACGTGGTTACCAGCGCGCCTGTGGTCAAATTGACCGCTACGTCGCCCTTGTCACCGGTCCCCCCAAAACACCCCATCACGGCGATATTGGAGATCGGATCGATATCGATGCCATGGCCCGGGCAGGCCGGACCTACTTTGGACACCAGCGAGATGGTGCCTGCCACTGGGTCGAACGAATAGACGCCAGCGTTGGCGTTGGTGTTGGGGGGAGCCGGGTCGCCGTCTTCCGTGGAGATGTAGATCTTCCCATCCACGGGATTAAATGCGATCAGATCCGCGCTCACCGGTATCGCCGTTTGGCTCACGATTTTCTTCTGCGGCAGATTAATGCCGATCAGGTATTCGGGCGGATTGTCCGTGACCACGTACACCGTCTGGTTGACGGGGTTGTAAGCGATTCCGTCAGTGTTCGTACCCAAGCTGGTCGGAATCGTGTATACATCCGGCTGCGCTTGCGGCGCCCGGAGGTCCCACACGTACACCGAATCCAGCCCGTCGGTCACCACCAGTTGCTGGAGATCGATGGCCACTAGAACTCCATTGGGGCAACCCGCGGAGGGAGGGATCGGGCAGGGTGGGATTCCCGGCACCTTGATCAACCCCACCACCTGGTTGGTGTGGGTATCGATCACATCCACCCCGGCGTTGGTCCGGTCCGCCAGATACATCATTCGCGTGACCGGGTTGTAGCCCATCAAATCCACGTTGCCGTTGCCGGTCGTTCCGGTCGGTTTCCATCCCGGAATCGGAATGGTCTGCATGTAGATCAACCCCGAATTGGGAAGCGACCCCTGGCCCCAGCCCGCGGGCATCAGGGCGACGGGCAGAATTCCAAGCGCAATCAAACGCGCAATCCAAGCGTATCGCATAGCTCTCCTTAAGCAATCGTGGGAAAGGATCAAACTTGCGCACCAGGAATGCGCGACACCGTATCCCCGAGCGTCAAGTCCCCGGTATGCAAGCCTATACCTATCGCTGGAGTACACGGTATAGGATTTTTCCTAGGTGGTAAACCTCCGCCCCAGTGTCTCGTCGTTGCGCCCGACAATCATGAGACGCCGGAGATACACGGAGGCAGTTTCCCTGACGAGGGGGTTTCCAGTTACTCGCGGGGGATGATATATTCTCTCTCGCGGCCAGGAGAAACTAAGAATGGAATCCGTCTTCCAGTCGTCGGCAACATGCTGCATCGTGGGCGGCGGCCCAGCGGGGATGATGCTGGGGTACCTATTGGCACGGGCCGGAATCGAGGCCCTGGTTCTTGAGAAGCACGCCGACTTTCTGCGCGACTTTCGTGGCGACACAGTTCATCCCTCGACCCTCCAAGTGATGCACGAGCTGGGCCTGCTGGAGGAGTTTTTGAAGCGGCCGCATCAACAGCAGGTTCGCCAGATCCGCGCTCGGATCGGGCGGGACGAAATCGTATTGGGCGATCTTTCCCTCCTCTCGACACACTGCCGCTTCATGGTGATGATGCCACAGTGGGAATTTCTTGATTTCCTTGCCGAACAAGCGCGACGCTATCCCACGTTCCACCTCAGAATGGAGACCGAGGTCACTGGACTGATCGAAGAAAATGGGCGGATCGTGGGCATCCGGGGGAACGCTCCCGCCGGTCCGGTGGAAGTGCGCGCGGACCTGGTGGTGGGCGCCGATGGGCGCAATTCCGTGGTCCGAGACTGCTCCGGCTTGCCGGTTGAGGACTTGGGCGCTCCCACCAACGTGCTGTGGATGCGGTTGTCCAAGCACGCGAACGACCCGGAGTTGTTCTTCTACGCCGATCGTGGCAAGGCCTTGTTCCTGACCGACCGCGGGGACTATTGGCAGTGCGGTGTGCCGGCTCCAAAAGCGGCCGTGGCGGAGATGCAGGCAAAAGGCATCGAAGCCTTTCGCGCGGCCATTGTCGAACTCGCGCCCTTCCTTCAAGACCGCGTGGTGGAGCTCCGCGATTGGAGCGATTTGAAACTATTGACGGTCCGAGTGGATCGCGTGCGGCAGTGGCATCGCCCCGGCTTGGTGTGCATCGGCGATGCGGCTCATGCCATGTCTCCCGTAGGCGGTGTCGGGATCAATCTTGCCATTCAGGACGCCGTCGCGGCGGCCAATATCCTGGCGGGACCCTTGCGCGAAGGCAGTGTCAGCGCCGACGATCTTGCGAAGATCCAGCGCCGCCGTGCGCTCCCCACCCGGATCACGCAGCGGGTGCAGGCGCTGATCCAGAAACGAATCGCCGGGCGCGGCCTCGGCAACCCGGGACCAACACGGCTTCCATGGCTTGTCCGGCTCCTGGAACGGACCACACTTCCGTGCCGAGCCCGCAACCGCGTGATTGCGGTTGGCATTCGCCCGGAGCACGTGAAGACACCCGACGTCTCGAAGGCTCGCTCCGCCGCCGTGTAACGCGCAATCCCGTGTAACGCGCAATCCGAAGATGTGAGTCACAGGCCGCCAGGCGACCGGCCGGACGCCGGTCTACTCCTTTACTTCGGCGGCAGCAGCGGCTTGCGGTCGGGCGGAAGCTGCTGGTCGACGGCGGTGAGCACGATGCCCGCCATGGCGTAATCGCCCATGGTGATGGCGACCTCGATCAAGCCTTGCTTGCCGAACTGCTCCACCACTTTCGCGTATAGAGCGGAGTCCACTTTGTGCTGCTCAAACAGCGCCCGCCCGAAGCGGATCAGCGTGGCGTCTTTTTCCGGCAATCCCTCCAGCGCCTGATGGAATTTAATGGCGTCAATGACGGTCTGTTCCACGCCCGCGCGCCGGGCGGCGAGCTCATGCCCGCTCCATTCGTACTGCTGGTCGAACGCGCGCGCGCCGATCAAGGCGCTGAGTTCGAAATAGCGCGGACCCACCGAGATCTTCCGCGCCGCCTGGTTCAAAAGCTCGAACGGTTCGCCCACCGCGGGGGCGTAGAGAACTGCCGCGCCGGGCGCAGTCCGGGGCGTGGTGGCGTCTTTGCCGTTCATCTCCTCGAAGACGCGGAGACCGTTGGCGTCCAGATCGGCGCGGGTCGGCCAGGGAAGCCGCGACAGCGACTTGGCGTCGATATCGGCGGGAAGCTTGGGAGAAGTTTCTGCCGCGGCGGCCGCGGCGCAAAGGAGTCCGCAACAGAGAATGGTACGCATAATATGGGCGAGTATATCAAAGGCCCGCGCGTTGCGGCCTCTACCAGCCGTTAACTACCGGCCGTCAGGAAAATCCTCGTCACGGGTTTCCGGCCCGCCGTGGGCTCGCGCCCCCTGAAGTCCGGACCACCCCATCTGTTGAGAGCCATGTTGATCTCACGATACTGAAATTCGTCATCCGCCAGCCGAACCCCTAGCGAATCGTCAGCGTCCGCGAGCTTTCCCATGAATTCCCTTACCTTGGCATTCATGCGCCCGACGGCGCCCTGATCCGCCGCGCCGCATCCCGAATCGGGAAATACGATGAAACTGAGGGTTTGATCGTTATTTCCCGCGCCGATGGTCTTATACACGCATCCGGAGCATTCTCCCAGCTTAAGGCTGCCTCCGGCCCCGCCGGTATCGCCGAATAAGAATGGCGTTTCTCCGCCGTGCTGTTGCAGATTGCCAGGCCATAGTCGCCGAGGCGAACGCCGTGCAGGCGCGGAACAACCGCATAGGGTACTTCCGCCGCGTGTGGGCGTTCGACTAGGACACCTAGTCTCGGAATCGTCAAATGCCCTGACTAATCTCTGTTGCGCAGCCTTGCCGAAAAGGCCGAACGACACCTCCGCCACCCCGATGTCGGACCTGTTCAGGGGCGGAATCCCTTAGGACTTCGCTTTCTTCGAAGGTTTCGACTTGCCAGAACTGTTGAGGGCGACCGCTTGGCGAACGAGCGCCTTGAAGGCGGACTCGTCAACTTCTTCTCTTTCGTGGATGTCGATCGCGCGGCGTGCGTTTCCGTCGAGACTCGAGTTGAAGAGACGGGCCGGATCCTTCAGAGACGCGCCCTTGGAGAAGGTAAGCTTCACGACATTCTTGTAGGATTCGCCAGTGCAGATGATGCCGTC
>DATNJC010000155.1:0-34551 GCA_035604115.1 Bryobacteraceae bacterium | reverse complement strand
TACGTTTGCTCCACGCTTCTTTCAGACCCCGCCTCGCGACGACGCCCTTGCGCTTCGCTATGACTTCGCCTCCATCAGGCTGTCAAGGGGACTTTCACCCCCGAGCTGTCGAACATGCTCGGCACACTCGCGGTAGGGACGGCGGTCGCCCGCCGACCCCTGCCACACCACCGTGCGTACGGGTCCGTGCACGGCGATTCGAGAGGGTTACGCGAACGCTCCTCGATCAACGAGGGAAGTCCGAGCGACCGAAAGCAGGCATTGGAAAGCCCCCTCGCGAGGGCTTGGGACCGGGCCAGGTACCAAGGGCCGTGTCCGCTGCCGGCGGTGTTGCGCGCGAGCCGCGGAGCGGACTGTTTTGCCCAGCACGGCCTCTCGAAACGTGGAAGCCTTAAGGATCGAGTGGCTCTCATCGCAATGACGCTTGACGAAGCCATCGCGTCTCGAAAGAGTAACGGGGCGGCCACTCGATGAGGATACTCAATACGGCATCAGCCAGCTCTCTGCTCGCAGCAGCAACCCAAAACATAGGTCTTGACAAAATGTCACATTAGATATAATCTAAACCGTTCATGGACGCCGAGGCGATTAAACGGTCCTTGGAAGGCGGCGGGTTGCGGTGCACTCCGCAGCGCTACGCCGTAATGGCATTCTTGATGGTACACAACAGGCATCCCACGGCTGCCGAAATCTTCGAAGCCGTGAATCGCGTGGATCCGCGCTCTTCAAGGGCCACGACTTATAATAATCTGCGGGACTTGGTGCAGGCGGGTTTGGTGCGTGAAGTGGCCGTCGAGGGCCGCGCCGCGCGATTCGATGCGAAAGGCATGCGGCATCACCACTTCATCTGCGACCGCTGCGGAAATGTTGAGGACCTGGAGTGGTACGATGTGCCCAGGCCTGCCTCGCGCTCCCTCGGTAAACGGATTGTTCGCGAATGCGAACTCATTTTCCGGGGGCTCTGCACAAAGTGCGCTTCGCGGCACGCTTCCCGCTAAGCTAGTTCTTCGCACTCTTAGCTAAATCGAAGGAGGATGAAATACATGGCAACCGAAAGCAAGTGTCCGGTAGTACACGGCGCCCGCACCGGGGCTGGGGCCGCCCCGTCGAATGAAACCTGGTGGCCGAATCAGCTGAACCTGAAGATCCTGCACCAGCACTCCCCCCTGTCCGATCCCATGGACAAGGATTTCAATTACGCGAAAGAATTCAAGAGCCTCGACCTGAATGCCGTCGTCAAGGACCTCCATGCCGTAATGACGAATTCGCAGGAATGGTGGCCGGCCGACTACGGCCACTATGGGCCGTTCTTCATTCGTATGGCGTGGCACAGCGCCGGTACCTACCGCATCGGCGACGGGCGCGGCGGGGCGGGCTCCGGCACCCAGCGTTTTGCTCCGCTCAATAGCTGGCCGGACAATGCGAGCCTCGATAAGGCGCGGCGGTTGCTCTGGCCCGTCAAGCAGAAGTATGGCCGGAAACTCTCCTGGGCCGACCTCATGATTCTCGCCGGCAATGTCGCCCTGGAGTCGATGGGCTTCAAGACCTTCGGATTTGGCGGCGGGCGCGAGGACGTCTGGGAGCCCGAAGAGGACATTTTCTGGGGGCCTGAAGGCAAGTGGCTCGGCGACGAGCGCTACACCGGCGATCGCGATCTCGACAATCCTCTGGGCGCCGTTCAGATGGGCCTGATTTACGTGAATCCCGAAGGGCCCAATGGAAAGCCCGACCCACTCGCCGCGGCACGGGATATCCGCGAGACGTTCCGCCGCATGGCGATGAATGACGAGGAGACGGTTGCGCTCATTGCCGGCGGACACACGTTCGGAAAGACCCACGGCGCCGCCGATCCGCTCAAGTATGTCGGCCCCGAACCCGAGGGCGCCCCCATCGAGGAGCAAGGCCTGGGCTGGAAAAACAGTTTCGGCAGCGGGAAAGGCGCCGACGCAATCAGCAGCGGGATCGAGGTCACATGGACCACCACCCCGGTGAAATGGAGCAACAACTACCTCGAAAACCTGTACGGCTACGAGTGGGAGCTCACGAAGAGCCCAGCCGGTGCGAACCAATGGACTCCCAAGAACGGGGCCGGTGCTGGTACCGTTCCTCATGCCCACGATACGTCGAAGAAGATCGCCCCGGGAATGCTCACAACGGACCTCGCCCTGCGGTTGGACCCGATCTATGGGCCGATCTCGAAGCGCTTCCTCGAGCGCCCGCAGGAGCTCGCGGATGCGTTCGCGAAGGCGTGGTATAAGCTGACGCACCGCGACATGGGGCCGCTCTCGCGGTACCTTGGCCCGCTCGTTCCCAAGGAGTCCCAGATCTGGCAAGACCCAGTTCCCGCAGTGGATCATAAATTGATCGGGGAACAGGACATTGCCGCCCTGAAGGCCAAGATCCTCGCATCCGGACTGTCCATCTCCCAGTTGGTCACGACGGCCTGGGCGTCGGCGGCTACCTTCCGCGGCAGTGACAAGCGCGGCGGGGCAAATGGGGCGCGCATTCGCCTCGCGCCACAGAAGGCTTGGGATGTGAATCAACCCGCCGAATTGGGGAAGGTCCTTCAGAAGCTGGAAGCGATCCAAAAGGAGTTCAACAGCGCGCAGTCCGCTGGCAAGAAGGTTTCGCTTGCTGACCTGATCGTTCTGGGCGGCTGCGCAGCCGTCGAGGCAGCTGCGAAGAAGGCCGGCCACGACGTCAAGGTTCCCTTCTCGCCGGGGCGCACGGACGCGTCGCAGGAGCAGACCGATGTGCATTCGTTCGCCGTACTGGAGCCGGCCGCAGACGGGTTCCGCAACTATCTCGGGAACGGACACAACGGATCGGCGGCTGAGCTGCTGGTGGATCGGGCGAACCTGATGACCCTGACCGCTCCCGAGATGACGGTTCTGGTCGGTGGCCTGCGCGCCCTGAATGCAAACTTCGGGCACTCCAAACACGGTGTTTTCACCAAGCGGCCCGAAACATTGACTAATGATTACTTCGTGAATCTTCTCGACATGAACACGAAGTGGCAGAAGTCCGCCACGGCTGAAGGCGTGTTGGAGGGGCGCGATCGGGCGTCGGGCGAGCTCAAGTGGACGGGCACCGTCGTCGATCTCGTCTTCGGTTCCAACTCCCAGCTCCGAGCAATCGCGGAAGTCTATGCATGTGACGACTCGAAGGAGACGTTTGTGAAGGACTTCGTGGCTGCGTGGAACAAGGTGATGAACCTTGATCGCTACGACCTTGCCTGAGCTCGGCGGAAAAAGAGAGTAGGTCCGCGCACGATGGCACGTGATTGGGCCACAGAGCGTGCCATGTTCTGCGAACTATCGAGAGGCCCGGACCGGCATTCCAGTCGGTGGGCGGAGAGATTTGGTCCGATCCGCCCAACTCGTTCGTTCGAGCGACATTCCCTTCTTGAGCCCAACTCTTGTCTCATTCCCGTCGAATTACTTCTACGTAGCGGTTAGAAACATCCTGGTTTGCTTCAAGAGTTACTTAAAGATGCCTCAATAGGCAAGACCTAGACCAGCTCAGATACTGGTTAAACTGCGGGGCTTTCGAGTCGTTAACCGGCGTTCCTCCTACAGGTTTAGGTCGCGCAGCCAGGCCCCGATTGCGTAGGCTACAGCGGCAGCACCGCCGCCAACCGCAAGAGTCCCGAGGCTGGAATACCACCATGGCCGGATCGACCATCGACTCTTGAGAGCGCCGATGAGGACAAACGTCAGGCTAGTGGCCATTGAAGCCACCCAGAAAGCACCGTTCAGTCCCGCTACGAACGGAACGAGCGGGACCAGACCGCAAAGAAGAAAGGCAGAAAACGTCGATCCAGCCGCCCGCGACGGGGAACGCACTGCAGTCGGCAGCCCATATTCCTCGTGGAGCATTATGCGCACCCAGCGATCGCGGTCCGAGGTTATCGCCACCACGACCCGGTCGAGCAGGTCGCCATCAATCCCGAGTCCCCCCAGGATCTCGCGTACCTCATCCCGCTCACCGTCCGGAACGGACTCGATATGGCGGCGCTCAACCGCTTCGGCGTAGTGGAATTCATCGTCCTCAGCTCGCGTGGCGAGATAGTTGCCCGCCGCCATCGCGAAACCGTCCGCAATCAGGCTGGCGGCACCAAGGATCAGGATGATCTGTGGCGCCAGGTGAGCCCCCACGACTCCCGAGACGATCGCGAACGTCGTAACCGTGCCATCGATTCCGCCATAGACCCAATCCCTGAGATAGCTGTGGTCGGGGCCTCCGGCGATTCGTTGGCGGATGGCCTCGTGGTTGTGCTCGTGTTCCATTTTGCGCTCTCGCCTCTTAGGATCCACGAAGGCTGGCCCAGTGCTCGTAGAGCCTCCACCGGAGATCCACATCATGCTGTTCTTCGGCCAGCAAAACGGCAGCCGTCTCTGGCGAGCTTCGAGCCAGCATCGCATACCGCCCCTCTTGCGAAGTGTATTTCTCCAGGGAAACGGTCGGGGGACGTGAATCTAGCTGAAACGGATTCCCGCCGACTGCCGCAAGAGCAGGATTATATCGGAACAAGGGCCAGTAGGCGGATTGCACGGCCGCTTTCTGCTGCTCCAATCCGTGCACCATATCGTAGCCGTGCGCGATGCAGTGGCTGTAGGCGACGATCAGCGCCGGCCCATCGTAGGCTTCCGCTTCCACGAAGGCTTTCACGGTCTGGGTATCGCTGGCTCCCATGGCGACGTGCGCCACGTACACCGTGCTGTAGGTCATGGCCATCATTCCGAGGTCCTTCTTCGCGACACGCTTTCCGGCCGCGGCGAATTTCGCTACCGCGCCGCGGGGCGTCGACTTCGACGCCTGCCCACCGGTGTTCGAGTACACCTCGGTGTCCAGAACGAGGACCTTTACATTATGTCCCGAGGCGAGCACGTGATCCAGTCCGCCGTAGCCGATATCATAGGCCCACCCGTCACCGCCTACCAGCCAAACGCTTTTCCGCACCAGGGTCCCGGCAACAGCCCGTAAATCGCGAGCTACTGGCTCATCCAGCAAGTCCAGCCGCTGTTCCAGTTCCGCTACACGCCGGCGCTGGTCCGCAATTCCCGTTTCCGTGGATTGATCCGCGCGCAGGATCGAATGGGCCAGGTCCTCGCCCACTTGCTTGGCGAGGGCGTTCAGAAGTTCGCCCGCATACTGCTGCTGCTTGTCGATGGAAATACGGATTCCGAGCCCGAACTCGGCGTTATCCTCGAACAGCGAATTGGACCATGCCGGCCCCCGTCCGCAGCGGTTCACGGTGTACGGTGTCGTGGGGAGATTCCCACCGAAAATGGAGGAGCACCCGGTCGCATTGGCGATCACTGCCCGGTCGCCGAAGAGTTGGGTCAGGAGCTTGATATAGGGGGTCTCGCCGCAGCCGGAGCACGCCCCGGGGAATTCGAATAGAGGCTCCAGAAGTTGTACGTCCTTGACGTTGTGCGTCGCCAGCGCACCGCGGTCGAACTCTGGCAGACCTAGAAAGAAATCCCAGTTGCGCGCTTCCTGCTCCCGCAAGGGAGCCTGCGCCGACATGACCAGGGCCTTCTGGAATGGAGCGGTCTTGGATTTGGCCGGACACACTTCCGCGCACAGGCTGCAGCCGGTGCAATCTTCGGGAGCCACCTGCAGGATATAGCGCAGATGCTCGCGATCCTTCCAGCGCGCCGCGGCGGACCGGAAGCTCTCCGGCGCATTTGCCACGGCCGATGGTTCACAAAGCTTCGCGCGGATCACCGAGTGCGGACACACCAACACGCACTTCCCGCACTGGATACATAGATCTGGATCCACTACCGGAATCTCGAGCGCCAGATTGCGTTTCTCCCATTTCGAGGTGCCGGTGGGATAGGTTCCGTCGACAGGCAAGGCGCTCACCGCTAGAGCATCGCCCGTGCCCGCGATCATCTGCGCCAGCACATGTTGTACGAATTCGGGGGCCTGCGGCGGGACCGGGGGCCGGCGGTCGAAAGCGCTGGTTGCGGCGGCCGGCACGTGGACCTGATACAGATGGTCCAGCGCGCTATCGACGGCGGCATAGTTTCGCTGCACTACGGCTTCACCGCGTTTGCCGTAAGTCTGGCCGATGGCGTGTTTGACGGCGGCAATCGCCTCATCCCGCGGCAGCACGCCGCTCACGGCGAAAAAGCACGTCTGCATCACTGTGTTGATGCGTCCGCCCATGCCGGCCTCTTTCGCTACGCGATGGGCGTCGATCACGAAGAACTTGAGCTTCTTGTCCAAAATCTGCTGCTGCGCGGAACGCGGCAGGTGATCCCAGACTTCCTCCGGCCCGAAGGGACTGTTTAGTAAGAAGGTGGCCCCTGGAGCCGCCACGTGCAAAATATCGATGCGTTCCAGAAAAGAGAATTGGTGACACGCTACGAAGCTGGCTTCCGAGATCAGGTAGCTGGAACGGATCGGTTGGGTGCCGAAGCGCAGATGGGAAACCGTGACAGCCCCAGACTTCTTCGAATCGTAAACGAAGTAGCCTTGCGCGTAGTGTTCCGTCTCTTCGCCGATGATCTTGATGGAATTCTTGTTGGCTCCGACGGTTCCATCCGCTCCCAGTCCATAAAACACGGCACGTACGGTTGCCGGATCTTCCGTGGAGAAGCTCGGGTCATAGTCCAGACTCAAGTTCGTGACATCATCGCGGATGCCAATGACGAAGTGCCTGCGCGGCGTGGGCCGATCCAGTTCGGCGAACACTGCCGCGGCCATGGCCGGCGTGAACTCCTTGCTGGCCAGGCCGTAACGCCCGCCGATGATACGGGGATCCCGTTCGAAATGTCCCGCTTCCCGGATGGCGGTTAGTACGTCCTGGTACAAAGGCTCTCCGGCGCTGCCGGGCTCTTTAGTGCGATCGAGCACCGCTACGGCTTTGGTACTGCTCGGCAAAGCATCCACCAGCGCGCGAGTATCGAAGGGCCGGAACAGGTGGACGTTCAAAACGCCGACCTTCTCCCCCCGTGCCCGCAGCGCATCGGCGCATTCCTCGGCCGCGAGCACCCCCGATCCCATCAGGACTAACACGCGATCCGCGTCCGGCGAACCGGAATAGTCGAACAAGCGATACTGGCGTCCGGTGAGCGCCGCAAAACGGTTCATCGCCGCTTGGACGATTCCAGGGCAAGCGTCGTAATACGGGTTCACCGATTCACGCGCCTGGAAGTACACATCCGGGTTTTGAGCGGTACCCCGCAGAACGGGATGATCCGGACTCAAGGCGCGTGCCCGGTGGGCTCGCACCACATCGTCGCGGATCATGAAGCGTATGTCTTCGACGCTGAGTTTTTCCACTTTCGCTAACTCGTGCGATGTCCGGAACCCGTCGAAAAAATGCACAAACGGAATGCGCGATTCGAGCGATACCACATGCGCGATCAACGCGAGATCCATAACCGCTTGCACGGAATGCGCACCCAAGATGCCGAATCCGGTTGCTCGCACGGCCATGACGTCCTGGTGGTCGCCGAAAATGGATAATCCCTGGGCGGCGATGGCGCGAGCGGCCACATGGAACACCGCTGGTGTCAACTCCCCCGCAATCTTGTACATGTTCGGGATCATCAACAGCAGCCCCTGCGATGAAGTGAACGTCGTCGTCAGGGCGCCTCCTTGGAGCGCACCATGAATCGCACCCGCCGCGCCGCCTTCGCTTTGCATCTCGACCACGCTGGGCACAGATCCCCAAATGTTGGGCTGTCCCGCCGCCGACCACTGGTCCGCCCACTCGCCCATGGTGGAAGCAGGCGTGATGGGATAGACCGCAATGACTTCGCTGACATGGTGGGCGACCCACGCGGCCGCCTCGTTCCCGTCGATAATCACCTTCTTAGGTTCCATTTGATTAATGCACTCAGATCCTAACCTACACGTCGGGCACCACAATTGAGAGGCGTGGAACTTATAGAGTCCACAAGCGGATGACCGCCTCAGACGTTGGGTTCCGCGAATTGGCTCAGGAGTAACTGCGTCTTTTGGCTAGGCGGTTTGGCTGACTTCCGCGTGTAGAAGGTCCTCTCAGGAAGGACAAGCCAGCCGCCTTTCTCGGCAATTACGACGCTTGAGTTCTTCCAGCATCATCTTGCGAAGTCGGGTCACGGGGGACCTCCTTGTGACGCACACTATGCCGATGAAGGACAAATGTTCAACCTACGGACACACGCAGCGCCGCCGCGCGGACGACTTAGTTCAAACGCTGTTGTGTGCGCCGATTAGAGTGCCAAAACCAGATCTTTTGGGAACCCCGTCTTTCTGCCTTTAAACCTCATTTTCGAGCGCACTGGTTCGTAGACCAATGTGTCTTAGCACAAAGCCGGGAAAGAGGTATTTCCGCAAGCCGAGTCGGGCCGGTGGCGCCGAGTGGTTCCCCAGTTGCACAGACATACGGGAAAGAGAGGTGGCGTGTATGCCTAGATTGCTCTTTATCGGCTGCCTTGCTACCGGATTGTCTCTGTCTGCTTACGACAAGGTTCCGACTGCATCCGGCCTCGTGCAGACAACCATCACCGTGGAGGCTCGGCACGACCACGAAAAGGACGTTCCATCGCTGCAGAAGGGAGATGTGGTGGCGTATGAGCGGCACGAACGCCTTCAGGTAACGGATCTGGTTCGGTTGCAGGGCGGGAATGCGGGTCTGGAACTGTTTTTCCTGCTGGATGACGCCTCCAGCATGACCCTTGGCTCCCAATTGGGGGATGTGCGGAATTTCATTGAGGCGCGACCGCCGCAAACCTTAGTCGGGATCGCGTACTTGCGCAACGGGACGGCTCAGATCCTGCGGGATCTCACGACGAATCACAGCGATGCGGCTAAAGCTCTACGGCTGCCGCTATCGTCTGGCGGGGTTATGGCAAGTCCTTATCTAGCCTTGAGCGATTTGATCCAGCGCTGGCCGGCTACTTCTAACCGTCGCGAGGTGGTCCTGGTAACTAGTGGCACCGACCCTCTGGGCGGCCTGGGGCCAACCAATCCCTACCTCGACAGCGCTATCGAAGACGCCCAACGCCACGGCATCGTCGTCTATGCGATTTACATGCCCGCCGCCGGCCATTTCGGCCACAGTTTTTGGAGTATGAACTGGGCCCAGAGTCATCTCGCGCAGATTGCGGAGGAGACCGGCGGGGAAGCTTATATGTTGGGATTCGGGCCTTTGGTCTCTTTCGCGCCGTATCTGGATGAGATCGGCGTGCGCCTGGACCATCAGTACCGCGTGACTTTGCTCATGACGCCGGAGCACAAGGGCGGATTCCGGAACGTCAGATTTGTCACCGAGGTGCCGAATGCGGAATTGGTAAGTGCACACAAAGTCTACGTTCCCGCCCGCGACGAAAAATCCAAGAGGTAATCGTATGAACAAAGAGAAGAGTATTCGACTTCTAAACATGGGTGTCGCCGACGAACTTCAGGCCGTGCACCAGTACATGTTCTTTCACTTTCACCTGAACGACCAGGGCTTCGGACCACTGGCAGCTCTGTTCAAGCGAGTCGCAATCCAGGAAATGGGACACCTGGAGCGATTCGCCGAGCGGGTCCTGTTCCTAAAAGGTGACGTGGAAATGGCCCCTGCCGGTCCGGTCGAGAAGATCACGGAGGCAGAGGCCATCTTGGACAAGGCCATGGCTATGGAAGAAGACGGCATTCGGACCTACAATGACGCGGCTCTGGACTGCGGCGCCAATGCGGACTCCGTCTCCAAGCAGCTCTTTGAGCACCTGGTGGGCGACGAGGAGGGTCACCTGGATCAATTCGAGCAGCAGCGCGACAACATCCAGCGCTTTGGACGCAATTACTTGGCGCTTCAGTCGTTTGGAGGCAAAGCCCCGGAAGACGCTGCCGCTTAACAGCCGGGTTTTTTGAGGCATCTGGGCGATTGTGGCGCACGCACTCCTGCGTGCCGCGTCGGCACTCGTGCCGACGCCTGCTTCAACTTTGGTGCACGATCTAGCCTAAATGCTGCTTGGAGCAAACGAACATAAGCGCACTAAAATATTTGCGCATGGAAAACTAAGCGACATTGGGCTTGAGCCTGCAACGGAGGCTTCAGCCTCCGCCTCTACACGGGTGCTCAAGCACCCGTCGCAGGCTGAAGCCCGCTCCACCGCGTGGTCGTCATTCGGGCCCGATTCACTTGAAGATCACGTGATGTACTCCGGCCGGGTTCCACCACAACTTGGCGAACCCATAACGAGTCGTGACCTGCCGCCGTCACAAAAAGGGAATACCTCCCAGAGCGCAGATTCTCCAGTTTATAGACGCCAGAAGCATCGGTCATTGCACGGGCGGTGGCGCCCGACATAACATTGCGGGCGTCTACAGAGGCGTTGGCCACCGGTCCGCGATCGTCCGTAATCTTGCCCTGAATGGACCCCGTCTCCAGTTGCATGGCAAGTGGAATCGACGCGACCAACAGCAGGATCAAGACGAGCAAAAGATACTTAATCCATTGCGGCATAGAACACCTCCGAGGCCAACGGATCTTTGCAGCCCCCGGCCTCCGTTTCTACCTGTGCATCCGCTTGGCCAAACTGAGAAGGAAACACCCGGCCGACACCGTAACGATCAGCGGGCCGGTTTCGCGATGGAGCCCCTGGGCCAGCCAAGTTCCGGCAACCGTGGAGGCGACCGCGATGGTCATGGCGACCGTCAGCATCGTGGTCAGGTTCGTGGCCAGGCGCTTCGCGGTTGCCGCAAGCGTAGATGGACCGATAAGGGCTGTCTTTAGCCTCTTTCCGGCCCCTTGCTGCCCGGCAACTTCACCTCTGGGCAGGCCGAGGTAAGAGAAATGCCAACACGGCTCCCGCGGAAAAGGCGATTCGCAAGAGAGCTAACCGGGTGACGCCTGATCTGGTGGGCAGCCTCGTCAATGCCGTCCTCAACCGCGTACACGCTTCAAGAGCCGCTCAGCGGCCGTCTTGCCATCCTCCAGTGTTGCGAAACAGGAGTATTCGCGTCGTTCAAGGCCTTCTCGATTCGTTTCCCTGCTTCTTCGTAGTGGCATTGGGCTGCAGCGCTGCAGACTCCGGCGTCGGCACCACTTTCGCGCAGAGGCCGGAACAACTCCATGTCCCTTTCCTCTTTTTTGTGCGTTAGGCGGCATGCACGAGGATCTCCGACGCCGTGGCCGTAACTTCGAGTCCTTGCTCTCAAAACCAGGCGGCTCAGTTGGTGGCAGGACTGCAAGACTTCGGCGATTTTTTCATGATGTCTTGAACTCTCTTAAAGCCTCCGTTCACCCCGTGCGGCAGGGGCAAGTCACCCCTTTACTTCTCCTGAAGAGATGCGATGTACTCCGTCAGGTTGTGAACGCGGAGGGTTACTATGGACTCATCGCGCTTCAGATTTCGGAACACGTCTCCCCACATGGGCATGTCTTGCGAGCCATGCGAGGGGAGGACGTTATCGCCTCGAATCACGTTGGACACGCGGAAGCGCCGGAATTCTCCTCCGGCCTTGGCGGCGAGCTTGGTCAGGTCGGTGGGCGGCTGCTTCATGGCGGTTGCGGCGGGGCCGCCACCCTTTCCATCCACGCCGTGGCAGACGGCGCAATACGCCCGATACATCTCCAGCCCCGATGCCGCGTTAGTGTCCTTGGGCGCCACTTTCTTTATGTTTTCCTTCGAGTAGACCAAGAGAGCGACACCCAGGAATAGCGTCGAAAAGACCAACACCTTGTATTTACGCATAAGCGCACCTCGCGCGCGCCACGACCGTTTCGCCCGGCGTACATAGTCCGTACGCGCTCGCCGTAAGTAACTGCATCTTTGTTACCGTCCGCGCTTGCAACAGCGCATCGCTATCTCACTCAGGGTCAGACAGTTGATTCCCCAGCTTGGACCAGCGAAGGGCCATTTCACGCAAGGGATGTTGGGGATGCGTCAATGCGCCGAGTCACCGCTCGGCGGCCGCTTTCCCAGGTCCTGGGGTGAAGGAATCTGGGACGCTTCCCATCCGCCACCTAACGCCTTAATCAACTGGACACTCGCTACCATTTGCTGGGTCCGGAAGTTCACGGCCGTTTGCTGGCTGTTCAACAGCGTGGTTTGAGCGGCGATCACGTTCAGGTAGGGATCGATGCCGGCCTTGTACCGGACTTCGGCTTCCTCCAGGCTCCGGCCGGCGGATTCGATCGCGGAATCCTGTTGCTCGATGACTTGCGCCAGGATTCTTAGAGCCGCCAGGTTATCCTCGACCTGCTGAAAAGCGGTCAGCACTGTCTCTCTGTAGTTGGCGACCGTCTGATCGTAGGTGGCCTGGAACTGTTGCACCGTGGCCTTGCGCAATCCCCCTTCGAAAATCGTCTGCGCCAGGGTGGGGCCCACGGACCACATCCGGCTCGGCCATTCGAGCCATTTCGCTATGGAGAGACTTTGCAGTCCAGCGGACGCGCTCAGCGTGACGGCGGGAAAGAAGGCGGTCTTGGCGATGCCGATCTGAGCGTTGGCTTGGGCGACGGCGCGTTCCGCGGCGGCGATGTCGGGACGCCGCTCCAGCAGCTCGGAAGGAACGCCGAGGGGAATCGGCGGAGGGCTGGTCTTCAGGACCTCCGCGGGGAGCGCGAACTCCGAGGCGGTCTGCCCGGACAGAAGAGCGATCGCGTGTTCGTATTGGGCGCGGAGAACGCCCAGGTCAGTGTCCTGCGCTTCGGTGGCTTTCAACTGAGTTTCGTCCTGCGCGACGGCCTCATCGTTGCCGATCCCGGCCTTGGACAAGTCGCGCGACAGCTCCAGCGCCTCCTGATAGGCGCTTACGGTGGAATCCAGCAGCTGCTTGAGGGCGTCTTGCGAGCGCAATTCGTAGTAGTCGGCGGCCAGCTCGGATTGCGCGGACAGGCGGACATTCTCCAGATCGGCCACGCTGGCCTGCGCCGCCAGCGTGTTGGACTGCACAGTTTTTCGAATGCGGCCCCACAGATCGGGCTCCCAGGTCGCGTCGAAGGGGAGCGAATAGGCCGAATAGACGATGCCCAGCGGTTTTCCGAATCCCGTGGACAAGCGAGAATTGGCGATGCCCGGGTTGACGGTGAGGCTGGGGAAGTACTGCGCCCGGGCTTCCCGGATCATGGCGCGAGCGGCCTGGACATTGGCTGCCGCCGCGACGATGTTTTGATTAGAGATGTTGAGCTTCTCCTCGAGCTGGTTCAACCGGGGATCGTTGAACCGTTCCCACCAGCGGCCACGCGCTGCATCGTCGCTGGGTCGCGCCAGCTTCCAGTCGCCGCTTACGTTGGACGCTCCAACCTCTTTATACGCTGGAGGGACGGGGGCGGAGGGCTTCACATACTTGGGGCCGATCGTGCACGACGCCGAAAACGCCACCACGGCCATGGCGGCTATGGTGGCCAGGCGCGACGCGATCGTTTGTTCTCTAGGCATAGTTCACTCACCGATATACACGTCGACCAATTGACCGGGATACAGATTCAAGTCCTTGGGCTTTTCCAACCGGAAAATGACGGGGAGCACGCGGACGTCCACCTTTTCGAGCCGCTGGTCGGAGAGTTCTATTTTGGGAGAGACCAAGGGCTGCATGCGGAGATATTGGAGCGGAATCTTGACCGTGGAACCGCGCACGGACATCTGAGCCTTCATCTGGGCCGGAGCAGGCAGTCGCGGGACCAGGATTTCGTCGACGTAGCAACGCACGTTCAGATGCGCGTGGGGGCTCCCCAGCACCAGCACGGGCGTCATGCCCTGGGTGTAAGAGTCGTAAGCGCCCTGCGCCGAGACAAAGCTGCCCACGGTGGGGCTAATCGCCAGGACGATTCCATCCTTCGGCGCTCGAAGCGTGTATTTGGCCAGCAGCGCGCTCGCGGACAAATAGGATTTGTACAAGGCGTTGTACGTTCTTTCCTGATTGTTGATGTCGAAAATCCAGGCGCCCGCTTTGGTCAAGTCGCGCTGCTTGCGCGCTACCTCGAGGTTGGCCAGCGCGGCCGCAACGGCATTCGCGGCGCTGTCCAGTGCATCCTTGCTAATCGATTTGGGGTTTAGATCGTAGGCGGCCTGTTGCTTGTCTAATTCATCTTGCGCCGTCTTCAACGCCGCCTGCATGGAGACCACCTGGGCCTCGTTCACGTCCAGAGTCTCTTTTCTCGGCTGCGCCTTCAATTCGCTCAGCAGAGTGAAGGCGGCTTGCGCCTGGGATTGCAGCTGCTCGACGGTGGCACTCTGGATTGAGTCGTCGAGCACTAACAGGACGGTCCCTTGCCTGACCTCCTGGCCTTCCGCGGCCAGGATCTGCTTTACCGTGCCCGAGACCTCCGGGTAGATGTTCATGTTCTCCCCGCTCGGCTGATCGCTTTCGAGGATGCCTTCGGCGTAGATGCCTTTCGAATAAGGATTCGTGGGTGGATTAAAGGCCGGCGGCAACGCGGGCTGGACCAGATTGGACACATAGGCAACCATAACTCCAGCCAGAAGTCCGACGAACGATAGTGTGAATATGATCTTCCTCACGTGGCGCTTCCTTTCTCGATGGAAGTGAGTCGCCCGTCTTCCATATGCAGAATCCGCGTGGCGAAATCGTAAATTCTGGCATCGTGCGTGACAATCAAAATGCAACGTTTCTCATTGAGAATGTTGTTTTTCACGAAGCCCACGATGGCGTGCCCGGTGTCGCCGTCCAACGACGCAGTGGGCTCGTCCATAATCAGGATGTCCGGTTGTCCGGCAATGGCCCGGGCGATGGCCACGCGCTGCTGTTCTCCGCCGCTCAGTTTCACCGGCGGAAGATCGGCGCGGTTTTTCAAGCCCACAATCTCCAGGTATTTCTTGGCCTCGGCTATGGCTTCGCCCCAGTTCTTGCGCCTCAGAATCATGGGAACCACGACGTTTTCGGCGGTGGTCAGCCGGGGGAATAAATGATAGTCCTGGAAAACGAATCCGATCTTGTGCAACCGGAAATCGGCGAGTTTGTCGCTGGAAAGTTTCCAGATGTCGGAGCCTTCCACCGTGACGTTGCCGGAGTTCGGCCTGAGAATGCCTGAGAGCACGCTCAGCAAGGTGGTCTTCCCGCTACCGGACGGTCCGACGATGTACAGCATTTCGCCAAAATAGGCCTCCAGGCTCACGTCTTTCAGGGCCTGCGTTCTGGCCTCGCCTTCGCCGAACCACTTGACCACCCCGGTGACTCGAATCGCTGGCTCAGCCATAGCATTACCCTCGGAAAATATCGAACGGCTCGATCCGCAATACCTTGCGGACGCCGAAATAGCTCGAAACGGCGGCAATGATGACCACCATCACGAAGGCCAGCCCCAGATTCCAGTACGTGATCATGGCGGCATAATCCGGAAGCCTCAACTTGGCCAGATAGATGGTGAGGGCGCACATTCCGATTCCCAAACCGTAGCCCGTGAGGGCCGTAAAGCTGGCCTGGAAAAGAATCATCAGGATTAATTCGCGGCTCTTCGCACCCATGGCTTTGAGGGCGCCGAATTTCTCCAGGTTCTCCAGGACAAAGGTATAAAAGGTCTGGCCCGAAATGGAGAGACCAACGATAAAGGCCATGACGGTCATGATCAGCAGATTCATCCCCATGCCGGTCTGGAACATATAGAACGCGGAGATCTTGTCCATGAACTCGTCCTTGGTCAACGCCAGGTAGCCGAGCGCCTGCGTCTGTTGTTTGATCTTGGACAGATCCGCGGGGCTCTTGGGCTCAACCAGAACGTAGGAAATGGTGAAGCGCGGGTTGGGCAGGTATTCCAGGGCCCTCTCATATGTCGTGTACAGCGTCGGGATACCGAACAAGCCGCTGCTGGCCACCGTCGCGATGCCCACAATGACCCCCCGATGATCGTTTACCTCAAATTCCGTTCCCAAGTGAGGATCGTTTAGTTTAGAAAACTCGGTATCCTCGACTACGATGAAAGCGTTCTCGCCATAAATGTTCTCAATCGTGCCCTGGGTGAGCTTTGGCCGGCCGAATAAGCTGGTATCATCCAGCCCCACTACCGTCACGGCCTGGTAATTTCCATCCGCTAACTTGACCAGCGCTCCTCCGGAGTAGACCGGGACCGCGTAGCTGACGCCCTCCATGCTCCGGACCGCGTCCAGCACGTAATCCGGCATGCCGATAGTGTTCGCGACGGTTTGGACGGATGGATCCATGACCCACATCGACGCGCCTAGATTGATGACCGTCGCAGAGGCCCGCTTGAGAACGCCGGCAAACAGCGAGGTCATCGCGATCATCAGAAAAACCGCGAAGGTGATGCCTACAAGCAACGCCGTGAACTTCGCTTTGTCGTTGACAAGCAGTTTATAGGCGAGCTTGAGGATCCCCTTCATGAGCGCTTCTCTAGGAAGCTTTGTGCTTCTGGTCCGGGCTGCTTCCCGGAACCCAAGCCTTGCTCGGCACGATCAATTCGACATCGGGGACCTTGCTCTTGACGGTTACTTCCTGCAGGGCGCCGGGGCCATCACTGGGGTTTGCCAGGAACTCCAGCAGGTATTGGTTGGCCAGGTGGTCGGCGATATCGGCCAGGAACGGCACCAAGGAAGGCAGCGGCCCCATGCCCAGGAAATACGCCTCGCCGCCGGTTTCTCCGGCGACGTGAGCGAGTTGAACTTGCCCAGCATAGATCTTCGAATAGTCTTGGGTCTGGTAGTCGGCGCTGGGATGGTAGATCGCGTAGATGGGGACGCCCGCGCGTTGGGCTGCCTCAATCGCCCCGTCGGCGGAAGCGTCTGGCCCCAGTTCTTTCGCTTCGGGATCGATTCCATTCGAGATCATCACGACCGCACGCCGCGAGGGACCCTGCGGCCAGCCCCGAATCAACTCCGCCAGCGCCTTAAACGGACTGGCAGGTTTGCTTCCGGAGGGTGCGCTGAGAGCCATGACAGCGCGCTGACGGTCGCGCGTGGGATTCTCGATCACTTCGAGATTTCCGTTGTGAATGTAGGCGACTCCCACCGCCGTCGTGGGCAGTTGGGAATCGATAAAGCGGCGAACTTCCTCGAATTTCGAGCCCGGCTCGCAACTCGAGAAATCGTCGACCAGGAGAAACAGTTCCAGGCCCCCACGATCTCCCCGCAAAGGGGTCAGACTCGTGATCCGTTGCGGATCGAAGCGCTGGGTGACCGTTACCTCATCTTGGGTGAGCGCGGCCAGAACACCACCATAGTGATGGCCGAGCGTCACCATAATATGAACCGGGATCTGCGCGGGAACACCCTCGGGCGATGGGCTCTGAGCCCATGCGAAGAGCGGCCACGCGAATGCCATCCCGGCAAGTCTTGTACTCTTGCTCATGACGACCTCCCAGCTTCTGATGGAGCATTCATCCCGCCAAACGATTGATCTTGCAAGCTGCTAACCCGAATCGACTTGTGGCCGCGCCCCAGCCTGTGGTTGCGTGTTTTGACCCAATTGAGGGTGCTTGAGACCGCTCGGTTTTGCTGCCGAAGAGGAACGAGGGCGATTCGTGAATCGCCAGGGATGGTTACTCACGTGCACTTCTATGCTGCTGGAGAACTACGATGAACCGGACGATCCTGATGGCGATCGCATTGGTTGGCGGTGTTCCACTCGTTCGCTCAACTGAACTTCTTTGGGCATTCCGACAACCGCGTCCCGGTCCAAATGGAGGAGTCGTTGCCGTGAGGAGGGGAGGCTGCTATGCCGGCGAAAGACATTCTGGCTGACGAACCCTTGAACCTTGTGGAGCCGCCGGCTCAAAGACCGGCGCCTGTTGCGGAAATCGAACCGGAAGCGCCGCCGCGTTCCAGCCGGAAAGTTCTGGCTGCGATCGCGATTGTGGCGCTGGTGGTTTTCGCCACAGCGCTCGTCTGGCGCTACGCTTTCGAGGCGGAGGCACCGACCTTTCAATTTGTCAAGGCGGAGAGAGGTCCCATTGAGGCCACGGTTTCGGCGACTGGGGCGTGCAATGCGGTGGTTACCGTCCAGGTGGGGAGTCAGGTTTCGGGCAACATCAAGGCCCTATATGCCGATTTCAACACTCGCGTGAAGGCCGGGCAGTTGGTGGCGGAAATCGATCCGGAAATCTTCGAGGCTCAGGTCAAGCAGGCCGAAGCGGCTTTACGCAATTCGGTGGCATCCGTGGAAAATGCGAAAGCATCCGCCGCAAAGGCCGATGCGGACCTATCCAGCGCAAAAGCCGCGGAAGTGAATCAGCTCGCGGCGATCGCGAAGGCGAAGGTCGCGGTGGCGGATGCCAAAACGAAGCTGGCCCGGCGAAAAACGATGTTCGAGGAGGCCATCCTCGACCAGGAGGATCTGGATACGGCGCAAGCCACCCAGGATGAAGCCGTCGCGGACCAAAACTCCGCGGAAGCCCAGCATGACGCCGCGCTCCACAACATCACGTCGGCGGAAGCCGCGCTTCAGGCGGCCACCAAGCAAGTGGCCATGTTCCAGGCGGAGGTGGAACTCAACCAAGCCGCGCTGAACCAAGCCCGCATCAACCTGAATCATACCCGCATTACCGCTCCGGTGGATGGCACCGTCGTATCGCGGAATATGGACGTCGGCCAGACGGTTGCCGCGTCATTCCAGGCGCCGACGATTTTCCTGATCGCTCAGGACTTGACCAAGATGCAGGTGGACACCAACGTCGCGGAGTCGGATGTGGGGCGCCTGAAGCTGGGGCAAACCGCCACGTTCGTCGTGGACGCTTATCCCGGAGTCACGTTCCCCGGCCGGGTGATTCAGATCCGGGAGGCTCCGATTAACGTGCAGAACGTGATCACGTACGATGCCGTCATCGAGGCCCACAATCCGGATCTGAAATTGTTTCCCGGGATGACGGCCAATGTGACCATCTCCACACAACGCAGCGAACACGCTTTGAAAGTGCCCAATGCGGCGCTGCGCTTTAAGCCACCGGAATCGCTGCTGGAGCAAGCTGGCCGCCCGGCCCGAGCGGGCGCCGGCAATTGGGCCGTGGTCTATCTTGCGGGGCAGAAATCCAAAGTGCGGCCGGTGCCCGTGAAGATCGGAATCACGGACGGCAATTACACCGAGGTCGAAGCAGGCGACCTTCAAGAGGGTCAGCAAGTGATCGTGGGAATCGCGTCGCCGGGCAGTTCACCTTCGCAAACCGGCGCGACGCCACCGATTCCGCGAGGGTTCTAAGCGAGGCCACTATGCCGGAGCTGATTGAAGCACAGCGCATCAGCAAGATCTACCGCACCGGGAATGTGAGCTTGCGCGCGCTCCGCGGCGTGACGTTGTCGATTGAACGCGGCAGCTTCGTGGCGCTGATGGGTCCTTCGGGGTCCGGGAAATCCACCTTTCTGAACATCGTCGGCTGTCTGGATCAACCTACTTCGGGCCGCTATCTCCTCGATGGGGTTGACACCAGCAGGATGAACCGCAATCAGCTGGCGACCATCCGCAACCGGAAGATCGGCTTCGTATTCCAGAATTTCAATCTGTTGGCGCGAACCACCGCTGTCGCCAATGTCGAGCTGCCCATGCTGTACACGCGCGGACCCGCGGTCGACCGCCGCGGCCGAGCGCTGGCGGCACTCAAGATGGTGGGATTGCTGGACCACGCGCAGCATCATCCGAACCAGCTTTCGGGCGGGCAACAACAGCGCGTCGCCATAGCGCGCGCCCTGGTGAATCACCCCGAAATCATTTTGGCCGACGAGCCCACGGGTGCGCTGGATACGCGGACCAGCGTCGAAATCATGGCGATCTTTCAACGCCTGAACCGCGAAGCCGGGATTACGATGCTGATGGTGACCCACGAGCCGGATATCGCGGCGCACGCCGGCCGCATCATTCATTTCCGCGACGGGCGGGTGGTGGACGATCACAGAGTCGCGGCCCCTTACGACGCGGCGCGGGAATTGATCCATATGCCGGCGGCGGACCTCAGCGACGAGATGGAGGAGGTGGGGGTTTCATGACGCCAATCCTGCCTAGTGTAAACATCGCGTTCACGGCCTTGCGGACGAATAAGGTGCGATCCGCGCTTACGATGTTGGGCGTAATCATCGGCGTGGCCGCGGTAATCGCGACCGTGGCGGTGGGCGCCGGCGCGACCGCCCGCATCCAGCAACAAATCGCCAGCCTGGGAAGCAACCTGATCATGCTGGTGCCGGGCAGCATCACCACGTCGGGGATTCGACTGGGCAGCGGGCAGGCGTTGACACTCACCGAGGACGACGCGCGCGCGATCGCGGCGCTGTGTCCCGCGGTCAGCATCGCCACGCCCCTGGTTCGCCAAGGGCAGCAGGTGATTGGCGGGAACAATAACTGGGCCACTTCGATTCAAGGCGTCACACCGGATTACCTGACGGTTCGCGATCTCTCGGTGGTCAGCGGAATTGCGTTCACCACCAAGGACGTTGAGGCGGCGACCCGCGTGGCACTGCTGGGAAAGACGGTGGCGGACAACCTGTTTCCGGGCGGCGACCCGGTGGGCCAGACGATTCGCATTCGCAATGTTCCGCTCACGGTCATTGGTGTGCTTTCTCCTAAAGGCCAGTCGCCGAGCGGGCAGGATCAGGACGACGTCGTATTGATTCCGATCTCGACGTCCAAGAAAAGGGTGTCGGGCGTCAGCCAGGCCAGCGCGGGTTCGGTGGGAGCGATCATGGTTCAGGCCACGGGACCTACCACGATCAAGCAGGCGCAGGAGCAGGTCCATACACTATTGCGGCAACGGCATCATTTGCAGCGGTCGCAGGACGACGATTTCACGATTCGTAATCTGGAGGAAGTATTCGCGGCGCAGGAAACATCGGCGCGCGTGATGGCCGTGCTGTTGGCCGTGATCGCTTCCGTGTCGCTCATCGTGGGCGGCATCGGGATCATGAACATTATGCTGGTGTCGGTGACGGAGCGCACCCGCGAAATCGGGTTGCGTCAAGCCGTGGGCGCACAGACCGGGGACATTTTGCTGCAGTTTCTGGTCGAGGCCGTGACCATTTCTCTGTTGGGCGGCGTCATGGGGATCGGATTGGGTGTGGCGACGTCGATCTTGATCTCGCGTTTCGCGCAATGGTCCACCGTCCTGAGCCCGGGGGCCGCTCTGCTGGCCTTTGCGTTTTCGGGATTGGTCGGGGTTTTTTTCGGCTACTATCCCGCCCGAAAGGCGGCGTTCTTGGATCCGATCGATGCTTTGCGCTACGAGTGAGTCCAAACCAGTTTCCAGGCGCTTATCGCGGCAGACTAGGAAGCCAAGCGTCTCCGCGATCGCGCGCCAGTTCAAATTCTATACGCTCAGCGGAATGAGACACCACACCTGTGTCAACACCGTTGAGGCAACCTGCGAATCAGCGTGCCCAATCAAAGGAGTTCTCGCTGGCCCAATAAAACGAGCGGTTTCTCCTCGCGCCTGCTTGCGTGGCCACCGATACACACACCAAGCGTAGTACACTGCCCACGGGGCAAAAGCCTGTAAAAGCGACATTGATGGAAACGAGCCCCGTCGCGGTGACTCCCAGAATCCACAGCGGATTCGCCACAACGCCAACGCTGTGCTTGCCACCAGAACGATTCCGGGCGATCAACCACGCAGTCCGTTCGATTTATCACCGGTTTGTAGGGACAATATAAACACCTGAACGTAGTGCCATAGCCGGGAATGTATCACCGTTAGTCAGTGTGTCTTCGTGCGGCCTTCACGAAGCTGAATTGCTGCGCGTCACCAGCACCGGACACGGCGCATAATCCAGCACGCGCTGCGTCACCGATCCGACCAGCACGCGCGCCGTCCCCCGCCGCCCGGTGTGCCCCATGACGATTAAATCGGCGGGTAGAGCGTTGGCCACGGCGATAATTTCTTCGAAGGGATCGCCCTTACGAGTCTGCACGGACACGGTAGCGCCATCGCGAGCCGCCTCGGCCTGAATGAAGTCCAAGTAGCGGTGCGCCTGCTCCTCCAGTTCCGCTCCCACTTCGCGCTCGCCCCGCGCGCTGAACCGGATCAGTTCATGGAGCACCAGCTTATCGACGACGTAGAGCGCCGTCAACTCGCAATCCGGGGAGGCGGCGCGGAGCCGCAAAGCGACACGGACGGCAGCGAGCGCGGGCTCCGACCCATCCACTGGAACCAGGATATGGCGGAAAAGCCGCTCCATCTTCAGGACCTCCACTGACCGCGTTGCTTGACGCGTTTGGCTCTCGAAAAGCTCTCGCGTTCCTGCTCTTCGAGAATGGTTTGAATGCGGCGGATGGCCGCTAGGTACCGCGGAATTAAGACACTTTCGAGAGCGTTCACCAGGCGCTGGGTTCGCTCCACCTCCGCCGCCACCTTCCAGATAGAGCCGATCGTCTCGCTCCAAGGACCCAGGATCTTGCCGGCTTCGATCCAGCGGGCGCGCAGTTCGTCGAACACCGGGTGGATTCCGCCAGGGCTGTACGGAAATGGGAGGGGTTCGACCTGCAGGGAGACCAGTGGCAAGGCGACACCCATAACTGTCCGCGACTCCACGGAATAATCGGTTCGCGCCGCGGGCGCGAGGGCTGCGAATCGCATGGCGTCGCGGCCCATGGTGATGCGCGCCTCGCGCTGCACTTTGTAGGCCTGAGCAAACCGTTCGCGCACGTCGAGCTCAGTGTGTTTCACTTCGCGTAGCAGATCCCACAACTCACGCAGAAGGGCTTCGCGCTTGCGCTCCAGAATGGAGTGGCCCTGACGCGCCTGATCCAGTTCGCTTCGCAAGGCGAGCAGCGTGGTTCGCGTCGCCGGCTGTTGATCCAGGTCCGTCATGGCGCGCTCCCCGCGAGCTTGCCTTTGTAATGACTCTTCAGATCCTCTTCGCTGATGCGGGTCAACTCGCCCGGCGGCAATAGCGAAAGCAGCTCCCACCCGAGGTCGAGCGTTTCCTCGATCGAGCGAGTTTGGGTGGCGCCCTGCGCCACAAAACGCGTTTCGAACGCGCGGCCAAAATCCAAGAAGGCTCGGTCAATCGGGGCCAAAGCTGTCTCACCGATGACCACCGAAATCGCGCGAATCTCTTGCACGCGGGCGTAGCTTGCATAGAGCTGGGCGGCCCAACTCGGGTGGTCCGCCCGGGTGTGCCCTTTCCCGATGCCGTCCTTCATCAGGCGGGACAGCGAAGGCAACACATCGATGGGCGGATAGATTCCCTCCCGATGGAAGGCCCGGCTCAGCACCACCTGGCCTTCGGTGATGTAACCGGCCAGATCCGGCACCGGGTGCGTAATGTCGTCATTAGGCATGGTGAGGATGGGGATTTGAGTCACCGAACCGGGCCGTCCGTGTACCCGGCCGCAGCGTTCGAAGAGATGTGCCAGATCCGAATACAGATAGCCGGGGTACGCTTTTCGGCCCGGCACTTCGTTGCGGCGCGATGAGATTTCGCGTAGCGCTTCCGCGTAGTTAGTGATGTCCGTCATAAGGACCAGCACCTGGTATCCGTGCTCGAATGCCAGGAATTCCGCCAGACTGAGCGCCACGCGCGGCGTCACCAGCCGTTCGAGCGGCGATTCGTCCGCGAGATTCAAGAACAACGCCGTGCGCGCCAATAGTCCCGAGTTTTCGAACTGCTTTTGAAAGTAAGCGGCGGTGTCGCGCGAAACGCCCAACGCCGCGAACACCACCGCGAACGTTTCTTGGTTTTCGGCAATGCGCGCCTGCAATGCGATCTGCGCCGCCAGTTCGTTGTGGGGCAACCCCGAGCCGGAGAAGATCGGCAGCTTCTGGCCTCGGACCACTGTATTCAGACCGTCGATCGCTGAAATCCCCGTTTCGATGAAATCCTGCGGATAGGCGCGCGCCGTGGGATTGAGCGGAGCTCCGTGCATCTCCACGCGGGTTTCGGCCAGCGGTGGGGGCAAGCCGTCCCGGGGCCTTCCCAAACCATCGAAGACCCGGCCCAGCATTTCGCGCGATACGCCCACGTGAAACGTTTCGCCGAGAAAGCGGAATACAACTTCATCCGATTTCAATCCAGCGGTATCGCTCCACAACTCCGCAATGAACAGATCCTCACCCGTTGTGAGCACTTGGCCCAAGCGCGTGCCGCTGAGTGTGTGCACTTCCACCAATTCGCCGTACGCGGCTTTGCCGTAACCCTCGGCCGCGACCAGCGGCCCTTCGATCCGGTCTGCTCCCAGATATTCGCGCATTATCGTTTCCGTTCCCGCGGCGTCTTTTCTGCCGGCAGCAAGCCGCGCAGATTTGCTTTCAACTCGGCCAGCAGGAGCGCGATCTCGGCGGCCCGCTCGTTCGGCACAGTTTCTTTGAGCTGCACGAGGCGCCGAGTATCGAGCGACTGCCGGACACGCGCCAACGGTACTCCTGCGCCGATCACACCCTTGCCTTCGTCGTACAGCTCGACGAAGAGCCGCAACAGGGCGACCTGCTTGGCGGGAACGCAGTGTGCATCCACTGGGTGCAATGCGTTCTGCTGTAGAAACCCCTCCCTGAACATCTGCGCCATTTCGAGGACCCAGCGTTGGCGATCCGGCAACGCCTGCGCGCCCACTAGCCGGACCAGCTGTTCCAATCGTGACGCTTGTTCGAGCACCGCGCTCGCGGCCGCCCGGAGCGTTTGCCAGTCCGGCGCCGTTTCCTGCGCCCACCACGGCGAGACTGCTTCCGAATACAGGCTATAACTGGTCTGCCAGTTGATCGCCGGATAATGGCGCGCGTTTGCCAGGGTACGGTCGAGCGCCCAAAACGCCCGCGTGTGGCGCTGGGTATGTTGCGTGACCGGCTCGGTAAAATCGCCACCAGGAGGGCTGATGGTCGCGATCAGCGTGAGCGAACCGGTTCTACCTTCGAGAGTCCGCACGCGGCCGGCGCGTTCATAGAACGCCGCGATGCGGCTGGGAAGATACGCGGGATAACCTTCCTCCGCGGGCATTTCTTCCAGCCGCCCGGCGATTTCCCGTAAAGCCTCCGCCCACCGGCTGGTGGAATCCGCCATTAGCGCGACGTTATAGCCTTGGTCGCGATAATATTCCGCCATGGTCGTGGCCGTGTAAATGCTGGCCTCGCGCGCGGCTACCGGCATGTTGGAGGTATTGGCGACCAGCACGGTCCGTTCCATTAACGGACGGCCGCTGGCGGGATCCAGCAAGCGGGGAAACTCGTCCAGCACCTGAGCCATTTCATTTCCGCGCTCGCCGCAGCCGACATAGATGATGATATCGGCGTCACACCACTTGGCCAGAGCATGCTGCAGCACGGTTTTGCCGGCTCCGAACGGACCCGGCATGGCCGCGGTTCCACCTTTCGCCAGCGGAGCGAACGTATCCAAAACACGCTGGCCTGTGATCAGCGGACTGTCCGGCACCAGGCGCTCTCGCACCGGACGCTCAGAACGGATCGGCCACCGTTCCGTCATGGTCAGCGAATACCGTTGTCCCGCGGCGTCCTCAACAACAGCGAGAATATCATCGCGCGCGTACTCGTCTTCAGAAACAATTTCCCGCAGCGTTCCGTGAATGCCGGAATGAGCTAGGATTCGATGTTCGATCAGCGGTGTCTCCTGGACCACGCCCAGCAAGTGGCCGGGTTGAACTTCATCGCCCACGCCGGCGCTCGGGGTAAACCTCCATTTCTTTTCCGGTAACGCCTCCGCCTGCGAACCATGTTGGAAATAAATCCCCTGCTGATCGCGAATCACCTCCAGCGGACGCTGCAAGCCGTCGTAGGTGCTGGTCAGCAGTCCGGGGCCGAGCGTCACGGAAAGCGGCGCGCCTGTTCCAAAGAGTGGTTCGCCCGGCCGGAGACCGTTGGTTTCTTCATAGACTTGCAATGTGGCGATATCGTGGTCCAGGCTGATGACCTCACCGGCGAGTCCCACTTCGCCTACATAAACTTGTTCCAGCAAGCTGAGCGGGCCGGAGATACGGGCTTTGACCACGGGACCGCTGATCCAAGTCAGAGCACCAACCCGGGTTCGACCACCAGAGCGGGTTCGAAGGCCAACGCGACTTTGCTCCGCCGTCACTGCTTGTCCTCCTCCGTCAGTACTTCAAACACGCGTTCGCGCATGGTGCGGCGTGCTACGGCGAGCCGTGTGGGGAAGGTCGCATCGAACCGGCTGCGCCCGCTGGTAGCCAGCAGTCCGCCCCAGGCATCCGCAGGATGCTGCGCGCAAACAAATTTCACTTGCGCCCTCGCGGACCACTGTTTCAGCACCTCGGGCGTGAGCAGCGAGTGACCCACCGGATCGCCAGACAGCACAAACTCACCAGGCCCTAATTCCCGCGCCGCGAGCAGCGCCAGGCGTTGCAGCACATCCAGGTATTCCGGTTGCGCGACCAGCGCCCGCAGCCGCGCCTCTGCATCCTGCCAAACCTGATCGATGGGTTGTTCGCGGAGAATCGTAAAGCGACGGCGAGCTTCGAGCTCCCCCTTCGCGCTATTCCGGCGGATCATCGCCGCCAGTTCCAGCTCGCTCTCCTGTTCCAGCCGCCGCAGCATCGTTGCGCGCCGTTCGTTGGCCTCGGCCAGGATCGCGGAGGTACGCTTGCTCGCGTCCTCTTCCCTTTCGAGAGCCCGATGCTGCGCACGCCGTTTGATCTCAGCGATCAGCGCTACCCAATCTCCCAGGATACCCGCCACGATCGTTTACCTCACACGCCTTCCAATCGGACACCCAATGCGCGTTCGATGGTTTCCTCCAAGCTCATCGTCCTGGCCGCAGCCGGACCGGAGCACGGAATCTCGATCACCGGAGCGGAGCCCTCACCGGGCACTGCGTCCTTCGCTGCGGACCAGTTTTCCGTGAGCAGAACCAGCGCCGTCGCCGGCTCGGCCAAGACAGATTGCAAGACTTGACGCGCCTCTTCGAGGGTTCTCGCTGGATACCCGCGGAGCCCGATCAGCCCGAGCCCGAAGACCGCGTCTTCGTCGCCAACTACGACGATTTCCTTGGGCACAGTGGCGCCTAGCCTCGCAAAATGATGAACGAAATGATCAGCCCGTAAATGACGATGCCCTCGGCCAAGCCCACGAAGATCAGCGTGCGGCCGAGCAGTTCCGGTTTTTCGGCGATCGCGCCGATAGCCGCCGCCCCTGCAATCCCCACCGCCACTCCGGACCCGATCGCCGCCAGGCCGGTCGCAATAGCCGCGCCCAGAAACCGATTCTGGCCCACGACGGCCGCCGCATCTTGGGCATGCACCGGCTGTGCGAGCAGCACCAGCGCTGCCACCACAACGAATGCATTCAAACCCTCAAGCCCGAACACCCACGCTCGCATTTCGGCCTCCTGTCCCTAGTGAGAGCGGGATGAACGGTTGCCCCCCGCCCTCAAAGAAACGCCCAAAGAATTCGTAATATTCCAGCCGCAAAGCTTGAATACCCACAATGACTCCCTCAAATCCAACCACCAGCAACGTCCCCAGGACCGCCACCAGCCAGCCCCACGATCCCCCGGAATATTTCAGCACCAATGCGGAGAGCCCTTCGTGTGCCACCGCGAACGCTCCCAGGCGGATGAAGGAGAGGTTGTTGCTGGCATAGCCCGTCACCGCTTCGAACAACTCGAAGAAACCCGTGACCATCGCTTCTCCGATGGGACCGCAGTGCCGTCCCCAAATCCATTTCGCGAGTGGCTCCCGCATCCACAGCGCGACACCGAGTGCCGGAGCCGCGAGCAGAACGTACTTGGGAAACAGACCAAAACCGACGCCCAGCCCTCCTCCCAGCAGCACCCAATATAAAGCGATACCCGTAATGCCGTTCTTGTCGAGCCACAACCGCGGCCAATCCCGCGCGCGCCATGCGTTGACCAGATTCAAGCCGAACCCGATATTCAGCAGGAGCACGCCTCCGGCCACCGCGGTAAGCAAGATCGTCCAGATACCCTCCAGCGGACGCAACCACGCCGCCCGCATGACGGGGTGGCCGAATGCGGTCCCATAGAGGAAGCCGAATATAATCCCGCTGGTCCCGGCTGCGCAAACCATGATGCCGGCTCCGGCATGGCGTCTCCACAGCCACAAGCCCACCAACAGCAGCAGCAGACCATGCCCCAGATCTCCGAACATCATGCCGTACATGATCAGGAAGCTCACCGTCACCACCAGCGTTGGATCCAACTCGTTGTAGGAGGACAATCCAAAGGTCGTGACCAGTTCTTTGAACGGCCGCAGCCAGTGAGGAGTTCTCACCAGACTGGGAATCTGTTTACGGTGCCGGTCCGGCTTCAAGACTTCCATCGCGACCGCATGGCCAGCGGCATGTTCCACGGCCGATTTCATTTGGTCCACGACGTCTTCCGGCACCCAACCGGTAATCAGGAAGACCTCACCGTGCTTCGGAAAACGCCGGATCGCGTCCGCGACTTTTCCATCCGCCCGAGCGCGATTCCATAAGTTCGTCAGCGCGGATTCGAACCGCGCGGCGAGTCGTTCGCGTTCGCGATCTAGGGCGCAGATCTGCTTCTGTCCCACTTCGATTTCCCGGCGCAACAAGGCGAGAGCTTCCCTGGGTTGACCCATGGCTTCCGCCGGCACGTCGATCGGTTCGAGCAGAGCACTCTTTAAAGCCCGTTCCAGAACAGCGGCGTTTTCGCTCGACGCAGCCGCCAGCACCAGCGTGTTGCCGCCACGCTGCTGCAATGGAATCAGAACGAACGGGATCTGAAATAGCGCCTCCGCGACCCGGGATACGTTGTCGGTGGGCATGAACCCGATGGTCAAGGACTGAGAACGCAGGCGGCGTAAATCCTCCACCCGCACTTCGAGCGGAAGAAGAAGTTGAACCTGCGATTCGCCCAGCTTCAAATGCTCCAATCGCTGTTCTGTTGCGTGCAGCCGGTTCTGCCACGACGCTACGCTGGACTCGATGTCCGCCAGGCCAGATTCGATTACACGCCAGTCCTGACTCGGCCGAAGATCCGCTTCGGACAGCGAGCTTCGTGCGGGACGCGCGATCCCCAGTGCGGAAAGCGTCTCCCCGAGCCGCTGCACTAAGCCGGTGTAGCGGTTACCCAGTTCGACCCACTCTCCGGAAGGCGTCCAATCCTCGGGTTGAAGGTCTTCAAGCTGCAAGATCTCAGCACGAGCCAGAGCAGCGGTAACCGCTTCCACGTCGGGCTCGAGGACAAATAAGCTCGCCTCAAGCATGGGTTCGGGCGCTAACATCGTGGCCGCACTCCCGCGCTTCCCCGTCCGGGCAAACAAGTGTCCGCAGCGGAATGTCTCCTAAATAGATCGGAGCAAGTGCGGGGCCATTTCCGCGCCGGTTAGTCCGATCGAGTTTCCTTCAACGATTACGGCCAGGTCGCGGACCTCCGCATCCAGCACCACGAGAAAGGCGAGTGCTCCACCCAGGTGAAACAACGGCTGCCGGATCGCCGCGGCGGCGCGCCGGTGCCGTTCCCGTTCCACCTGGAGTTCGAGTTGTGATAAGGCTTCAGCTTCAGATAGTCCCGAGGGGAGGCTGAAACCCAACCGCCGCGCTTCCCCATCCAGAGGAGCGCCAAGCGCCACTCGCCGCAGCGTATCCAGCCCGGCGCCACAGGCTCGATGCAGCGTGTAGTTGAGAATTTCCTCCGGGCTCATTCGGCCATAGATGCGGTATCGGTACGCCCATAGCAGATTCTGAACCGCGATCCACCGGCCCAGAAACACCGTGGCCTGCGCTGCGTCGGAGCCTTTTAGGGTTTCGATCAGTTGCACCAGACGGCGGAAGTAGAACAAATCCAACCCTACCTCGATGTAGAACAGTCGCTGTTCCTGCCGGTATCGCTCGGAGGCCTGCTCCAGCGGGACAGCGAAGGGAGATCCCCGAAGCTGCTCCATGACCGCCGGGATCGATCCGGCTTCGAGCAGCTTTTCCCACTGCGTGCGGATCGTTCCGGTTGCTAGAGGGACTAAGGAGTGTGCTGCGCGTCGCGGGTTCAAACCGTAGTGCACCGACCGCAGAACCGTCTTGAGATTCTCGACCTCGAACCGGAGGTTATACCAGTGCACCAACGTCCGCGCGCCGCGCGGAAGATAGCGGGTCAGCGCTTGCGCAGCCGCCGCAACTCCTCCTCGCAGCATCTGCAGCCGTACTTCACCCTCGCGGCTCACGGCGGTACCTACCTGAGTTTGGCGCAGTGCTTGGGCCAAGTCTCCTGTAGATCTGCAGTTCAGGAGACGCATCCAAGTGTCTTGGTCCAGCAGGCGGGACAAACGCGCCCGGATGAATCCCTGTGACGCTGCGTAAGTGAAGCACTTCACGTCATCCACCCCACCTCTTCCGCCCAGTGATCGGCCACGTCGCCTCAGCCACCCCGGGCGATCACCCAGTCGACGACCATATCGACGGCCTTTCCCGACCGGAACTGCGCGCGACGCTGGATCCCGCGCGCCTCCGCCTCCAGTTTCTCGATGCGCTGTTGAGCCTCGGCGATGGCCTTCGATTCTGCTTCGTTTAACCGGACGCGGTGCCTCGCCGCAGCCTCTTCTTGGGCTGTCTCCACGGTTCGAGTAGCCTGCTCTTCGGCTTTGGAAAGGGCCTCCCGGGCCCGCTCCTCGGCCGAAATGAGAATCTCCCGGGCTTGCTGTTCTGCGTCCAGCAGCCGCCTAAGCGTCTCTCGCGCTGGTGCGCCGTCGGGCATGAAACATTACTCCCACGGATTTTGCGCAATTGGGATGCCATGACCGCGAGCAACCAAAAGGGGTACAAAGGCGTTCCTCCAAGTTGCCCAACTTGGGTGTTGGGTGAAATCCCCCAGGCCGCAAGCGGTGCCGACCCGTCGGAAGGGGAACTCACTCGGGCTGCTGTTCCGCTTCTCGGATGTCGGATTCGGGCTGTTCAAACTCTGGGCGTGCCAGTTCGAATCGGCCGCAGTCCGGGCAGACGACTTCGACTGGGCTCTTGTCTTCATCGAGAAAGTGCCAGTTCGCCTCTCCGCCACAGAGTGAGCAGGGCGCTGAGTTATCCTCTTCGCCGATGATCTGCGTGCTCCTCACAGAGGTTTATGAAGCACGCCCAAGGCCAGGAATTGAAGGCAATTCCTTACGCGTCTGCCTAGCCTGAGCATAGCGAAGACGTGGCGAAATCCCGTGGCCTGTGTCCGCCAGGCAATGCACCGTCTCCTTCTCCGGTCACGAAGGCATCCACGCCGTCCAAGTGCCCCAGAATGCCTCTACGATGCAGCCGTTCTAGCGCTGCGGGCGTTGCCGGAGCACGACTTCAAGCCCGATATCCCTGGTTCACCCACAACTTCATGCCTCGCAGAACGAACCCCGCGAACATCCATGTTCGCGGGTACAAGGAACGGCAACATCAACACTCCGTTGGACTTGTGATCTGCAATCAGTCGACCGCTTCAACTTGGCGATCGACGTTATCGATCGCGTCCCGATACCGCAGGGAGCCGGAGCGGAGCTCAAAAGGGCGGCTGAAGGGCCAGATCATCGAAAGCATTAACTACGCCTATACCGAGGGTTTGGACAAGGCCGAGATCCGGAACTGGAAGTGGCCGTCGGCGCGGTAGAGTGAGGACATGGCTTTAGTCAGCGGCGACGGGACAGCAGACTCTAGCGTCGCGGCGTCACGGGCGCGCCCGGACAGTCCGGCGACTCCCACCAAGGCGAAGAACCAGAACATCCGTGTTTCCCCGGCTGTCCTCGATGCCGCCCTGAAGGACGGCGAAGCGCTGCTCCAATCTTTGCGGACGAGTCCCGGTGGCCTGACGCAAGCGGAGGCCGAAGAGCGCGCGCGCACAACAGGGCCGAATGAGGTGGCGCAAGAGCGCCGGCAAGGCTGGTTCGTCCGCCTGCTGAAAATCATTCGCAACCCGCTGGTGATCCTGCTGGCGATCCTATCGGCGGTTTCGTTTGCTACGGGCGACGCGCGCGCCGGAACCGTGATGGCGGCCATGGTGGTCCTTAGCGTGACGCTCCGCTTCGTACAGGAGGCCCGTGCGGACGCTGCGGCGGCGAAGCTCAAGGCCATGATCCATGTGACCGCCACCGTCCTTCGGGATGGCGGCGCGAAGGAGATGCCGCTCCGCGACCTGGTGCCCGGGGACATTATCAAGCTGTCCGCGGGCGACATGATCCCAGGGGACGTGCGGGTACTCTCCTCGAAAGACCTCTTTGTTAGCCAGGGGAGCCTCACCGGAGAGTCCCTTCCGGTCGAGAAGTTCCACGACGCGGAGACGAAAGCGGTCAGTTCACCGACGGAGATCAACAATACGTGCTTCATGGGAACCAGCGTCGAAAGCGGGACCGCGACCGCAGTGGTGGTCGCCACGGGGGCCGATACCTATCTCGGCAGTATGGCCGGCTCGCTTGCGGCGGCCCAGGCGCCGACTAGTTTCGATCAGGGCCTCAACCGCTTCACCTGGCTCATGATCCAACTCATGGCGGTGATGGTGCCCCTGGTCTTCCTCATCAACGGGCTCACGAAGCACGATTGGAAGAGCGCCTTTTTCTTCTCGATGGCCGTGGCGGTAGGCCTCACCCCGGAGATGCTGCCCATGATTGTCTCCGTCTGCCTCGCCAAAGGGGCGCTCGGGATGAGCCGCAAGAAGGTGATCGTCAAGCGTCTCAATGCCATCCAGAATTTCGGAGGCATGGATGTATTGTGCACCGACAAAACCGGAACGCTCACCGAGGACCGCGTCGTCCTCATGCGGCATTGCAACGTCGCTGGGCGGGAAAGTGAGGAGGTGCTGCTGGACGGCTATCTGATTAGCTACTTCCAGACGGGCCTGAAGAATCTGCTCGACCGCGCAATCCTGAATAGCCAGGATTTCCACGGGCAGGCGGTGGTCGAAAAGTACCAGAAGCTGGACGAACTCCCGTTCGACTTTACCCGGCGCATGATGTCCGTATTGGTAGCGGATCCGGAAGGCAAAGCGATCCTCCTCACCAAGGGGGCTCCGGAAGAGGTGTTCCACCAGTGCTCGCACTTCGAGCTGGACGGGAAGCTCTCGCCGATGGACCCCCAACTCATGGTCGGGCTTAAGGAAGAGTACGACACTCTCAGTAGCGATGGCTTTCGGGTTCTGGCGGTGGCAAAAAAGGAGCTGCCGGGAAAGCAAGCCTGCTCCAAGGACGATGAGCGCGAGTTGGTGCTCAAAGGATACGTCGCGTTTCTGGACCCTCCCAAGCCCACCGCCGCCCATGCCATCGAGGCTCTTCACAAGAACGGGCTAGCGGTAAAAATTCTCACTGGGGATAACCAGCTCATCAGCCGTAAAGTTTGCAAGGACGTGGGCCTCTCGGCCGATCCCATGCTGCTCGGCGGCGATGTGGAGAAAATGTCCGATGCCGAGCTGGCGGACGCGGCGGAGAAGGCCACGCTGTTCGCCCGCCTCTCTCCGGCCCACAAGCAGCGGGTGATCCGCCTTCTCCGGGGTAAGGGACACGTCGTCGGATTCATGGGCGACGGAATCAACGACGCGCCCGCCTTGAAAGCCGCGGACATCGGCATCTCGGTGGATACCGCTACGGACATCGCTAAGGAGTCGGCGGATCTAATCCTGCTGGAGAAAGACCTCATGGTGCTGGAAGAGGGCGTGATCGAGGGCCGGAAGGTCTTCGCGAACATCCTCAAGTACATCCGGATGGGGGCGAGCTCCAACTTCGGCAATATGTTCAGCGTGCTGGGAGCCAGCGCCTTCCTGCCTTTCCTTCCCATGGCTCCGATCCAAGTGTTGACGAACAACCTCCTCTACGATTTTTCGCAGGTGCCCATCCCGAACGACGCGGTGGACGAAGAGCAAGTGGCGCAGCCGCGGCCCTGGAACATCGATGAGATCAGGCGATTCATCCTGTGCATCGGCCCCATCAGCTCGATCTTCGACTATACGACCTTCTTCGTCATGCTCTGGGTCTTCAACTGCTGGGACCCATCCCGAGCGCCGGTGTTTCAGACAGGCTGGTTCGTCGAGTCGCTGATGACGCAAACCCTCATCATTCACGTCATTCGCACCAATAGGATTCCCTTCATACAAAGCAGGGCGAGCTGGCCGCTGACGGTCACGACGTTATCCATTATGGCCTTCGGAGTGTGGTTGCCGTATTCCCCACTGGCCACTTCCCTGGGACTCGCACTGCTGCCGCGGCTGTATTGGCCGATTCTAATGATCACGCTACTTGGCTACGTGAGCCTTACGCAAATCATCAAAGTCTGGTTACTGCGGAAGAAGTGGATCTAAAATTCAATTTTCGACGGTGGGCGATGTCCCTGCTTGGTGGTCCTCGTTCTTTGGGACGTATAGTAAATGGATCTGGCTAGGCCAGCGCAAGCAGGGGCGTTGTGTGTCACAGCATCCCGCGTGCCATTCATAAACGCCGGACCGACTATCGCGCGGTCGGGGCCGCCCGCCATTGGACCAAGCCTGCGTCGTTCGTGCGAATCATTTTCCACCCTTCGGCAAGCCGTCTCGCAACATCCCGTCCGCTCAAAGCTGTAATTCCACATGCAACATTGTGAGGGAGACAGGCTTTTAGGATGGTCTGGAAGGCTTGCTCCACTTCAGGCGCGTTGCTTTCGACTCCTAGTCTCCTGTCCCAATGGTTCGTGCGATAAGTCGAGCGGGGTGCGCGGTGAGGGTACGCTGGGCGTAGCGGCCAATGCTGGCGAGAATCTGGTCTGCCGTTTTGGTCCAGACGAAGGGAGTGGGATCTTCGTTGTGG
>DATNJC010000154.1:0-33967 GCA_035604115.1 Bryobacteraceae bacterium | reverse complement strand
ACAAAACCGGGATGGCGCCCAGCTCGAAGTTCCAATTGGTGACCTTGCCGTCAGCACCTTTCACGTCGACATAAAAGCGGGCGTGCGGGTTCATCCATTCCACTTTGGTGACGATTCCAGTGATTTTGATGGGCTTGTTCGAATCATACTCAGCCGCGAACGAATGATGCGCGAGCAATGGAACCGCCGCGGCGAATAACGTGAGACCGGCGACGTAAATACTAGTTCTAGCGTTCACCGAAGGACCTCCAAAAAGGATTTTTCGTCGCCTCATGATAAGGAACTCTTGAGGCGGGGTCATTGTACTACACGCGAGTCACGAGGGGAAGGCCCGTAGCAACAAGGTGCGCTGCCTGAAAGGTGCGTGCCGGATTCACCGGAGGTCTGCGCGTCACGCCTGCGATGGAAGCCAAGATCGCGGATCACGTGTGGGACATCGCAGAAATGCTTAAAGGAAAGGTCAATCCGTTGCACGACAGGCGTGCAGGAGATATGCTCTTGACATGCTACATCGATTCATTGGCTGCGTCGCCCTGCTCACCTTTGGACTTCTCCTGATCGCCCAAAATTCACAAGACTCGGCGATCAAGAATGGAGAGACTCTGAAGATCACCGTCTATCGCGAACCCGATTTGTCGCGAACGATCACTGTGAAATCAGACGGAAACCTGTACTTTCCGGTAATCGGTAACATCCCCGCTGAAGGGCTCACCCTTTCACAATTCTCACGAGCATTGCAAATGGCTTTAACCAGCATCGTCAACAACCCACTGGTGACAACGGAACGCGCGGAGCCCGCTAAATAGTCCGTTTCGACTCTCAACGCACCTTTCAGGCACTGCCTAGCAAGGCCGTAGGAAAGCCCAAAGCGCCGGAGCGCCGTTCAATCGAAGTCAGTTTAGGCGGATGCGGGAATACTGGTCCTGGGCGGACATGTCGGACAGAATCACGCGGTCGCCGACTTTGAGCCCGTCCACGACTTCGATGGTGTTGGGTGAGGCGCGGCCGAACTTCACGGTGACTCTTTCCGCGCCTTGGCCGTCCGCATCGATCTTAAAAACGCTGGCCGTGCTGCTGGGCTGGCCGAAGACCGGCCGGCCGACGTAGACGACGTTGGCCAGGTTCTCGATTTGAACGGTGCCATCCACGCTCAAATCCGGCACTGCGCCGGGCGGCAGATTGCCGTCCAGCTTGCAATCGACAGTGCGCGTGCCGTTCACGATGGATGCGTCGATACGCGTCACGTGACCCGGAACAATGCCGTTGCGCGTATCGACCGAGGCATGCTGGCCGATCATGATGTCCTTGGCTTGCGTCTCCGCGATCTGAAGCCGCGCCATCAGCTTCCAGGGCTGCGCGACTTTCGCCAGAACGTCGCCGGGTTTCGCGCGCTGGCCTACCTGAAGGGTCATTTCCTGAACGCGGCCGGGGATGCCGGCCCGAATGGTCAGCTCGTCCACCTGCTTCTTTTTGAGCAAGTAGGTGGCGCGCAGCTTGTCGATCTGGACCTGCTGCGAGGTTAGCTGCGCGGTCAGCGAATCTTTCTGGATCTCCAGCTTCTGTTTCTCCGCTTTGTACTTGCTCTGGGTTTGCTCCCACTTGGCGTCGGCCAGCTTGACGTTCACTTCGGGCTCGAGATTGGCCTTGAAAAGCTGCTCTTCCCGATCCTTGCTGATCTCGGCCTGCTTCAGGTCGCTGGCGGCGGAGGCGACCGCGGCCTCCTGGTCGAAGGTCTGGCTTTGGAGCCTCACTTTCAAATCGGCGTAATTGGCCTCGGCCTGCTTGGTCTGCCACTCATAATCGTTGGCGTCGGCTTCCATTTGGGGATTGGACAGGACCAGAAGGACGGTGTTGGGCTTGACCTCGTCGCCGGACTGCGTGAGGATCTTGCTCACCTGGGTGTCGAACTGCGCCTGGATCCACAGAATATCCTCGGGAATCAGGGTGCCCAATCCGCGGACTTCGAGCAGCATCGCGCCGCGCTTCACGGTGTCGGGCCAGACGGTTGCCAGCTCCACGCTGGGAGCCGCGGGCTTCAGCAGGGAGATTCTCCAACCGGCGAAAGCGACCCCCGCCAAGACCAGCGCAATGAAAACGATGGCCTTGATCCGCTTGCGCCTAGCTACTCCTTCGCGCTTGACATCCATCGGTCACCTCCCTTGGAGCGCTATGCGCTTGTAGTATAGCCCAGGCGTCGCATGCCCCGACACGAGTGTTCTGACTTATGTTTTGACGTAGATTTACGGTGAAAGTTCCGAACATATCCATAAAGCTATTCATATCGGAGTGCGACCAAGGGATCGATCTTCGTCGCCCGGCGCGCCGGGACGTAGCAGGCGGCGAGCGCTACTACAGCCAGGATCGCTGCGACCGACGCCATGGTGAGCGGATCGCGGACGCCGACGCCGTAGAGCAGGCTGGCCATGGTTCGCGTTAGCGCCAGCGACCCGCCCACGCCGATCGCCAGACCGATCAAAGTCAAAGTCAAGCCGTGAAATAGAACCAGCTTGAGCAACGTCCCGGCCGTCGCACCGAGCGCGGCGCGAATTCCCATCTCGTGGGTGCGCTGGGCCACGGTGTACGAGATCACTCCGTAGATCCCGATCCCGGCCAGCATCAGCGCGACGGCGGCGAATACCAGCAACAGCATGGCCTCCAGACGATCCGCGGTCATGATCAGCTCTTTGATCTGGTCGAGCGTCCGGACATCGCTAATGGCCTGGTCCTTGTCGATTCCATGAATCGCTTGGCTGACGGCTTTCTGCAGCCTGAGCGGGTCCACGTTGGACTTGACGATTAGAGTCATTCCGTAAGCCGGGCTTTGATCGTTGGTCACGTACACCCCGGCGCTGCGCTCGTCGTTCAGTCCGTTTACTTTTTCATCCGCGATCACGCCGACTACTTCCCAGGCGATCTCGGAACCCAGCACCGTTTTTCCAGGAATGATTTCCTGGATCAGAATCCGTTGCCCGACGGGATGGCCTTCGGGGAAGTACTTTTTCGCGAACCGGTCGTTGACGACGATCGCGAACGGCGCGCCCTTCGTATCGTGATTCGTCAGGGCACGGCCATCGCGCAGCTTGATATTCAGGGCGTGGAAGTAGGACGGGGTCACGATTTTGAAGAACCCGCCTTGCCGATTTGCGCGATCCACCACGGGCCGGTTCGCGATCTGCATCGGCATTCCGTAACACGAGCCTTGGAGCGGCGGCGCACAGCTCATCGCGGTTTCCCGCACGCCCGGCACCGCTTCCACCGCGGTCTGGATCTCGCGCAGGTAATTGTTCAGGCGTAAGGGATCGGGATAACGTTTGTCGGAAATCGGCAGGTTCATCGTCAGGACGTTGGTGGAATCGAATCCAGGATCGACGCTCAGTAAGCGGAAGAAGCTGCGCATCATGAGGCCCGAGCCGACCAGCAGCACGAAGGCCAGAGAAACCTCGGCGACGACCATGCCATCGCGCAAGCGGCGGCGCGCGGTCCCGGTGGTCGCGCCGCGTCCGCCCTCTTTCATGGAACTGGCGAGTTCCGGCGTGGTCGCCTGAAGCGCCGGGGCCATGCCGAACAACAGCCCGGTCAGCACCGATATCCCGATCGCGAACAGCAGAACGCGGGCATCCATGGTGACGTCAACCTCGCGCGGCAAAGCGTTGGGCGGTACCAGGGCCTTCAGGTATTTCATGGTCGCCCAGCCGATGGCGATGCCGAACACGCCGCCGCACACCGACAGCAACACATTCTCGGTAAGAAACTGCCGGATCAGTCGCCCGCGGCCGGCTCCGAGCGCGGCTCGGACGGCCACCTCGCGCTCGCGCGACACGCCCCGCGCCAGCGCGAGATTGGCCAGGTTCGCGCAGCCGATCAGCAGGACCATCGCCGTGGCGGAGAGCAGAACGTAAAGCGCGGTGCGGAGGTCGGGCCCGATGATGGTGTCGCTGTAGCGCTCCACCGTAACGCCCCAACTTTTGTTGGAATCCGGGAAATCGGCGGCGATCCGAGCTCCGATCACATCCATGGCCTTCTGCGCCTGCTGCAGGGAAACGCCCGGTTTCAATCGCGCAAAGGCCGTCATCCAATGGAAATTGCGCGTCATGTTGGAGGGTTCGAATGCCAGCGGTCTCCACGCCTGGTTGAACGCGCGGTCGAAAGCGCTCCCCGGCGGTAGAATGCCGATCACCAGGTAGGGTTGATTGTCCAGGAGAATGGTGCGGTTGAGCAGGGTAGGGTCGCCACCGAAGCGGGTGCGCCACAACACATCGGAGAGCAGGATGACATGGTCCTTGCCGAGCTGGTCTTCGTCCGGCAGGAACGTGCGGCCCACCGCGGCCTTGATGCCGAAGATCTCGAAATAGCGGGCCGAAACGCGGCCGCAGCGCAGGAGTTCCGGTTCGCCCTGGCCGGAGAGCGTCATGGCTCCGCCGCTTTGCGCCGCCATCGAATCGAAGACCGTATTGTCGCGCTGCCAGTCGAGAAAATTCAGCGTCGAGATGCCGTTGCGCAAGCCGCCGGGAGGCTTTTCGAGAACGCGGACGATGCGCTCGGAATCGGGGTACGGCAGCGGCTTGAGCAGGATGCCATCGACAAAACTGTAAATCGCGGTATTCGCACCGATGCCCAGAGCCAGCGTCAGGATCGCGACGATGGCGAATCCGGGACTGTTGGCGAGACCCCGCAGCGCATACCGGAGGTCTTGCATTATCGAAAACATGTCAGGCGCTCCTTCACGGCAGTTTCGACTCCTTAGCCACGCGTCCGCTCAATCCTTCGTCGATCGAGATGTGATTCACTTCGAGCGTTTCACCTAAGACTTGGTCGAGGGCGATTCGCGCGTGCACGTACGCGGACCGGGCATCGGTCTCGGCGCTTTGTCCGGCGAGCACGGCGCGCTGCGTCAGAATCATGTTGCTCAGCGAGGAACTTCCGAACGCAAAGCGGGTCTGTTCGGCGGTGAGCAACTGCTCATTCAGTTCCCGCGCGCTGACGGCCGCCGCATAGCGCGCCCGCGCTTGGCGCACGGCGATCGTTTGCAGGGAAATGTCGACGATAATCTGATCCATGGCTTTGCGGCCCCGGACATCGGATTGGCGCAATTGCAGTTGGTCCACGCCATAATCCCCTTGCGCCTGCCGGTTTCGCAACGGGATCGAGATGAAGGCACCCGCGATATTATTCGGAAAATCCCGGCGCGCGATTTGTCCCAACGCCGTGCCGTAGCCGCCTACGAAATATGGATTCGCCTGGTTCCCGGGCTGCGCGGTCCCAGCCGCACCCCGATCCCTGGTGCGAATGTAACCTTGCATGGTCGGCAGCAGGCCGTTCTCGGTTCCTACAGCGCTGATCGCCGCTGTTTCGTCCGAGATCTTCGATAGCGCTACATCCGGCCGCTTGGCCATGGCCCGCTGCACCAGTTCCCGCAGCGGTGGCAATTCTTCGGTCTGCGGCACTTGGATGCTGTCCAAGAGCACGATATCCGCGTCATCCACGGTCGGATCGAGAGTGCGAGTCAACACTTGCTTGAGCGAAGTCTCCCCGTTGCGCACCACCTCTTGAGCCAGGATCACGTCTTGCCGGCGGCTGGCCACTTCGGCTTGCGCGCGGGGCAATTCGATGCCGGGCAGGGCGCTGAGCCGCACCTCCGTCGCCGTGTCGTCATAGAATTTCTGCGCGACATCCAAAGAGCGCTGGGCCTCTTGCAGCTGTTCGTTGGCCGTGACCAGATCCCAGTACAGGTTCAATACGTCCGCGACCAGGGCCAGAAGCTGCGCCCGCAGCATCTCCGGCGCGGCCTCTCGATTTCGTTTGGCGATCCGGATTCCGCGGCCGTTCACCTTGGAGCCCAAGCCTTGCAGGAGATTGTGTTGCAGGTAGAGATCGAAATACGGCCCTAACCCCGGATTTAGCGCGTCGCTCGGAGCGTTTTCCTTTAAATACTGTTCATAATCTCTAAATTGCACATAACCGCCGGTCAATAATCCTTGGGTGAGTACCGTGTTGTAATTATGCGTGGTTTGAATCAGCGCGTTGGTTTGGCTGACCAACTGATTGGCTTGCGGCTGGCTGAGGTGGGAAAAGGTGGTGGTGTTCTGCAGCATGGGATCGAGAATCTGCGTGATGGGTCCAATCTGTTGAATGGACGCGCCACCCGCAGCGCCAATTTGAACCGTGCTGGTGCCGCTCGATAGACCCGCGCTGAGCGCGCTTCCGTTCACGCCCAGGCCGCTGTCGACGCCCGAGACCAAGGCCGGCGCGCTCGGCACCCCGCGAATCGGGCCTCCGGCTTCGGCTCGCTCGATCGCCCATTCCGCCAGCAGCGGGCTGTAGCGCGCGACTTCGAGGTCCAGATTGTTTTCGATGGCCACCGCGATTGCGTCGGCGACGGTCAGATAAAGCTTACCGGCGCGCATCAGACTGGCCAGGCGGCTCGAGTTCGCCAGCCGAACGGGAGGGATCGCCGCGGGCTTGTAGGGGCGGACGAACACCGTTCCGATGGGCCGTGTTACGGTGTCTTGCGCCGCGAGCATCGGCACCAGGCAAATTGCGATCAGAGGGTTTCGCCAAAGGATTTTTGAGCTCATCGAGGGCGCCCCTCCGCGGCAGGAATCGAATCTGGAATGGAAGACGCAGTCGCAACGCGCCCGCTGGTGGCTTCCTCCATCGAGATGTGATTGACGTCCAGGGTCTGGCCTACGGCCTCATCCAGCGCAATTCGAGCGTGCGAGTAGTTGGCCATGGCCTGCACCTCGGCGCTCTGGGTCAGCGAGAGATTGTTTTGCGCTTGAATCAGCAGACTCGTGTCGGGGGCGGCGCCGAGATTGAAGCGGTTCTGTTCGGCCATCAGCGTTTGCTCGGCCAGCACGCGGGTGTTGACGGCATTCTCATAACGGACGCGGGCTTGCTGGAACCCGATCACGGCGGTCTTCACGTCGACGCGCACCTGATTGACCGCCCGCTGCAATTGCAGCTCGTTTTGCCGGAGCTGCAGTTGATCCGTGACATAATCGGCCTGCGCCGCGCGGTTGCGAAGGGGAATATTGAGCGAAACGCCGGCCGAGTAATTAGGAAACTTACGGTCCGCGACCTGCGAGAGAAGGTTGCCGTAGCCGCCCACAAACGCAGCGTTGGGGACGCCGCAGCAGCCGTTATAGAGCGGATTCACGGGGCCGGATAACCCATTGTTGGTGAGCTCGGCGAAGGCTTGCAGCGTGGGGAGCAGTCCGTTTTTGTCGCCCTTGAGCAACACGCGATTGCTCTCCAGATTGACCTTGAGTTGTTCGACCTCCGGACGCGCCTCCAGTGCGTTCTGGATTAGTTCCGCCGTTGGTTTGAGTTCCTCGGTCTTGGGAACTTCAATGCGATCGAGCGGCACGATGTGCACGTCGTCCAGCCAGACGCTCTCGACGCCGGTTCGAGTCAGTGCGTTCTTGAGGACAGCCTCTTGTTGCTCCACGTGGGTCTGCGCGATCACCACGTCCTCCTGACTTGCGGACACGGCCGCGGCGGCCCGCGTGAGTTCAATGCCGGCGAGCGTTCCCAGCCGGTTCTCGATTTGATTGTCGGCGTACTGCTTTTTCGCGGTGGCTAAAGCGCGCTCTTTAATCCGCAAGTCATCGTCGAAGCTGGCCAGGTCCCAATACAGGTTGAGCGCCGCGGAAACGGTAGTGATCACCTGCCGCTTCAATTGGAGCGTGTTGAACTTGATATTGTTCTTGGCGACGGTGACATCCCGCTTGTTCACCGCGATGCTGAAGCCCTGCAGCAGATTCTGGTTGATCACCAGATCGATGAAGCCGCTGGTGGCCGGATTCAGCAGGGGCGTGGGGCTGTTGAGCATGCTGCGATTGCTGGTGTAGGTCAGCGTGCCGTTGGTGCCTGTGGCGAACTGTTGTGAGTATTGCAGGAAAAGCTGCCGGTAATCGTTGGTTAACGCCGTAGTTTGATTCAAAATCGTATTGGTCAAAGGCGTGGTCAGGTGCCCGAACTGCATGCTCGCCACCAGATTAGGATCGAGATTCGGAGGGACGGGGCCGATTTGCGATACGATTCCGCCGCCCGAACCGACGCCCCCAGTCAGGCCGCTGGTGCCGACGGTGACGCCTTCCAGGCTGACGCTCAACGGTCCGGGGATCAGCGGCGTGTCGACTTGGCGCAGATAGCCACCGCCTTCGGCGCGGCGCTGAACCTCCTGGCCGAGGAGCGATCCATAGCGCTGCACTGCAATGTCCAGATTGTTCTCCAGTACCAGCGCGATCACGTCCCGCGCCGATAAATAAAGGTTGCCGCTGCGCACTAGAGATTCCAGCCGCGGCGAATCCGTCAATCGCGCGGGCGTGACGACGCGCTTCTCCAGGTGAAATGGACGCAGCAACGGTCCGACGACGCGCGGAGGCTTGGGGCTGGTGATCGATACTTCTGGAGATTGGGCGAGTAGGGCTGAACTGAAGGCCAACAATGCCGCCATGCCACGTCGAATGTCCCGTATCAAGTTTTCCTCCCGAGGCTAAGGAACCGCGCGCAAAAAGCTCACCCATCGGCGTCTTCATTCGATCCGCGCTGCGTTCATGGCTCTCCTGGTCATTCGTACCGCAGGGCGACGGTTGGATCCACGGCAATCGCCCGGCGCGTGGGGACAAAGCAGGCAACCAACGCCACCAACGCCAGCGCCAGCGAGACTCCAATGTAGGTCGCCGGGTCCGTCGCCGTAACTCCGTACAGCGCCGACTTGATCACACGAGTCAGCGCGAAGGAACTCGCGAGACCGAGGGCCAAGCCGATCGAGACCAGGATCAGAGCCTGCCGGACCACCAGCATCAGCACGTCGGAGCCGCTCGCTCCCAGCGCCATGCGAATCCCGATCTCGCGGGTTCTCTCGGCCACCGAATACGACATGACGCCGTAAATTCCCACCGCGGCCAGCACGGCGGCGATCGCGCCGAAGACGCTCAGCAGCAGAATGTACAAGCGCTGATACTGGATTTGCTGATCGAGATACTGCTCGACGGTCCGGATGTTCGCCGCGGGCTTGTTGGGGTCCACGTCGGCCACCGCGCGGCGCATGGCGGGGACCAGACTCATCGGATCGCCCGAAGTCCGCAGCACGAAGTACATGGCCGCACGATCGTTCCACCACGGACCCATCCAGCGCGGCGTCTGCTGCGTGTAGGGCACATACATAATGGACGCCTGGTCCTTCTGGAAGCGGTTGAGCGGCGTGTCGCCGACCACGGCGACGATCTGACGAGGCTGCTCATTGGGCACGAAGTCCAGCGTGATGCGCTTGCCGATCGGGTCCTCGCCGGGGAAGAAGCGGCGGGACATGGTCTGATTGATGATGATCGCCAGCGGAGCAGCGGCCGTATCTTGCGGGGTGAAATCGCGGCCGCGTAGCACCGGGATTTTCATGGTCGCGAAGAAGTTGGGCGTCACCGCGAAATAGTTGGCGCTTTGGGCTTGCTCTTGAGAACCGCCAGCGGCGTTATTCGGCGGAGGTGTGGGCTTGCCCTCAATCAGGAACGCCATGCTGATCCCGTCGCCATTCAGTGGAGGACGGTTGATACCGGCGGCGGATATCACGCCCGGCATGCTCTGCATCCGGTCGAAAACGCGATTGTAGGTCAGCGTGGTCTGCGGGCTGATATCCCACAGGCCCATCCCGCGATAGCGCGAATACGGCTTGATGGCTTCGCCTTGCGGAAAGCGGAATTCGAAGGTCAGCAGGCCCTTCGGATCGGCCCCCAAGCTCTTGCTCTGAACCCGCAAGAAGCTGTTGATCATCAATCCCGCGCCGATCAGCAACACCAGCGCCAGGGCGATCTGCACGGCGACCATCATGCTACGCACATGCTGCCGGGCGACGCTGTCGGTGCCGCTCCGCCCGGATTCCTTGAGCGACCCGGCCAGATCCGTTTTCGAGGCTTGCAGCGCCGGGACGATTCCGAACAGCAGCCCCGTCAGGATCGCCACAACGGCCGTAAATCCGAGCACTTTGATGTCGAGCGTCAGCTCGGTAAGCCGCGGAAATCCCGGTGGCGCGGTGCCGACAAACAGCCGCAGTCCCGCCCAGCCCAACGCGACGCCGACGATCCCGCCGAGAAGTGCCAACAGGACGCTCTCGGTCAGGAGTTGACGGACGATGCGCGCGCGTCCCGCGCCCAAGGCCGCTCGCAGCGAGACTTCGGTGCGCCGCGAAGCCGCGCGCGCCAGCAACAGACCCGCAACGTTCGCGCAGCCGATCAGCAAAACGAATCCCACTGCGCCTTGCAGAATCAGGAGCGGGTTTCGCAGCCCTCCATAAGCGGCCTCCTGCAGCGATTGCACCTTGGCGCCGTTGCCCTGGTTGCGCTCCGGGTCGCTGGCCGCGAGATTGGCGGCGAGAGCGCTCATCTCGGCTTGCGCTTGTTTCATCGACACTCCGCGTTTCAGGCGGCCGACCACCACCAGGAATCCCTGCTTGCTCTGGGCCTGCAGGCGGCCGATCGGCAGCGGAGCCCAATAGTCCATCTCATCGCTGAAAAACGTGAAGGTCGGCGGCATGACGCCAATCACCGTGTTCGGCGCCTTGTCCATCATGAGCGTTTTGCCGATGACGTCCTTCGATCCATTGAAGTGCCGCTGCCAGAAACGATGGGTGATGACGATCACCGGCGCCGCGTTGTCCACTTGATCCTCGTCGTCGGTATAAAGCCGGCCTAGCTCCGGCTGGACTCCGAGCGCTTTGAACAGGGCCGGCGAGAAGGTCCAACCTTGAATCCTCTCGGCGGGAGCCCCATCGTGCTCCGCGCCGATGTTCGCCACGCCCCCGTTGAACGCGCCGATGGATTCGAAGGATTGGCTGCGGTCGCGAAACGCGAAAAAGCTGGACACGTTGACGTTGTTTCGCTGATCCGGACGTTGCAGCGGCATGGACCAGACGATCATCACGCGGTCGGCTTCAGGATAGGGCAGGGGCCGCAGCAGAGTGGTGTTGATCAGGCTGAAGATGATCGTATTGGCGGCGATGCCCAAGGCCACCGACAAAGCCGCTACGGCGGTGAAGCCCGGCTTCTTGATGAGCATGCGGAAGCCGTACAGGAGGTCTTGCCAAAGCGTGGTCATGGGTGAGGTCTCTTTCGTGGGCTCATTCGTGCCGGAGGGCCTCCACCGGATCTACTCGCGTGGCCCGTCGCGCGGGAATGTAGCTGGCCAGCAGAGCCGCGCCGATCAATACCGCTGCCGTCCCACCTAGCGTTAAAGGATCGAACGGGCTGACCCGGAACAATTGGCTCCGCAGCATGCCGCCGATCGCGGCGGACGCGGCCAAGCCCACGATGGCCCCGGCTCCGGCGAGCCGCAAGCCCTGGCCGATGACCATCGTCAAAACCTCGCTGCGCTGGGCGCCGAGCGCCATGCGGATACCGAGCTCCTGAGTTCTTTGCGCCACCGAGTAGCTGATCACGCCGTACAATCCGAGCACGGCCATGAGCAGCGCGATCCCTGAGAACGCGCCCAGCAGCGTGACGATTAAGCGCCGCGAAGCGAGAGATTCGGCGACGCTTTCCTCCATGCTTCGCATCCGGGAAACCGGCAGCGCTGGATCTACGGCTTGAACCGCCTGGCGAATCGCGCCGGTGAGCCGCGTGGGATCGGACTGCGTGCGAACCAGGAAGGTCGCGAACGGGACGGGCCGCTGGAACGCCGGGAAGTAATACTTGCCTTTGACATCGTCGGCGGCCAGATCGAAATGTTTGACGTGCCCTACCAGGCCGACCACCGTTCTCCAAGGCCCCCGCTGGCCTTGCCGCAGATGCTTCCCGATGGGGTCCTCGTCCGGCCAGTATTGCCGCGCCAGAACGTCGTCGATGATCGCGACCTGCTCGGTATCCTCGGTGTCCTGCTCGGTGAAGACGCGGCCCTTTCTCAACGGAATCTTCAGCACGCTGAAGTAGTCCGGCGAAACAAAACCGAGATCGCCGTGTGGCCCGGGATCTCCTGGCGTTGCAGGCCGTCCTTCGATTCCAAAGGACGCGGAATTGCCTTGACCGCTAAGCGGCACTGGGACGCCGCACGCAACGGAGGTTGCACCAGGCAGGCTCGACAACCGCGACAACGCGGCGCGGAAGAAAGCGATCTGCTTCGCTGGTTCTTTGTACTGCGCCTGCGGCAAGGTGATGGTTGCGGTCATCACGCCCGCCGGATCGAATCCCGGCTGCACTTCTCCCAGCGCCGCGAGGCTTCGCAGCAATAATCCCGCGCCTGCCAGCAGCACCAGCGCCAGCGCGGCTTGGCCCATCGCCAGTGCCGATCGCAGCCGCAGTTTCCCGGCTCCCGCCGTTGCCGAGCGCCCGCCGTCCTTCAATGCATCAGAGCGGCCGAGCCGCGAAATCTGCCACGCCGGCGCGATACCGAATAGGATTGCGGCAGCCATCGCTCCCAGCATCGTGAAGCCAAGGACCGTGGCGTCCATCCGCACCGACAGAGCAAACGGCGCGTTCTGTGGCGCCAGCGCCAGCATCGCGCGAGCACCCGCATTTGCCAGCGCCAGCCCCGCAGCCGCGCCCAAAACCGCCAGCAGCAAACTTTCGGCCGCGGTTTGCCGGATCAGGTCCCAGCGTGACGCACCCAGCGCCGCGCGGATGGCGATCTCGCGAGTGCGCCCCGACGCCCGCGCCACCATCAATCCCGCGATATTCGAGCACGCGATTAACAGCACGAACCCAACAGCTCCCAACAGAACCAGCATCGGAGTCTTAGTATCTTCCGCGATGTAATCGGTAAATGGAACCAGGAAGGTCCCCCAGCCGGAATTCTTGGCGTAGCCGCCGATGCGCGTCCCGCTATTCCGCAGCCTCTCGTTGAGCACGCCGACAAAACTGCTGGCTTGCTCGAACTTGACGCCAGGCCTCAGCCTCGCGACGGCCTCGAAGCCCTCGTTCATCCGATTGTCTTCCGTGAACAGCGACGGTGGAAGACCGATCGGCGCCCACAGATCCACCTTCGCGGGCCAGCGGAACTCCGGCCCCGTCACTCCGATAATCCGATACGGCAGTTGATTCAGTTCAATGGTTCGGTTGAGCACGCCGGGGTCCTGGCCGAAGATCCGCTTCCAGGCGTCAAACGACAGCACCACCACCTGGTTGGCATTGGGCTGATCTTCTTCCGGCCGAAAACCCCGGCCCAGGCGTATCTTCGCCCCGAATACATCGAACCAGCGGTAGGACACGCTTGCGCCGAGCAGGCGTTCCGGCACGCCCGATCCGGTGTAGTTGAAATCGCCTTCTTCGAGAATCGCGGCGGATTCGAACAACTGCGTGCTATTGGCGATGTCGGCGTAGTCCGGGACAGAAACGGGAATGTTCTTGAGCGCGATCTTGTCGTATTTCGCGCGCAACGCCACCACGCGCGCAGGCTCCGCAACACCCGTCGGATTCAGCAGCACCTGGTTCACCACGCTGAACACCGCCGTGTTGGCGCCGATCCCCAGCGCCAGCGCGCCGATCGCGCTCAGGGTGAATCCCGGGCTTTTGGCCAGCGTGCGCGCGGCATGCCGCAGATCGGAAAACATGCGCGTCTAGGCCGTCGCCAGTGCGCCGTTGGTCGTACTGTCGACAATCTTCCCGTCGAACAAATGAATGGAACGGTCCGCAAACGCGGCGTAGCGCGGATCGTGGGTCACCATGCAAATCGTGGCGCCGTTCTTGTGCAGGTCCTTCAGCAAGTCCATCACGGCTTCGCCGTTGGCGGAATCCAGGTTGCCCGTGGGCTCATCCGCCAGCAGAATCGATGGATCTCCGCCCAACGCGCGCGCGACCGCCACGCGCTGTTGCTGGCCGCCGGAGAGCTGCGAGGGGTAATGCTTCATGCGGTGGCTCATCTGCACTCGCTCGAGCGATTCCTGCACGCGCTTCTTCCGCTCCGCCGAGGGCATGCCGCGATAAGTAAGTGGCAGCTCGACGTTTTCATACACCGTCAAATCGCCGATAAGGTTGAAGGCTTGAAAAATGAAACCGATCTCGCGATTGCGAATCCGCGCTCGCTCGCTGAGCTTCAAGCCTTCGACCGATTTGCCGTTCAAAGTGTAGGTGCCGTCGGAAGGAGAATCCAGCAGGCCCAGAATCGCCAGCAGCGTCGATTTGCCGCAGCCCGAAGGTCCCGCGATCGAGATGTAGTCGCCTTTGCCGATGTCCAGATGAATGTCGGCGAGTGCATGCGTCTCCACTTCATCGGTGACAAAAACTTTCTTGACGTGATCCAAACGAATCAATGATTCCGCCACAATCCCCTCCTGATTTTGAGACCATCTGCTAACGCCCACATCCCGCCCGGACCGAGGCACACCTCGCCTCCATGACTGCTACTAACAGATACGCGCCGGCCCCGTGCAGGGGACGCATTTTTTCGGGCTTATTTGCCCTGGGCCGGCCGGCCCAGCCGCGCCTGACCCGAATTTGTCCGGCGCGTTGCTCCGGATAACGGCGTTATTCATATCGCAGCGCGATCACCGGATCCACGCGAGTCGCCCGCCGCGCCGGCAACCACACCGCCGCCAGCGCCACCGCGGTCAATACGACGGGCACACTCGTAAATACCATGGGGTCGCGCGCCTGGACGCCGAACAAGAAACTCGCCAGCAGGCGCGTCAAGCCGAACGCACCCGCCAAACCCACGGCCACCCCGACCAGCGCGAGGCGCATACCTTGATAGACGACCATATTGCGCACTTTAGCCGATTCGGCTCCCAACGCTAGGCGGATTCCGATCTCCTGCGTGCGCTGTTGCACGGAGTACGCCATCAGCCCATAGATTCCGATACCGGCCAGCAGCAGCGCCGATCCCGCGAAGATGCTCAACAGCAGCATGTTGAAATTCTGGCGGGCCGTGGATTGCGCCACCACTTCTTCCATGGATCGCACTCGCGCCGCGGGCAAGCCTCCGCTGGCCTGCCGCAGCTCGCTTTGAATCGCGAGGCTGAGTGAGTGCGGTTCCACTCGCGTGCGCACCACCCAGGCGATCGGGGAGAGACGTACGTTGAGCGCGTTCACCCCATCCGACGTTTGCGCGGATGGAACGTACATGGTCGGCCCGGGGTCGCGGTTGAGCCCGTTATCGCGCGTATCTCCGGCGATGCCGATGATCTGCCGCGGAGGCTCTTCGAATTCCGGACCCACGCCCTTGCCGATGATGATCTGCGCGCCCAGCGCGTCGCCGTTTGGCCAGAATTTCTTGGCCATGGTCTGATTGATGATGGTGACGCCGCCCGCCCCGCGCTCGTCGCGATCGGTAAAATCGCGGCCGCGCAGAATCGGAATCTTGAATACATCGAAGTAACCCGGCGAGACCGGCGTCCACCGCCCGCCGCCGTGAGAAGGACCGTCCAGCGGCCGGCCCACGATGATGAACGGCAGCCCGTAGCCGCCTTCGAGCGGTACGCAGCAAGTGCCGCTCGCGCTCGCTACACCCGGAAGACCCTTGATCCGCTCCAGGCCATCGCGAACCATCTGCGTCATGGCAGCGGTCTTTTCGAAACGCGCTCCGGATAGCGACATGCGCATGGTCAGCACGTTGTGCGCATCGAACCCTGGATTGACGTTCTTCAGCGCGACATACGTGCGGATCAGCAGCGCCGCGCCCACCAGCAACACCAGCGCCAGCGCCATCTCGGTGACCACCAGCAATGCACGAGCCTTGTTCTGGCGCAACCCCGTTCCGGATCGCCCGCTGCTTTCTTTGAGAGAGCTGCTCAAATCGACGCGCGAGGCCTGCATCGCGGGGATCAGCCCGAACAAAACGCCGGTGACCAAGGAAATCAACAGAGTGAACGTGACCACGCGCCAGTCCATGGTGACGGAAGCGGACTGATTCACGACGCGTGGAATATTGATGCCCGTGCTCGCCGCCAGCAACGATTTGATTCCCGCCATTCCCAAGGCCAGGCCCACCACGCCACCGGCGAGCGACAACACCACGCTCTCGGTGAGCAATTGACGGACAATGCGCGAGCGGCCGGCGCCCAGCGCGGCACGAATGGCGATCTCGCGTTTTCGTCCCGTGGCGCGCGCCAACAGAAGATTGGCCACGTTGGCGCACGCGATCAGCAGCACAAAGCTGACCGCGCCCGCCAGCGTCAGCAACGACGTGCGCGTTTCGCCGCCCACGACAGCGTCTTGCAGCCGCTGCGCGCTGAACCCATCTTTCGGGCCCAGTACTACCGTGCCGAGGAATTTACGGCGAAACTGCTCCGCCGCGAGCTGCAACTGCGCCTTCGCGCGCTCGATGGTGACGCCGGGCTTCAGCCGCGCCCCGGCCGTGAAATAGTGCGCCTGATCGGTACTATTGGGATCGATCTGAAACGGAAGATAGATGTCCGGCGGCTGCTCGATCTCGATACGAAAATCGGCCCCCAGGACGCCAACGATGTTGTACGGAGTCCCGCTGATCGAAACCGTCTTGCCGACCGCTTGCGGATCGCCGCCGAAGCGCCGCTGCCACAATCCGTAGCTTAGCACCGCCACGTGCGGGCCATTCGGCCGGTCTTCGTCGGCGGTGAAGGTGCGCCCTTGGATCACCGGCGCACCGAACAGCCGGAAAAAATTGGCGCTGACTTGGGTCGATTGGATTTGTTCCGGATTATCCGTGCCGGTCAAATTCGCAACCCCGAACCTCCATGCGGAGACGTCCTGGAAGGCCTCGGTCTGCTCGCGCCACACGTTGAATTTGGTTACCGAAGCTCCCATCCCCGATCCTCCCGGCGAGGTCAGAAGGAACGCGATGATGCGGTCCGGATCGGGATACCCCATCGGCTTCAGCAAAACCGTGTCAATCACCGAGAAAATGGCGGTATTTGCTCCGATGCCCAAGGCGAGTGTCAAAATCGCCACAGCTGTGAAGCCGGGGCTCTGGGCCAGAGTTCGCAGCGCGTATCGCAGGTCCTGCAGCAATTGGGACACCGGCGCTCCTGTTATGACTCTCCTTAAGACGCTCGTAACGGAAATTAGTTCCGTAGTTCGGTCTTTTTTAAATACAGAGCGACTGCGCGGCCCGCTCCTGGAGATTCGCCGAATGGCAGCTGTCCGATGAGACGCGAACCCTGCCACGCCCAGCGGCGCCCGGAGAACCGTCACTAATCCGTTGGGCTGAGAGCGCTATCCAACTGGTTGATTACGATTTAGGGACGGCGTTTGGGAAGCTATTCGTTGCCGTGCCCCGTTTTTTGTCTCGTCGCGATACACTGATTGACAATTGCGCCGCTGGTGCGCCGGGACTCGGCCCGTGCGGCGGCACAAAGCTCGACCACCTGTTTGCAGGCTTGCGCATCGGACTAAGGAGGTGACGGAAATGAGCCATCGGTTTCTTACGGGCGCAACGGCAGCCTTGATTTCACTCGCGGTTTTAATACCAGCGCGGATAACCGGCCAAGCCCCATCGTCGACGGCGAAAAAAAGTGCCCCGGGCCCAAAAAGCGCCGCAGCCCAAAAAGGCGCCGCAGCGAAGCCGTGGACTCCACCCCGCACCCCCGACGGCCAGCCCGACTTTCAGGGAATCTGGGCGATCGCCACACTCACGCCGCTGGAGCGTCCAGCAGAGTTGGCCGGCAAGGAATTCTTTACGGAACAGGAAGCCGCGGAATATGAAAACCGGATGCTGCAACAAGTCAACACGGACCGCCGGAGCCAGGACAGTACGGCCGATCTTCGCGGAAACTATAACGAATTCTGGCGCGACCGGGGATCCTCGATCGTCGGGAGCAGGCGCACCTCGCTCATCGTAGACCCGCCCGATGGAAAAATCCCCCCGTTAACGCCGGAGACGCGGAAGAGGCGGGCCGGCCGCGCGGGAGGTCTCCCTGCCGGTCCCGAGGATCTGGCGCTGCGGATCCGTTGCATCTCCCGCGGTCTGCCGATGGTTCCCACGCCCAACAACAACTTTTTCGAGATTGTTCAGGGGGCCGGAAACGTGGCGATTCTCCAGGAGATGATGTACGAGGCTCGTATCATTCCCTTGAGCGGGCCCTTGGACGCGCGGCCGCACTCCGCGCCGAGCGTTCGCGGCTATATGGGCGACGCGCGCGGCCGCTGGGAGGGCGATACGCTGGTCATCGACACCACCAATTTCATCGGCAAGAACGACTTCTATGGCGCCGACGAGAATTTGCATCTTACCGAGCGCCTGACTCGTACGGACGAAAACACCATCCTCTATAAGTTCACAGTCGACGATCCCACGGCGTTTACGAAACCGTGGAGCGGAGAGATCCCCATGCGGAAGTCTCAGGAAGGGATCTTCGACTATGAATGCCACGAGGGGAACTATTCCATCGTGAACATCCTCTCCGGCGCGCGCGCCGCGGAAAAAGCCGCCGAACAGGCCGCGCAGCAAGGACAAAAATAAGCGCGGCGCTCGCGGGTTCCGTGCGGTCCTACGCTCAGAAAGTGAATCGCGCGACCAGGGTGCCGTTGCGGGGCGCGAGATTGACGATCGCCGCGGTGCCTGTGCCGGTCGGCGAACTAGTGGCGTTGATCGATCCGAATCCGCCGGAAATATTGCCGTTCGGAAGATACGTGATTTGCGCCTTGGCGTTGGTGTCGGTCGGGTCGCCCACCACGGAGCGATTGAATACGTTCGTGAACTCGGCCCGGATATTCAAGGTGGCGCGTTCTTTGATGCGCCAGGTGCGGCCCAGATTCATGTTCTCCTGGGGCCGGCGCTGCTTCCGAAAATCGCTATAGTAGGCCGGCGAGCTCCCGAACTGGCCGGTAGGCGGATCGGCCCACGCGTTCGGATTCAATACCACCGTGGTTTGCGGATCGAAGCAATGACAGTTCAGATCTTTCAAAAACAAAGGTTGCCCCGCCACGCGGTTCGCGAAGGTGGGCTGAAATAGAAGATTGCTGAGATTGGGATTATTTTGCGCGATCGGAACCTCGAGCGGCAGCCCGCTCCGGTACGACACGTACACCCCATAAGTCCAGTCCCGGGCGAGCCACGACACGATCTTGTTGGTCCTCAAATTGGGCGTGGTGTAATTTGCCGAAATATTGAACTGAAGTGGCTGGTCGTAGAGCGAAAGATACTTATTCGCATTGCGGTTCATCACGTCGTTGGCGAGCGCGAGGCCCCCGGTGCCGGCGCCGGGATCGTTCTCCGCGCCCAGGGTGAGCGATTTCGACCAGGCAAACGTGCTCACAAACGACAAACCATGGGAGAAGCGCTTGGTCGCCTTTAACTGCAATGCGTTATACCAGGTCTTACCCAATGGGTCCCAGTACGTGGGGATGGTCGTGTATTGCGGATACGGCCGCAATGCCTGGGCCACGGTCTGGCCCAGCGGAAAGCCGGCGTAGGCGGGTTTGTTGAAGCCTCGTGCCGCCGCAGTGGCGGAACTAAGCGTCGACGTCAGTAGCGCTTGATCCGCCGGCTTCGTGGGATCGAGACCGACAGCGGCAAGAATCTGCGGAGTGAGTTCATTCAGATTAAGAAGGATGGGAGCATTCCACCAAACCCCGAGATTCCCGACATAGGCTGCCTCTACCGCCAGGTTCTTGAAGATCTCGCGCTGCACGCCAACGCTCCATTGATATTGCCTTGCCGGCCGGCCCGCGTTTTGATCGACCAGCGGAGCCGAGCCACCCGGCGTCGGGAACCCCGTCGGATATTGACCTGGATCGTAATTGGGCCACGGCGGCGGATCGAACGAAGCCGGGATACCGACAGCCAAGGAAGTCACGGACGCACCAAAGCTCGGCGCGATGATCGTGTTCGACGATCCCGCCAATCCGCCCGCAGCCTGATTATTCGTTTCCGTGCCCGAGTAGACGATCCCGAATCCGCCACGAGCCACGGTTTTAGGCGTGATCTGATAGGCGACACCCAGCCGCGGCGCCACGGCGTATGGATAATTGTTAGCCACGCTGCAGTTGCAACGTCCCGGACCGCTCCCGTCATAGATCGTGCCACCCAGGCGATTCGCTTTCGGGTTCACGGCTGCGGCCGAAAAGAACGGAGCACGCCCGTACTGTTCCCGCAGATAAGTCGAATAATCGTAGCGAATGCCGTAATCGAACGTCAATCTACGCGTAATTTTCCAGGAATCCTGCGCATAAACACCGAACTGCTTTTTCCCCAATCGGGGCTCCACGGGATTGGAGATGCTCACCTGCTGGACCTGGCCGAGCAGAAAGCTCGCGTAGCCGAATCCCACGTTGGTACCGTTCACGGCAGTGTTTTGGAAGGGTTGTCCGGTTTGCGCTGGGCTGAACACATAACTGCCGGATGTGTTCGAAACGTTGATCGCAGGATAGCCTTCGGTTCGAAATTCCGATCCAATTTTGTAGGTGTGATTGTTCTTCACCCAAGTGAGACTGGTATTAAATGTTGGTCTCTGCGTAAGACTGTTCGCGTCCGTTGCGCCGCCGAGATTCACGCTCCCGCCCGTCCCGTTGGCCGCGAGCAATCCCGACATAGGCGGGAAAAACCGATTGACGATAGCTCCGTGCAGGCCGAGTTCCTGGGCGGCGTTGTAATTCAACTGCGCCCCAGTCGATGTGACCGTAGGCAGATCCTGCGAAACATTTTGATAGCCCGCGCCAAAATGCAGCAACAGCGTCGGGCTCAAGGTGTGATCGTAGTTGAGCCGCTCGATGTGCGTGCGGATAAATGTCGCCGTGGCTGTAACGAGCGGGTCCGGCAAGCCGCTGTTGGTCCCGTTGGGAGGACCCGGAGGCGCCGCCGACGACCGTACCCGGGTCCAATAAAACGACAGCTTGCCCTTGGTTCCGAACAAGTGGTCTCCCTTGATCGAGGGAACGGTTGTAACTCTGGCGGTCGGGAACACGGGCAGGTAGTTGTTGACCAGCGCAGTCGCATCGGGCCCCTTGGGCTGGGGATAAAGATCCTGGATCTTGACCGCCACCGGATCGAAGCGGTTTTGCGGAACGGCGTTGTTCGGGAATGGGTCCCGCACGCTCACACCGTTCACCGTGCGCGTCGAATTCGGATCGTAAACCATACCTTCCAGCATCTGCCGTCCCAGCGGATCGGTGCCGATCACCTTGGCGTTCGGCAGAATCGCCGCGCTGAAATCGCCGCTCCGATAAGCCGTGGTGGGAATGGTGGCAAACTGCGTGGCGACAGTTTGCGCCTCGCGGTACTCCTCCCAACTGAAGAAGAAGAAAGTTCGATCGCGGCCGTTGTAAATTTTGGGCAACCAGATGGGACCGCCCAGCGTGAATCCGTAATCGTTCCGGCGCTGGCGAGCCCGAGGGTTTCCCGTTCCGGCCGGAGCGTCCGTGAAAGGCGCACCCGCGTTGAGATCTTCGTTCACGAAGTAGTCGTAACCGGTGCCATGAAACTGATTAGTGCCGGATTTCATGGTGATGCTGAACAGCCCGCCTCCGACTTGCCCGAACTCCGCGGCGTAGTTGCTCACCTGAATCGTCATCTCCTGGATCGCGTCCACACTGGCTTGCGTCGCGCCGGTGATGTTGGGATTGTTGCCGTTGGTCGCGTCCATGCCCTCGATCTGGATGCCCTGCGTGTTGTTCGGAACTCCGTTGATGCGGACCTGTGAGTTGCCGGAATAAAACGTGCCGGGAATCAACTCCAGCACCGCGTTGGGATTTCGAATGCCGGTGCTGCCCGCCTGGTTGGTCCCGATCCCCAGAATCGGAAGCGAATCCATGGTGCTGGTGCTCACGTTGTGGCTCAAGTCGCCGCTCTCCGTGTTCAGCAAGGCAGCCGCTTCGCTCACCGTCACCGATTCCGACGACGATCCCACTTCGAGAATCATGTCGATGCGCAGAACCTCTGCCACCTGGACCGTCAGGCCCTGCCGCGTGTACTTCTTGAATCCCGGCACGGAGACGGAAACCTCGTACGTGCCGGCGGGCAATTGAGCTAGCGTGTAGTTCCCGGTAGTCGAAGTCGCGCCCTCGTACAAAGCGCCGTTGTCCACATTCCGCGCTTGAATTGGAGCGTTGGCAACCACGGCGCCTGCCGGGTCGGCCACAGTGCCGGTGATGGTTCCACGATCGCTTTGCGCGAACGCGCTCCAGCCCGTGAGCACGCACCAAAGAGTCAGCCAGAGAGAAATAGCCGGCAGGATCTGTCGCACAAGGCCCCCTCATTCCGCAGCGAAAAGTCTTCCGGCAGTATAGGGAAGGAGCAAGAGGGAGTCAAGGCAACTCGAACTGAATCCCCTGCGCCAGCGGCAGCTGGTCCGACCAGTTCACTGTAACGGTCTGACGGCGCATGTAAGCTTTCCAGGCGTCGCTGCCGGATTCCCGGCCGCCCCCGGTGTCCTTTTCGCCGCCGAACGCTCCGCCGATCTCGGCGCCGCTGGTGCCGATGTTGACGTTGGCGATGCCGCAGTCGCTGCCGCGCGCGCTCAAAAATGTCTCCGAGGAGCGCAGGTCGCGTGTAAAAATCGCGGACGAGAGCCCCTGGGGGACGTCGTTGTGCCAGGCGATGGCTTGCTCCAGATCGTCGTACTCGATCAGGTACAGCACCGGCGCGAACAGCTCATCTTTCAGACACGGCATGTGCGGCGCTGCCAGCACCAGCGTGGGCTCGACGAAGTTGCCTGCGCCCGTGTTCAGGCGGCCGCCGCCCGCGATCACCTTGCCGCCTTGCTCTTCGATCATCGCCAGAGCGCGCAGCATGTGATCCACGGCTGCGCCGTCGATTAACGGTCCCATGAGTGTTGCAGGGTCCATCGGGTTGCCGATGCGAACTTGCTTGTACGCGGCCACCAACCGTTCGATGATGCGCGGCGCGATCCCGCGCTGCAGAAACAATCGCCGCGTCGACGTGCAGCGCTGTCCGGCTGTGCCCACGGCTCCGAACAACACGGCCCGGACCACCAGCTCCGGATCGGCGTCGTCCGTAACGATGATGCCGTTGTTGCCGCCGAGCTCGAGCAGAGTGCGCCCCAGCCGCCCCGCGACCTGCGGGCCGATGATGCGTCCCATGCGGCTGGAACCGGTGGCGCTGATCAAGGGCACGCGGCGGTCCCCCGTGAGCCGTTTGCCGACGCACTCGTCGGTGCCGATCACCACATTGGCGACTCCCTTCCAGCCGTCTTCTTGACCGTTGCGGGCCAACACGCGGTCGCAGATGCGTTGCACTGCGATGGCGCATAGCGGCGTCTTGAGCGACGGCTTCCACACCACCACGTCACCGCAAATTAGAGCGATCAGCGCGTTCCAAGCCCACACCGCCACGGGAAAATTGAAGGCCGTGATCACGCCCACGACGCCCAGGGGGTGCCACTGCTCATACATGCGATGGCCCGGGCGCTCGCTATGCATCGAGAGTCCGTACAGCTGGCGCGAGAGGCCGCAGGCGAAGTCGGCGATATCGATCATCTCCTGCACTTCGCCGCGTCCCTCGGCCAGAATCTTGCCGGATTCGAGCGTCACCAGCGCGCCCAGGTCGTCTTTGACCCGCCGCAGTTCCTCTCCAATTTCGCGGACGATCTCGCCGCGCTTGGGCGCGGGCACCAGGCGCCACTTGTCGAACGCCAGGCGAGCCTGCCACAAGACCTCGTCGTAGTCTTCCTCGGCGGCCAGGCGCACGCGGGCCAGCTCGGAGCCGTCGGCCGGATTGCACGAGGCGATCTCACCGCCGGCCGGGTCATCGATCCATTGGCCGCAGCCCGCTCCAGAGTTGGTCTTCCACAATCCCAAGCGGGTCAGAATTTCGTTGGCGGCAGGGTTCATGACGCCAGCATAAAGAATTCTCAAGGTCCGTGCTCCGTTGAGCGCGCACTCTTGCGAGCCACGTCGCGACTCATCGCGACGCACGGCCGGCGTTATGAACCCGCCAGGCATCGGCACGAGTGCCGGGCCCAGAGGGCACCCCGGCACGCACGAGTACGTGCTCCACTCACTTCCGCTTGGTCTTGATCACCACCGGCGTCCCTTCAAACCCGAACCTCTCACGCAGACGGTTGATCAGGTTGCGTTCGGCGGAGAAGTGCAGGTTGGGTTTGTCGGTGAACACCACGAACGTGGGAGGGCGCATCGAAGCCTGCGTGATGTAGTTGATCTTGGCCGCGTACTCCCAGCGCAGAGTCGCGACGAATCGGTTCAGTTCGCCGGTACTGACGCGCCGGGACGCAGAGTCGAACACCTTGCGGATCAGCGGGAACAGCGCGTCCACGCCCTGCCCCGTGCGCGCGGTGAGGAACGCCACCGGCGCGTAATCCAGGAACTTCAGGTGGTCTTCGATCTGCTCCAAAAACTTCTTGCGATTGCGCTCCTTGGCCAAGTCCCACTTGTTCACACACAGGATCACAGCGCGGCCTTCTTCATGCGCATAGCCCGCGATGGTAGCGTCCAGCGCCAGCACGCCTTCGCTTGCGTCCAGGACCAACAAGGCCACGTTGGACATGCGCAGGTGCCGCCGCGCCATCACCACGCTCATCTTTTCCGCCATCATCTTAGTCTTGCCCTTGCGGCGGATTCCGGCCGTATCGACGAAGATATAGTCGATCCCCTCGCGAGCGACGGTTTCATCCACGGCATCGCGCGTGGTCCCGGCGACCGGGGAAACGATGGCGCGCTCGGAGCCGGTGAGCGCATTGAGCAAGGTCGATTTCCCCACGTTTGGCCGGCCGATAATGGCAACTTTTATGTGCGTAGTTTTAGGAGTGACGTCCTCCGACTCCTCGATATCTTGCTCTACGTCCTGCTTTGCCTCCGCCGGAAAATCGGCCGTAACGTGGTCCAGCAGATCCGCCAGTCCCAACTGATGTTCGGCCGAAACCGGATACAGGTTCTTGAAACCCAAGGCGTGGAATTCGTGAGTCAGATCCTCGCGCCGCGGACTGTCGATCTTGTTGACCACCAGCGTTACGGGGCGCCCGAGTTTCCGCAGCATCGCCGCCAGATCGCGGTCCGCGCCCGTGATTTCGGAGCGTCCGTCAATCAGAAAGATCACCTGCGCGGCCGTCTCCAGCGCTACACGGGCCTGCTTCAGAATCTGCGTCGGGATCATCTCGGTGTCGTCCGTGATGATTCCGCCGGTGTCGATCAGCTCAAAATGGCGGCCGCGGTAGACGGCTTCGCCGCAGATGCGGTCGCGCGTGATGCCCGGCTCGTCGCCGACGATGGAGCGCCGCTGGCCGAGCATAGCGTTAAACAAAGTTGACTTACCGACGTTCGGGCGGCCGACAATGACTACGGAAGGAAGTTCATGCACTGTTCCGATTGTCGCCGATTCACTGCGTCGCCCACACGTTCATGGGCAACGATTGCGCCGGGCTGGCGTATGGCAGAAGCGGCGCGACTGGCGATCCACCGTAGGTCAGCGTCATTCCGAAGATGTCCACCGGAGAGAAGTTGTCGTGAACCGCGGCACAGGGCAGCAACGTTGAAGGCAAGAGTACGTCCACTTTGTAGACGAAGCTGTTGATGAGAGAGGCATCCTCCACCTCCGCGGGACAGTTGCCGACCTGCGCCTGGATGTCCCCCAGGCTGAGTGGCGGAGCAAAGCCGAGTTGGCCGACCCCTTCGGCGTAGAACGATACGGTTGACCCGAACTTGGCCGGTTTCGCGCAGGAATTAAGCGATCCGTCGGCGTTGGTCGCCACCGGCTGAAGTCCGTTCAAGAAGACCGGCGCGGCTGGGCAGGGAAGCCCATAGGCTAAGAGATACGCGAACAGATTCAGGTTTGCGAGCGCAAATGGAAATTGGCGCTGAACGGTAGCGCCGTTGACCGACACTTGCATCACTGTGCTGGAGGGCAACGGTGGCAGCCGCGCCGGCACCGCCACGTTGATCTGCGACGAAGACACATACAAAAGCTGCGCGAGGTTCCCATCGAACGTGACGGTGACTCCGGCGATGGACGCTGCGGAGCCATGCGGCGCGCCCACACCTACCGACGGCCCAAGGTTTTTGCCGAAGAGAGAAATCAGTTGGAACGCCGCGACCGCGCCGGCGTGCGTGAGGTTGCCGCCATCCAGAACGCATGCGATCACCGGCGCGGCACCCGAGCTTGCGAAAAAAACGGCGGCGGCCAAATACGCGCCGGGAAGGAATCCGGGACCTAACTTCGATGGCGACAGCACGCCGGGCGTGAACGGCACATCGGGCGCCGGAGTCGGACCGGTGATCCAAACCTTGCCGCTCGACAAAGTAATCGCCGTGGCGCCGGGACCGGAGCCGTCGATCCACTGCGCGTCCACCGCGTTGCCGGTGGCTGGATCGATCTTCATCACGTAAGCCCCGCTATTTGTGGTCATGAAGTTCGGCCAACACACCTGCGGAATCCAAGAAAGTACCGCCGGGGGCGATAGAGGGCTGGTTGGCGGCGGCTCCAGGTCGACCGCTGGGGGGAACTGCACCACGCCGCCCACATACAGCCCACCGGACGCATCCAGCTGCACTCCCGCTCCGCCAATCGGCACCGAAAAGATCACCGAGGCTCCGGAAGGATCGAGCTTGGTCAAGAAGCTGGTGTAGATGTTCGGAACAGGCACAGTGAACGGATACTGCGCCTGGATCAGCGTGCCTGTGACATAGGCATTTCCGGCGTCGTCGACCGCCAGCCCGGTGTTGGTGGTGTCACCCGCGGCTCCGGTAACGTCGTTGATGCCGGTTGAGTAAATCAGCGTCGACCCGGTCGGGTCAACTTTAGTCAGGTGCTGTAGCACGCCGTTAGGCGGGGGCCCGCACGAGGTGTAACAGACCCCCCCTTGGACGAACTGCGTCTGGTACGCGCCCGGCGTGGTGGGATAGTCGGTTCCCGCGTCGCTTCCCGCGACAAAAATATTTCCGGCGGGATCGAGCGCAATCGATGTCCCGCCGATGCCCGTGGCGGAAAAGATCACGTTGCTCGCGGTGGCGTCCAACTCCATCAGGAAGAGGTGGCCCTTGCTGTCCGCTACCCTGTACGCGCCAGGCGTCAACGGAAATCCGCTGGCGGTTTCGCCGCTGATGAGGATCTGGCCTTGCGGAGTGAGCGCAATCGCCTCGGCAGTGCTCCCTGCCGAGCCGCCCACTAGTACGGCAAAAACCACCGCTCCGTTCGGGCTGAGCTTAATCACGAACGATCGTTGGTCCTGGGCGTTGGTGGGCGGCGTTCCGAGCTGCCCGCCCGGCGTTACCGGAAAGTTGGAATTCGTGGTCCATCCCGTGGCGTAAAGGTTACCCGCTTTGTCCGCAGCGATTGCGCTCACGTGGTCGGAGGCGGCGCTGTCGAAGTACACGAGATAGAGACACTGGCTGGCTTTCGGGTCGAGCTTCATCAACACCGCGCCCGTAGAGGAACCGGCGGGATCGAGCACCGTGCTGCCCGCGAGATAGAGATTCCCCTGCGTGTCCGAAGCGATCGCGCTGGGCGTGAAGCCATCTCGGAGATAGGTCGAAATCGCGAGAGTCGCGGCGGAGCACGTCATTGCGCCTGCCAGCGCGCCGGCGAGCATTACAGCAAGAACGGATCTTGACATGGTTTTGCTCCAGTGATGGAAGCTGCGGGACGCGATTAGTCTCATTTTATCGTGTGCGCGGCGTCGCGGCGTGCGAAAATAGAAGTTCCCCCCTCGCGAATGTCAACACCATCCATCCGCAACGTCGCTATCATCGCCCACGTCGACCACGGCAAGACCACGCTGGTCGACGCCATGCTCCGCCAGAGCGGCATTTTTCGAGACAACGAGCAGGTGGCCGACCGCGTCATGGACTCCAACGATCTGGAGCGCGAACGCGGCATCACGATTCTCGCCAAAGCCACTGGCGTGCGCTACGGCGGCATCAAGATCAACATCGTCGACACCCCCGGCCACAGCGATTTCGGCGGCGAAGTGGAACGCGCGTTGAAGCTCGTGGACGGAGTAATGTTGTTGGTAGACGCCAGTGAAGGGCCGCTTCCGCAGACGCGCTACGTTCTGATGAAGGCCCTGGAAGCGCGGCTGCCGCAGATCGTGGTGATCAATAAGATCGACCGCCCCGATGCGCGCATTCCGGAAGTGCTGGATGAAATCTACGATCTGTTTATCGATCTGGACGCGACCGAGGATCAACTCAGTTTCCCCGTCATTTATACGAATGCCAGGGAAGGCATTGCCAAAACCGATCCGAACGGTGCGGGGGAAAATCTCAAGCCGCTGTTTGAAGCCATCCTGGCGCACATTCCGATACCCAAGGGCGATGCCGAAGGCGTGCTGCAGCTCCAGGTGGGGAATCTCGATTACAGTGATTATTTGGGGCGCTTGGCCATAGGCCGCGTGTTCAACGGGACCCTGCATTACGGGGACGAAGTGGCCATCGCGAAACTGGATGGCTCCTTTCACAAAACCAAGATCACCAAGATGTTTTCGTTCGAAGGACTGAAGCGGGTGGATGAAACCATCGGCCGCCCCGGCGACCTGCTGGCGATCGCCGGAGTGGAAGGGATCACCATCGGCGAGACCGTCACCAGCGTGGAGACGCCCGCGCCGCTGCCATCGATTCAAATCGATGAGCCGACCATCGCCATGACGTTCACCATCAACACCTCGCCCTTCGCCGGGCGCGAAGGCCAGTACGTGACCTCGCGCAATCTGCGCGACCGCCTGGACAAAGAACTGCTGACCAACGTGTCGATCAAGGTCGAGGAATCCGGCGGTCCGGATGCGTTCAAGGTAATGGGCCGCGGCGAACTGCAACTGGCGATCTTGATCGAAATGATGCGGCGCGAAGGCTACGAGCTGGCTGTCGGCAAACCCGAAATCATCACAAAGACCATCAACCACGTGTTATCGGAGCCGCAAGAGCTGCTGGTGATCGATTGTCCGGAGGCATTTGTGGGCGTGGTGATCGAAAAAATGGGCTCGCGCAAGGGCAAGATGGAGAAGATGGTCAACCATGGATCGGGCCGCGTGCGCCTGGAGTTTCTGGTGCCTTCGCGCGGCCTGATCGGCCTGCGTAGCGAGATGCTGACCGACACCAAGGGCACGGCCATCATGAACTCGCTGTTCCACGGATACATCGAATGGCAGGGCGATATTCCCACGCGTCCCACCGGATCGCTGGTCGCCGACCGTCCCGGCAAGGCTACCGGTTACGCGCTGTTCAATCTACAGGAACGCGGTGAAATGTTTGTGGCGCCCACCACCGAAGTTTACGAAGGCATGATCGTGGGCGAGAACGCGCGCGACAGCGACCTGGACGTCAACATCGTCAAGGAAAAGAAGCTGACGAACATGCGGGCTTCTACGGCGGACGAAGCCATCCGCCTGGTGCCTCCGCGATTGCTGAACCTGGAGCAGGCCATCGAGTTCATCCGCGACGACGAACTGGTCGAAGTAACGCCCCAATCCATCCGCCTGCGCAAGAAGATTCTCAAAGCCAATCAACGCTAGCTCTCCGTCTTGCGCCGAAAAACGGCCCGTCAGTCAAATCAAGCAGACACCTTTTTGTTTTATTAAAACTGCCTTTGTATCAATCGCTTACGGGGATTTAAGCGGTTTCATTTGCTGACAAACCCACCCCCGCCGTGGGATACTGTGTCACAACCGCATGTCACTGGTGAGCGAGGCCATCGCCCGTTATCACAAACTGATCGAGAGCGAGCCCTATATCGACCTGGCTTGGGCCCAGGCGCTACAGGATCGCATCAAGGCCCAAAAGCTCGATGGGCATCCCGTGTCTCCGGTTCTGCGCCCGCATTTTCTTACCAATCGGGATTACGCGGCGCTGGAGCGGGCGACGGGCGTGCTGCAGTCGGCCATCGAACGGGTCCTGCAACTCGCGCTGGCCAATCCGGCGTTGATCTCCCGGCTGCAATTGCTCCCGGCGGAGCGCATGATGGCGGGCGTGGACCCCGGCTACAAGGCCGTGGCGGTGACCAGTTTGCTCGACAGCGCGGTGAACGATGGCGTATTGCATGTCACCGGTTATCGCGCCGACGTCCCGGCCGGCGTGCTGTATGGCGAAGCGCTGGCGGATGTTTACTACGACTGCCCGCCGATGAAGGAGTTCCGCAAAAAGTACAAGCTCAAGAAACTGGGCGGGACTAAACCGTTGCTCACGGCGATTCTCAAAACGTACAAGGAATCCGGCGGCAAACAGAAGAAGCCCCGCATTGCCATCGTCGAGTTCCGCCAGCCTTTCCAGACGGCCGCCAACAGCGAGTACGCACCGCTGGCCGAGTTTCTCTCGCGCGAAGGCTACCCCACCGAAGTAGTGTCGCCGGAGCAGCTCGAATACCGCAATCGCGAGTTGCGTCGTGGCGACTTTCTGATCGACATCGTATACCGGCGTATCAATTTGCAGGAATTCCTGGTGCGCTACGACTTGAACCACGCGCTGGTGCGCGCTTACAAAGACCGCGCCGTGTGCATGGTCAACAGCTTTCGGGCCGAGATGGGATCCAAGCGCGCGCTGCTGGACCTGCTGACCGATGAACACGTCACCGCCGGATTCCCCGCCGCCGAGCGCAAAGCGATCAAAGATCTGGTACCGTGGACGCGCCTGGTGCAGGCCGCCAAGACGACTCACAAAAACCACACCGTGGATCTGCCCGATTTCGTATTGAAGCACCGCACCAAGCTGGTGCTGAAGCCCAACGACGATTCGGGGAGCCTGCATCCCGTACGGGGCGCCGATGTCGACGATGTCGCTTGGGAAAAAGCCTTGCGCCAGGCCATGCGCACGCCTTCAGTGGTCCAGGAAACAGTGGAACCCACGCACGCCGTGTTCCCGCTGATGCAGTTCGGCAGCCTGATGATGAAGGATATGGTGGTGCACGTGCATCCGCACGCGTTCCTGGGCCAAACCCACGGCGCGTCGAGCTGGCTAAGTGTTGCGGGAACGCCGGGCTTCTCCACCTTGACCGGCCTGGCCCCCACGTTCCTCCTCGAAGGCAAATGATCCTTTTCTTACTTGTAGTAAGATAAGGCCATGGAGCTAGTTACCGTTTCCTCCAAAGGGCAGATCGCGATCCCCAAAAGAGTGCGCGATGCTCTCAATCTGTCGGAGGGCACCAAGTTGAACGTGGAAGTCCGCGGGCAGAAGATCGTGCTTTCGAAAGAACCCGCGTGGAAGAAGCTGGCTGGCGCCGGCGCCGGGCTCGGTCTGCTTGAGTTCTACCAGGCCGAAAAGAAACGCGAGCGCGAGCGTGAAAACTCGCGTTCTTGATTCCTGGGCTATCATCGAGTGGATTGACGGAAGTCCACCGTCCCGTAAGCATTTGGAAGACCTATTGTCGGCAGCCGTCGCGGGACGAGCCCAGTTGCTGATGAGCGCCATTAACGCCGGCGAGGTCCACTATATTCTCCGGAAACGACCGGCGCTGGCGTTGGCGGAGGACTGGCGAGCGTTATCGCGTAGCCTTCCCGTAACTCTGGAGGTCCCGACCTTGGACGATATCTGGAACGCGGCGGCCCTCAAAGGCCAGTACGCGATCTCTTACGCCGATGCCTTCGCCGCCGCACTAGCCCACAAATACGATTGCCCCCTGGTCACCGGTGACAAGGACTTCCGCCGCGTCGCAAACCTCGAACTGGATTGGCTGACCCGTTAGACGCTATTGCGGCGCTTCCACCGTCACCTTGGCCCGCAGATTCGCCACCCCCGCGGTGTAGCGCTCGTCGGTGACCGTGATAGCGATAGCATCGTCCAGCCAGTCGTGCGCCGTGCCGTCCGGGTCGTGCGAGGCCATGGTGATGGTGTAGGCTTGCGGGCAAAGATCGCACAAGAAGGAAAAGGTCACCGTGACCGACTCGCCCGGCTGCCGCGGGCCGATAGCGACCCGCTCCAGCTCGGTGTTGGTCCCGTAGACTTCGAATCCGATCTGCGTGCGGATCAGCAGGCCCAGCACCGGATTCTCCACCGCTTCCTCGAAACCCACGGTGGCGCGCACGCCGACCCGCTCCCCGCTCTTCCACACGATGGTGGGCTTGCCCTCCGCGCCCAGGGTCTCGATGGAACGGATCTCGGCGCGGCCGTTGCCCCGGCGAAACGACGGTGCCAGGCGGACAGGCATGGTCTCGCCCCAGGAGTGCACCCGGTCGGCGACGTGACGGCGGTATTTCTTGAGCGTCTCCTTAGGATCGCCCTTCGCGGCCATGCTGCCCGCGTCCAGCCACCAAATTTCGTCGCACATCAGTTCCAGCAGCACGGATTCGTGCGAGGCCAGCAGCACCGTGGTGCCCGACCGCCGCATACGGTCGAGTCCGGCCAGGGTACGCGCCCGCACCACAGCGTCTTGGGTGGCCAGCGCTTGATCCAAAGCCAGCACCGCGGCCGGCGCCAGATTCAGCGAGTCCCCCAGCGTCACGAAACGGCGTTCGGCGCTCGCGACGATCTCGCCCTCCGTCGGTTGCAGCGCGCCGCCGGCTAGTTTTAAAAGTTCGGTGACGCCCGATCCCTTCTCGCCGATCACGCCGATGATCGCGCCCGAGGGAGCCACCGCGCTGAAGTTGGTCAAAGGGGCGCAGGTGACTCCGCGCAACTCGATGGACATTAGAACTAGGATACTCGACGCGCCAAGGGTGCCGTCTAAGGTGAAGCGATTAGGGCTGGGTAAGATCGTCTTCGCACCGGTTCCGTTCTAGAGTGTTCGCGGCCAAAGAAACGCCCGGCCCCGCCGCGACGCAACGCGTGCGCATCTTGTGACCGCTGATCCGGTTGTCGCGGATCACGTTTCCCCGCGTCTCTTCCAGGCGCGCCACGCCCCGGCCCAGGTAGATTCCCGTCTGGAGCATAGCCGGTTCGTCGGCTTTATAGATGCAGCCGAACCGTGCGGCGCTTTCATTGCACCCAGCCAGGTCCAAATGCACGAATTGGTTGCCGGTGATGGTGTGCCCGGAACCCATCACGAACAATCCTCCGAACTTGGCGCCGTCGATGACATTGCCGGTGATCTCGATCTTCTCGCTGCGGACATCCGGATCGGTGTTGTTCATTACGATGCCGAAGTGCCCAAACAAGTAGTCTTCCGCGCGCTTCCGGTTGAGGCACCGATTCTCGCGCACCGCCCCGTCGTGAAAGCCGTCCAGGTCGATGCACTTGCCATTCACTTCCTCGAAGGAGTTCCGCGCGTACTCGGAATGGTCCACGTTGCCCGCCGTATCGATGGCCACCGGCGTGCCTCCGTGCTCGGCGTCGACCAGTTCCACCGGGTAGCCGATGTTCGAGCCCGTGTTGTCTTCAACGCGCATGCGCGTGACGTGAGCGGCTTCGAGCGCGTCGCGGCCGATCGTATCGAAGTGGTTTTTTGCGAACACTCCATCCGACAAGCGCGGCGACGTGCGCAGCGAATGCGTCCACAACCCGTTACCGGCGATCCGGGTGAACATGCACTCCCGCACCTCGAAATCCTTCGAACCTTCCTCGATCAGAATCCCCCCGCTCAGATTGTTGCGCCCTTGCGGACTGCGAGAGCCCGAATCTTCGACGGTTAGATTGCGGATGCGAATCCCCGAAGAGCGGCTGACCAGCACGGCGAAGTTGACCACGTTCGCCAATTGAATGGCGCTAACGTCGAGCCCCTCCACGCGATCGGCGAGAATACCGTTCAGCGGATACCACACGCGAAACGCGTTCTCCGGCGGAGCCATGTCCAGCGGACGCGCCAGCGCGCCGCGGTTGCCGTCGATGCGAAAATCGTGCAACCGGATGTTGCGAGCCCCGTCGATCACCAGCAGCGCCCGTCCGGAAAATCCCGCCGCAGCCTTAAGCAGCGTGCCCGCACCCGCGATCTCAAGGTCGTGAGCGCCCGGGGCCAGCGTAAGCTCCGACGATATCTCGACCGTCCCAGCAGGCACTTGGAGGTGACCCGTAACCGTCGAGGCCAGCGCCCTGCGCAAACGTTGCTCCGGGGTCCCGCCGCACCCGCCCAGTGCCATCGTCAGGAGCAGCATTGCTGTGAAGATTGTACTACTAGACCCTGGTTTCTTTGTAGCGCGCGAAGATTTCATGCGGCCAAAGTTGTAAGCTGCTGAGCGGTGGTGCGTTGCGCCGAGAGCAAGGCGTTCAGAATGAGCCTGCCGTGGTCGGTGACGTGGTAGCGG
>DATNJC010000153.1:0-3803 GCA_035604115.1 Bryobacteraceae bacterium | reverse complement strand
CACGCAAGTGCGCGCCGTGTCCGGAGCCCTTCCCAGGGATTTGTGACAGGGCCTCAGCCATAAGAACGCCACCGTGTCGGCCGGTCCGACTTAGTGAGCGAACTCACCGGACTTGGTTGGAGGAACGGAGGGGAAGGCAGGGGCAGCGCCAGAGCCGCAAGGTTCGTGGCGCACCTTATAGCACATCACACTTCACGAGGCGGCTTGCGTGGCTGGCGCAAGCCGCCCTTCGTTTTTTTGGCGCCGCTGATGGACGGGGATCGGAATTAACCGCCGAGACGCCGAGGACGCCGAGAAAAACAGAAATGCCTTGGCGTCTCGGCGGTAATGTTGCTTCCTATGGTAGCGATCCCTGCGCGGTTCGTGTTTCTTCGCTATTAGAGAATCTCTGTGGCACAATCCTTTTTGCTCCTTAGCGCCTGGCTTTCTCCGCAAATTCTTGACTGTGGCAAGTTTTTCCAGAGGGGTTTCGCACATTCAGCGGATGAATGCAATCAGCCGGCATGGAACACTTCTGGCCCATGACACCGTCAAGCAAGTTGTCAGGCCGGCAGCAGTATCTTCTCAAGTTGTGCAAAGCTCTCCTTGCAGGAATCGTCGTCTTCGGAATAAACCCGAATCCCACCACATTCGTTCTGGTAGTCTGTTTTTTTGCATTCGTCGTGTGGAGTGCGCTGAGGCCGAATAAATGACTCGGTTGTTGCTCGCCCATGTGTCAGAATGATGCTGCTCGGCGATTGAAGTCCCTCCCTTGCATTTTTGTCTCCGCGAAAATTTTAATTGCAACCTAATTTTCCGAAGGACTTTCCCACATCACCGGATGACGGCCCCGACCGGCCCAGCTACTCTCCAAAAACCATCCTGACATTTTCAGGGACCTTGGCGACCACCGACTACAACATCGAGCGCGGTTTGCCCTCTGCCATTGAAGCCGAGCGCTCCATTCTTGGCGCCGTCCTGCTGGACGCTCACAGCTACAACCAGGCGGCGGAGTCGCTTCACCCCGACGACTTCTCGCTCGACTCGCACCGCCGTGTTTTCTCGCGGATGATGGACCTGGACGCCACCGGGCGTCCCATCGACATCATCACGCTGCAGGAAGAACTCAGCCGCCACAAGGAGTTGGAGTCGATCGGCGGGGTGGCTTACCTGGCTTCGCTGACCGACGGCGTGCCGCGCCGGCCGTCGATCGAGCACTACGTCAGGATGGTGCGCGACAAAGCGCTGCTGCGCGGGCTCATCAATGCCGCGAACGGCGCCATTGCCAGCGCGCTGGAGCAGGCTGAGCCTGCGGAAGAGATCATCGACGCCGCCGAAGCGGCCATCTTCCAGGTCTCCGACAAGCGCTTGGGCCGGGGCTTTCTCACTATCCCGCAGATCGTTCAGGAGTCCTTCGGCTCACCGGATGCGCTGATCGCTCCCGGCGCCCACATCACCGGCCTCGAAACCCACTTCAAGGTTTTCGACGAGAAAACTCGTGGCATGCAACGGGCCGACCTGATCATCGTGGCCGGGCGCCCGTCCATGGGCAAGACCGCTTTCGCCATGAACATCGCGGAGAACATTGCGGTGCTGGACAAGAAAGTGGTCGCAGTGTTTTCGCTGGAAATGTCGCGTGAGGCGCTGCTGCGCCGCCTGCTCTTCTCCCACGCGCGTGTGGACGCCTACAAGATGAGCAGCGGCTTCGTCACGCGGGACGACACCAGCAAGCTGGCGACCGCCCTCAACGCGCTGAGCGAAGCCCCCATTTTCATCGACGACACACCCGGCATCAGCGTGCACGAGATGCGCGCCAAGGCCCGCCGGCTCAAGCAACAACAACAGAACGCGCTGGACTTGGTCGTGGTCGATTATCTGCAACTGATGGCGGCCACGCCCATCGGCGGCAAGCGTTTCGAGAACCGTACCCAGGAAGTTTCGGCCATCTCGCGCGGATTGAAGGCGCTGGCCAAAGAGCTCAACGTCCCGGTGATTGCGGTTTCGCAGTTGAGCCGCGCACCGGAAGCGCGCGGCGGCGACCATCGTCCGCAGCTCTCCGACCTGCGTGAGTCGGGCTCCATCGAGCAGGACGCCGACGTGGTCGCGTTCCTGTTCCGCGAGGAGTACTACAAGAAGGACGATCCCGATCTCGACGGGATCGCCGAATTGATTATCGGCAAGCAACGCAACGGGCCCACAGGAACCATTCGCCTGGCCTTTCGCAAGAACTTCACCCGATTCGACACCCTGGCGGACGAACGCGATGCCGGCACTGATCCCGGCAGCGAGTTCTGAAGGCAGTTGTCAGTTGTTAGTTGTTAGTTGTCAGGGAAGCCAGAGCAAGGACACTTTTTGAAACGGTCATCAATCCCGCAAGAACCGGCAACTGGCAACCGATAACTGGCAACTGGACGGAGGTTGCAAATGCGCGCGGCTTATCAAGCTATCGCCTGTGATTATCCCAAGAGCGTGTTTCCCTTCATGCCCTTTCAGCCGCGATGGATGGCCGGCTTGGACCTGCACGATCGCGGCATCTTCAGCGCGCTGCTGGAGATCTCCTGGTGCGTGCTGCCGCCCTGCTACCTGCCCGACGATCCCGACCAGCTCCGGCGCCGGCTGGTGGAACGCTATCGCCATCCCAGTTGGGACGAGCCCGTGCCTCCGCGCGTGCTGTGGCGCTTCCGCCGCGATCCGCGGCAAGGCTTGATCTATTTCCCGCCGCTCTGGCATGCCTATCGCTACATGCTGCGCGCCGAGCACCCGGACGATGTGTTGCAACTCTCGGTGATGTGAGCCGGGAGTCACGGCTGGGTATAATCGCTCACGATGTCCGTTTCCGCCGTTACCGCTGAGCGTGCCAACCTGCGTCCTACCTGGGCGGAAGTTTCGCTGCCCACCCTGCGCCAGAACTTTCACGCCGTTTGCGACCACGTTGCTCCGGCAGCCACCGTGTGCGCTGTGGTCAAGGCCCACGCCTATGGCCACGGCGCGGTGGAGTGTGCGCGCGCCCTGGAGCGAGAGGGCGCAAAGTGGTTTGGCGTTACTTCCACGGATGAGGGCCTGGCGTTGCGCGACGGCGGCATCGCCGGTCGCATCCTGCTAATGACCGGTTTCTGGCGCGGCGATGAAGAGCTGGTGATCGAGAACGAGTTGACTCCCGCCGTGTGGCAGCGGGAGCACATCGAGCGCCTGGAGAGGGCCGCCGAGCGTCTGCGCAAAGACGCAGTTCGCGTGCACCTGAAGGTTGATACCGGCATGGCGCGCCTGGGCGCGAGCTTCGACGAATTGCCGCAGTTGCTGGCGACCCTGCGCGCCGCCAAGCACGTGAAGGTTGAAGGCCTGTTTAGCCACCTGGCTTCGGCCGAGGTGGTCGATGCGCCGCAGGTGGACGAGCAGATGGCCCGCTTCGAGCGGGCGGTCGGGATGGCGAAGCAGAACGGCCTGGCGCCGGCTTATCTGCACATCGCCAACACCTCCGCTATCGCGACCCGGCCCAGGGCATGGATGAATTTTGTGCGCCCTGGAATCGCGCTTTACGGCTACCAACTACCGTCGGTGCTGGAGGGCAAGTCCTTGGACCTGCCCGTTCGCCCGGTGCTCTCATGGAAGACGCGGATTTTCTCCCTGCGCGACGTCGGCGCCGGCCAGGCGATCGGCTACAGCGGCGCCTATGTCACGCCGGCGCCGGCGCGCATCGCCGCTCTCCCCGTGGGCTACGCCGACGGGCTCAGCCGGAAGCTTTCTTCCCGCGGACGTGTGATCGTGCACGATCAATACGCGCCCATCGTGGGTAACGTCTCCATGGACATCACGTTGGTAGACGT
>DATNJC010000152.1:0-15620 GCA_035604115.1 Bryobacteraceae bacterium | reverse complement strand
CGGCTTGCGGACAGCAAATCAAAGTGATCGACGGGACTTATGTATATAAATCCCCAACCTTTTCTACGTCCGCGATGTGACCGGCGCCCTCCGCTCCGTCTACGTGCACTGGTGCGACGACGCCTGGAACGTGGAAGCCGTCCGCATCGGCCGCGCGGCCGAGTGGCCGATCCGCGATCGCGCCTTCGCCCCCGCCTAAATCGTTCATCCTGAACGATTTTTCATGAAGATTCGTTCGCCGCTTCTACCCCCACAAGGGTGATCGCAGTCGCCCGCGCAGGCGATGGTTGCGCTGTGGGTTTCAGGGCAAGATGGTTCTCGGAAGGTGAATAAGATTCACCCCTGATAAGTAGAAGGAGACGAAAATGAAACCTATGATCTTGACGATGCTGGCCGCGGCCAGCTTGATGGCAGCGCAGAACACGCCGGCTCCGGCCACCTCGGCCCCGGCGATTTCGAAGAGCACGAGTTCCGCCCCGGCGGCCGCCGACTCCAAGAAGCCCGTGAAGCGCAACCACAACAAGAAGCCTGCAACCGGCGCCCCGGCCACCTCGACCACCAATTCGGCCAAGCCGGCCACGAGCGACTCCAGCAAGCCAGCCGCTCCGCCCAGCAAGTAACCTCCGCAATCCGGGAGCAGGTGCCCGTGCGACCTGCTCCCGAGCCATCGGGCGGCGTACGCCCTAAGGTGGGAGAAAGCCCTCCCGCGCGCGTTGGGTAAGCCCTCCGGCGCAGCGTAAGTCCGTCGGCGCCGGTGTCAGCGCCGTGTAAGCCCTCTGGCGCCGTGTAAGCTAAGATAAATCTAGTGTCCCCCGAAGATCCCACACAGCAGACGGCCGGTTCCCTGCAGAACGAGGCGTCCGTAAGCGATCTCCTTGCGCCTCCGCACCCGCAGCCGCCCTCCAACGGGTTCGATCTGCAGCCGGCCGTAACGTCAACCGAAGCCGCGCCGACCGAAGCCGCGTCCCCCAGTGAGCCCGCCGGAGAACCGCCCCGCTCGGCGATCGCCGAGTGGACCATCACCATCCTCCTGCTCCTGTTCCTGACCACGACCCTGGTGCAAGCCTTCGTGATTCCGACCGGCTCCATGGAAGACACCCTGCTGATCGGCGACCATCTGCTGGTGGACAAACTCGCCTTCGCGCCGCCGGGTCCGGTCAGCAAGTATCTGCTGCCCTATACCCAGGTGAAGCGCGGCGACATCATTGTCTTCCGCTATCCTGTCGACATCCGCCAGACCTTCGTCAAGCGCTGCATCGGCACTCCCGGCGACCGCATCCGCATCATCAACAAGCAGGTGTACTTGAACGGTGTGCGTCTGGACGAGCCCTACAAGTACCACAAGACCGATTACATCGATTCCTATCGCGACAACTTCCCCGGCGAGCCCAACCTCACGGTGGACCACCGCGCCATGGACATGCTGGTCAACAACGTGGTCAATGGCGAGGTGGTGGTCCCGCCCAACTCCTACTTCGCGATGGGCGATAACCGCGATTCCTCCCTTGACAGCCGCTACTGGGGCTTCGTGCCGCGCGAAAACATCATCGGTAAGCCGTTAATCGTGTATTGGTCCTACGACGCGCCTACCGACGATCTGAATGACGCGTCTCTTAGTGCGAGGCATGTGGTCGATTTGGGCGAGCACTTCTTCAACAAAACCCGCTGGCGCCGGACGTTCATGTTGATCCACGGCTATCCCATCCGCTGACACCCCAGAAGGAATCCCATGAAGAACTTCGCAGAGTCGGTGAAGAATTTCGTCTACGAGTGGTCGATGAACATTCTGATTCTGCTGTTCGGCACCACCACGCTGGTGCAGGCCTTCATCGTGCCTACGCCCTCCATGGATTCGACCGTGCTGGTGGGGGATCACCTGTTGGTGGACAAGTTGTCGTACGCGCCTCCGGGTACGGTCAGCAAGTACCTGCTGCCGTACACCGACGTCAAACGCGGCGACATCATCGTCTTCCGCGTGCCCATCGACATTCGCCAGAATTACGTCAAGCGCGTGATGGGCGTGCCCGGCGACCACATTCACCTGGTCAACAAGGTTCTGTACCTAAACGGCAAGGCCATGCTTAACGAGCCCTACGCGCATCACATCGACGGATACGTCAGTCCTTACGCGGATGAGTTCCCATCGGAGCCGCCACCGGGCCCCGCCACTCCGGGCTACGAATTTCGCATGGAGATGCTGGCGCACAACGTGGAGAACGGCGAGGTGGTGGTGCCGCCGGAGCACTATTTCGCCATGGGCGACAACCGCGACAACTCGCTCGACAGCCGCTACTGGGGCTTCGTGCCGCGCGAAAACATCATCGGCAAGCCGCTGCTGATCTTCTGGTCCTACGACGCTCCCACCGAGGACCTGGTGGATTACACCGCCAACCACTTCATCGATCTGGGCAAGAACTTCTTCGTCAAAACGCGCTGGAACCGGACTTTGAAGCTGGTGCGCGGCTACCCCGTGCAATGAGGCGAACAGATCGCTGATGCCCAAAACCTACGGGCTGATTCTGGCGGGCGGCCGAGGAACACGCTTCTGGCCGCGCAGCCGGCGTCGCACGGCGAAACAAGTGCTGCGGTTATTCGGGGACCGGTCCTTGATTCAGCAGACGGTGGCGCGGCTGACTCCCGTGATCCCGCCCGAGCGCCTCTTCGTCCTGACCAACGACCATCTGCGCGACGAGATCGTGCGCCAGCTCCCCGAGGTCCCGCGCCGCCAGATCCTGGCCGAGCCCGCCCAGCGCAACACCGCCCCGGCCATCGGCCTGGCCGCCCACATTCTCCAGTCGATCGATAAGGACGCGCTGATGGGCGTATTCCCCTCCGACCACGTGATCGCGAAACCGCGCGACTATGCCCGCCTGGTCAAAGCCGCCTTCCGTTCCGCCGCGCAAGGCAACATCGTGGTGCTGGGCATCCAACCCCGCTGGCCCGAGACCGGCTACGGCTACATCGAATTTCCCAAAACCTCGCCCATAAGGGCGGGGATCGCCGCCCCAGTCCGCCGTTTCCGCGAAAAACCCGAAAGCCCAGTAGCGCGCCGCTACGTAGCCGCCGGCAATTTCTATTGGAACGCGGGTATGTTCTTCTGGAAGGCCTCGGTCCTACTCGACGCCCTGCGGATGTACCTGCCGCGCACCGCAAGCCTGCTCGCTACTTTGCCCGCGTTCACATCCCGCACCTTCGCCGCGAAGCTGGCCGAGGTGTTCCCGCTGTGCGAGAACATCTCCATCGACTACGCCGTGCTCGAACGAGCCTCCCTCGAGGGCCGTCCGCCTGTAGTGGGCATTCCCGCCGGCGACATCGGCTGGAACGACGTGGGCAGTTGGAACGCCGTCTACGAACTGGAGGCGCGCGACAGCCACGGCAACGCCCTGCGCTCGCGCACCCTGATCGAAGCGAGTTCCGGCAACTACGTCGATGCCAACAAGAAGCTGGTGGCGCTGCTGGGCGTGAACGACCTGATCGTGGTCGACACCCCCGACGCGTTGCTGATCGCCGACCGCAGCCGCGCGCAGGAAGTCGGCGAGCTAGTCAAGCGCATCGAGCTGGCGGGGCACGAGCACTTGTTGTAATTCATTCCACGACCCGCTCTGCCAGCCGTGCGAGACTACGGTCCAACGTCCAGAGCGGGCATCGGGAAATCATCGCGGCACAGAGCAAATGCGCATCGACCCACCCGATGCCTCGACCCCACAGACGGCGCAATTCGATGGTCTCCATGACGAGATCATCGGCGAGCAGTGGGACGCCGGGCAGAACTGCGAGTAGAGCCAGGGTCCGCGTCCGCTGTGGGAGGTTGCCGCAAGCGAGCTCGCCCAGAATCATCGGATGCGTACACACCTCGCCGTCTTCCAATAGCCGCCGCAGCCGAAGATTGTCGCGGCGGAAGTGATCCACCCAGATGGACGTGTCAACCAGAGTCAATGGACCGCTCTGGACCCGCGGCTCGGACCGCGTCGTCGCCTGCCCGCCTTCAGGTTCGGCGCCGCGCCGCCCAAGGCGGCCAGCAGCCTTGCGCTTTCACGGCGGATCAATTCCTGCAGGGCCCGGTGAATCAGCGCGGTCTTTCCCTCGACGCCCGTGAGACGACCGGCCTCTTTGAGGAGATGCTCGTCAAGATCAAGGGTGGTCCGCATATGCATATCATTATGCATGTTCTATGCAGATAAAGCAAAGGAGGCAGAGCCGGTTAGTGCGCCTCCGCGGCCTCCGGCGCCGTGGTCTTCTTGAACACCCGGTTCAGCACGCTGATGGCCCGGTCCACGTCCTGCTCCGTGAGGTTATACGGCGGCAGCGCGCGCAGCACGATGTCGTGCGTGCAATTGATCAGCAGCCCCTGCTCGATGCAGTCGAGCACGATCTGCTTGCCGGGGAACTCCAGCTCCACGCCGATCATCAGGCCGTAGCCGCGCACTTCCTTGATGAACGAGTAGCGCTTGGCCAGCTCCGTCAGCCTCATGCGGAAGTAGCCTCCCACGTTGGTGATGTTGGGCAGCAGCTCGTCCAGAATGTCGAAGAACTCGAGCGCGGTGCGGCACGCCAGCGGATTGCCGCCGAACGTCGTTCCGTGCTGGCCCGCCCCGATCGTCGACGCCGCGCTCTCGGTCGCAGCCACGAATCCTAGCGGGATTCCACAGGCCAGCGGCTTGGCGGCCACAGTCACGTCCGGCATCACGACAGGTTCGAGCAACTGGTAAGCGAAATAGGTTCCCGGCCGCCCCACGCCGCACTGGGTTTCGTCGAACACCAGGATGGCATTGTAGCGGTCGGCCAGCTCGCGCGCCTTGCGCACGAAGGCCGTGGTCATGGGATAAATGCCGCCCTCGCCTTGCACCACTTCGAGCACGATGCCCGCGGTGTTCGGACCCACGGTCTGTTCGAGTGCTCCGATGTCGTTGCGCGGCACGAAGCGCGCGCCGGGCAGCATGGGCTCAAAGTCGCGGCGGTATTTCTCCTGGCCGGTGATCGACAGCGCGCCGAACGTGCGTCCGTGGAAGGAATCTTGCAACGCGATCGTCTCGAACTTTTCCGCATGCAACTTGCGCCCGTGCGCGCGGACGATCTTGAGCGCGCCCTCCATCGCTTCCGTGCCGGAGTTGCAGAAGAACACGCGGTCCATCCCGCTGGCCTGTGCGATACGCTTGGCGAGCGGCCCCTGGTATTCGTGATAGTACAAGTTGGAGCAGTGGATCATCTTCCCAACCTGCTCGCGGATCACTTTGATCAGGCGCGGGTGCCCATGGCCCAGAGCGTTGACGCCGATGCCGGCGATCAGGTCCAGGTAGCGTTTGCCGGCGGTGTCGTAGACGTAGCTGCCCTTGCCGCGCGCCAGCACGACGGGCAAGCGGGCGTAGTTCTGAAACAGGTACTGCTTCTCAAGATCGACAGGGGATGCGGATGCGACGGTCTCCATTCGTTCATGATAACCGTGGGGCAGCCATTCCTGGCTGCCGCCGCCTTTTGAGGCGGCCTCCGGCCCAGCAACTCACGCGAAGCTATCATGACTAGATGCGAGCCGTGATCACCGCGCACGACCTCCCCGACGCGGGTGAACTGCGCGTAGCGCACGGCGCGATCCTCACTCCGTCGGCGCAAGATCTGGTCAAGGAGCGCGGAATCAAAATCGTCGAAATGGCCGCCGGGGAAGCGCCCGCTCCGGCGGCCGCGGATCGCACCATCGCGGTAGGCAGCGACCATGGCGGCTTCGAGATGAAGCAGAAACTACTGCCGGTTTTAGAAGAAGCCGGCTTCGCCGTGCGCGATGTGGGCGTGTATTACGCGGAACCCGCCGACTATCCTGACATCGCGCGCCAAGTGGCGGAACTAGTGGCCTCCGGAGCCGCGGCGCTGGGGATGATCGTCGACGGCGCGGGCATCGGATCGGCGATGGTGGCCAACAAATTTCCGGGCGTGCGCGCGGCCCTATGCTACGATAAAGCTTCCGCGCGCAACAGCCGCGAGCACAATCACGCCAACGTGCTCACACTGGGAGGCAGCCTGCTGATCCAGACCCAGGCCGAAGACGTGCTGCGGACCTGGTTGGCGACGCCGGTGGGCGGCAGCCGTCACGCCGCGCGGGTCGAAAAGATCAAGGAAATCGAGAAGGCCAACATGAATGGAAGCCGCTCCGAGCCGAACACCGCTCGACGCGGAGCGGACGCCCAAGAACTAGACCGGCTGGTGGCGGAAATCGCCGAGGAGGTTCTGGCGCGCGCGGGCGGCGGGCAGGCCTCCACGCCTGTCGAGGCGCACTGTACGGCAGAAGCCTGTGCGAAGATGCTCGGCGCGGGCGCAGCGCGGATCGCTCCCGATTCGGCTCACCTGCCCGAAGTCGGCCGCGACATCGCCGCGGCCATCGATCACACTTTGCTGCGCCCGGACGCGACGGCATCGGACATCCGCAAAGTGTGCCAGGAGGCCCGCAAATACAGCTTCGCCAGCGTGTGCGTGAATCCCTACTGGGTGCCTTTGGTGGCCGCGGAGCTGGCCGGATCGCCGGTGAAAGTGTGCACCGTGGTGGGATTCCCGCTGGGCGCGAGCGCCACCGCGATCAAGGTGGCCGAGACCGAAGCCGCGGTCCGCGTGGGCGCACAGGAGATCGACATGGTGCTGAACATCGGCGAACTGCGGGGCGGCAACTACGACGCCGTGCGCCAGGACATTCAAGCCGTAGTGAAAGCGGCGCACGCCGGCGGCGCGATCGTCAAGGTAATTCTGGAGACTGCCCTGCTCGACGACAATCAGAAAGCCATCGGCTGCTCGCTTTCGAAGCTCGCCGGGGCGGAGTTCGTGAAAACTTCTACCGGATTCAGCACCCACGGCGCGACCGTGCACGACGTAGCGCTGATGCGCCAGGTGGTGGGCGCGGAGATGGGCGTGAAAGCTTCCGGCGGCGTGCGCACACTCGAAGACTTGAAGCAGATGACCGCGGCGGGAGCCACACGCATCGGCGCCAGCGCCAGCGTTAAAATCATCGAGGCCGCCGGGCGCTAACGTCGAATCACCGTGGCCATCCCTACCCGATCCAAAGTCCGCTTCCGCGAGCGCGCCGAGCTGCTCGATTTTCTTCTCGAAGCCTCGCGTCTCACCTCCGAGACGCTGGACCTGGACCGCCTGCTCGACAACGTCGCCCGCATCGTGCGCGACGTGGTTCCGTACGACTTGTTCGCCATTCTGTTGTACAGCGAGCGCACCCAGGGCTTGTCGATCCGCTATTCGATCGGCCATCGCGAGGAAGTGGTGCGCACGCTGGTGATCTCGCTGCACGAAGGCATCGTCGGCGAAGCCGCGGCCACGCGCAGCGCGGTGCTGGTGGAAGACGTAAGGAACGACCCGCGCTACCTGAACGCCATGGACGCCGTGCGCAGCGAGCTGGCCGTGCCCATGGTGGCGCGCGGCAAGCTGGTGGGCGTCCTGGATGTGCAATCGACGCGGCTGAAGGCGTTTTCCGGGCATGAGCGCGCGCTGCTGAGCCTGATCGGCTCGCGCGTGGCCGGCTCCATCGACAACGCCCGCCTTTACCGGCGCCTCGACCGGCAGAACCGGACGCTGCGCACGCTGGCGCATCTGTCGCAGGAGTTCAGCTCGATTCTGGATCTGGACGAACTGCTGGGCAAGATCGCGGCCACGGTGCGGGCGCTGATCAATTACGACGCGTTCAGCATCTTTCTGGTGGACGCGCAGCACCGCGTGTTGCGGCACCGCTTCAGCGTGCGTTACGACCAGCGCGTGAATCTCGACAACATCCCGCTGGGCAAAGGCCTGACCGGAGCGGCAGCGGAAACGCGCGAGGCGGTGCGGGTGCTCGATACCGCTACCGATCCGCGCTACATCGCATCACATCCCGATATTCGCAGTGAGCTGGCCGTGCCGTTGGTCGTGCAGGATCGCGTCGTCGGCGTGCTGGATTTGGAAAGCGACCGCGTCTCCTACTTCACCGAAGACCATCAGCGCACGCTAACGCTGCTGGCGCCGCAGATCGCCAGTTCGGTCGAGAACGCACGCCTGTACGAGGAGCTGACCACTCGCGAGCAGCGCATGGAGCAGGACCTGAAAGCCGCGCGCAAGGTGCAACGCGTGCTGCTGCCGCGCACCGCGCCGGAGCTGCGCGGCCTGGAAATCGCGCTGCGCTCGCGCCCCGCGCGCGAGATCTCGGGCGACGTCTACGACTTCTTCGAATACGACGACGGCGACGCCGTGATTGTATTCGGCGACGTGAGCGGCAAGGGCGCGGCCGCGGCCTTGTACGGTGCGATGGTGAGCGGACTCATGCGCATCCTGGCGCCGCGCCGCCGCAGTCCCGCGCAGTTGATGAAATCGCTGAACGAGATTCTGCTGGAGCGGAAGGTGGACGCGCAGTATGCCACCATGCTGGTCGCGCTGTGGCGCCCGGCCGAGCGCAAGCTGGTGTTCGCCAACGCCGGAGCCGAGCCGCCCCTGGTATGGCGCGCCGGCCAAATTCTGAAGCCTAAGGTCGAGGGCGTTCCCATCGGCCTGCTGGACGATCGCGAATACGAGGAGGTGACCTTCCCGGTACTACCCGGCGATACCATCTTGTTTTATTCCGATGGCGTCGAAGATCAGCTCAATGCCGGCGACGAGAATTATTCGCGCTCGCGGCTCACCCTGCTGCTGGAGCGCCAGGCCGCCTCGTCTCAGGCGATGGGCGCTCCGCAGGCCGTGGTCGACGCCATCTTCGACGATCTGGACGCGTTCCGGAGTGGCACGGCGATCACCGATGATCAGACCGCGGTGGTCATCAAGGTTCACCAGTGAGGCCCCTGGAATATCGCGGAGCAGCGCTGTGTTGCGACGGCGTAGCGCTGGCCGACATCGCAGTCCAGACCGGGACCCCCTGCTACGTATACTCGGCCGCTGCCATTCTTGAAAACTACCGCGCCTATGACGGGGCTTTCGGCGCGGCGCCACACACGGTGTGCTTCGCGGTGAAGGCCAACGGAAACTTGGGCGTCTTGAAATTGTTGGCCAGAGCCGGCGCCGGATTCGATATCGTCAGCGGCGGCGAGTTGTACCGCGTGCTGAAAGCCGGAGGCGATCCGCGCAAGGTGGTGTTCTCCGGAGTCGGCAAGACGGCCGCGGAAATCAATGCGGCGCTCGAAGCCGGGGTGTTCGCGTTCAACTGCGAATCCGAACCGGAGATGGCGTTGCTCGACGCGCTGGCGCACCGGCGGGGCCTGAAAGCGCGCGTGGCGCTGCGGGTGAATCCGGACGTCGACGCCTCGACGCACCATCATATTTCCACGGGACGCCTGGGTCACAAATTCGGGATCGACATCGGCGAGGCCGAGGCTGTGTACGAGCGGGCGCGGGCCTTGGAGAATCTCGCGCTCGAAGGCGTCAGCTGCCACATCGGCTCGCAACTATTGGACACGCAGCCGGAGCTGGAGGCCGCGGACCGGGTGCTGGAATTGATCGGGCGGCTGCGGGCCAAGGGATTCCCGATTAGCCACGTGGATCTGGGCGGCGGCCTGGGCGTGGCGTACCGGCCGGGCGAGATCAAGCCGGCCGCGGCCGAATTCGTGCACGCGTTGCTGGCGAGAACCGCGAGCCAGAATCTTCACGTAATCATCGAGCCTGGCCGCTCCATCGTGGGCGACGCGGGCGTGCTGCTGACGCGCGTCCTGTATCGCAAGAAGAGCGGCGACACGGAATTTGTGGTGGTGGATGCGGCCATGAACGATCTGATCCGTCCCGCACTCTACGGCGCGCATCACGAGATCCTCCCGTTACGTCAGAGCAAGCGGCCGCGCATCACGGCCGACGTGGTCGGGCCAGTCTGCGAAACCGGAGATTTTCTGGCGCGCGGACGCGACATGGAAGAAGCGTTGCCCGGCGACTTCCTGGCCGTGTGCACCGCGGGCGCTTATGGATTCGTGCAGGCGTCCAACTACAACGCCCGACCGCGGCCCGCGGAAGTGCTGATCGAAGGCGGCGCGTGGCGTGTAGTGCGCCGGCGAGAAACCTACGAGGATCTGGTCCGCGGCGAGGAGGCGTAAGATAGGGTTGTGAAAGTCACTGCGCTCAGCCGAACGTTCAAGTTCCGCGATCGAAGCGGCCCGTCAGAACGCGCTGGACCGCTCCACCCATTCGGCCAACCGCCGCAGCAACGAAGCCGGCCAGAAGCGCAGCTCCAGCGTCAAGGTGGTCCCGATTTCGGATTGTTCCGGCAGCGATTCGGATGTAGGCGCGGCCGCCGTGCTCTCTCGCAACGATAGAGGTATCACCTCATAGATGGTGCAGGCGACATGGGAAATATCTCATCCGCTGCGGGGTAGGAGGATACTGTACCTGTCCTTCTTGAACCCTGAGGCTATTGCACGAAAGTGTTAGCAGACCAGCCCGCGCGAGTGCTCGCAAGAGTGCGGGCGGGTTGGCCGGTCTTCCGCGCACGCTTGTCGGTGTACATGCGGCGATCGGCTTCCGCCAGCAGCTCCTCGGCGTCGTGTCCGTCGTGCGGGAATGCGGCGATCCCGATGCTGACGGTCAGCGGATGCGCGCCCATGTATTCTTGGGCCATCTGGGTCACCACGTCGCGCAGCTGCGACGTCCTGCGCTCGACGTCGGCCGGGCCCATGCCGGGCAGCAGCACCACGAATTCGTCGCCGCCCATGCGGGCGACATAGTCGTAATCCCGGCACGACGTTTTGAGCGCCGTCGCCACGTCCTTCAGCACCTTGTTGCCCTCCAGGTGGCCGAAACGGTCGTTGATCTGTTTGAATCCGTCCAGATCCAGCACCAGCAGGGTCAAGGGCTGCTCGGTGCGGCGGCTGCGGGACAGCTCGCCGTCCAATTGCAGGAACATCGAACGGGCATTGGGCAGGCCGGTCAGGTAGTCGGTGGTGGCGGAGGATTCGGCCTGGCGGAAGCGCAGTACGTTTTCGATCGACATGCTGATCTTCAGGCTGATGGCCAGCAGAATCCGCAAATGGTCTTTGGTGAAGGCGTCCTTTTCCAAGTGGTACAGCGTCAGCACGCCCAGCACTCCGTTGGCGCCTTCGAGAGGCACGGCCACGGCCGAGCGCAAGGTCGAAAATTTGCTCGGATCGTTCAGGTAACCCGGCTCCACGGTGGGATTGGCATTCAGAATGGGCTTGCGGTTCTCCGCGACCCAGCCGGAAAGGCCCTGGCCCATGGGAATCTCCAGTGAAGAGAACAGGCGGTAATCTTCGCCCGTCACGTATTCGGGAAGCAGAACGTGATCGCGCTTGATCCAGATGGCCAGCGCACTGTGGGGGATGATCTTGCGCAAGCGCACGCCCAGCACCGACAGGGTTTCGTCCAGGCTGAGCGAAGTGCCCAAATCCTGCGAGATCTCAAACAGCGCCTGCACTTCCTGGCGCGCCGCGGCGATGGAGGTGAGAAAGTCCGTGGGCGGCTGGCCGAGCTGCGGCGTTTTCACCGCGGCCGCGGCCTCACGCTCAAAACCGGCGGCGGGCGCAGCTCCGCGGAACACCTTGAGGTCGGTCGAAAGCTTGCCTAACTTGGAGCTTCGCGCCTGGGCCATGCGTTCCAGTTCCACATAGCGGCGCGCCAGCACCTCCACCACTTTAGGATCGTAGGCCTTGCCGCTTTCGCTCACCACCACCTTCATGGCTTCATCCAGCGGTAGCGCCCGGCGGTACTGCCGGTCGGACGCGAGCGCATCCAAGCAGTCCACCACCGATAGAATCCGCGCCCCGATCGGAATGGCCTCGCCCGCGGTTCCGGCGGGATAACCGGTACCGTCCCATTTCTCGTGATGGCACCGCACGATGGGCGCCACCGGATAGGGGAACTGTACGCGTTCCAGAATCTCGGCGCCCACCACGGGGTGAATCTTCATCTTTTCGAACTCTTCCGGCGTCAGGCGTCCGGGCTTGGAGATGATGTGCTCCGGCACCGCCAGTTTGCCGATGTCATGCAGCAGTGCGGCGGCGCGCAGAGCTTCGCGCTCTTCCTTGTTGAGCCCCAGCTCCTTGGCCAGTTCGATCGCGTAAACCTGCACGCGCTGCAGATGGTCGTGGGTGGTGTGATCCTTGGCCTCGATGGCTAGAGCCAGGGCCTCGATGGTGCGCAGGTGCAGACCCGAAACTTCCTCGGCGTGTCGGCGCTCGTCTTCGAGACGCTCCAGATAGAGGCGGTAGGAGAAGTAGATGCCGTACACCACGGGTCCGGTCAGCAGGACCGTTTGCCAGCCGATGTAACGGTCGGCGAGACTCAACACCTGGGCCACAGCCGCCCCTCCCAGATAATACGAGAAGGACCACAGATGCGCGTTGTACCAGACCGCGGGGAAGGATTCTCGCTCCCGGCGCGCGGTGACCAGCGCCATGGGAACCGTAGTCACCAGGAAGAGGGCCAGGGTAGCAAAAGCCAGCCGGATAGGCGGGTCGATGCCGAAGTGCGGCATCCAAGGGGACGAATACACCCGCTCCCCGGCCTCCGCGCCCAATGCCATCAGGGATGCCTGAAGGCCGCTATAGGCCCACGGCACCCGCGACTCACCGCGCCAGCAGCCTTGTGCCAGTCCCGCCAGCACGCCCATCAGCACGGTTTCGGAGGGAGTGAGTTCCACTATGCCCAGCAGCACGAACAGGAAGGTCAAGGGCAGCGAGACACGCGCGCCGGGAACACTGATGCGCATGCCCGAGCTGATGATGGCGATCAGCAGGAAGCACCCGTACTTCAAGACATCGGGCGAATTCCAGCGCAGCAGGTTGGAGACCAACGCCACTGCTCCCAGCAATGCGATGATGGTGAGGAAACGGCGGGTTGTGACGTCCCCGCTATCGGCGGTGCCGTTACCGCTACCGACCGAATCTGACACTACGAGCGCTTCCATGTGCTTCCGCCGTTCTAAGCGCAAGTGGTAGACCAAACCGAAACCCATTCTGTATCAGTGCGGTACGATTCAGCGCGAGACAAACTGGCACTTCATGCGCCAGAGTTTTGCGACAAACTGTCTCAGGATGACGGCAGGTTTCGGCCTACATCCTAAGGTGTTCAACGGACAGCAACGAAGGGCGACTCCTGTTCAGATAGAACTGTAGGCATTGTGCATTGGCTGGTGTTCCAGCGGCTGGTGTTCAAGCGACTGGTGTTTCAAACGGCGAAAATGACAGTTCCGACCCAACGAACCACACACATCTTCCTGGGAACTCCTGCGATCATCGCCAGCGAACCGATGCAGCGCACGCTAGCCCTGGCCGCGCGCGTGGCACGCAGCGACGCGACCGTGCTGATCACGGGCGAGAGCGGTTCGGGCAAGGAGATGATCGCGCGCGCCGTGCACTTCTACTCGCAACGGTCGCCCAAGCCGTGGGTGGATCTGAATTGCGCCGCGCTGCCTGAGAATCTGCTCGAAAGCGAACTGTTCGGCTACGAAAAAGGGGCGTTCAGCGGGGCTGACGCAACCAAGCCGGGGCTTTTTGAGTTGGCCCATCAGGGTACCATTTTCCTGGATGAGATTGGGGAACTGGACCCGCGCGTGCAAGTGAAATTGCTACGCGTATTGGATGGCGCTCCGTACTATCGCCTGGGCGGCGTCAAGAAAGTCACCGTTGACGTGCGCGTGGTGGCGGCCACGAACGCCGATTTGGAGACCGCGGTGGAGCAGGGACGGTTCCGCAACGATCTGTATCACCGCCTCAGCCAGTTCACGATCGAAGTGCCGCCTCTGCGGGAGCGCGGCGAGGATGTGGCTCCGCTGGCCGAGTATTTTCTGGCGCAATCCTATCCGGGCATGCGATTTTCGACGGGCGCGGTGGCCGCGATGCGAAGCTATGCGTGGCCGGGGAATATCCGCGAACTGCGCAACGCGGTGATGCGGGCGGGCATCGTGACGGAAAGCGACGAAATCCAGGCCGACGACTTGCCGCTGAAGGCGGCTTCCATGGCCGGATCGCCCGCGTTCATAGGCCCGGGAAGCACGCGGCTCCGCGATGCCGAGGCCCCCACCGACCAGCTCTGGCCTGTGGAAAACGGCACCAGCTTAGAGTCCGCCGAGCGCCGCATGATCTTTGAAGCGCTGCATGCCACCGGAGGGCACCATCAGCGCGCGGCCGACCGGTTGGGCATCTCGCGCCGCACCCTGACGCGCAAGCTGAAGGTGTACGGCGGGTGGCGGGAGAACGGCGGGCGCGACGCCCCCAAGCAGGCTGAGGCCGTGGTATGAGCCGCCGAACATTGGAACGCGCAACTGGGGAACGCGCAACTGGGGACCGTGCGCCCAAAACCGTGCCGCCGGAAGTGCGGGCGGCAGCGCACGCGCCTACAGAAGCCCGCGGGCCGGAAGCGCACAGAAAGGTTCGCGCCGCGGGCAGCCCGACGGCTTTGGAACCGGATCAGCGCCGTGAGCCACGCCGCCGGGCGGAAGGCGTGGTCGTGGTCCGCTTCGGACAACCGGAGCGGGAAGTCCGGGGGCGCCTTGTGGATATCAGCCTCAGCGGCTTCCGCATCGCCCACGACTGCAAGACTCTGGAAACCGGTCAAACGGTTGAGTTTTCTCACCCGGAAGCCTGTGGAAAAGCGCGAGTCGTTTGGAATAGAATCGCGGTAAGTGGAGTAGAAACCGGACTGGTTTTAGTGGCCCATTAACCCCGGGTATTAGGGTCTAAAACGCGGTGTTTTTGCTTGCGTTAAAGGTCGGGAGCGTGATAGCATCAAGGAAAGTCGTGCACGGAGCACCAAACGCGGAGGCTCGATGAAAAAGCTCGTTCTGTTGCTGGCGGCCGCCGGGCTTGCCTCGGCAACTGCCATCACGTTCACGAATAACGATACTGGCGTATTATTTCTGGCGTCCTCGATGAACGTCAACCAGCCAGTGGCCGCCGGTCTCCACGCCCACGGCTCGGCCGGTGCCGTCGGAGGAATGTGCGTCGGTATCTTCTCCAACTGCCCCGCTACTTCGGGCGCGACCCCGGACTCGCTGACGTTCACGCTAGCTTCCGCCGCAGCCCTGCAAATCCAGCTTCAGGATCGATATAACGTGGGTGACGTATACGATGTGATCCTGAATGGTCCCGGTGGCACCCAGGTATTCCAGTCCTCGGTCGTGAACCAAAATGGCACGGCCGTCCAGTCTTGCTATAATCCCGTTCTCGGAGCGGGACAAGCCACGGCGGCCAACAGTTGCCTCAATACCACCACCGCAGTGCTGGCGCCCGGCAGCTACTCCATTACCGTGTGGGACATCATCCTGAGTTACGTTGGCGACCCGAGCGGCGACCCGTTCGATCCGTCTCATCCCGTCTTCTCAGTCAAAGGCGGGTGGAATCCGGCCAGCTATACGATGGATCTGACGTTAATTGGGGGAGCGGCTGGAGTTCCCGAGCCGGCCACCTTGGGTATGCTCGGATTGGGCGGCATCGTTCTGGGGCTGCTGCGGTTGCGGTTCCGTAAGTAGAACATTCCCTTTTAAGTTCCTATACGAAAGACCCGACTCGCTTCCGGCGGGTCGGGCTTTTGTTTTGTACTACTAGACCCTGGTTTCTTTGTAGCGCGCGAAGATTTCATGCGGCCAAAGTTGTAAGCTGCTGAGCGGTGGTGCGTTGCGCCGAGAGCAAGGCGTTCAGAATGAGCCTGCCGTGGTCGGTGACGTGGTAGCGGTG
>DATNJC010000151.1:0-14788 GCA_035604115.1 Bryobacteraceae bacterium | reverse complement strand
CGATGGTCTGCCCGTCTTTCTGTGCCGTGATCGTGACCTGCCAGGTGCCGCCGCTCGCGAGCTGGCCGGGTCCCTCATAAAGCCCGTTGCCTTTGTCGGAACACTTCACGTCCGTTCGCATGGCGGCCATTCCCATCGCGGGCATCGCCGCCATGAAGAACGTCACGGACACTTGAGCGCCTGCGACGGGTGCGCCCTTCGCGTCTGTAAGCTTCACGCGGAAAACATTGCTTCCCTTGCGGGGCGGGTCCGGCTGCGATGTCAATGCGGCGTTCGCCTTTGGCGCGTTCATCGCCGTGGCGTTGCCCGCACCGGGCGGCGGGGGCGCGTAAGAGCCGAGCGAAGCTTGCAACTGGCTCTCTGAATCGATGAGAAAATTGGCTGAGGTGACGATCTGCTCGCCCTCTCTGAGCCCCTTGAGGACAATGAAGTCGTCGCCGACGCGGGTGCCAAGCTGAAGCTCGCGCGGCTCCAGGTACCCGTTTCCGCGGTCCACAAAGGCAATCTGCCGGGTGCCTGATTGCAGGACGCCGCTTGCAGATATGACCAGTTGATCTCCCATCGGCACCTTGAGCGCGACCTTGACGAACATGCCCGGAGACAGGGGTGGGTCGGGATTTTGGAGGACGATTCGAACACGCGCGGTACGGGTCGCCATGTCCACGTCGGGGTAGATGAAATCCACACGGCCCGTGATGGCCCTGCCCGGATACGTGTCCGCAGTGATGGTCGCAGGAGCGCCAACCTTCACCGACCCCAAGTCGTTCTGGAACACCTGCGCATTGACCCAGATCGTCGAGAGGTCGGCGATGGCGTAGAGCCGCATGTCCGGCTGGACGGCGGTGCTCGGGTACGCCTTGCGCTCCATGATGTAACCCGCGGCGGGCGCGTCGATCTCGATCTCTTTCCCGACTTCTCCCGTGTTTTCGAGTCGGTCAATTTCGCTTTGCGGTACTTGCCACTGTTTCAACCGCTCGACGGCGGCGTCGAGAAGCGAGGCAGCGCCAGAAGCGACGCCGGGAACTGTGCTGTGCGCAACTTCCTTCCGGTTCTGCTTTGCGACAAGATACTCGCGCTCCGTCGCAACGAGGTCGGGGCTATAGATAGTGAACAGCGGCTGGCCCTGCCGGACGTATTGATAGGTGGCGTCAACGAAGACTTTCTGGATGAAGCCGGGGAAACGCACCTGGACATACGAGAGGCGCGTTTCATCGACGGCGACATTTCCCGCCGTGCGGATTTCGTCCGCGATGTCTTTGCGCTGAACGCGGCCATGCTTCACGCCGATGCTTTGCAGGCGTTGCGGCGAAATCTGGACAGGCACGAGTGCCGGTTCCGCCGACAAGGGTGGCGCGGGCGGCGGGGGTTCCGTGTTCGTCACGGTGGGCTGAAGGGCTGCCGGTAAAATAGAGCGGACCGCCTGAGGCAACATCGACGGAAGTTTTAGTTCCGCGCCGGGCGCATGGGAGCGCCACCAGAAAAAGCCAAGCGCTCCGGCGAGCAGGATGTTACCGGCGAGGGCCACGAAGAATGCGCTGCGGTAGGTCTTCATCGTCACTCCTTCTCCTTCGCCGTTGCGGCGAGAGACAGTCCCGTTATCTGTTCAACTCGCGCGATGGCAGTCTCGTGTTCAGCGAGAGTCTGCAGGTTCTCCTGTTCCAGGCGAAGGATGTCGAGATAGGACGTGAGTAGCGGCTGGAAATCCTGCCGCTGGTTCTGATACGCGGCGAGGCCCGCCTGAAAACCCGTTCGAGCCTGCGGGATGAGGCCCTGACGGTTGATTTTCAGTAACTCGGCGCTTTGCTCCGCGATAACGTACTGCTCTCGAAGTTCGGCGGCAAGCTGCTGCGATTGTGCCTCACGGTCGCTGCGTGCCCGGCTCAGTTCCGCTTGGGCCTGCGCCAGCTCGGCGCGTTGCTTGCCGTAGTGAAGCGGAATCTTCACGCCGAAAGTGATCTGGTAATAAGCGCGGAATTGCGTGGGGTCGGTGCGCTGCCACATTGCCTGGATGTTGAAGTCGGGCTTGAGGTCCTTGCGCGCCGCGTCCACTTGCAGCGACTGGCGTTCGATGGCGTGCTGCGTGGCCGCGAGGTCCGGGTTCTGCGCCTCGGCGGCGGCGATGATGTCATCAAAAGGCATATGCAACGGCGTTTCTATCAGCGCGACGGGCTGAATATCAGGCGACGATTGCGAACGGCTGACGAGCTGCTTGAGCCGGGCCTGAAGCTGGCCTTCTTCCAAGTGGTGCATCGAAATATCGCGCAGGAGCTTCGTCTGCTGCACCTGCGCCTGCAAGATGTCTTGTTGATTTCCCATGCCGGAGCGGTAACGCGCGTCTGCCGCTCGCTCCACCTGCTTTAGAAGCTGCTGGTCATCCTGGAGGATGGCGAGCGTCTGAGATAGATAGGCGAGCTGGTAATAGACTGCCTTGATGTCGCCCAAAACGCCGAGCGAGAAAGAGTCGGCGCGGCTGGCCGCAATGTCCGCATCGCGCTTCGCGATTTCACCCTTGAGACGCAGCTTGCCGGGATACGGAATGTCCTGCGAGGCGCCTAAACCGATGTAGGCGAATTCACTGTTGGTATATCCCGCGAAGGGCCGTGGGCTGCCGACATTGACCTGTTGAAGCTGGAATGTTGGGTCCGGAAGCGCCGTGACCTGCGCCGGCATCTCTTTCGCCGCCTGCGTGCCTAGATGCGCCGCCTGGATTTGCGGGTTGTTTTGTTCCGCCTCGTTCAAGAGTTCGGAAAGCGGCGTTGCTTTTGCCGCCTGATGCGCGGCTTCAGCGTCCTGGGCCAGTCCGGGGACGGCAAGAAGCGCCGAAATGGCCAGAGCGCAGGCAGCGCTCCTGACGTGGCTGGGCGCACCCTTTCGTAAATGTAAGATCATCGCTAAAAGCCTCCTGAAAATGCGCCTCCCCGCTTTGGCAAGCGGTTCAAGCGAGGATCGGCCGGATTAAGAAATCTGGAAAAAGAGGACGACAGCGCGACGCGGCAAACACCGCGACCGCTATTTCAGGAGGAGGTCTAAATCAGGAGGGCAGCGTAAACGATGTAGAAGTCCGGTGGCGAATGCTGCGGCGGATCGCTGCCGGGCGAAGCGCCTTGAGTGGGCTGCTCCACGTCAGCTAGAGGAACCCAGTCAATCGCAATCGCGAGCGGCGCGACGAAAGGAGCGTGAATGACCGGTAGCGCGCTCGGAGTCTGCGCGGAAACCATGTTCTTGCAGCAGTCATGAGCCTTGTTCGCCGGATTGCAGGGCATGTGATGGCAGCACTGCATTGACTGCTGGTCAAGGGACATGGCGTAGCAGTCGGCAAACTGCAAGAGGAGCAGTACGCTCAACGCAACGATGAAAGATGTGATCTTCCGAAACGTCAAACCGGGTCCCTTAACCGAAGTATCTTATTTGATTCTAGACTTGTTGGACGCGTTGGGCAAGAAACGTCCCCAGCGGGCGCTGGGTCCACTATATAAAGGTTTCTCAACAGCGGAACAGCGTCTCGAGGTCCGCCCGCATGGCGTGAGCTGCGGGGTCTCAGTCGGGTGCCAATACTACCCAGCCAAATCGCCCAGCCACAAACGCACTTTTGGTATCTAATTTGAACTTTCTTGCAAAAATATTTGTTCTATAATCATGGTGTTAGGGCCCCTCGCCTGCTTCACACGCAGGAGGTCACAGGTTCGAGTCCTGTCGCGCCCACCATACTTTCGGTATCGAACCCGCCTCCGCCGGCTGGCCGCCACCAGCCGCCTCTTGGCGCTAGGCACTTATCCCCTTCGAGTACCGCACGATCCACAGAAAACCACATCTGGACCCAACCCGGCACCGCATTTCGTACAGAAGGCGCTTGATGCCGATGCAGCCACTTGTTGGGACGCAGCAGTACCCTGTGGTGCCGCATTTGACGGGGTGGCTGCAGCGGTCGCTGATGTTTTTTGCTGATGAATGCTCTTCGCTCCGGCCATAATGACGGCGCCCAGGATGGCGCCTATTACCAGGTAGTTGAAAGACTCTTCAGCAGTAGATCGCAGAAGAATGTCCACACCATTAAGGGATGCACCCCTCGAGACGACGACACTGAGAGGCAATTGCCCAACAAGCGGGACATCCGGTCTGAACAGAAACCCCAGGACAGCCCCCAGCAATGCACCCAGCAAAGCGAGTCCTATCACTCCACCGGTCTTCAATTTGGTAGCCACCAGCAGCGCGGCGACCCCCGCTGCCGCCGCGATCCCGCCGTAGACCGCCCACTGAATCTGCCCCGTCATGAAGCTGCCCGGCAGCACGTTTGACGCCTTGCAGGAACCAAATCGCGCCGAAGAGCACCAGGAGTGCGCCGAGGATGTTCAAAGCGATTTTCACACTTCACCTTTCCAATGGCTGGTACCAAGGCCGGCTATGGGCTGACTACGATCTCATCGACCCTCTTAATCTTCCCGTCCGCGAACGTGAACCACTGGACGCCGCGAAGGCTAGCCGCGGCCGGGCGGACCGTGTTCAGCAATCTGCCTGTGTATTCTCGGTCCATGGGAAGCGGGTCGGCTATGTGTCCGTCTATATTACTCCAACGGCCGCTCGATGTCGCCGGGCTGCCGCCCGCACATTAATTCCGTTCAAGATTCGTTCCCGATGGGAAGCAAATCGCGAACTTCAGGGTTAGTTCAGTCAGGAGGCGATTTCCGTGAAGCAGTTAATAGCCGTTCTGATCCTGGTGTTCTGCATGTACGTAGCGCTGGCGAGCGCCGTGCCGAATGCCAGTGCCGCGATGCCCCTGGAACGTGCCGCGGACGAGATCGTCGCGTGCGTCCTCCGCTGAGCCAGTGTCGCCCTCGTGGCGCGGGCGCGGAGAGCGGGACGACTAAGTCTACGCGGGGACTGTGCTCGTCGCGGGTTTGCCGGAGGGCAACTGCATTGTGAGTATGGTGCCCCCCTGGGGCGCGGCCGCGATCTCGAACCTTCCGCCTCTCGACGCGGCTCTCTCCCGTATTCCCGCCAAGCCGAAGCTGCCGGCCTTGCTCAGGTCTTCCGCTCGGAGGCCCCGGCCGTTATCGCGGACCGTGAGCACGACGGCCTCCCCATCGTTTCTGAGAGTGATCCAGACCCGCGTGGCCTGGGCGTGTTTGGTCACATTGGCGAGGGCCTCTTGGGCCGCGCGAAAGATGGCAATGGCGGTTTGTGCGTCGACCTGAACAGCTTCCAAATCCGCGCTGCACGGGAGGCCGGAACCATTGTGGAACTCCTGGGCCAGCCACTCCAGAGCGGCCTTCAGCCCCAGGATGTCCAGCACGCCGGGCCGGAGCGCGGAGGCGATGCCACTCGCGACCTGGAGGGCGTCATCCAGCAGATGGCTCAGAGTTCCTGCCTGGGCCAGGGCATCGGCGCGGTCCGCAGCCAGATCCGCGGAAGCCAGATCCCGCGACAGCCGTACGACGCGCAACTTGACCGCAGTGAGCTGCTGGCCCAGATCTTCGTGGATCTCGCGAGCAACGCGTTGGCGCTCTTCTTCGCGAACTTGCTCCTGGTGCGAGGTCAGTTCGCGCAGGCGGTCGAACACGCGGCGGCGTTCCCCCAGGGTTTCGCCGAGCCAGGTCAAGGCCAGGTGGACGTTGGAAACCGCCATGACGACAGCTGCCGCCAGAAGAATCCAGGAGAGGACCGGGGGCGAAGGAAAAACGAGGGGAAGCTGTCGTCCCGAGGTTTGATAAATTGCCAAGCCCAGATCCAGAGTCATGAACGGGACCGCCATCAGCAACGTTCCCCGCAGGCCCAGAATCAGCGTGGCTGCCACGATCAGCGACATTTGGGGAAAGAGCGCCGGGCTTCGCATGCCGCCCGAGACGACCGTCAGCCCGGCGCTCAGCACCATCGCGGATGCGGCCAGGAACCAGCTCGCGGTCCTGAAGCGGCCTTGCTGCATCAATCGGCGGGGCAGGGCGACGAGCAGTACCAGCAACACGGCGACGAGGGCGAAGGCCCACAGTTTTCTGACGGCGAAGAGCGGAATCGTCACCACGCATTGCACCGCTAACGACCAAAGGAGGACACGCTGAAAGTTCCGCAGGAACGCGGCGGTCAACTCGGTCCGCAAATCTTCGGGAATTGCTCGCATATTGCTCTGGAATCAGGGATGCTGAACGGATCAATTTGTTGAGCCGAAATAGGGCGAACCGCGGGACTAGGTCAGAAACATCGGGCGGCTCGCGACTTTAGCGGGAGAAGGGCAAGTGTAACGCTTCTGGCCGGAGGCTGCAAGCTGTAATTTTTCGGGTATCGTTTTTCGGTTAAGCGCATGGCCCGTTGTCGCCCCATCCAGATTTCGTGCCTGGATGGGGGAAAAGTTCTCGTGAAATTACGCCTGGAGTTTTATCCAGGGCCGCGATACAGGGCGCCAGGCTACTTTGAAGTTGACCGCCGGCAAACGGAGCCCCGCCGGCGGACAACCGGGGGCCCCGGCATCGGTAGTCGAACGGAAATCAACGGACTGCGGTGGTCTCCAGTCCGGGGATCCCGGGCAGCGTTTCCGTGAGAATTCTTCTCAGAACACTGGACACGCCGGTCGCGCCCAGCGCGACTCGATTTGCCTCGATTCCTGTGTGAAACAACGACTCGTCCGGCCGGGAGTAGATCACATGACCGTACAGCGTGCTGTCCGCGATCTCTATTTCGACCATTTCGCCCGCCGCCAGTTGGAACGGCAGACCCACGCTGATTCCCGAGTTGGAGATGTTTGTTACGCGACCCAAGGCTGAACGCGCCCGGTCGCCGAGCGCGGTCACTCTGGCTCCGAATTGAACTTGATAGCGCTCATCAGATCGGCGTTCCATGATGGAAGGGTGATCGGCGGATCTATTGCCCGGCTTTACGGAGGGGCAATGTCCGCTACTGGCGCGGGGGTGGGCGCCCGGCTCCTTCCACATCGTCACGATCATCCGCAGGAGCAGTTCGATAACTGACTAACTACTGTGTTGTGTTCGGTTTGTGGCGGCCTGTGACGTTCATGTGACCCTCGGGGGAAGGATCTTTGCGGAAGCGTGTCCATGCGATTCGGAGCTAGCGGGTGAGTTGGGCCTTATGAGACAGCGATCATGTCGTAGTTTGCGCTTTTTCGCCCACGTGCCTGCACTCTGAACCCGCTCCGACATTGACGATTGGCCGGTGTCCGGCCCTGCGGCGTGGGGTTGACGGTTTGGCACGTCTCATGCACTGTACCGCGGCGCGGAAGGAGATAGACCGCGATGAAACTCAAATCGGCTTTGACGTTGGCGGACGGCGTCGCCGGGGGTGGAAGCGGCTATGGCCATGCGACCGAAGCTGCCGGAAAACGTTCCCCGGGCGAAAACTCCTTTCATTGGCTGCGGCAATTCGTGACGCGTCAGATCGTCGAGGTGGCTCCGGAAGACCTCGCGATTTGCGAGTTCGACTGCCGCAAGACACAGTGCACGAAAGCCGAATGGGAAGCCTGCGAGCGGCGGATTCGAAAGGGCGCTGGAGAATTGTTTCCGGGGCTGTAATCCGCCGCCGCGCCCACTCCTGCACCTCCCTGCACCTCCGGTCGATTCCGGCAGCCGTGGCGACGGCTGCTAAACTAGGGCTTCCAGGCCATCTTTCGACCGCAGGAACATGTTCAAATCACTCTTTGGCTCGACGCCCGAATCGTCCGAAGCCGCGCCGGCGAAATCCTCCAGCCTGCTGGACCGCCTGAAGGCGGGTATCCAGAAGACCCGTGCCGGGCTGCTGGAAAAGATCGACGACGCCATCAGCGGGCGCAAGGAAATCTCGCCGGAAGTCCTGGATGAACTGGAGTACGCGCTCATCACCGCCGACATTGGCGCCCGCACCACGGCTGAAATCCTCGAATCGATCCGGCAACGGGTCGAGCGGCACCTGGTGGGCGATGCCGGGGAGTTGAAGAACCTGATCCGCCAGCATCTGCTCGAAATCCTGCAGGCCACCGAGCGTGCCGTGCCGCTGGTGGCTGAGCCTCCCGCGATCATCATGGTGGTGGGGGTGAACGGCGCGGGCAAGACGACGTCCATCGGCAAGCTGACGCGGCGGCTGCAATCGGAAGGGCGCAGCGTGTTGCTGTGCGCGGCCGATACGTTTCGCGCGGCGGCGGTCGAGCAGTTGGAAGTGTGGGCGCAGCGCACCGGGGCGGACGTGATCCGGCAGCAGACTGGCTCCGATCCTAGCGCGGTCCTGTTCGACGCGCTGCAGGCCGGCAAGGCGCGCAAAGTGGACTACGTGATCGTCGACACAGCGGGGCGGCTGCACACTAAAACCAACCTGATGGCTGAGCTTGAGAAGATGCGGCGGACGGCGGGGCGCGTGATTCCGGGCGCGCCACACGAAGTGCTGCTGGTGATTGAGGCTACCACTGGACAGAATGGGTTGGAGCAGGCGCGCAAGTTCACCGAGTCGGCGGAGGTGACTGGGATTATTTTGACTAAGCTCGACGGCACGGCCAAGGGCGGCGTCGTGGTGGCGATTTCGCGGGAGTTGAATCTTCCGATTCGCTATGTGGGCGTGGGCGAGCAACTTGACGACCTGATCCCGTTTGAGGCCGAGAATTTCGTCGCGTCATTGTTCGATTGAAGACTGTTGAGCACGCACTTTTGCGTGCCACATCGGTACTTGTGCCGATGCCCGGCGGGTTGGCGAATGATCCGCCCTGCGTCGAGACGAGTCTCGACGTGGCACGCATGAGTGCGTGCTCCACGTTACTGAGGGAGAGGCTTTAAGGATGACTGCGGCGGCTGGCGGCGACTACCTGGCGCAGGCCTTGGACCTGGCGGAACTGGGCGTGGGGCAGACTTCTCCCAATCCAGCTGTCGGGGCGGTGATCGTGCGCGAGGGCCAGATCGCCGGGCGCGGCTATCATACTTGGTCCGGCGTGAAGCACGCCGAGGTGCTGGCGATTGAAGAAGCGGGTGAGCGCGCGCGTGGCGCCACTATGTACGTGAGTTTGGAGCCGTGCTCGCATCAGGGCCGCACGGGGCCGTGCGTGGAGGCGATTCTGGCGGCGGGCATCGCCAAAGTCGTGGCGCCTTTGGAGGACCCCAATCCGCTGGTGCGCGGCCGGGGGTTCGAATTGCTGCGCCAGGCTGGAGTGGCGGTCGAGATCGATGCGGGACAAGCAGCTCGCGCGGAGCGGATCAACGAGGGGTTCGTTCATTTCATGCGTACCGGACGGCCGCTGGTGACGCTCAAGGCCGCGTTGACGCTGGATGGAAAGATCGCGGCTCCCGAGGACAATCGCGGGTGGATCACCAGCGAAACGGCGCGGGCGCATGTGCAGACGCTGCGCCATCGCTCGGACGCGATTCTCACCGGCATCGGAACCGTGCTGGCCGACGACTGCCGCTTGACCGACCGCAGCGGGCTGCCGCGCAGCCGTCCGCTGCTGCGCATCGTACTGGACTCGCAGTTGCGCTTGCCGGCCGATTCCCAGATGGCGCGGTCGTGCCAGAACGATGTCTTGGTCGCCACGACCTCGGCAGCTTCGGCGGAGCGGCGGCGGCGGCTGGAGGCGCTGGGAGTGCGCATCGAAGTCCTGGAGCGGGCCGACGGGCGGGTCAGCCTGGAGGGCGTGATCGCGCTGCTGGCGCGGGAGAAGTATCTCTCGCTGATGATCGAAGCCGGGAGCCGCGTGAATTGGAGCGCGCTCGAATCCGGCGTTGTCGATAAGATTTTCTTTTACTACGCGCCCAAAATTCTGGGCGGGTTGCAATCGCTGCCGGTGGCCGGAGGCGCGGGACGGCAGCGGCGCAGGGACGCGATCCGCTTTCGCCAGGTGCAGTTGCACTCGATTGCGACGGATGAGTTCGCGGTGGAGGCGCATTTGGAGCGTCCGGATTGAAGTGATGTGGAGCGGGCTCTTAGCCTGCAACGGGTGCTTCAGCGCTCGGGCCGAAGCGGAGGCTGAAGCCTCCGTTGCAGGCTGAAGCCCGCTCCACGGCTTAACAGAAATGTTTACGGGAATCATCGAGGAACTGGGCACCCTGGAGGCGCTGGAGCCGCGCGCGGCTGGGGCGCGCCTGACCGTGCGGTGTACGACCGTGCTGGGCGATTTAACGGGGGGCGGGAGCATCGCGGTTAACGGAGTGTGCCTCACTGCGGTGGACCTCACCGGGACGTCGTTCTCCGCCGACCTGGCGCCGGAAACGCTCGAACGCAGCAACCTGGGCGATTTGATCGCCGGCTCGCGCGTGAACTTGGAGCGTCCCGTGACACCGGTCACCCGGCTGTCGGGGCACATCGTGCAAGGGCACGTGGATGCGGCTGGAGAAATCGTGGCGCTGGATGCGTTGGGTGACGGCAACTATTGGCTGAAGGTGCGGGTACCGGCGGCGCTGGACCGGTATCTGGTGCACAAGGGATCGATTGCGCTGGACGGGATCAGCTTGACCATCGCGGCGTTGGACCCGAGTGCCGCGCTCGACGCCGGGCCGGTGGTCGGCGTCACCATCATCCCGCACACGTTCGCCAACACGACGCTGGGCGGCGCAAGAGTGGGGTCGCGCATCAATGTCGAGGTGGACGTGCTGGCGAAACACGTGGAAAAGCTGCTGGCGGCACGCTGATGCCGCCGCCCGGAGGGCTCCACCCACTTAGGCCTGCTGCAGGGCCTGGTTCAAGAACGCGACGGGGGGCCCAGCGGAGCGCTCGGCGATCAGGGCCTCGGCCAGATCGACGCCCTTCATCGTTACCGTGTAGCGGGCGTTGTCGCTGCGCAGCACGTACTGGCCTTCCTTCAAATACCACAGCGTGAACTCCAGGTGCTCGCGAGGCACTCCCAGCAGGTCTTCGAGTTCCTTCAGGCTCAGGAAGGGCTGCTCCGCCTGGGCCACGCGTTTCCGGTACAGCGCGGACAGCACGCCTTCGCGTTTGCGTTTTTCCGCGTTCACGCCTTGGGCGGAATTGGCCTGGTCGAAGATCCTCCAGGTGAGCCGCCGGGCCTGACGGTGCTGGACATCGTAGGCGGCGCGCTTCTCCGGCTCGGAGAGAACTTTATAGGCCTGCGTGACCTCGCGGAACACGTCTGAACTTCCGCTCTCGCGGTTATCGGGATGATAGCGCTGGGCCAGAATCCGGTACACCCGGTGAATGGTATCGGCATCGGCGTTGGGGCTGATTTGCAGGGTCTCGTAGTGGTCTACGAAGGCTTCCTCCGTCATACCTTACTTATTGGCTGGAATGCTCTAAGGTTTAGCGCGGAACGAACGCAATCCCCGGGGGAGCTCTCGCGCTGGTGGATCTTTCGGAAATATTCTCGCCAAGGCGCTGAGGCGCAAAGAAAACAAACGATTCTGCGCGATTCTTTACGCCTTGGCGTCTTCGCGAAAGAACGTGAAGTTACTGCTTGGCCTGGGGAACCCGCACTACCTTCTTTTTCCCGCCTTTGTCTTCGGTGTAGTGATCCAGATCCGCGTTGCCTTCGACGCAGCCGAATTCCATTTGCTCGTAATCGCGGCTACCGTCGGGCATTTTAGCATTGGCGCGCCGCAGCGTGACGCGGGTGGTCCAGGGCTGCGTGTAGGCGGTCGGATCGGTCATGGTGGACTCTAGCGTGATGGTATTGGCGTCGACGGGGATGAAGCGCTCAACGACGTGCACCGTCTGGGGTTTAGCGGTGCCCGTGTCGTCGTACCAGTTCTTGTCGCCGTGATTGCTGGTTTCAACGATCAGCGTGTCGCCATCCCAGTGACCGATGGAATCGCCCTGGAACAGGTGAATGTTGGCCGGAATGTGGGGGCGGTTGTCGAGGTTGATGATGCGGACCTGGTGCATGATCTCGTGCAGGACTATGAAGTGGGTGGGGTCCTGTAGGATCTGGAAGCCAAACTGAATCCACATGTTCTTGGGCACGCCGGTCTCGAAGCAGTGCAGGGTGGGTTCGTCCACCGCGTCGTGCTCGCGGGTTTCCTTGATTCTGGCGGCCTCGGCCGGTTGAAACGGGATCTTGCCGTCCGGGGGATCGACGATGGTGCCGGGAGCTCCGCCTCTGCCCGGGGCTTGAACGTCCGTTACGGCCGGTCCATTCCAATAGCCCTGCATGTCGGGATGGCCATCGGGCAGGCGCGGCATGGGTCCGGCGAGGACCGCGGGGCCGCCTTTGCCGAATCCGCCTTTACCCCCACCTTTGCCCTTGGGCGCGTCGCCTTTAGGAGCAGCGTCCTGACCGTTGCCGGACGTGGGGAGCAGGAAGGCGATCCCTACGCCTAGCGCAACCGCCGCTACGAAAATTCCATTTCTCATGCGCATGATCGGATCTCCATTTTACTTGGGAGGGCTACCGCGGGTTGCCGCTGGCTTCATCCTCGCGATAGGACTGGCATTCGTACTCCAGCAACCGGGCGTTCGGTTCGGTATGCCGGAACATGGGTACGGTGATGGTGAAGGCTCGCGTGAAAACCTTGGGATCTTCGATGGTGGCCGTGTAGGTCATCGCATCCGCGGACGTGCGGCTGAAGCGTTCCACCACGTGCAGAGCGTCGCTGTGGTAGTTTCCGGCCTTGTCGAACCAGGTCTGGTCGTTGAAATTGGTGACGTCTACCACCAGGGTGTCGCCTTCCCAGCGGCCGCGTGAATCGCCGTCGTAGAAATCGACGTCAGGCAGGTGTTTGGTGTTATCGAGGTAGATGGTGCGGTAGGTGTGCATGTATTCGGAGGCGACGATGACGAACTTGGAGCTTTGGAAAATCTGGAAGGGATAGCCCATGTACATCAGACGCGGCACGCCGGGCATGTAGCATTTGTTGGCGCTGTCGAGCTGGGCGCGGTTCTTGAAGTTGGCGTTGCGCTTGGCGATGGCTTCGGGTTTGTACGGGAGCAGCCCGCCGGGGGGATCGGTCACCGAGCCCAGCGTGGCGCGGATACCCCAGGCGGCGTTGCGAGCTTCAATGCTGTCTCCGGGAGCGCCGAAGGCTTCCCAGATTCCGGTGAGATCCGCATGGCCGTCCCAACCCTTGGCGGGCGCGTAGGCGCCGCGGCCTTGTCCGGATGCGGCGGGCGCTAGGGCCTGTGCGGCCAGCAGAACCGCGACGGCAGTAAATCCGCCCATGCGGGCGATCAAACGATGGGTCATGTCCAACATGGAAGTGGCGTGGACTCCTTTGGCCTGGACTGCCTGGACTCTTCGGGTCTAAAATTCCGTGGCATGGGCAGCGTTTCTGCGGTGGGTCGGCGCGGCTAAACCGGCGTGCGACGGCGGATTGCCCGGCCGCCGGGAGCGAACTCCGGCGTTCCGGCGTCGCCCAACCGACATTCGCGATTCGCCGGAACGGTTCAATGGAGGCGGCGAGGCTCGCGCCCCGCTCTCTATTCTTTCTTCTCGAGGCCCGGGGGAGGCGAATTCAAAGTCAGCTTCGAACCGTCGGAGAAGGTGACCGACTGCGACCACATGATGTAGTCGCCGTCCTTGGCCATATATCCCTGGACGGTGATCTCGTCGCCTTCCTTCAACATGTTCTTGCGCCACCCGGAGCGGTACAACCCGTTCGGCGGGGGCGTTTCCGCTCTCCATTCGTGGGTCTTGCCGTCCGCGTCGGTCACCGTGAAGTATACCTGGGAATGCGGATTCACCCAATCCATTTTGGTGAACTTGCCCTTCAGGGTAACCGGCTTGGTGGTGTCGTATTCCGCTGCAAAAGAGTGATGAGCCAGTACCGGCAAGGCCAGCAGCAGACCCAGCCCAACCGCGCCACTTACAAGTTTAGTTCTCATGATTCGATCCACACCTTCCCCATGATTTCCAGCCACTTAAACGACGAACTATGCATCCCGGCCGGTTACGAGGTATCGCAAGAATTCTAGTATGGGCCGGGTTCGGAGTCAAGGAGCGGAGGGTTTCGGCGGGAGCCGATCGGGAGTTTCGACGAGCTTGACGCTCGCCATAAGGGGTCCGCTACCTTGGTCGGCGGCTCACGAAGCGGTTCCCCGCTATGAAGAAGCGCAGCGGCAGCTCGCGCGATTGCTGGATGCCGATGCGTTGCGAGACCGCGATCTCAAACGGCTGGGCCGCGGCGGGCGCGTGCACGGTGAGCGGGCCGCGGGTCAGGTCGGCGCCGTTGTGGCGGCGGGTGATAGCCATGGCCAGCGTGAGCTTTCCCGGCCCGTTGGCGAGATCCTCGAGGCCCCGCGCGGCAGGCCGCCGGCGGCGCATCTTCTCGATGCCAGCGAGCGGTTCGAGAGCGCGGATCAGTACGCATCCCGCGGTGCCCTCGGCCTCGGCGACCATATTCAGGCATTCGTACATGCCGTAGATCAAGTATACGTAGGCGTGTCCCGGGGGCCCGAAAATCACCCGTGTGCGCGGTGTCAACCCGCGGGCTGCGTGCGCGGCGGCATCGTCCGATCCCAGGTAGGCTTCGGTTTCGACGATGCGTCCGGCGGTCGACCCGTGCACCAGGATTTTGCCCAGCAGATCGCGCGCTACGTCAATGGTGGGGCGATTGAAGAAAGCACGCCCGAGGGTGTTGCGAATGCTCTGAACAGCAGGGGATATCTGCATGGTGCGAACGGTGGGGCGGCCAATTGTGGCCGCCGCCGGGTTTTCACCCGGCGCTCTGCGGATCGGCTCGACATCCCCAGAGCCGCCTAAAAAGGGGCTGCAGGCAAAATTGCCTGCCCCACCACTTGGAATAGTTACAAAGGGGGTATTTACTTGACTCAGGTGGCCCCAACCTGTAGCATGGCCGGCTGTGGAGGAGTATCCCCGGAGTCTGGCCGATTTCGAGGCTCGGTTCGACACCGAGCAAGCGTGTCGGGACTACCTGTACCGGCTGCG
>DATNJC010000150.1:0-56099 GCA_035604115.1 Bryobacteraceae bacterium | reverse complement strand
GCAGCCGGTACAGGTAGTCCCGACACGCTTGCTCGGTGTCGAACCGAGCCTCGAAATCGGCCAGACTCCGGGGATACTCCTCCACAGCCGGCCATGCTACAGGTTGGGGCCACCTGAGTCAAGTAAATACCCCCTTTGGCGAAATAACTATCTCCGCGCTGTTCGACTACATAGCCCGGAAACTCAATGAATACTCAATTCAGACGCCGGTGTTCAAAGGCGACGTAGCGGGAAGGATGGTGCTCGGCCAAGGATTCCGACCCAATCTTCAACCGGCTCCAGACGAGGCAAAGCTGGAAGAGATCGTCTTTGAATCAGAGAAGCACCTGAACGCCTATCAGGCGAAGATCGCAGCCTCCTACGCTGATCTCGATGGATGGAGGACCGTCGGTCATAAGGCGGCTTGCCAAGCGCTCACGCCAGTCTTGCAGTGGTTCGAAAAAGTTTCGACGCGTTACCCAGAACTAAGCAAGGATCAGCGCTTCGCCAAGAACCGTCTCGCTTCGCTGAACCGACTAGGCACCCTTTGTAATATCGACATCGGCATGGAGACGGTCGCTGGAAAAGTGGAGGGGAAGCTCGGCGCCGGTACCTTTGGAACGGTGTGGCGTGTACGGGACGGGCATTCGAACCGGGCGTTTAAGGTTTATCATGCTCAGGACCTATCTGTGCCTGAGAAAGCACGGCGCTTTCGGCACGGCTTCGACGCCATGTCGCAGTTGGATCACCCGCATATCGTCAAAGTGCGCGGGTTCACAGAGGCGCCGCTCGGCTTCGTCATGGACTTCATCGAAGGCGCGAACCTCCGGGACTTTACGGGAACGCTTGAGGAACCGCGAGAGATCCTTGCTCTCCTTCTTACGATTGGCGAAACCCTTAAGCACGCCCACAATCGCGGCGTCGTGCATCGTGACGTCAAGCCCGAAAACATAATTGTTAGCCAGGGTCACGACGGAAAGTGGCGGGCGTACTTGACCGACTTTGACCTTGCCTGGTTTTCAACGGCTTCTCAGTTCACCAAGGAAGGTCTGGGCACCTGGCAGTACTCTGCGCCTGAGCAACTGGCAAATCCTGGGTCCGCGAGTGCGCGTGCACCAAGTACAGACTCTTACTCATTCGGGCAGCTGGCATACTACGCGATAACTGGCAGCGATCCCGTCCCGATGGAAGTCGCAGATAATCAATCGCATTTGGAAAAAACGATCCGGGACGGCTGGTACGCCGATCCGGCTAAGGCGGCCTTGGAAATGTATTCAGCTTGTACGAACCGTCGTCCAGAGACTCGTCCCAATTTTGAAACGATTTGCCTGACAATCTCGAAGATCCTACAGCAGCTGAACGACATTAGTGAATCCACCGTGCTTGCACCGGACCGTTTCGTAAGAGAACTGGCATTCTCGATGGTTGGTGGGTCCATCGAGACAAGAGAGCTTGTTTCGCTCTCCGGCAAAACGCAAATTCGCATCGAGATAAAGAACCAGCGCGGGAGCGTCGTTGACATAAATCTTGATTTTCAGGCTCTTGTCGAGCCGGTCATCGACCGCATGGCGAATTACGAACAAACCCGACGCGTGTTGAACGAACGGATTGACCGGTCACTGGCACCACTAAATGCCACGAGGCATCGCGGCACCACAGGCCCTTTCTCTGCCGTCATCCACCGTGAGGGCATAGAGCTCACGCTCGCCGGCCTTCAGGAGGCTCGACTGCTTGTTAGCCGCGTGATAGACGCAATCGAGAGCGCTTAGCTCATGAGCCGCCTCGGGGACGCTGACCACTGCAACTCCCAACTTGGCTGTCTTGCGCGGACTAGGACCTATGGGATTGGCGTGGAGCGCGGCGAATGGCGTCGCCCCACTTTCGACAACTCTGAGCTACCAGGCGGGTGGGCGTTCACCAAACACTCCATCCCCCTTTCCCCCAACGACTCAAAGACTTACCAACCGCGGCTTGGGAGCTAAGTCCCCTTTGTCATAGTACGCTGGCACAGAGATGAAAGAACCAATCGAACGAATTCGTGGATTTCTGTCGCGGCGCAAGCAGGAGACGGAAACGGCTCCAGCGGGGGACGGGAGCGCGCGTCCCGCGGAGCAGTCCGCCCGCGACCAGAGCGGCGCGGAGGCGCACCTCAGCCCCCCGGCCCATTTGCCCGGCGTCAATATGCCCGGCGTCAATATGCTCAGCCCCAATATAGTGACCTTAGTTGAAGAGATCATCGACGACCTGCAGCCGCTGTTGCCGCCGTACCAGGCCGCGTTCTATTGGTATCTGTTCCGGCATAGCATCCTGAAGAACGGCAGCCCCTTGATCCGCACCGGCTGCGGCAAGCTGCGGCGCGGGGTCGTGAAACCCCAGCGCGGCATGACGGTCGGTCTGACGCAAGTTAGCCAGTATCTGAAGGACCTTGAATACATCGGCGCGATTCGGCGGATGGGCGAGACGGACAACTCCGGCACGCCTTACCGCGTGCTGCTGCCCGGCGAAATCGAGGTCTGCCTCAAGTACCGGGCCGAACGGACGGAGCGCCGCCGCGTCGTGGAGCTGGCGGAATCGGAAATCGACTATTACAACATCCGCGAGAACCGCCTCAAGGTGTACCTGCGGGACGAGTATAAATGCCGTTACTGCGGCAAGCAGTTGACCCTGCTCACAGCCACGCTGGATCACATCACGGCCGTGGCCGCAGGCGGCGGGAACGATCTGGACAACCTGGCCACCGCGTGTCTGATGTGCAACTCGCAGAAGCGCAAACGGCCTGTAGGAGATTTTCTGGCCGAGCGGTCGACAAAGCCGTCGCCGGAGCCCTCGCGGGAACCATCGGGAGAGCCATCGGGAGAATTGGACGAGAATTAGCGTGGCCCGCGGAGCCGGCAAAAGCGATCCGCGTTGCGCACACACCCAGCCGCGCAACTCGCGCCTGTGGAAATCGGCGCACTGTGGCATAATCGTTAACGAACTGGAGCGTCAGAACTTGCGCGAACTCCCGATCCTTCAAAGGCTGCTGGAACAAGCCCGGCGGCGCGTCGTCACGCAGTTGGTGGCGGAGAAGGCGGTCGTCGCGCTGATCGTGCTGCTGGGCGGCGCGGTGGTGCTGCTGCTCGCGGGCACGCAGATTCTAGATTGGTATTGGATCGCGCTGCTGGCCGCGGTGAGCTTGGGCACCGGGATCTATCAACTGCGCAATCGCATTCCGGGACTGTATCAGGTAGCCCAGCGCATCGACCGGAAGCTGGGGTTAGCCGACGCGCTTTCGACTGCGTTCCACTTCGCCGTGAATCCCGATCCGCTGCGTGAATCGATCGCCGAGCGGCAAGCGCGCGATGCCAATGAGTCCGCGCGCGGCGTGGACCCCGGCGCGGCGGTCCCCTACACTCGCCCCAAATATCTGGCCGTGGCGGCGGGGCTGCTGGTGGCCGCGATGGGACTGTTCGCGGTGCGCTATCTGGTCACAGGAAGCCTGAGCCTGGAGCCGTCGCTGGTCCGGATCGCGCTCGATTCGTTCTTCGGCGGCCATAACCAATTGGCGAAGAACCAGGCCAAGCCCCTGGGGATTCGGCCGGAGCCATTCGATCCGGGGGCGTCCGATTCCACCGCGAAGGGCGACGAACAGAAAGACGACGACGCGGCCAACCCGGGTGACCAGCCGGATAACGCCGCCACGGACGCGCAGGCCGACGCGCAGCAAGGGCAGGACAGCGACCAGCAAGGGAAAGAAGGCGCCAATTCCGATCAGAACAAGGAAGGCGGCCAGAACAAGCAGAGCGATCAGAACAGCAAGCAGGGGCAGGACAGCAAGGACGGCAAGCAGCAGGACAACAACCAGAGCGCCAAGCAGGGCGGGCAGAATAACCAAAGCAGCATGCTCGACAAGCTGCGCGATGCGCTGGCCAACATGATGAAGGGCAATAAGAGCAACGAGTCGCAGCAGCAGGGCAAGCAGAACGGCCAGCAGAACCAGCAGCAGGACCAATCCCAGGATGCAAGCGCGCAGGGCGAATCGCAAGGCGAGCAGCAGCAGTCGCAGTCCAGCGGCAGCCAGAAGACCGGCGAGGGCAAACAGGATCAGAACGGCGCGGACTCCAAGAGCGATCAGCGCGCCGGTGAGAAAGCTTCGCAGGACGCCAAGAACGGAATCGGATCGGCCGATGGCGATAAGAAGGCCAAGGAAGCGGCGATGCTCGAGGCCATGGGCAAGATCGAGGAGTTGTTAGGCAAGCGGCAGCAGAACATCACCGGCGAGATGATCGAAGTGCAATCGACCAAACAGCAGTTGAAGACTCCGTTTCTGCAACTGCAAGGCGAGCATGGCGAGGCGGGCGGCGAAATCCATCGCGACGAAGTGCCGCCGATGTATCAGCAGTTCGTCGAGCAGTACTTCGAGGAGATCCGCAAACCGCAGGCCGGTACAGCGCCCGCGAAACCCACCGGCCGGCCCACCGCGCCACCGGCCGGTCCATCCGCGGCGCCCCCCGCCCGCCCATGAACGCCGAATTCCTGGCCCGGCTCCTGCATCAGCCCACGTTGAGTACAGGGTGGGTGTTGCTGGGAATCTTGGTGGCGTGCGGGCTGGGAGCGCTGCACGCAATGTCGCCGGGCCACGGCAAGACCATAGTGGCGGCGTACCTGGTGGGCTCGCGCGGCACCATGAAGCACGCGATATTTCTGGGCGCGGTAGTGACGTTCACGCACACGTTCAGCGTGTTCATGCTGGGGATCGGCACCTTGCTGCTTTCCAGTTATGTGGTGCCGGACAAGATCATTCCGTGGCTGGGCGCGATTTCGGGCTGCTCGATTGTAGCGATCGGTGCGTCGCTGCTGTATAAGCGGCTAATGGCGCTGCAGGCCGGGCACCCGCACACTCACCACCACGCGCACGACCACGAACACGGCCACGCACACACCCACGAGCACGCGCCTTCGCACGAACTCGGGCACTCGCACGAACACGATCACGGCCACTCGCACGAACATCCGCACTCCCACGGCGACGACCACACGCATTCCCACGTGCCGTCGGGCGAGGTCACATTAGCGAGTCTGCTGGCGCTCGGCGTGAGCGGCGGGCTGGTGCCATGTCCCACCGCCATGGTGTTGCTGTTGAGCGCCATCGCCTTAGGGCGCGTCGGCCTCGGCCTCGTTTTGCTGTCGGCCTTCAGCATCGGCTTAGCCGGAGTTCTGATGGCGATCGGCATGATGGTGCTATACGCCAAGAGCTGGCTGCCCGATCCCGCGAAGACCAGCAAGCACCCGCTGTTCCGGCTGGTGCCGGTGCTCTCGGCGTTTGTGATCGTATGCGTGGGCCTGGTGATGACGGGCGTCTCGCTGGGCTGGATCAAGCCGGGCGGGTTCGCGGGTTAGCGCGCCTCTTCGCCGTGGCAGTGTCCGGCGCGAAAGTTGGAACTCACGTGACCTGGAAGTTATACCTGTTCCTGTTGTTTGGTTGCTTGGTGCTGACAGCGCAAAGTTCCAGTGGCCCGGTTGTGGTCGGGTATGGATACACCTTGCCGGCCCCGATTTACGCGGCTCCGGGGCAGTTGTTGACGCTGATCCTACAGGGCGTTAGCGGGGATCCAACCCAACCTGTGCGTGCGCCTGCTGGCGCTGATTTGCCGAGCAGTCTGGCCGGTCTGTCGGCGGCTTACAGTAATCTGGCGATCGCACAAGGCGATGGCCCAGCATTTCTCGAGGTGCATCCGTTCTTTGTATATGGATTAATTAGTCCCTTCTTTCCGTACTCAGAGGTCCGTCACCTGACGGCAGTGACGATTCAAATCCCATTCAGCGCCAAATCGTGTCCTCAATGCCCCCCATACGGCATCGGGAGCCCCTTCCTGTTTTTTGCCCAAAACGGGGTGGCCGGGTCAAATTTTAACGTCGAACCACTCGCAGATCAAGTTCACATTTTGAGAACCTGCGATCCGTTCTTGTCCGCCTTCGGCGAGCCAGTCGTTACCATCTCCAGTTTCAGCGGCTTGCCCTGCCCGTCGATCGTCGCCCATGCGGACGGGTCGCTTGTTTCAATGCAGAAACCCGCCAAATCTGGGGAAGAGGTTGTCGCCTATGCGGTCGGCCTAGGGCAGACGAACCCGCCGTTGAAGACGGGAAAGCTCGTTACCGCGCCGGTGCCTACGCAGACCACTTTCGCGCTGGACTTCAACTTCCATGCCAACGCCATGGCCACCAAGCCCGCCCGGGGTGCTCCGGCTCCGGTGTACGCGGGAGCGACACCCGGTTACGTCGGCCTCTACCAGATCAATTTCGTCGTTCCGCCCGTGCCGGCTGGAACTCCGCCCTGCGTCGGGCAGCCAACGGTCATCCAGCCGGGGGAGAACGAGGCTTGGTCCAATCTGACGGTGAGCGTCGGCGGATTGTTCTCTTTCGACGGCGCTAGAATTTGCGTGGCCGTTCCCAATCCATAGCCGTTGTACGGCTGGGTCACCGCTTTCACGCGGAAGCGTGTTCCAGATCCGCCGCGTCGTGAAGTCCAGGAGCCACTTCCCATAGGTACAGCGAGTTGCCATCGGGGTCCTGGAAATCCGCGAAGTTTCCAGCTCCGTCATTGATAATCGATCCGCTGAAGCGAACGCCCTTTCGCTGCAGCCGTTCCACGACGGCTTCGATGGGTTCGTCGATCTCGAGCCCAATCATCATGCCGCCCCTGGTTCCGGGAGCCGGGTACTTGGGCCCCGCCGGATGCAGGCCGATGGTGAATCCCCTGCCTGCGTCAACTGTCGCCCAGTGGTTGCCAAAGCGATTGGTTAGCTTCATGCCGAGCGCATTCGTGTAGAAATCCACGGCGGCATCCATATTGGAGACCAGAATCGTGGCGTTACCACCTGAGATCATGAACGCACCTCCCAGGATCCAGCCTACTCGAAAAATGGCAGAATACAAGGAGCCATTCGCAGGAAAGAGGAGGCCACTTGAAACGCCGTTTGTTCCATCCGCCGGCGGTCGACCGGTTCAGCCGAACGCCGTTGCACACACAGATCGCCAGCGCGATCCGAGAGGCGATTCGCTCGGGTTCTCTCGCACCGGGAAGCCTGCTTCCATCGACACGCGATCTCGCCCGGGCAGCCTGTTCGTTCAGGACGATTTCTTCTTGGCCTTGACCGGCCGGGTTTCACCGGTGACCGGCTTCTTTACGGGCTTGCGGTTCAGCAGCCGCCCGACTGCGCGGACCAAGTGGCCCACTTCGTTGTTGCTCTTCTGAATCACAATGTCCGCCCCGGTGTTTTGTTCGTTCAACCCGAGCGCATCGACGAAACCGGAAATCAAGATGACCGGCAGACCGGGCGACTGCTTGCGCAGCCGGACGATCAACTCCAGGCCGTCCATGCGGGGCATCTTGTAGTCGGTCACGACCAGGTTGAATTTCTGCGCGGCAACACATTCCAGCGCTTCCACGCCGCTGCGGGCCGTAACTGTATCGTGACCGAGCTCCTCCAGGACGTTCTTGCGCGCGGCGAGTCCATGAGCGTTGTCGTCCACAAGCAGAATTCGTGCCAGGGTGACAGAAGAAGATTTTCGAAGAGGCATGGGATGGGAACATCGAAAAGTAACCCAAACGCAACCGCGCTGTCAACGAGCTTGTATGGCGCTCAAAAGCAGAAGGATGTAGTGCTTGACATTTGCCGTTGGCGCAGGCTTTAAGCCAGCTCACTCGACCGGGCGGGGAGCCTTGTAGCCGGTCTTGGCCACCACCTGGTACTTGACGGGCTTGTTCTTCTCGTCCTTGATGATCGCCACCTGGTTGGTATTGGGGTCGATCAGTTCAACCTTGATCTTGCGGAACTTGCCGTCGCGGCTCTGATTGGACGGCGTGTAGGAGAGCACGTACTGGTTGCGCATCCCCTCTTCGATCAACTGGAAGATGCCCGGCATCTCGCCCTCGAACTTGGGGAAAAAGCTCATGCCGCCGGTTTCCTTGGCGAAGGTGCGCATCTGGTTGTCGGCTTGGAGGAAGTCCAACTCGGCCGATCCGGAAAGCCCGCCGCGTGCCTCCATCATGTTGCGCATAGCCTGCATCAGGCCGATGGAGTAAATGGGGATGCCGTCGTTCTGCAGCGCACGACGGGCCTGGTCGAAGTTCTGTTTGCTGAAGGTGTCGATGCCGCTCGATAGGAGCACGATGGCTTTGCGGCCCTCGATGTCCTGCATTCGGTCGGCGGTGAAGGTCAGCGCGTCATACAGGTTGGCTTCCGAAAATCCGGGAATGCGCAGCCGCGACATGGCTTCCTGGGCATCCTGGCGGTTGGTGGAAAAATCCGACAGGATCTCCGGGCGGAGGTCGTAGGCCACCACGGCCAGGTAGTCGTCGGGCTTGAGGGTTCCCAGAAAACCGTAGGCGGCTTGCAGAGTCTGGTACCAGGTGTAGGAATAGAACGACTGGAAGCGCGCGGAAAACTCCACCACTAGAGCGATGGTCATGGGCGCCTCGCCGATGGAGTATCCGGTGACCTGCTGCGGCACGTTGTCCTCGACCACGCGAAAGTAACTTTTGGGGATCTTGGGAATGAAGTGGCCCCGGTTGTCGAGAACCGCTGTGTCCACCGTGACCGTGATGGCGTCGGTTGAGAACGTCGGGACGCCTTCGGGCAGATCGCCGTCTTTCTTGGAGAATTTCGATGGAATCTTGGGTTGGTCGGGCTCAGCCGCCGGAGTGCCCGCGGCGGGCGTGTTGGAACCGGCGTTAGAGGTACCCTTCCGCCGGCCGACGGTTTCGCTGCCGGACGGCCCGGGGCCTTGAGCTTCGAGGAACATCGTCAAGCCCAACCCGCAGACTAAAGCGGTCGCAATGACACTTAGCGCCTTCATAGCCGCACTATACCAAACACGATGGACGCGCGGTAGGCCACGCTGGTTGCGTGCCGGGATACGGGAGTCAGCCGAGTGGCTGCAGGTCCACGCTGCAACTGCCGATGGAGGGAGTGCGCATGCTGCCACCGCCGTCGGGCAACTATCGGAACCAGTCCGCGTATTTCGCCAAAGCCAAGTATCGGGAATCGAGCGACCCGGTCGTAGCCGCTTACGCCCAGCCCAAATTGGACTTCATTGAGGCCGTGGCGCCCTTGACCGGGGCTTCAGTGGTGGACATCGGGTGCGGCAATGGGGTCTTCACCTTGTATCTGCAGGAGCGGGCGAGGTCCGTGGTGGGCCTGGACTTCAGCACCCAGATGCTGGCGGAAAACCCGTGCCGCAGCCTGGTCCAGGCGGATGTGGCTGCCCTTCCGGTCGCGTCCGGCAGTTTCGATGTCGCGTTTGAAGCCAACGTGCTGCATCATGTGGATGATCCGCGCCAAGTGGTCTCCGAGATGGCTCGCGTGGCGCGCCGCTGGGTGATCCTGGTGGAGCCCAACCGCAACAACCCGGTCATGTTCGCCTTCGGCCTGCTGGTGAAGGAGGAGCGCGCGTTGCTGCGCTCGAATGTGGCTCACTTGCGAACGCTGGTGGAAGACCAGGGGTTGGTAGTGCGGCTGTCGATCAGCACGGGCATGATCTCGCAGAACAACACGCCTGCTGCGCTGGTTCCGCTGTTGCGGCGCTTCGACCGGCCGTCTCCGCTGGGCGAGTACCTGATTACGGTCGCCGAGAAGTTACCCCAAAGAGCTTGATTCCGGCGGCGGGCAGATGTACGGAATCCCCGGACTCACGTCCGGGGCTGTAGCCCCGCCCCGTTAGGGCGGGGACACTGGAACGATGAACCGGATCTTGGCCGGTACCCGCGCGCCGTAACGCATTTGCGCCCGCTCGGGGCGTCCTGGCGCTTAAGTCCGGGCGCCGAGGACGGCGTATTGCGCTCCTAACCGGGTCCAGCTCAAGTATGGTTCGGTGAATCGCAGCCCTTTGAGGGGCCGCGGGAAGAAGAACAAGCTGTCGGTGCGGACCACGTCGAACTCGGCGCGTTTCATCAGCGCCGCTGTTTCGAGCGGTGAGAGCATCCGCGCGTCGCGATCGAACGGAATGCGCGCCATCACCATGCGCGCGCCGGGGTTCCAGGGATTGTTTTCGAACAGGGCTAGCGTGCCGCCCGGCCGTAACAGGCGGTGAATCAGGGTCAAGGCCGAGGGGCGCTCTTCCGGCGCGATGTGATGAAAGACGCCGTTCACGTAGCACAGATCGTAGCCGCCGGCTTCGGACTCCAGATCCCCAACCGTGCGAAAGCGGACGCCGGGGGCTCCGTTGCGTTCCCGTGCGGATCGCAACGCGCTTTCGGAGGTGTCCGCGCCGGTTACCTCGGCCTCGGGAAACACTTCGCGCAGACGCCGGGTGGCGTATCCCAGGCCGCAGCCGAAATCCAGGATGCGCCGGACCGGACCCCGCGACCGGACGCGGCTTTCGAGCAGTCGAAGGCGGCCTTCCAGAAAGAAGAACATATCCTCGCCAGAAAGCCGGATGCCCTGGTCGAGCATGGCTTGGTATTCTTCGCTCAGGTCGAAGAGGGCTTCGCTCACGCCGGCTTGCGCAGGTATTCCACCCGCTCCTCCACCAGGTCCAGTACGTGGTCGATGCCCCGGACCACGGCGATCAGCGCCACTGCGCCGAACGCGCTCAGGGCCACCACGAAGCGGGACCAGTGCACGTAGGTGTGGCCGGTTCTCCAAAGTTCGACGGCGCTGGGGGTCACCAGAATGGTTCCGGCGGCGATCAGCGCGGCCGAGACCACCCAGAATGCCGAGGTCCGCAGCCAAGCGGCGTAAACCGGCCGGCCCGCGCGCACTTCTTCATGCAGGGCGATGCGGATGATGCGCGTGCTGACGGCGCTGGCAGCCCACAGCAGCAGCGCCACCTGGGTGGCGAAGGCGCTCACCAGGAACCGGTAGATCATCCATTCGGCGACCTGATGGGTCTGCAGGTAGTAGGCCGCCGGACTCAACATCAAGGAGCAGGCAGCGGCCACACACAGCGCGCCGGCCGACATCAACACTTGGCCCGGTTTGTACAGCAGCGCGTTTTCCATGATGACGCGCAGGAACCGCAGGCCGTCGCGGATCACGCGGAGCTTGGATTGGCCTTCGCGCTCGGCGTAGGGCATGTCCATCTCGACGATGCGGGTGGCGTCGCTCAACATCGCGCGGGCGCTCATGGCGGGGGTGAAATGCAGACCCGCGGGCAGCGGGAACAGGTGACGCAAGGCGCTGCGCCGCACCACGCGCATTCCGCTGGCGGTGTCTTTCACCGTTTCGGGCGAAAAGGCCGACAGCAGCCAGGCGAACATTTTGTTCCCGGCTCGGCGGATCAACGGCATGTGGCTGTTCTTGTTTAGACGGCAGCCCAGGATGACATCCGCGTCCTGGTCGACCAGTTGCCGGCATAATGGGGCGAAGAATTCCGGATCGCATGTGCCGTCGGCGTCGAGAAACCCTAACAGATCGGCGTCGGAACGCTGCCACGCTTCCATGATTGCCGCGCCGTAGCCTTGGTTTTGAGTGAACTCGATCAGGTTGATGAGACTACTGAATTCTCCGGCCCGTTCCACGGTGTGGTCGGTGGAGCCGTCCGAGACCACGGTGATTTCGACGTCGGTGACCGGCGAGCCGTGGACGATGGTGTCGCGCGCTTTGAGGCACCGCTCGATGGTGCCGCGGATGCTCTGCTCTTCGTTGAGCGCGGGGATGGCGATCAGCAGTTTCACCGGCGCGCTCCGGGGGAGTTGGCGACGCTTCCGCCAAGCGTCGAGACGAGTCTCGGCGTGGCACGCACGAGTGCGTGCTCCACATCCACAGCCAAGGCCACGGACCAATCTAGGGATTGCGGGAGGCCCAGCGCCAGGCTGTCGACAAGATGTTGTCGAGCGAAGAGTGCGTGGGCGCCCATCGCAGGAGGCTGTGCGCCCGTCCGGCTGCTGCCACCAGCTTGGGCGGATCTCCCGGCCGGCGCGGCTGCTGGACGATGGGGATTGGCCGCCCGACAACCTTCTCCGCGGCGGTGAGAATCTGCTTCACCGAGTATCCATGACCGGTACCCAGATTCACCTGCGTGCTCGCGCCGCCCTCTTCGAGATACTGCAAGGCCAACGCGTGCGCCGCCCCCAAGTCGGTGACATGCACGTAGTCCCGGATACAAGTTCCATCGGGGGTGGGATAGTCGTCGCCGAAGATGGGGCACGCCGGACGCCGTCCCAGCGCGGCTTCGAGCAGCGACGGAATCAGGTGCGTTTCCGGCGAGTGGTTCTCGCCGATCTCGCCATCGGCGTCGCAGCCGGCCGCGTTGAAGTATCGGAGCGCTACCCATTGGAGCCCGTGGCACACGCCTTCCCAGCTCAAGGCCCGTTCGACCATGAGCTTGGATTCCCCGTAAGGGCTTTCCGGCGCCTTCGGATTACTCTCTTCTATCGGCACATTTTGAGGAGTTCCATAGACCGCGCAAGTGGAAGAAAAGACCAGCTTTCTCACCCCCGCGCCGCGCATCGCGTCGAGCAGGTTGAGGGTGCCGCCCACGTTGTTGCGGAAATACAACTCCGGCTTCTGCATGGACTCGCCCACGTAGGCCAAGGCGGCAAAGTGCAGCACGGCCCCGATCTTGTAGCGCTCCAGGACGTCTTGGATGCGCAATGCGTCGTGCAACTCGCCTTCTTCGAGCGGCCCCCAGCGGACGGCTTCGCGATGTCCGCGACTCAGGTTGTCGTAAACCACGACGCGATAGCCCTCGCGGGCGAGCACTTTGGCGGTGTGCGAGCCGACGTATCCAGCGCCACCGGTGACTAGAACCGCTCCTGCAGGTGAACTCACGGAGTCCATTGTACTGTGGGCCAGCGCCATGGCCTGCAAGCCCCGCCCGTAAAGCGGGCGACAGCCACGCGGAACTGTCAGAACGTAAACCGCACGCCGCCCCATGCGCCAATTGGAGCCCCCGGTGCGTAAAAGGTCGAATGAACGATGGGATAGTTCCCGTCGACCGCAGGAAGAGCGCGGATCGCGATTGTGCCGCCGCTGGTGAACGGCGTCGACCCGAGCTGCGCGGCCGTGTAGTAATGATGATCGAACAGGTTGTTGATCTCGACCGATAATTGCACCCGGCGATGCAACTGGTAATGGGCACTCAAACCAGTGACGCCGTAGCCGGGGGAGCGGCCGGGTCCCAGATAGAACGTTCCATCCGGCTGGCTCAGGTTGTTCTCATTGCCGCGGGCGAACGAGCTCGACACCGCCAGGAAGTTCACATTCACCTGCAGCTTGCTGGTGATTTGGTAGTCCGCGAACGCTTTGCCGATGTGGTGGGGGATAAGCGGAATCCTGTCGCCGGGCACGATCTGAATGTTACCGTCGAATCCGGGCGTGCCCGCATCGTTGGAACTGTTGCTGGAGCCGTCGATGGTTTCGCGGCTCTGGTAGGTGGCGTCAACGAAGGTGTAGTTCGCACCCAAGCTAAGCTTGCCCCAGCGGCGGCTGAGGCTCGCCTCCATGCCCTGACGCCGAGTCTGACCGAAGTTCTTGAAGTATCCGAATCCCGTTTGGGGCGATGAGACGAACAGCAGGTCGTCGTGATTCTCCGCCCAATACCAGCCGGCGCTCCAGCGCAGATTGCGCTCCTGCCCGCCGCGCAAACCCGCCTCGACGGTTCGCGTGACCACCTGTTTCAGCGGCGGGTCGCTGACCAGAGCGTTGGGCAGGTTGCACGGATTGTTCGGGTCCGCGCATCCCAACTCGATCGAAGTCGGTGCGCGGCTACTCTCGCTGTAGCTCGCGTACAGATTGAGCGCGGCGACGGGGCTGAAGGTGACTCCCGCCGACGGATTGAACCGCTCGAACACATATTGCCCGTTGAGCGAGCCGCGCACACCGTCGACGCTCGCCGGCAGCCGGTCGCTGTTGTCGATGCTGGTGCGGTTGTAGCGGCCGGCCAGATTCACGTTCCACTTCTTGCCGAAAGTTACCGTATCGGTTGCATAGAAGCCGAAGGTCCAGGGCACGCCGTGTAGATTCACGCGAGTATCGACGGGAACGCCGCCGGAGCTGGTCGAGCCGTCGGCGAACGCGGGAACGAGGGTCACCGTGCGATCCGGATTCAAATAGCCGAATTGCGTGTATTGCTGGAAGGTGAGGCTGCTGAAATCCGCCGCGAATCCCGCAGTGAACTGATTGTGCTGCCCGCGCGGAGACGCCTGCCAGGTCATCTGTTGTGTGAGCCCGTAATTGTGCTGCTTGTTGTGCCCGCTGGTCTGGCTGGCGTCGCACTGGTCCGAGGGATCGGCAAGCTGAAGCGCCTGGGCAATGCAACGCCAATACGGAAATGGAGTATTCGAAGCATTGAGAGTGCCCGTGGGAAATCCGGAGTAACCCGCGGCCTTGAGCGCCGCCTGGTCCGCCGCGCTTAGCGTGTACACGTTTTGGTCGAAGGAGTTGTTATTGAGATCCGCGCTGGTCGAGTCGGCCCGGAGGTAGCGGAAGTACCCGTTCCCGGAAACAGCGACACCGTGTCTGAAGCCGTGCTTCGCCGTGAGCGTCAAGTACGGCGAGCGATTGTGCGAAATGTCCGGAATGGTGTATACGCTCGAATAACTCTGCGCGAGAAAGCGCTGTTCCTGAAGCCCGTTGCCGTTCAGCACGTTGTCCGCGTAGCCGCCGTGGAGCGACACGATGGTGCCACCGCCGGTCCAGCCCACCTTCGCGAATGCCTGGCGCACATCGGACGGCGACGCGACCCGCCAGCCGTCCTCATGAAACAGGTTGCCCGCGACGTACCAGCTCCATGCTTTCCGGCTGCCGCCGTATTCGAGCGAAACCGAACGCCGTCCGAAACTGCCGCCGTTCACCTCGATCGAAGTTCCCGGGCTGGTGCGGCCGTCCTTGGTTTCAAGCGACACCGCGCCGCCCAGCGTGTTGAGCCCGAACACGGGATTCGAACCCGGTATTAACGTCGCTTCCTGAATCGCGATGCGCGGGATCAGGTCCCAGGCCACCGTGTCGCCAAAGGGCTGGTTTTGCCGCACTCCGTCCATGTACACGGAAACGCCTTCCGGCGTCCCCAGCAGCGGCGAGGCGGTATAGCCGCGGTAATTCACGTCGGGCTGAAAGGGGTTGCCCTGATTCTCGTTGATGTTGACGCCGCTCAAACGCCGGTTCAGAACCGCGGACAGATCCAGCGCACCGCTATTTTCGATGTCCGCGGCCGAGGCGGTCTGAACGGGCGATGGAACCTGATCCGCGGTTAGGCCGGTGCCTGCGAGCGGCGTCGTTTCTATCACGTCGATTTTGAACGCCGCCGTGCTCAACGTCATCGAGATCGTGCGCGATATCGGGTCGCCCGATTGCACGTCGATGAATTCCGTGTGCGTCGCGAACCCACTCCGGGCGGCCTGCAGCCGGTAGCGGCCCACCGGCAAGTTGGTCAGCGCATATCGTCCCTGGGCGTCGGTTTCGAAATTGCGACTCGGTCCGCCCGCGACGCTTTCCAGCGTTCCGGTAGCACGCATCGGCTTTCCCGAGGGGTCCTTCACTTCAATGCGAATCTCACCGGTTGTCTGAGCGCGCACGGCTTGCGGAACGGCCGCAAGAAGGAACACGATCATCCCGCACCATCTGCTGAAACGCTTCATCATGAGTTGGGTCTGGTCTATGCGGGATGCTTACGGATTGCCGTACTCAATGGGACGGTCCGTGCGAAAGTATTTCTTGTAGGCTTCGATCCAGTTGCCGGCGATCTCGCGCTGCGCGGTACCCAAGTCCACCTCGCCGTCGCACACCATCATGCGCAAACGCTCTTCCAGGGCGTCCTTCACGCGAGCGTTCCACTGCGCGTCCGTGTACGGCTGCGGCCAGATGTTGTGGATATCGTCCGCGCCACCCAGGGCGGGCGTGATCAGATAGTCGACTTCGTAAGCGCGAGCCTCAGCGCGAGCCAGGCCGTACTCTTCGAGAACCCGCCGCTGAAGCGCCACCGGGACCTCTTTGTTGTTGGGTTGCGATGCCCGGCACACCTCGTTGCGGCTCACCAGAACGGCCGCGCCGGGCGTGAGGTCGGGGTTGGGAACAACAATCGCCACGACGGGAGGACGCCGGCGTTCGGGAACCCATCGCGAAGCCGCGAACCAAAACACCGCGAGCGCGCACGCCAGCGCAGCGGCGAGCCACGCGGATCGCCGCAGGGAGGAAAACCGCCACAATGAGGGCCGGACTTGCGTCAATTCCGCGAGATGCGCCTTCAGCAGGGCGCGCGGTCCCGCGGCCGGCGGCACGGGGGCAAGTCCGCCTTGATGGAGGTTCACGAAGTCCGCAATCGCCCGCTCCAAATCCAGCTTGCGCGCGCGGCACGTCCAACACGCCTCTACATGCCGTTCCACGCGGCTGGAGTCGCGCGGCGCGAGCTCGCCGTCCATGGCCATCAACAACTCGCGATCGGAGAGATGAGAATCTTGCTTTTCCATAGTTACCGCTCAGCTTTCACCGTTCAACTTCACCGTGCAGCCGCGCGCGCGACTCGCGCCAACGACCGTTCCAGGGATTTTGCAACCGCGCCCAAGGACACTCCCAACACTTCCGCGATTTCGCGATAGCGCAGTCCCTCCGCTCGGAGGACCAGACAGCGCTGGTCCTGCTCCGGCAAGGCGCGCACGACCGCCAATAAGCGCTGCTGCACTTGAGCGCGCGCGAAGGCGTCCTCCGGATTGAGAGCCGGATCCGCGGCCAGCTCGGGCGTGGTATTCGATAACTCCAACCGGTTTTCCGAATCCCGGCGCAACCGCTGGAGCCGCTTGAGCGCCAGGTTGTTAGCTACGCGGAACAGCCAGGCCCGCAGATTGTGCCGCGACCGCCCGCGCTGTAAATGCTGGAACAACGCCAGGAAGGCGTCTTGGATGATTTCGTCGCAGTCCTGAACCACCAGAAGACGAAAACTGAGCAGGTACCGCAGCAGCGGATCGCGCAATTGGTCGAATAAGCCGACGACCTCCGCCTCCAAAGGAGACGGCGCATCGACCCGCCCCGCGGCGTGTTCGATCGCGGCCGGGATGCTGAAGTCTGGTGATTCAGGCACGTCTACTCTTTAAGTCTCGCCCAGGTGCCGTTGTTCACGGTATTTTATGCCCGAACCTTACTTAGTAACGCGACTTAGTAACAGATTCACGAACGCGATTCGCGAACGCGGGCCTCGAGCGTCCCCACACCGTCGATCCTCGCCCGCACGCGGTCGCCCGCCTTGATGCGCGCGCCCTTGGGGCACCCCGTGGATATCAGATCGCCCGGGTACAACGTCATGAACTGCGCATGGAAGCGCACCAGCTCAAACGGACTGTGCCGCATGTGGTGGACGAAATCGCGCGAGCAGACGGCGCCGTTGAGTTCGGTGATCACTTCGAGCTGGCCCACGTCGGGAATCTCGTCGGCGGTGACCACCACGGGGCCAAAACTGAAGAATGTGTCCATGCTCTTGGCGCGCGTCAGGTAGCGCGGATTGCGGGCCAGGACGTCCAGAGCAGTGAGATCCAGCGTGGTGGTGCAGCCGAAAATGACGCTCGCTGCGTCGGCGACCGCGATCCCTTTAGCGGTTTTACCGATGATGAGTCCGAGCTCGCCCTCGGCGTCCACATCGTTCGAGACTGAGGACGGCGGTAACACGATCTCCCCGCCGGGCGGGATCATGCAGGAGGCCGGTTTCATGAAGCTGCCGGGCTCGTCCGGCTGCACGGCGTTGATGTCGTCGGCATGGGTGCGGTAGTTCAGGCCGATGCACCAGATCTTGGGCGGCGTCTGGTAGGGGAGCTGGGGCGCGACCTCCGCGAGAGGGATGGTCTCGACGTCGTCGAAGGTGCGGAGTTGCTCTGCCGCGCCGGTTTGAATGATCGAGAGCAGGTCGTTCGGCACCTTCAGGCCGAGCTTGGCATTGATCTCGGAGACCGGAGCCACGCCTTGCGCGGTGACGACGCCGCAATGGCGCTCGCCGCGATAGTCGAAGGTCAAGAATCTCATGCGCTCAGAATAGGGTAACGCACGGGAGTCGCCGTTCCGGCGATGAGTGTAAGGCGGTGCGCTGGAGCCCCGCACTAGTGAAGTATCGGAACCTGCGTTGTCGTGGGGGCGCCGCTCACGCTGCAGCGGACCTGGACAAAGCTGCCCGCCGGCAGTTGGTCCGGCAGCCGGACGTCGAGCTGGTAGATGCCAATCATGCCAGGCGCGAGTCCGGAAAACAGAACGTCGGACGGGCCGGTATCCGTACCTACGCTGTTCAGGACCTCGCAAGTAACGGGATTCACAGTTCGCGAAAGTGGCGTGATCGGGGCTGGCGTGCCGTCGGGCACGGGCGGCGTGACGGGACCGAATCCCGTACCGTAGAAATGAATGATCTCACCGGCGTAAGCGGGCTGTTGCGCGGTAACGAGCGCACTGAAGTCTTGATGGACGCTCGCCAGCAGGGCTGGCTGCGTGTCATTCAAGAACAAGTTCGTCTTGTCGCCGGACCAAAGAGGGGAGTCTGGCTTGCTGATGGCGACTGTCGCTGAATTCGAGTTGGGGTAAGGGGCCGCGGTCCAGGGGATCTGAAAGACCACCTTCTGGGGGTCCACTCTCAGCACCGGCGCGAGTTGGCCCTGAACGGTAATCTCTACTCTCTCACCGGGCATGACGGACGCCGCCAGCGATACGACTTGGCCGGGCGCGCCGCCCGCGTTGGAGTATGATCCGTTCAGGAATGCCGCAAGAGGTTCGGTGTACTGAGTGTTGGCGCCGCTCGCGATGTCGATCTTGAGGAGACGCCCCGTCCGTGTTAGCGCCCACACCACTTGACCGTTGCCCGAGAGCACGGCTTGGGCGATCCCGTCCGGCTCGGCGGTCACTCGCTGGCGTCCCGTGCCGTCTGCGGCCATGACGAACACTTGTGGATCATTGGCCGTTTCTGGCGTCGATAGAAACATGATTCTGCTTCCGTCATCACTGATGTGAGGTTGGGAATCGATCCAGCCGTTCACGGCAAGGGTTACCGGTTTCGTGAGATCGAGCGTCCGCACGGCGCGCAGACCGGGGTTGCCGGAACTATCCAACTGTTCCCACACGATCTCCGCAGCAGCGGCATCGATGACTGCGGATGGAATCCACACGCCTAATGTGCTTGGTATGTATTGAATGCTGGCAGGGGGCCGGTAGACGAGCAAGTATCCGGGTTCGCCGATCACGGCGGTCCCATCGTCAGCGAGGGCATAGAAGGTAGACCCCAGGGACCCGGCGCCGGAAACCGGAAGTTTGGCGCCCGTGGTCAGGTCGTAGAGGACAAACGATGCACCCCCTTCGATCGCGACGGAGAACCCCATGGCCCGTTTCCCATTCCGGCTCAGGAAAACCTTCCCGCCAGCGGTGAGCGCGACTTGGCCGCTCGTGTCGTACAACGTACTTTGGTCCGGGACACCACATAGGCCCCCGTTGTATCCTGCACAAGCGCGCGAGGCCATGGCAGAGATATATGCTCCGCTGGACGAGATGTCGACTCCGTCCACGTCGTAGAAGTTGGTGAGGAGGCCGGATTCTCCAGGATATTGGCCGGTGGTGCTCAAAACGTCGCGATTGTAGATCAGCAGCGGCGTGACTCCCCGCCAGTCCGCGACGAACAGTTTGCCATAGTCCGGCTGGCCGGAACCGGTTTGGCTCAACCCTGTAGTGAAGAGCAACCGCTGGCCGGCGTAATCGGTGGCCATGCTGCTGAACTGTCCAAATGACGGAAACGCCGAGACGGCCGCCAGGAGAAAAAGCGCGCGAATAATTCGTGCTGCCAATCACACAATTATCGCGCGTTTCGTTACTTAATGGGAATAAATCTCTGCACCCGCTCGCCGGCGAAGACTTCGCCGGTGTAAATGACGCCTTTGGAATCCACGGCGATCATGTGCAGGCCGAAAAACTGGCCTCCGTTTTCGCCCATGCTGCCCATCTGGCCCACGACCTTGCCGGTTTCGCGGTCGAGGAACCAGATGTGGTTGTTGGTCAGATCGGAAATATACAACAGCCGCTGCGCCTTGTCGGGTGAGAACATTACTCCGCCCGTCGAACCACCCACGCCGGTCGTGGGAGCCAGAATAAACTCCTTCAGGAACTTGCCTTGCTTGGTCGTCACGTGGATGCGGTTCGCGTTCCGGTCCGCGGCGTAAACCAAGCCGTCGTTCGAAATATTCAGCGTGAGGTGGCCCCGGAACTCCTTGGGCATGGGGCCGCCGGGAGTGTAGGCGCGGTCGGCGTCCTTGGTTGTGATTTCCGCGAGTGTGTGTCCATACGCTCCCCAGCCGCGCTTGAACTGGAGCGTGTCCAGATCGAACACCATCACGCGGCCGCCCAGGTAATTGTCGGCGGCGTAGAGTTCGCGGGCGGGTTCGTCGAGCCGGATCTCTTCGAGTCCTCCGACGATCATCGGCGTTGTGGGCGGATACTTGGCGCGGAAGGTCGCTGTGGCCGCCTCGCGAGCCGCCTGGGCCGCGGGGTTGGGCTGGCCACGCCCGCCGGGCGGTGTGAGAAATCCGGCAACGGGACCGGCGCTGCCGCGTCCGGGGATGTGGGCCGAAGTTGGAGGCGGATCGCCGCCGCCGCCCGGCGGCCGCTCGGGCGTGCGAGGGACCTCGGCGACTACTTTGCCGGTCTTGGGATCGTATTTGCGGACGGTGTCCTGTCCGATGTAGATGAACCCCTGGCGGTCCACGGCCATGCCGTGCCCTTGGGGCGCATCGAAGGAACCGATGACGTTGCCGCTCTTGTCGATATGGATCATCGCGGGCGGGCGAACGCAGCAATCAGCCAGCGGAGGGGTGAGCTCGGCCTCGAGTTCGATGTCGGTGAGATCGTTGGGACGGTCGAGCACCCAAACGTTGTCGTCTTTATCCACGGCCAGCCCCGTGACGCCGCCCATCTTCCATTTGTTCGGCAGGGGTTTGGGCCAGTCCGGATCGAACTTGAACTTAGGCGCAGCGGGTTGCGCTCCCAGCGACTGGCTCAGGAGCAGTGCGGCGAGGCTGGCCGATATGGCTAAGGCGCGATGGTTTCGCATCGTGGCTCATCTTACAACAACGGAGGCTCGATTTCGATGCTCCCGTGCACGGCTCACGTGTGCGGCCGCCGCGGTCTTTCCATCAAGCCCCGGGGCGGCGTGCCGGAGCACAACAGCCCGGACGGCAGACGGGCAGATCCTGGACCTCGTATTGGGCGACCAGGCCGGCGATCATCTCGATCATCCGGGGATGCGTTTCGACGGTGCCGGCGCGCCGCATGGGCACGCCCAACTCCTGGCACAACGCGCGGGCTTCGGTGTCGAGATCGTAGATCACTTCCATGTGATCGGAAAGAAATCCGATGGGCGCGATCACCACGCCGCGCGCCGCGGAACCAGCCGCTCGAGCGCGCAAATGATCTGCGATATCGGGTTCCAGCCAGGGCTGCGACGGCGGTCCGCTGCGGCTCTGGTAGGCTAGCGTCCACTGCATGCGCCCAACGGCGGCGGCCACCGCGGCGCAGGCTTGCTCAAGTTGCCGAACGTACGGGCTGGATTGCGCCATCGATGTCGGGATGCTGTGGGCAGTGAAGGCCAAGTGCGCCTCGGGCAGCTCGGCGAGCGCCATCCGGACGCGATCGGCCATCGCTTCGAGGAATTTGGGATGCCCGCAGAACGGCGGGATTTTATCGATCACGGGCGCGCCGTCGCCCACCGTGGCGCGTGCCTGGTCGATGTTTTCTTGATATTGGCGGCACCCGGAATACGATCCGAATGCCGACGTAGCAAACGCCAGGGCGCGCCGGATGCCGTCGGCCCGCATCTGGCGTACCGTGTCGGTCAGCAGCGGATGCCAGTTGCGGTTGCCCCAGTAGACCGGTATCGCAAGGCGTTCTTTGAGTGCCGCCACGAGCGCACGGTTCTGATCGTTGATGGGGCTGCGGCCGTCGAAATGGTAGTAATGTTCCGCCACTTCGAGCATGCGCTCGCGGGGGACGTTGCGGCCGCGCAGGACATTTTCCAAAAACGGAATCACATCTTCGTGTTTTTCCGGGCCGCCGAAGGAAACTACCAGCAGGGCATCGTAGCGGGACACACTTTTATTGTAGTGAGCCCCCGGAGCCGGATTTCGCGCGCAGCCCGAACCTAAAGGCAAAGGATGTTGGGTGCGATAGATCAAGGAGTATGATTGGTTTAGTGACGCGAAAACGGCTGTGGCTCGCCGCTGTGGGCGTTGCGATCGGCGGAGCCGCCATTTTCGGAGGAAGCGCGTTATGGCGTGCGGGCGCCGCGCTGGGCGAGATGCGCGGGCGCGCTAGCGCCGAGGGCACCTTGCGCGTGCGGGTTCGGACGCTGGTCACGGCATTGCCCGCGGGCCTCGAATCCATCGGCGCGCCAGCCGTGTTCAACGACGCGGCGGAATTTCAGGGACATCTGTTCATTGCCGGTCCGGCGGGTCTGGACGAATACGACAATGCCGGAGCCTTGGCGGCGCGCTATCGCGTAGGCGCGGAACTTCCGCCGGCTCCGCTGACCGCGCTGGCGGTGGGATTGGCCGCCGATTCGCACGGGCCCGAATTGTGGATCGGGACGCTGGGCGAGGGCGTGGTGGCGTTCGACGGCCGCGCCTTCCGGCAGATCCGTCCCGAAGACGCAAAACTGGGCAAGATCACGGCGCTGCTGCCGCTTTCGACCGGGCGGATACTGTTGGGTTCCGAGAAATCGGGCGTGCTGGTTTGGGATGGGCGGGATCTGAAATCCTTCCATGCATCGCTCGCCGGCGTGCCGGTCACAGCACTTGCGGGAGACGATGCGAGCCTGTGGGTCGGCACGCTCGACCACGGTCTGCTGCATTGGCGCGCCGGGGCGGCTGAAGCCGTGGACGGTTTGCCCGATGCGCGCGTTCTGTCGCTGGCATTATCGGGCGAGACCTTATATGCGGGAACTGCGTTGGGCGCCGCGGAGATCCGCGACGGCAAGGTGGCGCGCGTGCTGGCGCCGGGATATTTCGCGCAGAGCCTGCTGGCGGTGAACGGGAAACTGTGGGTGGGCACGCTCGAAGAAGGCATGGTCGAGGTTCCCGTCGAGATCGCGCCGGGAGCGCACTCCGCAGGTCGGGCGTCGCGCTCGCAGGGGTGCGGGGATTGCTCGGTCCGGAAGATTTTTGCGATGGGCGGCGAGGTGTACGCCTTGGCGGAGGACTCGCTGTGGCGCGGCCCGCAAGCGGTACTGGGCCGGGACGCTCACGTCGGCGCGGTGCTGAAGGATCGCAACATCGCGGCGCTGGCGATGGATTCGAGCGGGCGGTTGTGGGTGGGATACTTCGACCGCGGCTTGCAGGTGCTGGCAACCGGCGGCGGGCAAGGGATGGACTTCGAAGACGACCACCTGTTCTGCGTGAATCGCATTGTCCACGATGCTGCACGCGGTGTTTCGGCGGTGGCCACCGCGAATGGACTGGTGCTGTTCGATACCTCCACTGCCCGGCAACGCGTGATCGGGCAAGCCGACGGGCTGATCGCGAACCAGGTGACCGATGTCGCGCTGCGCGCCGACGGCTCCATCGTCGCCGCCACGCCCGCCGGGTTGAGTTTCATCGATGCCTCGGGGATCAGCAGCATCTACGCGTTTCAGGGACTCGTGAACAATCATGTGTACGCGCTGGCGTCCGATGGCCCGCGCACGTTGGCGGGGACCCTCGGCGGGTTGTCGGTACTGGACGGAGAAGCGGTGAGAGCCAGCTACACCACCGCCAATTCCGGGTTGAAACATAACTGGATCACGGCGATTGTGCCGGTGGGCGGCGGCGCGACGGGCGCGGAGTGGTTCGTCGGCACGTACGGCGCCGGCGTTTTGCGGCTGGATGCGGCCGGACGCTGGGAGCCGTTCGAGGATCTGCGCGGCGACCTCGAAATCAATGCCAATAGCATGGCGGTTTCGGCTTCTGCCGTATATGCGGGGACGCTGGATCGCGGGTTGGCGGTGTACAACCGCTCTTCCGGCCGCTGGACGTTTTTCATCGCCGGATTGCCTTCCGCCAACGTTACCGCGGTGGAGGCGCGTGGGGGCATGGTGTACATCGGCACGGATAACGGCATGGTGAAGGTTCCGGAAAGCACGATGGTGAATCCATGATGCGCGCGCTGTTGCTGATCGTGTTCCCGCTGGTCGAGTTGGTGACGCCCGCTTGGGGCGATGCGGGCGTGTTGATTCCTTCGACGGCGCGCCAGCCTGATCCCAAGGTGCTGACGCTCGACGAGATGCAGATCCGCGTGGTCATCGACAACGGCAACGCCAAGGTAAACGTCCAGCAGATTTTCGCGAATCACACCGGCATGCCTATCGAGGGAAACTACGTCTTCGCGCTGCCGGGCCGCGCGCTGATTTCGGACTTCGCGGTATGGGACGACGTGACGCGCATCCCCGGCGTGATTCTGGAACGCAAGCGCGCCGAAGAAATCTACAACGACATCCGCATTCAGGCGCTCGACCCGGGCCTGCTGCAAATGGGCGAACGCGACGCCGATGAGGCCCGGCGCACATCCTTATTTACCGCGCGCGTCGCGCCGATACCGGCCTGGGGAACCAAGCGCGTCGAAATCGAGTACCAGGAACGGCTGGAGGTCGCGCAGGGCGCGGCGTTCTTCGCCATTCCGCTGAAGCCGGATGTGTACCGCGCGCAGGCCGCGGGCCGCCTCGAAATCAACGTGGAACTTCAGAGCGCCCACGCGGTGAACGATTTTCAGTTCACTTCAAAGACTCTGCCGATGCAGATTTCCGAACGCACCAATCGCAGCGTGAAGGCGCGCTTCGAAGGGACCAATGTCGCATTTACCGAAGATTTTGCGCTGCAGTACACTCTGGATGCCCGGCGCGATGCGCTGGAAGTACTGACCTATCGCGACGGCGGCGGCCCGGGCTTTTTCGAGGCTTCCGCCTTGATGGCTCTGCCCCCGGCGAATGCCGCACCCGCGCCGCGAACCGTCGTAATCTTGTTCGATACGTCGCTTTCGATGCAGTGGGAGAAACTGGAACGGAGTTACCGGGCGCTGGAGACGCTGTTGCGCTCGCTCAAGCCGGCGGATCAGTTCAACCTTCTGGCCTACAACGATAAGGTGACGCCGTTCGCACCTGCGCCCGCGGCGGCCACGCCGGAGGCTGTCGGAAGGGCCCTGGACTTCCTCCGCACGGAGAAGCTGCGGGGCGGCACCAATTTACAAACAGCGCTGGATGCAGGGCTGGAACAAACGTTCAGCGGCGATCCCTATTTGGTTTTGCTGAGCGATCTAGGCGCCACGCGCGGGATCATTCAGGCCGGCAAGCTGGGGGAATGGTACGGCGGCAAATGGCAAGCGCTGGCGGAGGCGCGGCGTCCGCGAACGTTCGTGTTTGCCGTGGGCGACGACGCCAACGAGCCCCTGGCGCGGCTGCTGGCGCGCAACAACGGCGTGATGGAATGGGTGCGGTCGACGGAGCCGCCGGAGTTCAAGCTGAATTCGTTTCTGAGCAAGATCGGGCAGCGCCCGGTGGACGATGCGCGCTTGAGCGTCACGCCAGCGGCGAACTTCGACCTGATCTATCCGCTGGAGGACAGCGTGTTTCCGGGATCGGCCCAGACCTGGGTGGGCCAGTACAAAACGCCGGGCGGGCAGGCGGCCTTCACGGTGCGGCAGACGCGGGCCACCGCATCGCTTCCGGCGCAGAACGCCCAGCATCCGCAGTTGCCGCGAACCTGGGCCAAGGCGCGGGTGGACGCGCTGCTCGAAAAAATCGACCGCGACGGCGAGGATCAGGCCACCATCGACGAAATCATTCGCCTGTCACGGCAGTATAAGTTCGTCACCCCATACACGTCGTTTCTGGCGGCTCCCCGGGCTCTACTGCGTCCGCGGCTGATCCGGCCGGGCGATCCGGTGCTGCGGGTGAAAACGGACGAGTCCATCACCAGCGTAGTGGCGATGTTTCCGTTCGGCACCGTGAAGAAGCTGCGCTACCTGACCGGGGAGGACACCTGGCAGACCCGATTCCTCGCGCCCAAGGATCTGGCCGACGGCACCTATCGCGTGCGGCTGCTGCTGCGCGACCGGCAGGGCCGCGTCTTCGAGGAAGCGAAAACCTTCGTGATTGCTAGCCAGCCGCCTACGGTGAAAGTGCGGTTGGAACGTCAACGCGTCCGGCCCGGAGATTCGGTGCGGCTACAAGTGAGCGCGTCGGACACCACGCGCACCATCGTCGCGCGCCTGAATGGCGCTGCGCCGGTGTATTTGCGCTGGAATCCGGAGATGGGATCGAACACCGGAGTGCTGGCGATTCCCGCGTCACTCGCCGCGGGACGCTACAAACTGACCGTGACCGCGGAGGACTTCGCGCACAACATCGGCAGCGGGGAGGTGGAAGTTGAAGTGCTCCCGTAGCCAGCTTCGGATCGCGCTGGCGTCGTCGATGGCCCTGGCCGCGGGCGCCGTCGCGTTGCGCGGCGAGCTCACCTGGTGGACCGAGAACATCGATGCATCCAGCCGCCTGGAAGCCGTGTTCTTCCGCACGGCGTTGTTGCCCAGCGGACCCGTCCCTGTGCGGAGGCCTCCCAAGGAGACGCGGGCCGATCTTTCGCGATTGATCGGCGGCGCGCCCAATGACGCCGAACTGTATTCGCTGCGGGCGCTGGAGGACGAGCAGCAACTCGATTTCGCGGCTGCCGAAGCGGATTGGAAGAAGTTCATCGATGTCGCCGCCGACAAAGGCGCGGCGCGGCTGGCGCTGGCGGACTACTATCATCGGCGGCATCAGGCGCGCGAGGAGTTCGATGCGCTGACGCTCGCGGCTCGCGAAGCGGCTCCCGCTGCGGAGGCTTTACTTCCGGAGTCCGAACAACGGCCGTGGAAGACTTACCAGCGCTTGCTGAGGCTGATCGACGAGCAGAGGTTGGACGCGACGCTGGGCGTGGCGCAGTGCGGGGCATGGGTCCAGCGGTATCCGGCGCAGAAGGCGGCTTACAGCGGGTGCATTGAATTCGAGCAGGGGCATCGCTTGTATTCGGAAGCCGACCTGGCCGTCGCGGCCTACCAGCGCGCTTTTCCCGACGATCAGGAGTACGCCGTCGCCGCGCGCGCCGAGACAGCCGCGCGGCGTGGCGCGACTGCCGACGCACTGGCTATCTTCGACGCGAGCTTCCGTCCGCTGTGGCCAGACGCTCTGGTGAAAAGGTATTTCGATCTGCTGAAGCGAACCGGTTCGCTGCGAACCTACCTGGAAAAAGCCCGCTCGCAAGCCGCGGCCAATCCTTCCGATCTGGCGGCTACCGCGCGGCTCTCCTACTACTGGGAACAGCAGGGCAATCCGGCTGCGGCGTCGCGGGTGCTGGCGGAGTTTCGCCAACGCAAAGAAGCCGGCTCCGGGCCGTGGACCCCAGAGGAATTGCTGACGCTGGCAAGGCTGTCTGAGTCGGCTCACGACTACGATGACGCCGCGCGCGCCTACTACGCTTTGTATGGCTTGGCGCGCAATGACGATGCTTCGGCGGAGACGGCGCTAGCGGGGCTGGCACGCCTGCTGCTCGCGTCACCCGATCAGCCTATACATTTCGGTTCCGGCAACCTGCAACTCTACCGCGATGTGGCCACCATGGACCCACATCCCGGTTTCCTGAATGGCGTGTTATCGCTATTGCTGAATGAAACCGATCCGCCGCAGCGCGAAGCCATCGAAGAGCAAAACGCCCGGCCTTATTTCCGGCGTGCGCGCGCCGCCGAGCTGGTGGCGCTATTCGAATCGCGCTTTCCGAATTCGCCGCAGCGCGCCGACCTGCGCGAGCGTGTGATCGAGACCTTCGCGATTTACGGCGACAACCCCGGCGTCATCGGCGCGGGCACGAAGTTTCTCACCGATTTCCCGAATGTGCCGAATCGCACCGAGGTCGCGCTGCGCTTGGCCGACGCTTACGCGAGGACGAATCAGACCCAGCAGGAGTTCGCGGTCTACGACGCGCTGCTGGCGGAATTGGCTCGCCGTGCTCAAGGCGTTCCGCTGGGTGCACTCGCCGGAAACGCTCCGGCGGTGTCCGCGGCGGCGAACGCTGCGCCGGGAGCGAGACCTCCGGCCGCCGAATCGAAAGTCCGTTCGCCCGAATATGCGCGCGTGCTCGACCGCTACGCGGGCCGGCTGGTGTCGCTCAACCAAGTCCAAGCCGCCCTGGCGCTGTACCGCCGCGAGATCGACCGCAATCCCGCCGACCCCGGTCTGTACGACGCGCTGGCCGCGTTCCTGGAGCAGAACCAACTGGGAGCGCAGATCGAGCAAGCCTATCAGCGCGCGATCGCACAATTTCAGGACCATTCGTGGCAGCAGAAGCTGGCGCGCTGGTATCTGCGGCAGCGGCGGCAGGCCGATCTGGCGCGCGTGACCCGCGACGTGGTGCGGATTTTCTCGGGCACGGAACTGGAGGGCTACTTCAGCCAGGTGATCGGCCAGCAGCCGCCCATCGGACCTGCGCTGTATCTGCAGTTGAACCTGGCGGCGCATCAGCGGTTCCCCCACCAGTTGGGTTTCGTGCGCAACCTGCTGCGCGCCTACACCACGCAGGGGACCGCCGACGATTCCGCCTACGAAGCTTTGCTACGGCAACACTGGTACCACGCCGACGACTTGCGCATGCGGTTGTTTGAACGGTTGAACGCGCGGGGGCGCTTGAATGCGGAACTAGCGGTGACGCGCACTTCCAATCCGGCCGCAGCCGCCGGACGGTGGCAGGACGCGCTGGATCAAAATCCGGCCACGGTCCGGTTGCTGGCCGAAGGCGAAGCCTGGCGCGGGCATCTTGAAGCCGCCGCACCGATGTTTCAGGCGCTGGAGGCGAGCTATCCCGCCGATCGCGCGATGGGGCTTCGGACCGCGGCGGTGTATCGTTCGCTGGGCACCATGGAAGCGGCGGGCAACAACGATGCCTCCGTCGCGGCGGCCACGAACCTGACCCTGGCCGAGCCACGCGATGTAACCGCGCTCACCCGGCTCGGCGAGATCGAGGCCGACCGCGGGCGCTTCGACCGGGCCCGGGCCGTATGGGACAAGATCCCGGACGTCGATCCCGGCAACGCGGATGGGTATCTCGAAGCCGCGACCATCTTCTGGGACTATTTCGCGTACGATGATGCGCTGCGGTGGATCGACGAAGCCCGCAGGCGGCTCGGGTCCCCGGCGCTGTTCGCGTTTCAAGCCGGCGCCATTCGAGAAAATCAGCGCGACTATGAGCGCGCCATCACCGAGTACGCCCGCGGCGCGATCGAGGGCACAGGATCAGGAGCGGAAGCGAGACTTATCACGCTGGCGCTTCGTCCGGCGTACCGCGCACGCGTAGATCAGCTCACGGACAACCTCACGTCCGGCCGCAATCCACAGCTCGCAGCATTCAATTTGCGGGTCGCATTTCTGCGCAGCCAGCGTCGCCGCGACGATCTGCAACGCTTCCTCGAAGGCGTGATCCAACGTTCGGATGTAATCGAGATCCTGAACGCGGCACAAAACCGGGGGCGAGTGGATGGCTTCCCGAGCGTCGAGCAAGCGGCGCTGGAGCGGCGCATCGCGGTCTCGACCGACTCCGTGGAAAAAATGTCGTTGCGTCTCGATCTGGCGCGCTGGCTCGAAGGCCAGGGACGCGCGAATGAGGGAGCGCAGATCGTCGACGCGGTGTATCGCGATAACCCCGCGATCCTGGGCGTGGTGCGAGCCGCCGTGGACTATCATTGGCGCAACAAGAATGCGGCGCGCGCCCTCGACGTGCTGGAACAGGCCGCCGCGCGCGCCTCGAGTGCGTATCGTTCGCAGTTCACTTTGGAGGCCGCGCGCAAGGCCACGGACTCCGGCTCTTACACCCGCGCCCGCGGTTTCGCCGATCGACTGCTCGCGGGCGAACCCTTCCGGGCCGAATACGTCGCAGCCGCCGCCGACATTTTCGCGCGGCAAGGCGACGATCGCGGCTTGCGCACGTTTTACGCCGGCAAGATTGAAGAGTTGAGCCGCGCCGCGAATCTGGGCGCGCAGCAGAAGATCGAGCAAGCCGCCGAGATGCGGCGAGCGCTGATTCCAGTCCTCACGCGCTTGCGCGATTTTTCGGGCGCCTTGGATCAATACATCGATATCCTCGACCGCTATCCGGAAGACGAAGGCTTGGCGCGGGAGGCGGCTCAGTACGCTCGCGGCAACAACGTCGTGCCGCAGCTTCGCAATTATTACGCCAAAGCGTCCAGCGATTCGCCCAAGGATTTCCGTTGGCCGGCGATCGAGGCCCGGATCGCCACGGCCCTCGAAGACTTTCCCGCAGCCATCGCGGCCTACTCGCGAGCGGCGGCTGTGCGGCCGGATCGGACCGATGTGCTCGCCGCGCGATTGAATCTCGAAGAGCGCTTGTTGCGTTTCGACGAGGCAGCGGCGACTGCTGAGAAACTATACGATCTGAGCTATCGCAATCCGCAATGGATGGACCGGCTGGCGCAAGTTCGCGCGCGCCAGGGGAGAAACGCTGACGCCGTCGCCGCGCTAAACAAGGCCTGGATCGAGAGTCGTCCCGACAACGTGCAAGGATACGTCACCGGCGCAACGAAGCTGGTGTCATGGGGAATGCTTCCGGAAGCCCGGCGGATGCTCGAAGACGGCCTGAAACGGGTTCCGGCCGGCGAGGAATCGCGGGATGGCGAACTGCTCTATGCGGAGCTGCTCGCGCGAGGCCGGGACACGGCGACAGCGTTCGCGAGGATGTCGCGCTTGTCCGACACTGTGGCCGGCGAGGTCGCGAAGAAGGTGGGCGCGGTGGCCGCGGCCTACTATTCGCCGGATGAAAAGACCAAGCTCGCCGCAGCGCTCGCCAACCAGCCCCGGCGCTTGGAAATCGCGGAGGCGGCCGGGCTCACCGACCTGCGTGTGAGCTTCCTGTACGCCGGGATGACGGCCGCTCCGGCGTCGAATCGCGCCAAACAATACAAGCCGCAGTTGATCGAAATTCAGAAACAGCGGCTGCGGTTTGGCGAACTCGGCCGGCAGCTCGAAGCTTTCGAGCGCGCGTTGCCCGCCAACGTTGCGCGCGACGGCGAATTGGAGCAGGCCGCCGACGCGTACCGCATGGTGGGCGACACCGCCGCGGAGTTGCGGATTTTGCAGCGCGCGAATTCTCGCGCGGCCCTGAACGGCCCGTTGTTCGAGCGTTACGCCCGACTTTTGATGGCACAGCCGCAGCGGCTATCCACAGTGATCGCGCAAGAACAGCGCACCGCGCCCGCCAACGCGCTCTTGAACTACGCGCTGGAACACGCCAACCTCGCGACAGCGCAGGCCGCGGTGGCGGCGCGCGGAGCCAAGACCGGTCCGCAGTGGGCCAAGGCCTACACCGCGCTCACGGGTTTGTATTTTGCCGATAGCTCAGCCTCCGCCCGGTCCGCCTTTACCGATCTTTTGAGCGACATGACCATCGGCGCGCGTATCGGCGTTCCGGTGGATCGCGACCGGCAATTGGCGGGCGATCTGTGGTTCTACTACGGCGGCCGCTTCGGCGAGTACCTCGCGGCGACGCGCCAGGCCGGCGCGGAGGATTATCTTCCCGCCATGCTCGAAGCCGCGCCCGGACGCTCGGAATCGTACTTCGCGCTGGCCGAGTCCTTCGTGGATCAAGGCAATGGCGACGCGGCTGAGCTGTACCGCAACGCCGGCTTGCTCGATCCATCCCGCGGCGACGTTCACGACCGTCTGGCCGTGATGGCGGCGAAAGCGGGCCGAACCGATGAGGCGGTCGCGGAGTGGCGGGTGGCGCTCGGAGCCTTCAACGACACGATGAACGGCTCGCATGTCCCGCCGAAATTTTGGGGTGATCTGAACGCGATGCTCCGGCACATCGGCGAGGCCAAAACTCTGGCGCCTCTGCGCGACGACATCGACCGCCTGCTGCGGCTTTACATTCGCCGCAATGGATCCTTCCAGGCGGAGCCGTTGATGACGGGCGCGATCGCGGCTTCGGCGGATCCGGCGCAGGGAGCGGCGTGGATTGCCGACCTGTCCCGCGCCGCCGCCGATCCGCTGCAATTCCTCAATACCGGCTTGGAGCGCGACTGGATCCCGGAAGCTCAGCGCGATGCGTTCCACCGCCGCATCGTGGAAGCCGCCGAAGTGCGGGCCACGCAGAGTTTCGGTGAGGACCACGTCGACGCGCAAAATCAATTGTGGTCTGCGCAGTTCAGGTGGGTCCGGTATCTACTGGAGCGCAAGGAAAACACCCTGGCTCGCGACGTTCTGGCGGGATTGCCTGCGGAAGCCCGCAAACAGCGGGCCTCCGAATTGATCCCATTCGAATTGCAGGTGGCGGCGCGCACAGGCACGCTGGCGGCCCAGCTCTCTCGATATGAAGACCCGTTGCCCTTCGACCAATTGCGAAACGCCGTCCAGGAACTGCGCGAAGAAGGCGAGGCTGCTTCTGCGCGCCGCGTGCTTGAGTTCATGTATCGGCACGAACTGGCCGCCGGCAGCGTGGATGCGGTCGCCTTCCTGGGCCAGGCCGAGATTCGTCTCGAAGAGCGCGACACCGCGGGCGCGCTGGCATTGCTCCGGCGCATGATCCTGGTGTCGGGCGGCACATTTACGAATCTCGATCCCGCCGCGGCGCTGCTGGAGCGAACCGGGCACCTAACCGAAGCAGTCGAATTCCTCACTGACCTGACGAAGGCCGAACCCTGGAACCTGGACGCGCGGCAGCGGCTGGCCGCCGCGCAATCCGACAGCGCGCCGTTGGGCGCGATCGCCAAATCCACCGGCGCCGCGTATGCCGTGCGGGTCGCAGCGGCACGGACTCTGCGGCGCTTGAAGGGCCCGGCGTTGTCGGGCGTCGATTCCGAGTTGGATCTGCTCTCGTCGCAGACTCCGCTGGCCGGGGCGCAGATCACGGGTGCGTATGCCTACGCCGCGCGAGTCGATGCGGCCGGCTCCATAACGGGCTCGGCCGCGGCCGATCTGACCGCCAAGGAAAACCTGCTCCGAGCGGCCATCGCGATCGATCCGCGCGGGGGCGATCCGCCGGCGGGCGCGAAGCTGGCGTTGTTCCACACGCTCTCCGCCGCGCGGCAAGATGCGCTCGCCGAAGCGGTGGGCCGCCAGCTCCTGCCGCAGTATTTCCCCGCCGACGGCAACCCGTACGGCTCTCTCTTTGCACGCCAGTTCCTGGTGCAGCTTCCCCTGCCGGAACGTCTGGCCGACGCGCGAGCACTGGCCGACGCGAATCAGCGTTTGGGACACCCATACGCCGCGATCTTGTTTTACGAGATCGCGCAGGCGTTGGGGCCGACCGACGCAACCGCCCGCGCGCTGGCGGCGCAGCGGGCGCAGCTGGATCTGGCCGCGAGAAACGCCGCCCGGCGTCCGGTGGTGAGCGATCATCTGGACCAGGACCGGCTGGTGCATGCGAGGCTGTTGCAATGAACAAAGACGCGCTGAACAAAGACGCAATGAGCAAGGCCGCGATGAAACGCATCAACTGGAGATTTCCGGCCGCCGCGGCCAGCCTCGCGGCGCTCTCGCTGTGGTGGGCGCTCGCACAGGCCGCACCGCGACCGCTCGCGGCGCTGTTCCCTTCCGGCGCGCTGCTGTATCTGGAAGCGAAAGATTTCCGCGCGTTGGTCGCGGATTGGAATGCGTCGGCGGAACGGCGAGCGTGGCTGGCGAGCGCCAATTACCAGGTGTTCTCGCGCTCGCACCTATGGCTCAGGATGGCGGACACACAGCGCGATTTCGCCAAGGCCGCGGGCGTGCCGCCGGATTACGCCCTGCTCCAGTCGGTCGCGGGAGGCGAATCGGCGCTGGCGATTTACGACATCGGCAAGCTGGAGTTCCTCTACGCCTCGCGCCTGGATCAAGCGCGGGTGCTGAACACCACGCTGTGGCGAGCGCGCGGAACGTATCAAACGCGGCGCGCCGCCGGCGTCGATTACTACGTGCGCGAGGACCGCGATTCCCACCGCACAGCGGCGTTCGCTTACTCGGGCGGGCTGCTGTTGGCCGCGACGCGCGAGGATCTGGTCAGTGGAGCGCTGGAACTGCTGGCGCGCCAGACCCGTCCATCGCTTTCGCGCGAAGCGTGGTTTGCGGATGCAGTGCAGGCCGCCGCGCCGGGTGATCGCGACGTGCGCTTGGTGTACAACATGGAGCGACTCGCCGGCTCGCCCCACTTCCGTTCGTACTGGGTGCAAAGAAACGTCGGCGATCTGCGCGAGTTCCGCTCCGGGCTCGCGGACCTGGAACGCGTGCGCGGCGAGATTCGCGAGCGGCGGGTGCTGTTGCGCCCGAATCCTGCCGCGGACCAAACCGCCAGCGAATCCGCCGCGGGCCAGTTGCTGGCGCTGATGCCCGACGCGGCCGGGTTGTACCGGGTGTGGGCGAATCCTTCCGCGTCGCAGGTGGGGCTGTGGATGAATGAGAAACTCTTTGCATCCGGCGCAGGGCCGGCACTGGAACGTAGACTCGCTCCGGCGGTCGCCGCCGATGGCATCGCCGGAGCCGAGCAGGATCTCGAAGTGCGCATCGACCAGCCGCCGCTAACCGACGATCGCGCCGGTCAGGCGTTCGCGGAACTCGGACGGCAGATCGGCGCGGTGCAGTTGCGCGCCATGCTGGAACTCGAGAATACGCGAGTCGACGCGGACCAGGTGTTTGTTCGCCCGCAAGCGGCGCTGGTTCTCCTGGCGGATCGCGCCTGGGATGCGGCCGCGATCCGGACCGCGCTCACCGCGGCGGCGAATGGTCTGTGGACCAGTTCCGGCTTGGGTGCGGGCTGGCGTACGGCCGCGACCGCAGGAGCCAATGGAGTTCAGGAAATGGACGGACTGGGCGTCCTGGCGATGGCCGTGGATGGGAACCGGCTGATCGTCGGGAACTCTACGGAATTGGTGAACGCCGTACTCGCGCGGCGCACGCAGCCCGCCGTTGCCGGAGGCGTCTACGTAGCCGGATGGAAGCACGCGCGCGAGCTGCCCAACTTCGAGCGCATCTCGCGGCTGATCGACTTCCCCCAAATCAGTCCTCCGGGGCAAGCTGGCGCCGACGCCGCACAAGGGCGCGAGCCGCTGTTTTACTCCGAAAATGCCGCCAGCCTGGGACGCTCGCTCGGTCGCCTGGACACGGCCACCATCACCGTGCACGACCCCGGTCCGATGCTGCGCGAGACGGTGATCTACCGGCTGAATCCATGACGCGGCGCGAGGCACTGTGCGCGCTACCGCTGGCGGCGAGGTTCGCTCGCGGATTCGCCGTCACGGACGCGGCCGGACCCGCGCTCGATCGTCAATTCCCTGCCCTGGAGTTGAACTACTTGATCGTAGACGCGCGCTCCCGCGAGGTGGCCGCGTCGCGTTGGCCGGATGCCACGGCGCCGGTACCGGTGGGATCGCTGGTGAAGCCCTTCCTGGCGCTGGCCTACGGCGGCGCGTTCCCGGAGTTCGATTGCAAAGGCGCGGCGAGCTCTTGCTGGCGCGCGCAAGGACATGGGCGGCTGAAGTTCGCTGCGGCTCTGGCGCAGTCCTGCAACGCGTACTTCTTGAATCTAGCCCGGCATGTGGATGCGGATACGCTGCGGGTGACCGCGGCGAAGTTCTCGCTGCCGCCGCCGTCGGAGCAGACACCGGAAGCGCGCATCGGTTTAGGCGATGGGTGGAGGATCGCGCCGCTGGCCCTAACGCGCGCTTATCTGGAGCTTGCCGCGCGCCGCGGCGAACCGCATGTGGACGCCATCCTTGCAGGGCTGGCCATGGCCGCGCGGAACGGCACCGCGAAAGCGATCGGCGCGGGCACGCTGGCCAAAACAGGAACCGCCGAGTGTGTTGCGGCGCGCACAGGCGCGGACGCACGGAACGATTCAGGCGATGGCTTCGCGTTGGCCCTCGACCCGGCGGAAGCGCCTCGCATCGCGCTGCTGGTGCGTGTCCACAACGTGCCCGGCGCGGAAGCCTCGAAGACCGCGGCGCGCATGCTGAAGGTGTTGCGCGGAGCGGCGTAGCCATGCTGGCCCTGGTCACCATCGGCGTCTTCGGGTTGTTTCATCCCACCGAGCTCGAAGTCCGCCCCGCGCATGGCGGCGCGATCGTGATCGAACGCGGCGGCGTGCGCGAAACTCTGGAGGGAGCGCACGCCTCGCGCATCCGCACCGCGGCCCGCGTCGCAGCACGCGACGGCGGGCCTGCCGAGTTCATCCTCAGTGTGCCCGGACGCATCCAGCGTGAGTTTCATGGACGCTTGAATGTACGGCAGTTCGACGTGCGGCGCAACAGTGTGGAACTGCTCGCGATTGTGGAGATGGACCGCGAAACAGCGGTCGCTTCCATCGTGGGCGCGGAACTTTCCGCCAGCACGCCCATCGAAGCGCTGAAAGCGCAAGCAGTAGCGGCGCGATCCTTTCTCGCGGCGTCGCATCACCGGCATGAGGACTTCGATTTCTGCGACACCACGCACTGCCAGTTCTTGCGCGAGCCGCCCAGTCCCGGCTCGCCCGCGGCTCGCGCGGCGGAGGAAACCCGCGGGCTGACCGTGGCTTACCAGGGCCGCGTAATCGCGGCGTTGTATTCGGCCGATTGCGGAGGCCACACCCGCGCGCTCGCCGACGCCGAGTGGAAATCCGGAGAGCCGGACCGCCCTCTGGGCCCGGACGACTATCCGTACTTCGCGGTGGAGTGTCCGCGCCGGAAGCCGGGCCTCGTTTCGGGACCCATTGCAGGGCATGGCGTGGGATTGTGCCAGGCAGGCGCGGCGGAGATGGCGCGAACCGGCGCGACGTTCCGCGAGATTCTCAACCGCTTCTATCCGGCGACGACACTCGTTCGTGCAGAGTAACGGGAGTTAGAACTTCTTGAGCTCGTAGGCCAGCGCGACCAAACCCTTTTTCCGATAGAGCTGCGTGAGCCGCTGCTCCTCGGGCGAAGGCGCCACCAGGTCGCGCAGACGGGGGTCGTCGAGCGCGGCGCGGCTCGGAATCCAGTAGGTGCCGTCGGCGAATTCGACTCCGGACACGAATCCGGCCATGCTCTGGATCGCGATGCGCTCGGAAAAACGCAGCGCAGCATCCTGCGCCACCGGACCTTGCTGATTAGGAGCCAGGCTCAGCTCGGCGGGCATGGACGCCGCCAGGAATTCGCGGCCCTGCTGGTCCTTGACGATCCAACCAATCTCCAGATATTTCACTGCACGATTGGAACGGTTGTGCACATCGAAGCGCGGCGCTCGCGCCTCGTTGCCGGCAATTCGCGACGTTCCCGAGGAAGCCTCGACGGGCGATTCCGGCACGTCCAAAAACGCGAACTGCACTTCTTTTTCCAGCTCCGTGTTGGTCGAGCGCCCGCGCACCATCTGCACGCCCGGCTGGGAACGATCGGCTTGGCGCGCCAGACTGTCCAGCATCAACTTCTGCAGACCGCCGGTGCCGGCGGTTTCGAGAACCTGCTTGAAATACTTGCGGTCGCGCCGCGCTTCCATCTCCCACAAAGTCATGGTGCGCTGGGAATGCAACTGGTCCGGGCCAAAGAAGCTCAAATCGTCGAACAGCACGCCGTCCAGGCGCACCTCGACCGCGGGACCGCCCGCCGCGGCACCCAGAGGCCTCAGCAGAGGCATGTCGACGCGCACGGAAAATGTTTCGCCCGGCGCCACGTCCAGGCTCGGCACGGATACCGATCCTTTACCGCCCGGCGTCACTTCCTGCGCATACACCGCCAGCGTCACGCTGCGGATTCGCCGCTGTCCGGAATTGCGCAGGGTCAGGGCCGCGTGGACATCCACCAGGTACGCGCCGCCGCGGGGCGTAACGTTCGAATCGCCCCAGGAGTCCGACACCAGCGTAACGGGCGAGTCCTTGCCCAGATCGATCTTGCGGCTCAGCGTCTGCGCGCTCAGCGCCCCGGCGCCCAGGGAGGCCGCCAACAACGCCGCTGTGAAACCGCCAAGTTTGGCTTTACTGCGCATACACACTCGTGATAGTCACTTGGCCCGTGTCGGTGTCGATGTAATGCGCACTGGCCGATCCCTGCACGCTCACCGAAACCGTCAGGGGATGCAAACCGCTCTGGGAAACCTGGAGAGCGCCGCCGTTCTCGCGCAATTCGACGCCCGCCGAAGTTGCTTCGATCACCGGACCGGGAGGGTCTTCGGCCAGCACACTTCTGCGCCCGCCGTGCGCGATGCCGTGCATCACCCGGCTAAGAGCCTCGGTGTCGGCCCGAGGCACGTTCAACCACCACGCGGCGGACACCACCACGACCAGTCCGGCCACCAAGGCCGCGGGACGCCAGGCGATTCCCCACCCTCCGGCGAGGCCTTCCGTGGCCCGCTTCCACGCCGGGAGTTGCGCTTGGCGTTGCGCCTGACGCGAGGCCCGGCGGGACCGCGGCGCCACACATTCTCCGGCCGCCAGCCCCAAGTGGATATTGGCAGTCATCTCCGCCGAGAGCCGGTCCCAATCCAAACCTTCGGGAAGATCCTCGGCGCCACCCAGCCGCTGCCGGCGATCGGCATGGAAGGACTGCATCCTGGCGCGGCACGCGTCGCAGGCACGGACATGCAGCCATACTCGGGTGCGGCGCCACACCGGTAGATCGGCGGCGCAGTAGAGAGCGAGGTCGGTGTCCGGCGTGTGCTTAATCATACCCGCCGCCTCTCGAAATACCTGCGCAGCTTCACCCGCGCATTGGCGATATGCGAGCGCACGGTGGCCTTGGAACAATTCAACTCGGCCGCCACTTCCTCGGCCGAAAGATCCTCCACGTCGCGGAGCAGCAGAGCGGTCCGTTCGCGCTCGGTCAAAATTTCGAGGCCGGCTTCGAGGCGCTCGCGATGTTCGGCGCGGAGAAGGGTCTGCTCCGGACTATCGGCGTGGGAGCGCAGGGCCGGTTCGGGCAGTTCCTCCAGCTCGGCGAAGCTAAGGCGGCCGCTGCGCCGCAAGAAATCGATAGCGGTGTTCCGCGCGATGCGGGACACCCACTGCGCGGCTTTTTCCAGGTCCTTTAATTGATCCTGCCGCTGCAGGGCTTTGATGAAGGCTTCCTGGGTGAGATCCTGCGCGTCGGCCACGTTGCCCACGATGCGGTGGATGGTCAGGAAGACGCGCCGCATGTTTTCGGCAACGAAGCGGTTCTGCCGATCGCCGGACAGTCCGGCGTCAATGCCGCCAGCGTCAAATCCGGATCTCGGGCCCCATTGTGGCGCTTCGCTCATGTCGCGTTCGGTGGCCGTCAATAAACCGAGCATCGATAGTCCTTACACAATTGACGCTCGGAACCGCTCAGGCGTGCAGGCGTTCCTCACAGCCTTATCTATGTATCGGCGGCCACGCTATCCTAATGATATATGAGATTGGTCATATGAGATCGGTCGCCGTGGTCGGCATCGGTAAGACCGCGTTTGGGGCGTTCCCGGACCGCGATCTGCGCTCGCTGGCGGTGGAGGCGGGCGAAAAGTGCCTCGCCGACGCGCATGTAACTCCTTCAAAAGTAGAAGCTTTCTATCTAGGGAACTTCGCCGGACCCTCCTTTGTGGGGCAAAATCACCTCGCCCCGTACATCGCCGGAGCGATGGGCATCACAGGCGTCCCCTGCACCCGCTTTGAGGCCGCCTGCGCCTCCAGCGGCTCGGCCTTCTATCACGCCGTAGCCAGCGTCGCGGCGGGCCTGAACGACGTGGTCCTAGTGTCAGGCGTCGAGAAAATGACTTCTCAGACCACCCCCCGGGTCACCGAGATCCTGGCCGCGGCGGGCGACACAGCGGGCGAAGTGCGCGTCGGCGCGACCTTCCCGGCGCTGTTCGCCATGATCGCGCGGAGGCACATGTATCAGTACGGCACCACGCGCGAGCAGATGGCCGCGGTAGCCGTCAAGAATCACGCCAACGGCGCCAAGAATCCGCTAGCCCACATGCGCAAAGTCGTCACCATGGAGCAAGCGCTAGCCGGCAAACCCATCGCCGAGCCGCTCACGGTCTACGATTGCTCGCTGATCAGCGACGGCGCGGCGGCCGTGTTGATCGCCCCGCTGGAGCGCGCTGCCGAGTTTACGGACAAGCCCGTCCGCGTACTGGGCGTCGCCCAAAGGTCCGACCACGTGGCGCTGGACGCCAAGGAAGATATCACCACCTTCCGCGCAGTGCGTACGGCTGCGGAGAAAGCCTACAAGATGGCAGGCGTCTCGGCCAACGACATTCAGTTCGCCGAGCTGCACGACTGCTTCACCATCGCCGAGATCGTGGCCGCCGAGGATCTAGGCTTCGTCAAGAAGGGCGAGGGCGGCCCCTACGCGCTCGAAGGCCGCACGTGTCTGCGAGGCGAGCGCCCCGTGAATACCAGCGGCGGTTTGAAATCCAAGGGGCATCCCGTGGGGGCGACCGGCGTGGGCCAGATTTGCGATGTAGCGATGCAGATCCGCGGCGAAGCCGGCGAGCGGCAACTGGAGCGCAACGCGTTAGGGCTAGCGGAAAACCTGGGCGGCAGCGGCGCAACAGCCGTGGTAACCATCCTGAGCAGAGCATGAAAACCGGCATCGTCTACACCGAAACCGTAGTGCACGCCCCGCCAGAGCAGTTCGCGGCCGATGCCCCATACCAGTTGGCAATTGTGTCGCTAGAAGGCGGCGGCCGCGAAACAGTTCGCATAGCGGGCGAGCGAGTCCAAATCGGCGACGCAGTAGAATTCGCCGAAGAGCGCAACAGCATCCCGTTCTTCCGCAAACGTTGATGGCCGTGGAGCACGCACTCATGCGTGCCACGTCGGCGCTAATGCCGACGCCCGGCGGACCCATGAAGCTCCATCTCTACTACATCGGCAAACCCCGCGACCCGAACGCCAACGCGATGGCCGCCGAATACATCAAGCGCTCCACCCGCTACGCGTCCTGCGAAATGCGCGAAATCCAACCCACCCGTTTCGACCCCTGGGCGAGACATCCCACAGCGGCAAAAGTGCTCCTAGATCCGCAAGGCCGCACACTCAACACCGCCGCCTTCGTAAAACTAGTAGAAAAGTCCGAACGCGAAGCTCGCGACCTGGTTTTCATAATCGGCGGCGCCGACGGGTTACCACCAAACTGGAAGTCCCACGCAGATGTCCTCATATCGCTAACCCCGCTAACCCTCCCCCATGAACTAGCCCGTGTCCTATTAGCCGAGCAAATGTACCGCGCCCTAACCACCCTCCGAGGCCACCCCTACCCGCGGTGACAACTCTGCCTCTCGTCCGTATGTAGCTGATGGATTGGCGCTTACGAGAGCGGTGGGTTCGTTTTGTTACTCTGGAGCCAGTGTGTTATACGCTGTATTACACTGAGACTGAGGTCCGCAATCACTGGTCATGAGCCGACGTATCGGTCCTAATCTGTGTGGGCGCTATATCGTAAAGACATTTAGCACCGATTCTTCGCAAGAAGTGCAAAAAACGACGTTCCCGAATCTGGCTCCGTCAATCGCACAGAGTGCTGGGATGGCCGAACACAAAGGCACTCCGAAAGCTGTCCTGAGACTGCCGGATCTTGGCTTTGTTCACACCGTGTTCACCACCGGTTGGGCAAATGTGGAACACGTGAACGCGGATGCGAGCACCAGGCGAGCGTTCGTGGTCTTCATAACCTCTGCAAATGAACAACTATAGTGGCCAGCGTATTGTTCGCGGTCAGCGGTTTCCCATCGGTGACATCCTGCAAGTAGAAGGTCATTCCCTCCGTCACCCAGGAAGCAGTTTGGGCCGATCCGTGATTTCCCGACCAGACAAAGAGCGGGCCGTTAGGGCTGCCGATGTGAATCTCGATATAGGCCACGTCTGGCGCATTCCAACTGATCGTGGTAGTTCCAACCACCGAGCCCATGACCGGTATCGGGTTTGGAGACGCGGTCAGGGATGTTCCACTACCCGACGCCGGGACCTCCCCGAAGAGCGTTTCCACCGGCAGCGCCCGATAGGGAAAGCCAGTTCCCGGCGGAATCTGGACGTCCAAGACCGCGAGGGCGTTGGCCTCGGGGTTCGCGTCGGCTTCGACGAGCGTGTACGTCTGCGGGTTCTTCGGCTTGAGCGTCGTGGGATCGATGTCGGTGCCGAACCAGACAATAGTGTTGCCGTTCTGGAGACGCTGGGCGGTGCCGACTCTATCGGAGTACTTATAAACGGGAGCTCCGCCGCTGGTGCCCACCTGGTGATCATACTCCCATACTTTGGTCGCCGTCATCGACTTCCAGTCGAACCCGAGCCCGAGCTCAAGCTCGCTTACTCCGGTTGGCGAACCCAGGTCTCCTGGATCAAGAGAGGCAGGTCGTGCACCCAATCCTCCTTACTTACACCGCCAGGATAGATGACGTGCGCGAGATTATCTTTGCTGTAGGCGAGAACAAAGTTGGCGTGCGCCACTCCGTAGTTGCCGTTGGCCGGTCCCGTTTTTGTGGCTAGAGGAACGCTTGCGGCCCGCTCGACTGCCTCGATCGCTCGTTCCGTTCCGGTGAGCCCGATCGCACGCCGGTCGAACAGATCCAGCCAGCGGCGCACCGCGGCCGGAGAATCGCGTGCGGGATCGGTGGTGACGAAGATGAGCTTGATTTGATCCGCAATGGCGACCGGCACTTTCTTCAGAGCGGCGCCCAGGTTCGCCATGTGCATGGGACACTGATCGGGGCAGTTCGTGTAACCGAAGAACAGAAGGGTGACGTAGCCCTCGGTCCTCTGCCTGAAGTCAAAAGGAGCACCGGAGGTATCCGTCAGGACGAATCTCGGCTTCGGCAGAGGCGGCGTGACTAGGCCGCCCCGGTAGCTGCCGGTGTTGGCCTGCTGGGCCGACAGCAGAGATGCCAGGATCAACGGGAAAGAGAAGAATCGTAGCCTCATGGTGTGCCCCTATTGAACGATCACTGTCCCTTTCATGCCGACGTCGTCATGAAGAGCGCAGATGTAATCGAACGTGCCGGGCGCGGTGAAGGTCACGCGGAATCGGGTCAGGTCGAGAGCCGCCTGGGGTTCTCCGACCGTTTCCTGGTTCGGCGCACCGATAAAGCCCGAGTTCACGTTATCGTTCGGTGAGCCGACCGTCGCGTGCCTGACGCCATCTGAGTCCACAGTCACTCCCGGCGACGGAGGCATATCGTTGGCAGGCTCGGTCCCGAAGGTGATGGTGTGAAACACCGGCGTGGAAAGGTTGGTCCATTCGACCGTGTCCCCAACATGGACGACCGTCGTCGCACCAAGGAAGCGCATAACGGCGGTGGTCTGAGAGCCTCCTCCGTTGGCCAGGATCGCGGAGATACCGGCCGTTACTGCAAGCCCGGTTGTTCGCTCGCCCCTATCGTTTCCGCGGCCCTGAAGGCCAAAGGCATCCCACAGCAACTGGCTTCCTTCGCGATATGCCTGCAGATCATAGTCGGCTTGGTTATACGGAAGCGTCTGCGATAGGGGGAGGACATGAATCGCCGCGGTCATTCTGGTGTGCACCAGGCACACGAGCTTGAAGTTGCCGGCGGTGGGGAAATTGACAGTATAGGTTTGTCCAGGCGAGGAAGGGGCGGAGCTCACGCACGCAGAGTTATCGAAGCTGGATCCATCGGGCGTCGTGCCTGGGCACCCGATAAAAACGTTGCCATTGATGCCGACGAGCGAAAAAGCGGCCGGCCGTGTCTGGCCAGTCTTTAACAACGACACCGTATGGGGCTCATCCGTCGCAAAGGTGAACTGAATGCTATCCCCTGCGTGAATCCAAAACTCGTTCGGCAAGAAGGCCAGAACCTAGTTGCCCAGGTTCGAGCTCTGCGCACCCACCTGGGCGTTCCACTGAGTGGCGAAAACCGTGTTCGTGGTCAGTCCCGCCAAAAGGGCCGCCACTCGAAACGAAGCACCTTGTCTCGATCTGTTCTTATGTAGCTCTTGCATCGTCGTGCCTCCTTGCGGTGCAGATGTTGAGCCAGATTGGCATCGGCCGCCCGGAAGATCAATCCAAGGAGGATGCTTTTTATGTTCCCCGGCTATTCCCGCCTAAGCCACTGGAAACCAAAGCCTTATCGAGACGTGTGAAAAGCATGTATACTCGATCTACCAGGAGCGAGCATGTCAGGGAACGGCCACCCGATCCGCTTTGGCGTATTCGAAGTCGACCCGCACACGGGCGAACTGCGCAAGCAGGGTCTGAGGATCAAACTCCGGGACCAACCTTTCCAAATCCTCCAGCTCCTGCTGGCACGCCCAGGCGAAGTCTTATCTCGCGACGAACTCCAGAAACAGCTCTGGCCGGCCGACACGTTTGTCGATTTCGATCGCGGTCTGAACAAGGCGGTCAACCACCTCCGCGACGCCTTGGGTGACTCGGCGGAAAGCCCCCGCTTCATCGAAACGTTACCGAAGCGCGGCTATCGGTTCATCGCGCCCGTCGACGCCGGTCACCCCAACGGCCACCCACTCGAACCAACCCTGGAGACACAGCGCCCGCTCGCCGAACAGCCGGAGGGTTGGGCGCAGGCCCAACCGCTTGGTGCGGTTGGGGCGACCCCCGGCTTAAAGCTGAAGCTTTCGGCGGGGCTTCCGTGGATGATCGCAGGTCTTGCGTCGGTAGTTGCGGTAATCTCGGTGGCGCTGCTATGGCGCGCGACGCGGCCGGCAGATCGGCCCATGACGCGCTTCAGCATTGATCTGGGACCCGAGGCAATCCGGGGACGGGCAGAGAGTGGTGAATTTTTCAATCCAGCCATCTCGCCTGACGGAACACGTTTAGTTTTCCCCGCCAAAGTGGCGGATGGCCGTGAGCAATTAGCGATGCGCCGCCTCGACCAGTCCACAGTCACAATACTCGCAGGCACCGAAGGAGCGGTCGATCCCTTCTTTTCTCCGGATGGCCAGTGGATCGGATTCTTCGCCGGTCAGAAGTTGAAGAAGGTCCCCGTACAGGGCGGCGGGGTCGTTTCGTTGTGCGACACCGCCGGCCTGGGGCGCGGGGCCTCTTGGGGAGAGGACGGCGCGATCATTGCCAATCTGGATGGCTACCATCTGTTCCGCGTGCCTGCGACCGGGGGTGAACCGCAGGTCATCGGCAATCCGGAGCAGCACGGCGAGCGGACCTGGCGTTGGCCGCAGGTTCTGCCTGGCGGTGAGAGCGTTCTGTTTAACGGCTTCGTCGCAGCTTCCGCCGCCGCTGCCGATAGCGCCAACATCGAAGTTCTCTCGCTCAAGTCGGGACGGGTCAAGGTGGTTCGGCGCGGCGGCTCCTTCGGGCGCTATCTGCCCAGCGGCCACCTCATATATTTCCGTCAGGGAACACTCTATGGCGTGCCGTTCGACCTCGGACGTCTGGAGACACACGGCGCGCCGGCGCCCTTGCTTGAAGATCTCGCCGACTCGGAAAGCGCCGCGTTCGGCCGGGTCTCTTTTTCCCGGACCGGGACTCTGTTATACGCAAGCGTGGGGAGACGAGCCGGAGTCGCCCCCCTTGCCTGGCTGGATAGCGCCGGAAAGTCACAGAGAATTGTAAGCCCATCCATCAGCGTCTCGCAGCAGGCGGAGACTGCTCGCCTTTCGCCGGACGGCAACCGGCTGGCCCTGGCGGTCGCGGGAGACCTCTTCGTTCACGACCTCCAGCGCGGCACCGTAACCAGGTTGACCTTCGATGCCGCTCTGAACCGGCGTCCGGTCTGGACGACGGACGGCCGGCACATTGTTTACGGCTCGGATGTTCCCGCGAGCGACGGTGAATTCGGCATCTGGTGGATCCGCAGCGATGGCTCTAGCCAGCCTGAGAAGTTGTTCGGCGAGAGAACTCCTCTTCCAAATTCGTCGATTTCCCCTGATGGACGCACCCTGGCTCTTGTTCGGACGGCGAAGGATAGGGGGTTTGAGATTTGGACGCTCCCGCTGGATTTGAACGATCCGGACCACCCCAAACCGGGGAAGCCGGAGCCACTCGTGCGCGAATCCCTCAGCCAGGTAGACCCGGCCTTTTCACCGGACGGCCGTTGGATCGCCTACGTGTCCACCAACGGCGCGGGAATCGGAGGCCAAATTACTGTGCGCCCGTTTCCTTCCGCGCCTTCGGCTGGCCGGTGGCAGGTATCGGAAAGCAGGGCAAAGTTCCCTGTCTGGTCGCGCAATCGCGGGGAACTGTTCTACCTGAATTCCGATAACCGCATCATGGTCGCCGGCTACACGGCTAATGAGCACTCCTTCGTCCCGGAGAAACCCCGGCAGTGGTCGCCGGCGGCACTCTTCCGGCCAACTAACAACGCCCTTTGGAATCTGGACCTAGCGCCGGACGGCCAGCGCTTTGTAGTGCTCGCGCCGCCTGAATCCGGGAGCGAGGAGCCGGCTACGGTCCACGCAACCATCCTGCTGAACTTCTTCGACGAACTGCGGCGCCGCCTGCCGTCGATCTGAGCCCACCGGCACCGCAGCCAGGCTAAGGTGGTCCGTAGCCAGACATGGTTGGCAATGCATTACGCGCCACTTCGAAAGGGCAACGGTCTAAGGGGGAACTGACATTACTCCCCATAAACGCGCCAGCGTCCGGCAATCCCCTTTGAAGCTGGCCCGCCACCCGTCGGGCCGCGGCAATGAATTACAATAGAAACAAGCTGTTCAGGCTTCTGCGAGCGGAGCCGGACTCGAATGCTTCCATCCACCGTTTCCATCCCGGCCTTCCTGTTCGCCAACAACACCGCTGCCGTCCTCCAGGGGTGGGTGGACTCGCTGACCGACGACACCTTCAAGGGCATCCATCATCTGGCGCCGTTCGACTACGCCATTTTGGTGCCCTACTTCGCGGTGTTGGCGGTGCTCTCGATGTACGGCCTCCACCGCTACGAGATGATCCGCGGGTATATGAAGAATCGCGTCCGATGGCGCACCCAGCCGCCCCAACGTTTCGAGAAACTGCCGCGCGTCACCGTCCAACTCTGTGCGACATCGTCCTGCGGTTAGCCGGCGATGCGTCCAAGGGGATGCCTGATCGCCGACGAATCGTGCAAAACGCAAGGCGTCCACATCTGAGCCGTAGCCCATCGGAGTTGATCGTTTATCCGATCCAGCCACGGCTCAGTGCGTCAGCGCCCGACGCCGTTACTGTCGCCAATCGCCCACTGGGAATTGCCTGCGGGCGACGCAGAGGATCACGTTACCCGGGTCTGTGATGACGATTTGAAGCTCGCTCTCGCTATCATCGATCACGAAGAAAGCGTGAACCGTTAGTCCCGGAGACTGGACCGTGTAGGTGCCGGTGCAATCAGAGTTCACGGTATAGGTGCCGGTGGACGTTCCCGGCATGATATTGCCGCCTACGCTCGCGGTCCCGGTAATCGTAAGATTGCCATTTCCGTCGAAGGTGTCTACGTTGACTCCGGCGAACGGGAGGGGCGCCGCGGTCGGGGAGGTGTAAATCCATCCGCTGTCTTTGTCTGAGAAGGTGCCCTTCAGGGAAGCGTTGGAGCATCCTTTGTCAGCCGCCTTTGCGGTGGGCGCTACGCTCAGAGCGAGCGCGGCGACCGCGGCGAGTGTCAAAGTCTTTGCGATTGTGCTGTGTTTCATGATGGTCTCCTTTGCGTGCATTTTTTAGGAGGAGGAGTCCGTGCTGACCAGCTCTCTCTCCCTTTCGCCGGTACAGGCGGAAACGGGCGGCGAAAGCGGCCACGAGTGTGTTATTTTTTGTGCGTTCGTGCACGATCCCACGGAAATCACGACACTACTGAAAGCCTGGGGCAGCGGCGATCAGGCGGCCCTGGATCGACTTGCGGAGCGTGTGTATGCTGAATTGCGTGCAATGGCTCGCCGGCACATGAAGAACGAGCGTCCGGAAAACACGCTCCAGACGACGGCCCTGGTGCATGAGGTTTATGTCCGGCTGGTGGATACGACCAAGGTCGAATGGCACGAGCGTGCCCAGTTCTTCGCGATGGCGGCGCAGATGATGCGGCGCATTCTGGTGGACGCGGCTCGCGCCCGGAGGTCGCATAAGCGCGGCGGCATGGCGGTCAAAGTGAATCTCGACGAAACAGCCGTCCTGTCACCGGGCCGGGACCGGTCCATCCTGGCTCTCGACGAGGCGCTGGCCGAGTTCGCGCAGGTAGCGCCACGTCAGGCCAAAGTGGTGGAGTTACGTTATTTCGGAGGGCTAACAGAGGAGGAAATCGTCGCGGTTTTGAACATCTCGCCGCGGACGGTCCGGCGCGATTGGGATCTGGCCAGGGCCTGGTTGCTGCGGGAATTAAGCCACTAGAATTAAAGGAGCCATCGGGATGGAGCCATGACCCCGGAGCATTTCCGGCAAATCGAAGAGCTATACCACGCGGCTCGCGCGAGAACCGGCGCCGAGCGCGCCGCGCTGCTGGCGCAGACAGATCCCGCATTGCGCCGCGCGGTGGAGTCTTTGCTCGAGCAGCCAGACGGCGGCGAATTCCTGGACAGGCCCGCTCTCCAAAACGCCGGGGAGGACAACGCCTCGGAATTCAGCGATTCGACGGTCACGGTGTTTACCGCCGAGACTCAATTCGGGCCGTACCGCATTGAAGGCAAGCTCGGCGAAGGCGGCATGGGCGAGGTCTTTCGCGCGGTGGACACGCGACTGGGCCGGGCCGTCGCCATCAAGACCGCGCATGAACGGTTCAGCGCCCGTTTCGAGCGCGAGGCGCGCGCGATTTCCTCGCTGAACCACCCCAATATCTGCACGCTCCACGATGTCGGGGAATTGCCTACTGGTTTTGGCTACCTTGTTATGGAGCTGGTAGAGGGCGAGTCGCTCGCCGCCCGCCTTAAAACCGGACCACTTCCGCTGAAAACGGCGCTCCTCTACGCCTCGCAGATCCTGGCCGCGCTGGCGGAAGCGCACGGCAAGGGCGTGATTCACCGCGACATTAAGCCGGGAAACATTATGATCGCGAAATCCGGAATCAAGGTTCTGGATTTCGGCTTGGCGAAATCGGGTGAGGATGAAACTCTGACAGCCAGTCGCGCGGTGATGGGCACGCCCGCCTACATGTCGCCGGAGCAAAGGGAGGGAAAGCCGGCGGACGCTCGTTCGGACATCTATTCGTTTGGCTGTGTGTTCTATGAAATGCTGACCGGCGCACGAGTCGGGTCTCAGCGGAGGAGCATTCCCTCACGAAAGCTGGAACGAATCGTAAACCGGTGTTTGCAAGAAGACCCTGCGCGCCGGTGGCAATCCGCCGCCGAGCTGGAGTCGGAACTGGCCTCCGCAAGCGCGGCCGCCAACCCCTGGAAAATCGTCTCGGCCGCCGCTGCGATTCTGGCAGTGGTGGCCGGGGCGTATTTCTACTTCCATCGGGCGCCCAAACTGACCGACAAGGACACGATCGTCCTCGCCGATTTCACCAACAACACGGGTGACACCATTTTCGACGGCACGCTCCGCCAGGGCCTGGCGATCCAACTGGAGCAATCGCCGTTTCTGAAAATAATGGACGACGATCAGGTGCAGAGGGTTCGCCGCCTGATGAGTCTTTCCCCGGACGCCCGCATCACCAATGAGATCGCGCGCGAAATCTGCGTCCGCGAAGGAGCCGCGGCCGCCATCGACGGCTCGATTGCGAAACTGGGAAAGAACTACGTCCTCACCCTCCAGGCAATTGCTTGCCAGGACGGCGCAACGCTCGCCCGCGCACAGGTCCAAGCCGAAGACAAAGAGCACGTGTTGAACGCAGTGGGAACCGCCGCGACTACACTGCGCGGCAAGCTGGGAGAATCGCTTACCTCGATCCAGACGCTAAATCGTCCTCTCGAAGAGGCTACCACTCCGTCGCTGGAGGCTCTTCAGAACTACAATGCCGGTACGGCCGAGCTGGGCCAGGGCCATGCTCTAGCCGCTGTTCCGTTGTTTGAGCGCGCCACGGCAATCGATCCGAATTTCGCGGAGGCTTATTACAGGCTTGGCGTCGCATACGAGGTTGCCGGGGACATGGCGCGCAGCGCGGAATATGCCAAACAGGCGTTCCGCTTGGTCGGCCGGGTTGCCGAGTTCGAGCGAGTCGAGATCACTGCCTACTACTACAGGGCCACTGGCGAGGTGGACAAAGAGATTGACGCCTGGCAATTGGCCAGCCGCGACTATCCCCGAAACTTTATCTTCCATAACCAATTGGGTCTCATCCATGTCGACCTGGGGCAATATGAAGAAGGGCTGAAGGAAGGTCTGGAAGCGGCCCGGTTGCAGGCCACTAGCGAAGGGCCCTATCGACGTCAATTGGATGCCTACATCTGCCTCGATCGCCTTCGAGAAGCCAAGCAATTAGCGGAGAAACTGCGGACACAGGGGATCGACGGACCGAGGATCCACCAGCGCTTCCTCGAAATGGCTTACGTCGAGGAAGATCAGGCGGCCATCTCCAGAGAGATTCAATGGTTCGCAGGCAAGCCGGAGGAGTACCTCAGCTTGGGCTTGCAGGCGGCCTGGCGAAATGTCCACGGCCAGCGTCGCGAGTCGCACAACTTGTACAAGCGAGCCGCGGAGATGGCGCTGAGGCGGGGACTCCGCGACGCGGCCGCTGAATTCGAGGAAGCCGATGCGCGCGCCGACGCGCTCTCGGGCAATTGCCGGACCGCGCGCGGCCTGGGGCGTCCGGCCGTGGCGCTGGCCATGTGCGGCGATGCGGCCCAGGCGGAGAAACTTGCCGCGGAGACTTCGAAGCTGGTTCCCAACGGAACCATCTGGAATGCAGTCCAGCTACCCGAGATTCGGGCCGCGATCGCGCTCAGCCGCGACCAACCCGCGAGCGGCGTGGAAGATCTGGCAGCCGCCTCGCCCTACGAGCGCTCTTACATCGATGCGTCTTATTTCCGCGGCTTGGCTTACCTGGGTCTGCACAAGGGCGCGGAGGCAGCGGCTGAGTTCCGGAAAATTGTGGATCACAAGGGCGCCAGTTGGGGAGCCACCTGGGTGCATCCGAATTGGGGACTGTACTATTCGCTGTCCTATCTGGGGCTGGCGCGCGCCTCTGCGCTCGCGGGCGACGGGGCGAACGCCAGAAAGGCGTTCCAGGACTTCCTCGCATTGTGGAAGGACGCCGACCCCGACATCCCTATTCTTCGGCAAGCTAAGACGGAATACGCCGATTTGCGGTGAGATAAGCGAATCACGAACCTTTGCTGAAGTATCTTGGGCTGGCTTAGGCGCGGCCATATCATGTCGTTTTCACGAAATTCGCCACACTGCTGGTAAGTCGCCCCTCGGAAGCGGGCCCGCCAGCCCATCGGACGACCGCAATGAATTACAATAGAAACAAGCTGTTCAGGCTTCTGCGAGCGGAGCCGGACTCGAATGCTTCCATCCATCGTTTCCATCTCGGGGGTTTCCATCTCGGGGATTTCCATCCCGGCCTTCCTGTTCGCCAACAACACCGCTGCCGTCCTCCAGGGGTGGGTGGACTCCCTGACCGACGACACCTTCAAGGGCATCCATCATCTGGCGCCCTTCGACTACGCCATTTTGGTGCCCTACTTCGCGGTGTTGGCGGTGCTCTCGATGTACGGCCTCCACCGCTACGAGATGATCCGCGGGTATATGAAGAATCGCGCGCTGTGGCACCATCAGCCGCCGCTGCGTTTCGACCAACTGCCCCGCGTCACCGTCCAACTGCCCATCTACAACGAACAGTACGTAGTGGAACGGCTGCTCGCGGAAGTCCTAAAGATCGATTACCCTCGGGAATTGTTCGAAGTTCAAGTGCTCGACGATTCCACCGACGAAACGCATCCCTTCACTCAAAGCTTGGTGCGCGAGTACGCGCTAGCCGGGCACCCGATCACCTACATCCATCGCAACAACCGCCACGGGTACAAGGCCGGCGCTCTCGAAAACGGCTTGCAGACCGCTACGGGCGAATTGGTCGCCGTTTTTGACGCCGACTTTGTGCCGCCCGTCGATTTCCTGCGCCGCACCGTGGATTACTTCGCCGACCCCCAGGTCGGCATGGTGCAGACGCGCTGGACCTATTTGAACCGCTATCAGAATCTGTTGACCGAAGTCCAGGCCATCCTGCTGGACGGCCATTTCGTGCTGGAGCATATCGCTCGCGCGGGTGGCGGATTGTTTTTCAACTTCAACGGCACGGGCGGAGTTCTGCGCCGCTCCATGATCCAGGACGCCGGCGGCTGGCAGCACGACACACTCACCGAAGATTCCGATTTGAGCTATCGCGCCCAGTTGAAGGGCTGGAAGTTCGTGTACGCGCCCGCCGTCGAGTGCCCGTCGGAGCTGCCCGCGGAAACCTACGGCTTCCAGGTGCAGCAATCGCGCTGGGCCAAGGGCCTGACACAGGTGGCCATGAAGCTCCTGCCGACGATCCTTCGGTCCAACCTTCCGTGGCGCGTAAAAGCGGAAGCATTCTTCCACCTGACACCGAATATTTCCTACCCCCTCATGGTCGTGGTCACAGCTCTGATCCTGCCCGTCATGATCGTGCGTTTCTACATGGGATGGCTCGAGATCTTGTTGATAGACCTGCCGTTAATCGCCGCGTCGTTCTGGTCTATCTCGGCCTTCTATGTGATCGCCCAGCGCGAGTTGTTCCCCCACAACTGGAAACGCAGCCTCCTATTCCTCCCCGCCCTAATGTCCGCCGGTGTGGCGCTGACTATTATCAATACTCGGGCGGTGATCGAGGCGCTGGTTGGTTATCAGACCGCGTTTGCGCGGACGCCCAAATACGGGCAAGGCAAGCCGTTGGCGCAAGACGCGGCGGTGAAGTACCGGCGACGCAGCGGATGGCTGCCTTATGCGGAACTGGCCCTCGGGACCGGGTTCCTGTTCGTGATGGTGTACGCGATCGATTCATTTAACTACATGGCGCTGCCCTTCCTGATGCTGTTTGTCGGCGGGTATTATTGGGCCGGCATCACCACGCTGTGGGACGAGTATCGCAACAAGCTGGCCTTCGAACGCCAGCGGGCGCTGGCGGCCGAACGCGCTGAAGCGTGAGTCACCCTCCCGAATCGCCCGCGCGGCTGATTCAGATTCGCGACCTGTCGTACCGCTATCCCGACGGGACTCTGGCGCTGCATCACGTCGACTTCCATCTGGATCGGGGCGAGTGTGTGGCGTTGCTGGGCGCCAACGGGTCCGGCAAGACCACGTTTGTGCTACACCTCAACGGGCTGCTGGAAGGAGAAGGTGCGGTTGAAGTTTGCGGTGTCGCGCTGGATCGGGCACGCGTGGACCGCGCTGGGCTGGACCGGGTCCGAGCCGCCGTGGGCGTCGTCTTCCAGGATTCCGATGAACAACTGTTTATGCCCACGGTGCTGGAGGACGTCGCGTTCGGCCCGCTGAACCTGGGACTGGATCCGGAAGCCGCCACCGCCCGCGCCCGGCTGATGCTGGAACGGGTGGGCATGACGGAAGCGTTGGGGAAAGCTCCGTATCACTTGAGCGCGGGCGAAAAGAAGCGCGTGGCCATTGCCGGAGTGCTGGCCATGGAGCCGGAAATCCTGGTGCTGGACGAGCCCACGACCTTTCTCGATCCGCCGGCGCAGCAGCATCTGACAGAACTGCTCAAGTCCCTGCCGCAAGCCAAAATCATTGTGACCCACGATGTGGAACTGGCGGGCGAGCTGGCCACGCGCGCGGTGTTTTTCGAACGCGGCCGCATCATCGGCGAGGGCCGCGTGGACGAAATCGCCGCGCGTTTCAACTGGAGCCGGAAGCTGGGGAAGGGCTCTCCACAATCAGCGTGACCGGACCGTCGTTCACCAAAGACACCGCCATGTGGGCTTGAAAGACGCCGGTTTCGACGCGCGGACAGAAGCGGCGCGCGGCGGACACAAAGTGCTCGTAAAGCGCGCGGGCTTGTTCGGGCGGCGCGGCCTGATCGAAGCTGGGGCGGCGTCCTTTGCGGCAATCGCCATACAGCGTGAACTGCGAAACCACCAGCAGCGCGCCTCCGGTGTCGAGCAGACTGCGGTTCATCTTGCCGGCTTCATCCGCGAAGATGCGAAGCTGCACGATCTTTTCGGCCAGGTAATCGGCGTCCGAGGGCGCGTCGAGGCGCGATGCGCCCAGCAGCACCAACAGGCCGGCCTCGATTTCCCCGGTCACCATTCTTCCGTTCATAAGGCCATCCACTTCGACTTTGGCGTGCGTGACGCGCTGGACGATGGCTCTCATGAGTGCTCGGATGGGGATTGCGTCGGGGCTCGCATCGAAACCTTAGGATAGCTGGCGGGGGAGCGGAAGTTATGGCGGTGCGAACTAAGGTGGATGCTCTATTTTCGCTGCAGCGGAGGAAACCGATAATAGTACGCGGGAGCATATGATCTACGCCCACACGCGGAAGCGCAAGCGCCTGCCAGGCGGTTTTTTTCACCTGGAAGAGGAGAAGACCCGCACGCGGGTCTCCGGGTTCGGGCATGGCGACCATATCCGGCTTAAAGACGAATACGGCAATATCTGGCGCGGGTCGGCCGTGCGCAACCAGGACAATTCGGTGACGTACCGGTTCAGCGATCCCCACGGACATTCCTTCACCGGCGTGTCGCATGACACGGTGGTGACGCTGCGCGACGACCACGGGAATATCTGGAAGGGGTTCGTCGGCTGAGGGCTGCGCCTTAGTTTTGGCGACAGATCCCCAGGGATGGCTTGAGAGGACAACACAACATTCTCAAGGTAAAATGTTTGGAGGGGCAGTGGTCCACAGCTTATGCAAGGAATTTCCACAGCATTGAGAAGGGAGCGTCCTCGGATCTTGCTGAACACGTATGAGAAGAAAATTCTGAGGAAAACTGCCCGTAGCCTCCCGGAAGGGTTCGGATAAAACGCAGTCCGAGGTTCCTGTAGTGTGCGCGCCCGCTACCATGTCGTCGTGCTGTACGCCGGCACTCGTGATGGCGAAACGATGTGGAAGGTGGATCATGTTGTGGTTCAACGAGCGAGACCGTCACGTGGGGTTTAGCAACCCGACGCCGAGGACTCGCTAGGATGAGCGAGGGACTTCCCAGGGTTGGATCGGCGCTCATCGTGAGAGACGAGGCCAACCGGATTCTGCTTGGAAAGCGCAACAAAGACCCGCAACGGGGCAATTGGGTTCTCCCTGGGGGAAAGATCCACGCTTTCGAGAGTATAGCTGACGCAGCGGCAAGGGAGTTGGCGGAAGAGACTGGCCTCGAGGTCGAGGTGCAACACCAGTTTCGCGTTTATGAGGTCATCAACGCGCCCCAGGAGCACCGGATCGTCATCTATAGTTGGGCGAAGGCGGTCGGAGGAGTGCTCCGGGCTTCAGACGATATCTCAGAGGTCAAGTTCGTGTCGCTTCATGAACTCGGTGATCTCCCGCTGACACCGTTGGTGAGAGCAGTGCTCGCGGATGCCGGCTATATCGGAGAAAAGCTTCCGACCCACTTTGAGCCCAGCGGTTCTTCCGCCCTCTGGCTGTTCCCCGTGCCTATCGCGGGGGCGGTCCGCCGACGCTCGAAGAGGCACGGGCCACGAACCCCACGCGGCCAAGGCCGGATAAGCCCGGTCTACGTCCAGGGATCTCTTCGCTTCGAGTCCGCCGGGTCTGATTAGAAGAACCGCCGCCTTCGCGCTCGGCCGTCAAAAGTGCAAATACATTTCTTCGCAAAAATGTTTGGAGTATAATATGGTTGTCGTGTGGCAAGGGTTCTGGCGACGAGTCCGCTTTTTCTTCCGGGAACGGTACTGGTGGATCGTGGCTTTCATCGGCGTCGTACTGGTGTTAGTAGGATCGTGCCTTTCGCCCATGCATACGCTGTGGGGATCTGCCTTGGTTGGGATCGGAGCATCCATGCTAGCCGCCATGCTGGTGAGCTTTGCAGGGCCAGACGGCGAGGAGACGTACCAAAACTTCCTCCAGATGGGCGTCGCGGATTTCTATGCCAACCGCAATATGGTGCCCAATGAATCGTGGGTTGATTGGCTGGAGGGCGCCCAGCGGACTTGCATCCTGTTGGGCCAAGCTCATGGCGAATGGATCAGGGACGACCGATTCCAACCTGCCCTGGTTAGCCGCTTAATCGCAGGCGTTCATGTCCAGATCTTCTTCTTAGATCCAACTAAGCCAGTAGCCGAGGTGCGTCAAAAGGAAGATCAGCAGAAGCTAGTGTCCTGAGTCATTAGTTCGTCTACATAATCTGGCGATAGAGTTGAGGATGTCGTCGGCGCTCTTGGTCCAGACGAAGGGCTTGGGTTGGGCGTTATGCAGGTTCAGATACGTGCGGATGGCCTGCTCCAGTTCGA
>DATNJC010000149.1:0-77961 GCA_035604115.1 Bryobacteraceae bacterium | reverse complement strand
CTCGGCCCACCCTACGACTCGCAGGCGCAAACTTGCCTTCCCCTCGCATTCCCACCCCTCGCTTTGCCAGCCACCACCGGAAAATCGTTCTATCGACGGGCGCAGGTGATGACAGCGGTTCCCTACAGGCGGATTACGGGCGCTGCGCCTCTGCGCGCACCCGCCAACACAGGGGTGGTAAAATGGCCCGCGATGACCACCCCTGCCTTTCGCAACCGCCGCAACTTTCTGCGCTTCCTGGCCGCGAGTCCGCTGATGGCGAATCCGGCCGTGCGCGCTTGGGCTCAACAGCTAGCCGCCAAACCCGCAGCGGCCACCAGCGCCAAGGATTTCCTGGCGGTCATGGATTTCGAGCCTGCGGCCAAGGCAGCCCTGACTCCGGCGCACTGGGGCTACATGACGAGCGGCGTGGATGACGACCTCACCAAAGAGGCCAACATGGCCGCGTTCAAGCGCATCGAGCTTAGGCCGCGGCGGCTGGTGGACGTGTCCAAATCGGATTTGAAAATCGATGTGTTCGGCGCAACTTGGGACATGCCCATCTTCATTTGCCCGGTGGGCTCGCAGATGGCCTTCAACCCGGAGGGCGAAGTGGCCGTGGCGCGGGCGGCTCGGGCCAAGAAGGCGATGCAGATCCTGTCCACTGCGACGACGAAATCGGTGGAGGAAGTGGCCAAGGCGCTGGGGACTCCGCCGTGGTATCAGCTCTACATGCCGCTCAAATGGGAGAACACCGAAAAGCTGGTGAAGCGCGTCGAGGACGCCGGCTGCCCGGCGCTGGCTTGGACGGTGGACCTGCTGGCGGGGCGGAACACGGAGACCGACAAACGTTTCCGGCGCGAGGACACGGCCAATTGCGTAAGCTGTCACACCAATGGTCCCGGCACCGCGATTCACCGGCCGATGCTCGAAGGCATCGACGCGCGCTACAATCCGCCGGAAGCGACTTGGTCCTATGTGGAGCGGTTGAAGAAGATCACCAAGATGAAGATCCTGCTGAAGGGGCTGGACAACTCGGAGGACGCCAAGCTGGCGGTGGAGCACGGGGCGGACGGCATCATCGTCTCCAATCACGGAGGGCGGGCGGCCGAGACGCTGCGGGCGACTATCGACTGTTTACCGGAAGTGGTGGCGGCCGCTAACGGGCGCATCCCGGTGTTCGTCGACGGCGGGTTCCGGCGGGGCTCGGATGTTTTCAAGGCTCTGGCGATGGGCGCGAAGGCCGTGGGCATCGGGCGGCCGTATATTTGGGGTCTGTCAGCGTTCGGGCAGGAGGGGGTCGAGAGGGTGCTGGACATTCTGCGGGGCGAACTGACGCTGACCATGCGGCAGATGGGTGCGCCAGCGATTCGGGATATCCGGCCTTCGCACATCGCGCGGGTTTAGGCGGCTGTCGATGAACCGAATTCAGCCACGGATGGACGCGGATGCACACGGATAAGACTTCTGTCTCATGCGCGCTTACACCAGGCAGGTGACTATGGCTCGCCCTTCGCTCGCCGCGGCGGTGTAGAAATCGCGGAGGCGGCGGAGGTGGTCCATGACCCACGCGTCGTCCGAGGGTCGCCAGCCGGGATAAATGCCGAGCTGGGACATGCGTGCGGCGTCGAAGCGGGCGGCCGCTTCGGACTCGAGTTCCGGGCGGCTCAGGGCTTGGCTGAGTTGGGCTACTTGCGCCACGGTGAAGTAGCGCGCGGGGCCGTAGCCGGAGAAGCCCTCGTCGTCATCGCCTAGCGGGACTCCGCCCAGGACGGCCTGGCTAGGGAGCGCTTCGCCCGCGCGGCCCGCCCGGCATCGGCGGCCGCCGGCCCGCGAGCGGTCCTGTCCCTAGAAAAAGCCTGGCATGGTGTGCACTACGTCCTGTCCGGTACAGTCGAACCAGGGCGCACCCGCCGACCCCCAGATGGGGAGCGGTCGATGGGAAGCCATCCCGGGCTCTTCCCCAACGAGCAGCCACGCTGGGCCGCCTGGTGCGCGATGATGAAATAGTCTGTTATGCGCCTGCTCAGCCGCATCGTTTTCCGCGACATCCTGGTCAGCTCCACCCTGGGTGTAGTGCTGTTCACGTTCATGTTGTTCCTGGAACGCGCCGGCCCGCTGTTCGAGTTTCTGGTGCGCAACTCCGGCCCGCCGCGCACGGTTGCGTATCTGTTCGCGCTGATCCTGCCGCAGGCCCTGCCGCTGGCGATTCCGCTGGGCGTGCTGATCGGCACTCTGATCACGCTGAGCCGCATGTCGACGGACGGTGAGATCACCGCCATGCGGGCCGGCGGCATGTCCGGACGGCGTTTGGCTCCGCCCATCTTGACCTTCGGATTCATGGCCATGTGCGTCGCCGCGGCCGCCTCGCTGTGGCTGACTCCGTGGTCCATCCGCGAGCGCTACAAAATCCAGAATCAGTTGATCGCCACGCAGTTGACCGCCGACGTGCAGCCGCGCGTGTTCGCCGAACAGTTTCCGGACCACATCCTTTACATCGGCGACGTGATCCCCGGGACCACTTCGCGCTGGCGCCGCATCTTCATCGCCGACGTGACGCCCCCGGAGAAACGTCCCGCGGGGTCGCCCGAACCAAGCGAAAGCCCGCGCGTGACCCTGGCGTCGGAGGCGCTGGCAGTGGGCGACGTGGCGCAGAACCGCGTCCAACTGGCGCTGATCAACGGCAGTACCTATGAAGCCGAGAAGGACCCGACAGATTATCGCGTCACCACGTTTCCCGCGGGCGATCAGTTGCTGCAGGCGCAACGGCCCGGCGAGGTGCGTCCGACGCGCACCGTGTCGGAGATGGACACCGGCCCGTTGTACCGCGCCGCATACCGCAATCCCGGCGCCGACAAGAGTCAGTTGCTGGACGCCCGCGTGGAGCTGCATCAGCGTCTGGCGCTGCCGTTCGCCTGCGTATTATTGGCCTTGACCGGATTCCCTTTGGGCGTGACTACGCGCCGCGCGGGTAAGAGCTCCGCCTTCGTGCTGACGTTTGCGCTCGCCTTCATCTATTACATGGGCCTGATCAGTATGATCCGGCTGGCGCTGCAAGGCACGCTCCCGGCAGGCTTGGCCGTGTGGCTTCCCAACATCGTGTTCGCCACGCTGGGACTGGCCATGCTGATTCGCCTGGAGGCTCCCGGCGACCGTGACATCATCGGGCGCATCGCGATGTTCCTCCGCTCGATCGGCCGGCCCGCGAACGCGAACGTGCCGCAATTGCTCGGCCGCCTGGAACCGCGCTCCTGGGTGGTCCGGTTCCCGCTGTTAATCCAAATCGTGGACGTGTACGTGCTCGCCACGTTCCTGTTCTATTTCGTTCTGCTGCTGGCGACGTTCGTGCTGATGTACCACGTGTTCACGTTCTTCGAGTTGCTCAGCGACATCATCAAGAACCACGTGGCGATGAGCCGCGTGCTCCAGTATCATCTGTTTCTGACGCCGCGCCTCTTGTACCGCTTCACGCCCTATGGCGTGCTGACGGCCGTGCTGGTGGTGTTCGGCGTGCTGTCCAAGCACAACGAGGTGACCGCGTTCAAGGCGTGCGGCGTGAGCGTGTACCGCCTCGCGGTTCCGGTGTTCCTGGCTAGTCTGCTCTTGAGCGGCGGATTGTTCGCCTTCGATCATTATTGGGTGCCGGACGCCGACCGCCAGCAGGACGCGATTTACGCCGAAATCAAAGGCCGCCCCGCGCAGACCTTCCTGCATCCCGAACGCAAATGGATCTCCGGCCTGCGCGACCGGATCTTCTACTACAAGTATTTCGACATGACCGAAGCCGTGATGGCCGGCGTGAGCGTGTACGAAATCGATCCGGTGGCGTACCGGTTGAAGCGCCACATTTCGGCGGACAGCGCGCGCTGGGAACCGGCCTTGAACGAGTGGGTGTTTCACAACGGCTGGAGTTGGACCCGCGACGAGAAGGGCCGGCTGCACTACGACAACTTCGCCAACCAGACGCGAACCTTCAATGAGATCGAAGAGACGCCGGATTATTTTGTTAAGGAAGTCCGGCAGCCGTTCCAGATGAATTTCCAGGAGCTGCGCTCGTATATAGACGGGCTGAAGCTGAGCGGCTTCGACACGGTGGCGTTGGAGGTGCAGTATCACAAGAAGTTTTCGGTGCCGCTGTTCGCCTTGATCATGGCGCTGGTGTCGGCGCCGTTTGCCTTCATCGCGGGAAACCGCGGCGCGATGGCCGGCGTCGGATTGAGCCTGGCCATCGCCATCGCGTACTGGTCGGTAGATCAGGTGTTCCAGCAGGTGGGGAATCTGGGGCAGTTGCCCGCGGCCGTGGCCGCGTGGTCGCCGAACGTGGTGTTTTCGCTGGCGGGGTTGTTTTTCCTTGCGCGCCTGCGCACCTAGCAGTGGAGCGGGCTTCAGCCTGCAACGGGGGCTTTAGTCCAGGCCGAAGCCTCCGTTGCAGGCTAAAGCCCGCTCCACGTACGATGGAACTGACGATGCACCGTTACATTCTGCACAACGACGAAATTCGGGACGCGGGCGAGCGGGTAATTTCGCCCGGGCAAGTCGGGCTGCTCTCGGGCTGGGGCGTGTTCTCGACCATCCGCGTGTACGAAGGAGTAATGTTCAACTGGGAGCGCCACGTCGCGCGGCTGCGCACCGATGCCGCCCGCATGCGCGTGCCTTTCCCTCCCGCCGCCGAAAACGTAGAGCGTTCGCTCAACCGGCTGATCGAAGCCAATCAAGCCTGGAACGCAACGCTCCGGGTGGCGATCGTGCGCAATCAGGGCGGCATCTGGGAGGGGCCGGGCAACACGCGCGACTTCGACGTGGTGGCGTTCACGGCCAATGTTCCGGTGTGGCCCGAAACGGTGAAGCTGGGATTGAAGGAGCATGGGCGGCATGCCGCGAGCGAGTTTGCCGGCGCTAAGATTCTGTCCTGGTCGGAGAATCTGACGGTCTATGAGCGGGCGCACGAGCAGGGGCTCGACGAGGTGGTGCTGCTGAACGAGCGCGGCGAAGTGGCGGAGTGTACCTCGGCCAACGTGTTCGTGGTCAACGGCCCAGTGAGCGGCACCGCCGGCGTGTGGACACCGCCGCTCAGCGCGGGCTGCCTGCCGGGCGTCACGCGGTCGGTGCTGCTCGAAGACGTGCGCGTTCCGGGCGTGATCGTCGGAGAAAAGACGCTGCTGCCCGCCGATCTGGAGGCGGCCTCGGAAGTCTTCATCACCTCCACCACGCGCGAGTTGTTGCCGGTAATTTCGATTGAAGGGTTGCAGGTCCGGAAGGGCCGGGCGGTGTGCACCCGGCTGGCGCAGGCGTTCCGGACGCTGGTCGAAGCCTACGTTGCGCCCCGGCGGCGGCCGGCTGCGGTCCAAAATTAAGACGGGGAGTCGGGGACCAGCCGGACGCTACATCCCGGCTTATAATTGTTCTAATTTCCAAGATGCAATTGGCCTGTCCACAGTGCGGCAAACGCGAGGTCCGTATTTCTCAGAGCCGCGGACTGGGAGAGTATTGTAAGGCCTGCTTGGGGATTTACCAGTTGCGTTGCCGCCGCTGCCGGGCGCGCTGGCAAACCAGCGTGTGGTCCGGTAACGCATGGAGATACGCGCGCTGCCCGCGTTGCTACCGCCAGGAACTGACCGCCTGGAGCGAGCAGTATTATCGTCCGCCGGCTTGGACCACGGTCTTGCTGCGCATGGGAGCGACGCCGTATCGCTGCGCTCCCTGCCGCTGCAATTTCGCCAGTTTCCGGCCGTGCAAGGAGAAATTCTCGTGGCGGCGGCAGACAGCGGAACCGGCGCGGCCAGGGGCGCCGGAGAGCGTGCCGGAGAATGACACGAGCTCGGTCACGACTCAGGTGGACGCCACCAAGTCCGATCGAGCGGAGTAACCATGCCTTGACAGCGCACGACGCAAGGGAACCCCGCATGTTCAAACGCTCCCTAGTCTCACTTGTTCGGGTAGCTTGCGCTATCGCACCTATCCTTTTTCTAGCCCAGTGCCGCTCAAGCGAAGAGCTACCAGCGTTGAAGGTGGATTTTAAGACCGACTTCCCGTCGAGGTGGCGTCAGGCCACGTTCGTGGCTACGGGAGATGTCAAAGACCTCCGAAGGATTGGACGCTGAAACAACCCGATGGGAGTGTTCTACGGCTGTATCCCTGCGAAGCGACATTCTTGCGATCCGTATTGATTAGACGAATCCGCATGGAGGACATTTCTCTCCAACAGCGAGTCTTTTGGTTTTCAATCTTTCCGGATTGCACCTTCAATCGCTGGCTGGATCGGAGAGAGATACCCGGAGTTGTTGACAGGGTATGGTTCTTCAGACGAGAAGGCAAGTGGCTGCGCCCAGTCGACGACACGTCGGAAGCGTATTTGGAGTTGTTCCAGCCGCTGAAGGAAGGAGCCAATGCCGAACAGGCCCTCATTCGGATGCTGATGACTCCCGGCGCTCTTCAGAAAGATCCCGAGTTTGTCTCCACCAAGTTCGGTTTTGTGTGTGAGCTTGTAGGGACCAAGATGTGTTTCGAGATGCTGAATGATGTGCAAAAACAGTCAAGCGAAAAAGTGAAGGGAGAAATTTGTATGGACTTGGCCCTCATCGATCACTGCACTTACCAAGATTGCCCACGAACGTTATTGCGCTTCGACCCGAATAGCGCGGAGGAGCAGGCCAAAGAGGTCCGCCGTCAAAGAGGTGCTGAAGAAAGCCTCACGGAAGCGGCAATCACTGGGCTTCTGAATGCAAGAGAGCCAGGAAAGATCGACGCCTTGCGTGAACGGCTACAGCTGGAATCATGCAATCGCAATCCTTCTATCCGGAAACGTGCCGCGGCGCTCCTGCAGAAGTACTTCTTGGCGTATGGACCGATGACCTGTACCGCGTGTCGATAGCCTGACCGATCTTTTGTACCAGTTCGATAGTGAGTATATCCGAGGCAGAGGGGCGAGACTCAGGGTGGTAGGGTCGGACGCCGGCGCGGTGGTTCGTAGGGTCATCCTTGGCTTGTATCCAGGGTTTCCGCCTTCGTGCCCGTTTAGGATTCTCCGTAGCTCCGTTTCCAACGTCCGCCACATTCGCACGCAGCGTGCGGGATTTACCGCACTACGCGCTCCTGCGCAGTTCGCAGCCAGGGTTATGGGGCGTATCAAGATGGGGCGGCTGCCGGCCGCGGTTCAATATTCGTACACGCGAGCACGGCGCTGCCCCGCGGTCGTAAAATGGAAGCATGCCGTTGCTGAGCGATCGCGCTGGGAAGACCTCAGAAGTTGTGGTTATGCCGGCCTCGCTTGAAGGCCGCGCCAAAACACCCGCGGGGCTCTACCGGATGGGGCTGCTGCTGACTTGTGCGTGGATCGCGACCTTTTTCGCCGCTTTGGAAATCGCGTTTTTCTGGCGTGCGCGCACCATGGAGTTCTGGCAGCCGATCGCGCTGCCGAAGACGCTGTGGGTATCGAGCGCACTCATGCTGGGCAGCAGCGTGGTGTTCGAGCGGGCGCGGCGGCTGTACCGCCGGGGCGAGCATTTGATCGCGTCGCGGCTGCTCCTGGTGACGGCGTGCAGCGGCGCCGCGTTTCTGGCCAGCCAGCTCACGGCGTGGCATCAGTTGATCCTCAGCGGAGCCTACCTGGAGGCAAACCCATTCAACTCGTTCATCTACATCTTCACGGGGTTGCATGGCGTGCACTTGTTAGGGGGACTAGTGGCGCTCGGAGTGGTGCTGCTGCGCCGGTCCAAACGGCGGGAGCTGGTGGACGCGGTGTGCTATTACTGGCATTTCATGGGCCTGCTGTGGGTGGTTTTGTTTGCGACGCTGCTGCTCGCCTGATGGCCGCTCATGCCCTCATCCACGCTCATTGATGCTTCGGCGCAAGTGTCTCCGTTGGCGCGCGTACACCCGGAAGCTCGCATCGGCGCGGGCGTGGTGATCGGCGATTTCGCCATCGTCGAACAGGACGTAACGATCGGCGCCGGGACGCTTATCGAGCCGTACGTGTACATCAAGCGCTGGACCACGCTCGGCGAGCGTAACCGGATTTCGGCGGGCACGGTGTTGGGGACCGATCCGCTGGACAAAACCTTCACCGGAGCGCGGAGCTATCTGCGCATCGGCGACGGCAACATCATCCGCGAGCATTACACGATTTCGCGGGGGACGGAGCCGGAATCGGAAACGGTGATCGGTGACGAAAACTACATCATGACCAGCGGGCACATCGCCCACAATGCGCGGATCGGCAACGGCACGGTGATCGCCAGTTGCGCGCTGATCGCGGGTTATGTGGAGATCGAGGATCAGGCGTTCGTGTCCGGGGGAGTGGGGGTGCACCAGTTCTCCAAGATCGGGCGGCTGGCGATGGTGGGCGGGAATGCCGGCGTCAACAGCGACCTGCCGCCGTTCTTCATGTACTCGGGCGACCGGGTGACGGCGCGCGGGCTGAACCTGGTGGGGTTGAAGCGCGCGGCGTTTGGGGCGGCGGAGATTGCGGCGCTGAAGGCCGCTTATCGGATTTTGTACCGGTCGGGACTGAAGCTGGAGGCGGCGCTGGAGCGGATCGAGAACGAGAATCCGACTGAGCATACGCGGCACTTGGTCCGGTTTATTCGGTCCAGTAAGCGCGGGATCTGCCGGGAGTAATGTTGAGCACGCACTTGTGCGTGCCACATCGGCACTCGTGCCGATGCACGGCCATTTTGGGCGGGCCCGCCATGCGTCGCGATGAGTCGCGACGTGGCACGCACGAGTGCGTGCTCCACAGACAGAGTCATCACAATCAGTAGCGCACGCTTTCCAAGAACAAGCCCGAGGCGGGGGCGGTCCACGCGGCGATGTCGAATTTGGGATTCTTGCGACCGTTGAGCAGGCTTTGGAATTCTTCCACGCTCAGTTCGCCTAAGCCGATCTTGACCAGCGCGCCCGCCAGACGCCGGACCATCCTCCAGAGATAGTGCGACGCTTCGATGCGGAACACGATCAGGTTGTCGTCGCTTACCACTTCGGCGGCGTCGACCACCACGATGGTGGACTCGCCGGGCTTGGACGGGTCGGCGGCGCGGAACGCGTTGAAGTCGTGACGTCCGGGGAGCAACGCGGCGGCGGCCTGCATGCGTTCCAGATCCAACGGCTGCTTCACCCACCATACGTAGCGCTTGGCCAGCGCGGTTTTGCGTGTCGAGATCTGATAGAAATAGGCCCGCGATTTGGCGTCGTGACGGGCGTGAAAGCGCGGCGGGGCTTCGGACAGATCGATGACGGCGATGCTCGAAGGGAGCCGGTCGTTCAATTCGCGGAGAATCTCGGCGGGATCGAAACGGCACTTCGCGCGCAGTTTCAAGTGCGCCACCTGGCCCACGGCATGCACGCCCGCGTCGGTGCGGCCCGATCCCTGGACGTCCACTTCCGTTTGAAACAGTTCGGCGGCGGCTTGTTTGAGCTCACCCTGGACCGTCCGGGCGTTGAGCTGCTCCTGCCAGCCGGAAAACTTCGAGCCGTCGTATTCGAGAGTGAGCCGAAACGTTTGCATTCGTGGTCCGCGGTACGCCCGCGCGCCCTCCTACGATGGTATCTTCAGGTACAGGTGGCGTATGGCCAGGCCCGCCAAACTTGCGTGCAAATTCGGATTCGGGGTCGCGTGCGCCGTGGCGTTGCTCGGTTCGCTGCACGCGTTCCAGAAGCCGTTCCGGCAGTATCACGGCACGGAGTATTTCGAATTCGAAGTTCCGGCGGATTATGCGGAAAAGACCGAATGGGTGTTCGCGCGGCTGATGTTCCCCGGAGGCGGACCCGGCATCGACGGCTACTACCCTCGCTTTCAAGGCAACTGGCGCGAGGGATCGTCGCTGTGGACCCAGGATTATCCCCGCGCCGACCGGCACTTCTCGCAGGCGCTACGGAGGCTGACCCGCATTCATGTGCGGTCGGTGGAGCAGCCCGTGGACCTGGAAGACGGCGACGAGGTCTACAACTGGCCGTGGGTCTACGCGGTGCAGGTCGGCGAGTGGGGCTTGACCCCGGCGGAAGCCAAGGTGCTGCGGGATTATCTGCTGCGCGGAGGATTCTTCATGGCGGACGATCTGCACGGCGCCTTCGAGTGGGACGTGTTTGAACAAAGCATGCAACTGGTGTTTCCGGACCGCCAAATCGTGGACCTCGCGGATCAGGACGCGTATTTCCATGTCGTGTACGATCTGGACGACCGCTACCAAATCCCCGGCTCGGACCACCTGCGGGTGGGTTACAAAATACCCATCCACGCGCGGTCGGGGACCGATGGCAAGGGCGATCACTGGCGCGCGATCCTGGACGACCACGGGCGCATCATGGTCGCCATCTCGCAGAACTCGGATCTGGGCGATTCGTGGGAATGGGCCGACGATCCGCGATATCCGGAGAAGTTTTCAGCGCTGGGGATTCGGATCGGCGTGAACGACGTGGTTTACGCGATGACGCACTAAGAGCCCGATTTTGCCATGAATGAACGTGAATGAGCATGAATAAAATGTTTCGCGGGCTGGCGTTTCTGGCGGGGGCCTCGCTGCTTTGTGCGGCGCCGGACATCTTTCCGCTACGCGATGTCCGGGCCGGACAGCACGGAGTGGGACGCACTATATTCTCCGGGTCGCGCGTCGAGGACTTCCAGGTAGAGATTCTGGGCGTGCTCGAAAACGTCGGGCCCGGGCAATCCATTATTCTGGCGCGGCTCGCGGGAGGGCCGCTCGATGAAACCGGCGTGATGCAGGGCATGAGTGGATCGCCCGTGTACATCGACGGGAAGCTGGTGGGCGCGGTCGCGCTGGGATTTCAATTGGCCAAGGCGCCGATCGCGGGGATTCGTCCGATTGAGGAGATGCTGCGCGTGGACCCGGCTGCGGCCCCAACGCGGCTGGCCTCGGTGCCGCGAACGCATGTGGTCAACGGGGGAATGCGGCTCGAAGAAATCGCCACGCCGGTTTCGTTTTCGGGATTCACTTCGTCCGCGCTGGAACACTTCGCGCCGCAACTGCGGGAGTTGGGCATGGATCCGCGCCAGGGCGTCTCCGGCGGGGGGCGGATTCCAGATACGCTGGGCGATCCCAAACTGCTCGAACCCGGTTCCATGATCAGCGTGCAACTGCTGGCGGGCGACATGAGCATGAGCGCGGACGGGACGGTCACCGCCATCGATGGAAACAAGCTGTACGCGTTCGGCCACCGTTTTCTGGCAGAGGGCGACACTGAGATGCCGTTTGCGCGGGCGGAAGTTCTGACGCTGCTGCCCAACCTGCAAAGCTCTTTCAAGATTTCCCAGGCCCGGGAGTGGATGGGCGTGATCCGGCAGGATCGCAACACCGCGATCGCCGGGCTTACGGGACAGCGCGCGGCCATGACTCCTCTGGAGATTCATGTGAGCGGCAACACCTACCGCATGAGCATGATTCAGGACCGCGTAATGGCGCCGTTGGTGGCCCAGATGGCGCTGTTTTCCGCGCTCGATTCCACCGGGCGAACGGTGGGACCGGCGGCTTACACGGTGCGCTCGCGGCTGGATTTTGAAAGTGGTCCGGTGACGCTGAACAATAGTTATAGCGGCGACGTGAGCGTGGCCGCGGTGGCCTCGGCGGGGCTCGCATCGCCGCTCTCTTACGCGCTCGGGAGCGGGTTCGATGCGATGAAGCTGAAGGGCGTCTCAATCGACGTCGACGTAGCGGACCGCCGCAGCCAGAGCCAGATCGCCAGCGTGGTTACACCCCGGCAGGTGCGTCCGGGCGGCGATCTCCCGATTACGATGGTGCTGGCGGGCGATAACGGCGCGGAGATTACCAAGACGGTGGTGTATCGCGTTCCGGTGGGCGCGCCTCCTGGGACTCTCAGCGTGACGGTGGCGGATGCGTCCACCACGAATCTCCTGGAGTATCAGGCCGTGTACGGCACGCCCGCGCATTCTCCCGCGCAGGTGCTCTCGCTGCTGAACGGCCTGCGCTCCAATACCAGCGCGTGGGTGCGCGTGTGGCGCAACGAGACCGACTACACGGTCGAAGGCCGCGACCTGCCGGATCCGCCGCCCTCGATCGCGATGATCCTGGGGCGGGCGCAGGCGGGGAGCACCACGCTGCTGAATCGCGGATCGAAGGTGGCGGAGATTGAGATGCCGGAGGGAAGCAGCGTCGTCACCGGATCGAAGACCGTGCAGGTCGAGGTGAAGGCCGAGGGGCAGCAATGACGCGCTGGCGCGCCGGGTTGGCCGTGGCCTCCGCACTGGCATGTTTGAGCGCGCCGGGCGCGACCACGACCACCTGGGAGGTGAACGGCTACCAGGATTTTCTGCGCGGGCGCATGGAGGGCTTGACGCTCACGCGCGATGGGCGGCTGATGCTGGGGCCGAAGCTCGACACGCTGTTCCAATCGGATCAAGCCGAGATCTGGAGCGTTGCGCGCGCGGCCGACGGATCGCTGTATTTGGGCACGGGGCATCGCGGGCGGTTGTACAAATTGGACGCGTCCGGCAACAGCACGCTGGTGTGGACCGCCGATCAACCTGAAATTTTCGCGGTGGCCGTGGATTCCAAGGGCGTGGTGTACGCGGGCACGTCGCCCGACGGCAAAGTGTATCGGATCGAAACCAATGGTTTGGGGACGGGCAAAGCGACCGAGTACTTCGCTCCGGAAGCGCGCTACATCTGGGCCCTGGCCGTGGCTCCGGACGGCGCGCTGTTTGTGGGCACTGGCGATCAAGGCAAAGTGTTTCGGGTAACACCCAATGGCGCCACGGGCGTGGGCAAGGGCGAGGTGTACTACGAAACCGGCCAAGCCAATGTGACCTCCTTGCTGATCGACGGGCAGGGACGGCTGCTGGCTGGATCGGAGCCCAACGGAATTCTGTACCGGATCACGGCGCCGCAGAAGGCGTTCGTGCTGTATCACGCGGCGCTGCCCGAGATCCGTGGACTGGCGCTGGCCGCGGATGGATCGATTTACGCCGCGGCGCTGGGGGGAGGCGCAGCGAGGCGCGCGGCGGCGGCAAGTTCCTCGAACACCGGCAATGTGGGCGGATTGCCCACGGTGACCACCAGCATCACGGTCACCGATCAAGCGGATCAACAAGCGGGCGTGGCTCCGCCGAAACCGGAGCCGAGCAAGGCGCCCGCGCCGCAGGTCCCCACGGCATCGTCGACGACATCCACTGTGGAGTACGCGGGCGGCGACAAATCCACTGTGTATCGAATCAATCCGGATAACACCGTCGAGGCGCTGTGGAGTTCGAAAGACGAGAACGTGTATGATCTGGCCGTGAGCGGTGCGGCGGTTACATTTTTGACCGACGTGCAGGGGCGAATTTACCGCATGAATCAGGACCGCAGGGCGGCGCTGGTAGCGCAGGCGGGCGAGGGCGACGCGACCCGGTTGATCGAGACGCCCGCGGGTCTGCTGGCGGCGACCGGGAGTCTGGCGAAGATTGTGCGGCTGAGCAATTCGACGGGATCGAACGGATGGTTTGAAGCGCCGGTGCACGATGCGGGCGCGGTGGCGCGGTGGGGACGCATTACTTGGCGAGATAGTGGGCGGGATAGCGCTAGCGGCGTGTCGTTGCGCACGCGCAGCGGCAACAGCTCGCGTCCCGACGCCACTTGGAGCGATTGGTCGGAACCGATCACGGCTTCCGGCAGCACTCCGATTGCGAGTCCCAATGCCCGCTATATTCAGTGGCGCGCCGAGTTTTCGGGAGCGGGCGGCGCAACGCCGGCGCTCGAGACGGTCACCGTGGCCTACCTTCCGCAAAACACTCCGCCGGTGGTGCGGAGCATCAGTGTCACTGCGGCGCCGAGTGTTTCCAAGACTACGGGCGCGACGGCTTCAACGGCCGCGGCCTATTCGGTTACTGTCACCGATACCGGGGACGCTCCGGCAACGGCGGGCACGGCGGCGCAGACTATTTCGCGTGCGGGGAGCCAGCAACTCCAGATCGTGTGGCAGGCGGACGACCCGGAGGGCGATCGGTTGCTGTACAGCCTGTATTTTCGCGGCGAAGAAGAATCGCAGTGGAAGCTGCTGCGCGCCAATATGCTGGAGAACACGTTCACGCTAGACGGGGATCAACTGGCCGATGGCCGCTACTACTTTCGCGTGACTGCGTCGGACCGTCCGTCGAATCCGGCGGAATTCGCACGGGAAGCCGAGTTGGTGAGCGCTCCGGTGCTGATCGACAACACGCCTCCGGTAGTCACCGCAACGCTGGCGCGCGCGGGCGCGGGCTTCGAGATCACTGTGGACGCCGAAGATCGCGCGACGGCGCTGCGGCGTTGCGAATACTCGGTGGACGCGGGTCCGTGGCTGCCGGTGGAAGCCGCCGACGGCATCACGGATTCGCCGCGCGAGCGATTCCTGATTCGGCTGGACGCGTTGCCCTCCGGCGAGCACTTGGTGGTGATCCGGGTATTCGATACAGCGGGGAACGCGGGGCTGGCTAAAGTCGTGGTGCGCTAAGTTATCTAAAAGGGAGGGCCTATGACTCCTTCGAGAATCGCAATTGCCGCGTGCGTTGTGGCCTTGCCTGTCGCGGCCCAGTGGCTGAAGCAACCAACCGTCGGAATTCCACGCACTCCGGACGGGAAGCCACATCTTACGGCGCCCGCGCCGCGCGCGGCCGACGGCCATCCGGATCTGTCGGGACTGTGGCGGGTGAATGCCGATTCGGCTGCGTACAACGGCAACATCGTCGCGGATTTAAAACCTGTTGACATTTTGCCGGCAGCGGATGCGCTGTACAAACAGCGCCTCGAAGATCTGGGCAAGGACGATCCAGCCATCTATCAATGTTTACCGCAAGGGCCTCGGGCGCTGTTCGGAGGGATGGAAAAGGTTCTGCAGACTCCCGCCCTGATCGCGGTTTTCTATGAGGATCTCTCTTACCGTCAGATCCACTTGGATGGCCGGGAGCTCCCCAAGGTGGTCGAAAGCACTGGTTTTAACGATCGAACCTGGCTTGACGGCGGCCATCCTCACAGCGAGGCGCTGCGGATTACGGAGCGCTTCCGGCGCCGGGACTTCGGGCATTTAGAAGTTGAGGAAACGCTCTACGAGCCAGCGGTATCGTCCAAGCCGTGGACGGTGACGATCAAGTTCGACATGATGCCGGATACGGAAATGCTCGAATATGTGTGCAACGAAAACGAAAGGGATCACGCACACCTGGTCGGAAAGGCCTCCGACGACGCGAAGAATGCGGTGAAATTGGCGCCGGAGGTGCTATCGAAGTACACCGGCGCTTATGAGTTCATTTCTCCGGAAGACCCGACATTCGTAATGAAAATCAACGTCACGTTGTCCGAGGATCAATTGTTCGTGGACATCGCGGGAAAGGACAAATTCCCGATGGTTCCAACATCGAATACAGCGTTCTCGGTGTTGGGGGGCAAGTGGGAGTTTTTCAAGGACGGTCAGGGCAGGGTGACACACCTCATTGCGCAAGCGGCTGAGGGCGATATGAAGGCGGTTCGAAAAGGCGACGTGGCGGGCGGGAAGAATTGAGGGTTTGAGGCCGCGCGTCGGCACCAGTGCCGACGTGGCACGCATGAGTGCGTGCTCCACGGACTGGCGCGCTCAACAGACTTAACGTTTCTCTTGGGCGCGGGCGCCGGCTAGGATGCCGTACAGGCCGTAGTTGTCTTCGTGGCACGCGTACTCATAGATCATGGCGGTCTTGACCCAGGGGATGGAGGCGGACCAGGGGCTGGTCCACGTCGCGGGGTCTTCCACGGTGAAGCGGTAATCGATGTGATCGGCGTCGATGCGGCGGAAACGTTCGGTTAGCTTCATGTTTGGGGTCGCGCCCATGAAGTTCACCTGGTCGGAAAAGTTGGTGGTTTCGACGACTAGCGTGTCGCCTTCCCAGTGGCCGCGCGAATCGCCCAGCCATTGGCGGACGCTTTGATCCAGGTGCGGGCGGCCGTCCACGGGAATCACGCGGGTTTCGTGCATCTGCTCCTGCAGAATCGACACGGTGCCGGGCGCTTGCACGATCTGGTAATTGTTGTCGTAACCGGTGGGGACGCGGGGCAGGGCGGCGCGAACGATGCAGCGCGTGTACAACTCAAAGTCCTCCGGGCCAGCGAAGGAATCCTTCGAAGAAACGGCATCGCCCGCCTCAACCACGCGACGCCGCCCGGCTCGGCGTTTCTGCGCCTCCGCGGTCAACGGCGGAATCCGGCCGTTCGGTGGATCGTAGATCATCGACGTGCGGCCGTCGGAGAGGCCCCGTTCCCACCAGAAGCCGTTGTAGGCGTCGTTGACGTCGGCGTCGGTGCCGCGCTCGTGACGTTTGTCGGTGGCCACCACGGTCTCCTGGTCCAGGGCCTTGCGCTCGTCGGCCGTGAGGAATTGGCGGTCGCCGTATTTGGCCGGACGCTCGAGCGGCGTGGTGGTGGCGTTGGACCAAGTGCCTTGGAGATCGGGATCGCCCCACGGTGTGCGGAGTTTCGGCGCGGTCTGAGCCAGGGCGCACGCCATGGTGGATGCTGTGATGATCGCGAGAGTCCTCATTTGTGAATCTCCTTTACTGCTTGCGTAAGTGCCCGTAGACCAGCTCTTCGGAAAAGGGCACGCACTTGAATTCCAGGAACTGCGCGTTCTTGTCACGACGCCGGTACAGCGGGAAACTGATTTTCCAGGCGCGCGTGAACACTTTCGAATCTTCGATGGTGGCTTCGTAATTGAGCACGTCGGCGCTGGCGGGCGTGAATCGCTCCACCACGTGCAACGCCTCGCTGTGAAAATTTCCGGCGCGGTCGAACCAGGTTTTGTCGTTGAAGCCTGTCACATCCACCACCAGCGTGTCGCCGTCCCAGTGGCCCACAGACCACCCCATATAGCTGTCGACCGGCGCTGGCCCGACTTTGTCCATACTGATCACACGGCTGGCGCTCGCGAATTCGTAGGCTGTGATGATCTTGTCCGTCCCTTGAATGATCTGAAAGGGAAACGGCATGTAGTTGGCCCGCGGGATGCCGGGCATGTAGCACTTGGCTTCCGGGTCGAGGGGCTCCAGGCGCACGCCGTCGGTGTTGACGCGCACCAGACGCTTTTCGAAATTCTCCTTCTTCTTGGCGAGCGCCCAGGGCTGGTAGGGGATCTCGTTGCCTTCGACGATACCGGGACCTGCTGGCTCGGCGAACAGCGCGCCGAATTGCGGCGGGCCGGGTTGCGCGGCGTGGGCTTGAATGTCCCAGTTGGCTTCGGTTAGCGATTGCCAGAGGCCGTTCAGATCGGGGTTCGAGGTGCCGGCGAGGCGCGGCGCCCGGTAGGCGGGAGTTTGCGCGGAGGACAGAGCGGCCGCAGCGGCGACGACGCAAAAGATTCGCATGCCAGAACTCAGGCTATAACCGATCCGTAAGAGACGCAAGGACGACGCAGTAAACTAGGCCGGCTGAAAGCCGGCTGCGGGCAGGATTGCCCGCCCCACCCTTGAGTGTCGGGGTGACAGCTCAGCGCTCGACTTGGGAAGTCAGCCATTGGAACATATCGATAAATGCTAGAGCCGTTGCGCCTACGGCTACTCCGGCGGCGATCTGCCACACCCGTTCCCAGGTCTTGTTGAATCCGGGAGTGCCGGCAATGTACGCCACCACGAACCCGCCCGCGAGACCGCCCAGATGCGCGAAGTTATCGATGTTGAAGAACGGAAGCAAGCCCATTAAGAAGCCGTAGACAGCCCAGCGGATGTACAAGCCTCGCACCGCCGCGCCATAGGAGGAGCGATCGCGCAGACCCATGGCGATCATCGCGCCGATCAACCCGAAGATTCCGGCGGACGCGCCAATGGAAAGCGAGGCCGACCCATAGTAGCTGGCCAGAAAGCCCGTCACCGTGGAGACGAAGTAGAACACCAGGTAGCGGCTGGTGCCGAAGTTTTCTTCCACTTGCGCGCCCAGGTCGAACAAGACCCAGGAGTTCATCAGGATGTGCAACAGGCCACCGTGAAGAAACCCGGCGGTAATGAGCCGCCACCACTGTCCCGCCGCAATCGACGGGCCCCACTTCGCCCCGAAATCCAGGAGCGTCTGCCCGTCCAGATCCATGCTCATTCGGCCGGTGACGGTGCTGCTGCGCAACAGTGTGGCTACGAACAGGCCGGTGTTGATCAACAGGATCACGACGGTGGTGAAGTGCGCGTGGGGAATCAGGCCGCCCAGCGCCGCCTGGGGCGAACGCTTCTGGATGATCGGCGCGCCCAACTGGACGTCGCAGTACGGACAGACCTTGTCGTCGACGGTGATGAAGGCCCGGCAGTTCGGGCACATGCGGCGCTTTTCCATTGTTTACCGGCGCACAACGGACTCACGCCTGTGCGCCTTTTGATTGTACCGGCGCACAACGGACTCACGCCTGTGCGCCTTTTTGATTGTAGCGGGGCGGTTACATCTCTACATCGAGTGCGGCCAGCAGGAATGCATAGTTGAACGCGGTCTCTTTCAAATATTCATAGCGGCCGGACGCGCCGAAGTGCCCGCTGCCCATGTTGGTCTTGAGCAGCAGCAGACTCGAGTCCTGCTTAAACGTGCGGAGCTTGGCGACCCATTTTGCCGGCTCCCAGTAGGACACCCGAGGGTCGTTGAGCCCCGCGGTCACCAGCAGGTGGGGATACTTTTGCTCGGTCACGTTTTCGTAGGGCGCGTAGGATTTGATGTAGTCGTAGTAGGGCTTCTCGGCCGGGTTGCCCCATTCCTCCCACTCGCCCACGGTCAGCGGAAGCGACGCATCCAGCTCGGTGTTCAGCGCGTCCACAAAGGGCACCGTTGCGACCACGGCTGCGAACAGGTCCGGCCGCATATTGACCACCGCGCCCATCAGCAGCCCTCCGGCGCTGCCGCCCATCATGGCGAGGCGGTGGGACGAAGTATAGCGATTGGCGATCAAGTGTTCGGCGCAGGCGATGAAGTCGGTGAAGGTGTTTTTCTTCGAGAGCATACGCCCGCTCTCGTGCCAAGTCTTGCCCAGATCGCCGCCGCCGCGGATGTGGGCGATCGCGTAGACGAAGCCGCGGTCGAGCAGGCTCAACCGGTCGGAGCGGAATTCGGCGTCGATGCTGATGCCGTAGGAGCCGTAGCCGTAGAGCAGCATGGGCGCGGCGCCATTACGCTGAGACCCGCGCTTATAGACCAGCGAAATGGGGACTTCGACGCCATCGGCGGCCTTGGCGTACAGACGTTCCGTCGAGTACAGCGAAGGATCGTAGCCGCCCAGCACCTCTTGTTGCTTCACTAGGCGCCGCGCGCGCGAAGTCCGGTCGTAATCGAACACGGAACTAGGCGTGACGAGAGAAGAGTAATGAAAGCGCAGGAGCGGAGTATCGAACTCGACGTTGGCGCCGAGTTCGGCCTTGTAAGCGGCTTCGGGGAATTCGACGTAATGAGTCTCACCGGCTGCGTAGGGTTGAACGCGTAGCTTGATCAGGCCGTGATCGCGCTCTTCGACTACCAAGTGATCCTGAAACGCGAGCACCTGCTCGATGGTTACGGTCGCGCGCCCCGGAATCAGTTCCTTCCAATTGGCTCGCGAAGAGTCGCTTACCGGTGCTTCGACTACGCGGAATGTTTTCGCGCCATCGTTGGTGCGGATGAAAAAAGAATCGCCGCGATGCGTCAGGTCATACTCGACCTCGTGGACGCGCGGCAGCACCGGGGCGAATTCGCTTAGCGGCCGGTTTGCGTCCAAGAATCGCACCTCCGAAGTGAGCGGGCTGTCGATCTGAATCAGAAGGAAGGCGCGGCTCAGGGTCTTGGTGACTTCGACGGTGAAGCGCTGATCGGGCTCGTGATACACCAGCGGGTCGGCGCCGGATTGTCCCACGATGTGGCGGAAGACCTGGTGCGGGCGCTTGGCTTCGTCGAGCGTAGTGTAGAAGAATGTCGCGTTATCGTTGGCCCATTCGAGCGAATAGTAGGTGTTGGGAATCTCGTCGGCTAACAAATTCTCCGAGTCGAGATCTTTCACGCGAATCGTGTACGATTCATCGCCGGTGAAATCCACCGAATACGCCAAAAGTTTGTGATTAGGGCTGACCGCGAAATTCCCAAGGCGAAAGTACGGCTTGCTCTCGGCGAGCGCGTTGCCGTCCAGCAGAATTTGCTCCGGAGCTTCGAGCGAGCGGTGCTTACGGCAATAGATGGTGTACTGTTTCCCCTCTTCGGTGCGCTGATAGTAGAGGTAGTCGCCGCGCTTGACCGGGGCGCTTTCATCGGTCTGTTTGATGCGCCCCAGCATCTCCGAGTAGAGCCGGGCTTGCCGGTCCTTGGTGGGCGCCATCACCGCTTCGTGATAGGCGTTCTCGGCCTCCAGGTATGGAATGGTCGAGGGATCCTTGCGGTCGCGCAGCCAGAAATAGTTGTCGGTGCGGGTGTCGCCGAACAGCGCTGTCTCGTGAGGGACAACTTTGGCGACGGGAGGCTGAGGGCTGGTATCGAGGAGCTTCAAGGGGGTCTGCTCCTCATTCTAAGAAATTGGGTCGATACAATGGGGGCATGCTAATGCGCTTGCGGGCGCTTCGCTTGATCGCCGGACTCTTGATGGCCGCGCTGGTGCTGGCCGCCGCCGGTCCGGGATTCCGCAGCCGGCGGCAGTTCGACGAGCACTACCAAAAGCACGGGCGTGAGTTCGGGAATATCTCGCAGGCCGACTATTTGCGGTTGGCGCAAGAATTGCGCGACGCGCCCGTGGGCGGCGCGATCCTCGAAGCCGCGAAGCCCGGCGGCATCGTCACGCGCTTCGACCGCAGCCATGGCTGTTTCGGCGCGTACAACGCGGACCGGACCATCCGCACATTCTTCATCCCTAACGACGGCGAGCGTTACTTCCACCGTCAGGCTACGCGCCCGGACTGAACACGGCGGAGCGAATATGAGTGTCGATCGCGTTCGAGAGTATCTGGCAGACAACGGCTATCCGCAGCATGTGGTCGAAGGCGGCCGCGAGGGCTTGATCCGGCGCTGGCGCGAGTTCGTTGATGAAGTGGAGAAGGGCTACAAGCGCGGTCTGGAGGATTATCGCAACGATCTTGATCTGCGGATGATCATTCAGCTAGCCGAGGCCGGGGATGGAGAAGTCCGCGAGCTGGACGAGCGTTTGCGCAAGCTGCTGACGCCGACCAAGCAGCGGTTGTGGGAGAGCGGCCCGGGTAAACCGTTCTGGGATTTCGGGTACCCTCGCAACGCGTCGGGACAGTTGCTGCGGGATTTGAAGCTGGAAGGGATCGATATCAAATGATGCGGCCGGCGATGCTCGTGGCGCTCGCGGCGATGGCCGTTTCGATCGTCCATGGACAATCCTGGCAACCGCAAAATAGCGGGACCACCGCGTCTTTGCGCGGAATCATGGCCGTCAGCGCGCAGGTAGCCTGGGGCAGCGGGTCAAAAGGAACTTTTTTGCGCACCACCGACGGAGGAACCACTTGGCGCGCGGCAACCGTGCCCGGAGCGGCCAACCTGGATTTCCGCGCGGTCTACGCGCTCGACGAGAATACGGCGGTGCTGCTTTCAAGCGGCGAAGGTGCGGCCTCGCGCGTGTATCGCACCATCGACGGCGGAGCGAGTTGGAACGTGGTGTACACCAACGGAGACCCTTCGGGATTCTTCGACGCGATCGGCTTCTGGGATGAGGCCCACGGAATCCTGTTAGGCGATCCGGTCAAGGGGCGCTTTACGATCATGACCACCGTCGACGGCGGCGTGAGCTGGCATCGCGAGAAGGGCCCCGCGGCAGGCAACAAGGAAAGCGCCTTCGCGGCCAGCGGGTCCTGCCTGGCCACGCGTGGCACTCGCGAGGCATGGTTTTCGACCGGTGGCGTGGGCGGGGCGCGCGTGTTTCATACCACCGACGGCGGCCAGACCTGGTCGGTTGCCAAGACGCCGCTGCGCAACGATTCGGCCAACGCTGGAGTGTTTTCGCTGGCGTTTACTTCCGGATCGCGCGGCGTCGCCGTGGGTGGCGACTACAAGAACGAGAAGGACACGACGGGCAACGCTGCGGTCACCGAGGACGGCGGCAAGACCTGGAGCGGGCCTACCGGCACGCCACCGGCGGGATTCCGCTCTGCTGTGGCGTACGTGGCGGCGCGCAAGATGTATGTCGCGGTGGGCACTTCGGGATCGGACGTGTCGGTGGATGGCGGGAAGTCGTGGATGCCCGCGGGCACGGCCGCTTACAATGCGCTTAGCTTCACGGCGGAGGGAGTGGGGTGGGCCGTGGGACCGGGTGGAGCGATCGCAAAATTCGTCGAGCGGTGAGCGGGATTCAATGCGACGAATTTTGAGCGGGCGCTTTCTCGGAGTCCAGGCCGGCCTGCGCGGCTCGCATCACGGCAGGTTCGGGGTCTGACACCAGCTTGACCAACTCCGCATGGGCCGCGGCGCGATCGTTCTTCTGCGCGCGCAAATCAAAGACGAGCGTGAGGCGTTCGGCGGGCGTGAGACGATCGAGCGATAGAGCCGCGATTTGTTCGGCGCTCCAGGCCGTCCGATAATAACCCGTGCCGCCGGCGTTCAAATAGAGCCACGCTGGGCAGCTCGCGAGGACGACGTCTCGCGACGGCGCATCCAACACGGTGCAGTCTCTCGAGGAGCCGTCCGTCTTCCAGCACACCGGAATCACACTGGCTCGAACTTGTTCCAGGTGCAAGGTGACCCGTTCCCGCGCACAACGCACGTCGCCGCGTACCGAGGGCACGCCGGTTTTGTCGAGGAACGCGTGCATCACGGCGGACGGATCGACGCCCGAAGCAGCGCGCAGCGAAGCCGCCAGATCGTCCGTGGTGGCGTTGGCGAAGCGGTGCCCGGCCAGGTAGTCGCGCACCCCCCCGCGGAAGTTATCTTCGCCCAGCCAGCCCTCGAGCATGGTGAGCACCGCCGCACCCTTGTCGTAAATCACGCGATGGTAGATGCCGGTGGAAGCTTCACGGCTGGTGGCGGGGCGGCGCACCGGGCGCGCCCGCGAGGAATTGTCGAAGTTCATGATGCGTTCGCGCGAGGCGATCGCTTCCAGATGGCGGCGCTCCGGGGCTAGCTCCTGATCCAGCACCTTGTCTGAGATCCACGTCGCGAATCCTTCGCTTAGCCAGGTGTCGTCCCAATCGGCCTGCGTTACCAGGTCGCCGAACCAGTGGTGGCCGATCTCGTGGGCCTCCAGAAGGCGTAGCGCGCGTAGGTTCGCCGGCGTTTCCGCGGACGGCTCGAACAGCAGGCTCTTGGCGCGGTAGGTGATCATGCCGGCGTTCTCCACCGCCGTGAACTGCTCCTCCGGCAACGCCACGTGTTCTAGCTTGGGGAATGGATACGCGACTCCGGTGTAGGCTTCGAGACGCGGCAGGACCGCGGCGGTCGCCTCCACGGCCGCCCGGGCTTCTGAAGCGTGGCCCTTGGCGGTGATCACGCGCATCGGAATGGCACGCCCGTCGATCACGCTGTGGTAGTCGGGGCCCGGATACGTGTCGAAGGGCCCGACGGCGAAGGCTACCAGCTCGGCGGGCAACACCTCGGTGGGAGCGAAGCGGATCAGCTTAACGCCGCCGGGCTCCTCCAACGTTTCGATCTGATCCGCGTTGGAGAAGGCCGTGTCATTGCGCGGCACGCGTATCGAGATTTCCCAGGGGGTCTTGAAATGCGGTTCGTCGAAACAGGGAAACGCGCGGCGCGCCTCGATGGGCGTGAAGGTGGTGTAGACGTACCACGCGCCTTCCACTTTTCTGCGATACGGACCCAGCAGCGCCTTGTCGCTGAGACGTCCACGATAGCGGATGGAGAGCGTCGCGGGACCTGGGCCTATGGGCTCCGCGGTCTGGATCGCCAGGAACTCGCCGCCCAGCGGCGTTGCCAGCGCGGGCAGGATCCTGCCGTTCACCGACACGACGGTTTCATGCGGAGTGATGTCGTGGGCGTTGACCCAGACGATCGCGGTGGGTTTGGCGAGATCCACCTGGATGCGCATCCATCCATCGAAGGTGTCGCGCGCCGGATCGATGGTCAGCTCGACGGTGTGCTTGAGGGGAATCGCGCCTTCGGGCAGTGTGAAGCTGCGGGGAAGCTGAAGAACGGGAGCGGCGAACAGTGCGCTGGCGGCGAGGAGTGTGGCGCACGCAGTCGTGCGTGCCACATCGGCACCCGTGCCGATGTCCGGCCAGCGCCGGCAAACCCCGCCAAGCGTCGAGACGAGTCTCGACGTGGCACGCACGAGTGCGCGCTCCACGGCAGCGGCATGGGTGGCGCACAACACTTACTGCTCCAGATAGGTGTAGCCGTTGAGCCCTTCTTCGTAGAAGCGCACCAGCGCGCCGGACTCTTCATAGTTGATGCGCCCTTCGCGCACCGCCGTCTCAACGTCTTTCCGGAATTGATCCAGCAGCATTTTCGACTGGAACTGCACGTAGTCCAGCACCTCGCGTACGCGGTCGCCGTGGATCACGGCCTCGAGTACCACGGCTCCGTTGTCATCGAGGACCACGTGGACGGCGTTAGTGTCGCCGAACAGATTGTGCAGATCGCCCAGGATCTCCTGATACGCCCCCACCAGGAACGCGCCCATGAAATAAGGCTCGCCGTTGAAGGGGTGCAGCGGCAGAGTTTTCTTGACGTCGCGCCGGTCGATGAACTGATCCACTTTACCGTCGGAGTCGCAGGAGATGTCGCCCAGAATGCCGTGCCGGAAAGGCTCTTCTTCCAGGCGGTGGATGGGCATGATGGGGAACAGTTGCTTCACCGCCCAGCTATCGGGCATGCTTTGGAACAACGAAAAATTGCAGAAGTAGGTATCGGAGAGCAGGCTGTCCAGGCCTTCCAACTCTTCGGGAAAGTACTCCAGATCCTTGCCCATCTTCTGAATGCGGCGGCAGATCACCCAGTAAATGCTTTCGGCCCAGCTCCGCTGCTGCAACGGCAGATAACCCAGGCTGAACAGATTGAGCGCGGAGTCCAGAGCTTGTTGCGCATCGTGGAAACTTTCGAGCAGGTTCTTATTGGAAAGACCCTTCAACGTGTCTTGCAGATCCAGCAAAGGCTGCTCGACATCCTCCGGGATCTCCGGCAGCGCCTCGCCATCGCCGAAGCCGGTCACGCCCAGTACGTTGAAGACCAGCACGCTGTGATACGCCGCCACGGCGCGTCCGCTCTCGCTAACAATCGCCGGATGCGCCACCTCGGCCTCGTCGCACACACTCTGAATGTGATAGACGACGTCGTTGGCGTACTCCTGTAGCGTGTAATTGACGCTGGATTCAAAATCGGTCTGGGAGCCGTCGTAATCGATGCCCAGTCCGCCGCCCACATCCATGTAACACAAGCCCGCGCCGGCGCGCTTCAGCTCCACGTACACCCGCCCGGCTTCCATCACCGCGGCTTTGATCTGCCGGATATTGGTGATCTGGCTGCCCAGGTGGAAATGCAGAAGCTGGAGGCAATCTTCCATTTGCACGCTCTTGAGTTGGTCGAGCGCGCGCAACGCCTCGGTAACGGTGAGACCGAACTTGGAGCGATATCCGCCGGAGGATTTCCAGCGCCCGGAGCCGCGGCTGGCGAGCTTGACACGCAACCCGATGATCGGCCGCACGCCCACCCGTTCGGAATGTTTCAGGATCAAGTCGAGCTCAGTGTATTTTTCCACCACCGGGATGATCTGGCGGCCGATTTTCTTGGCCAGCATGACCATCTCGATGTATTCATCGTCCTTGAAGCCGTTACAGATGATGGGCGTGTCGTTGTCGGCGATGGCCAGCACCGCGAGCAGCTCCGGTTTCGATCCGGCTTCCAGGCCGAACTTGTACGGCCTCCCGTATTCAAATACTTCCTCGACCACCTGCCGCTGCTGGTTCACTTTAATCGGGTACACGCAGCAGTACTGTCCCTTGTAGCCGTGCTCGGCAATAGCGTTTTGGAAGGCCTGATACATCTCGCCCAGACGGTGCTTGAGGATCTGGCCGAAACGGATCAGGATGGGCAGCGCAATACCCCGCAACTGCAGGTTGTCGACCAGCTCTTTCAGATCCAGCCCGCGTGCCGGGTCCTTCTCCGGATGCACCCACACGTGGCCTTCCTTGCCGACGGAGAAGTAGCCCTTGCCCCAGGCCGCGACGTCGTACAGCTCGGCGGCTTCCGCGGTGCTCCAGCGGTCGGCCGGTTCCCGCACCGGCCCAGCTTCGTTAAATTTGACGCTAGCCATGAAATTTCAGTGTCCTTCGTTCGGGGTCCTCATGGCAAGCAAAAACTGAAGGACGCGGCGGATGACGAAGCAGTTACAAGCCTCCGCGGTACCTTGTGGCATATGCCGCCGGATGCTGCCGGTTGCGCGAGAACCCCTCTCGACGCGTGATAGAATGCGGGCATGCCGCTGGAACCGGGCGCAATTGTGGGCGATTACCGGGTCCTTGGGATTCTCGGCGAAGGCGGCATGGGCCAGGTGTACAAGGTTCAGAACCTGCTTTCGAACCGCACCGAGGCCATGAAAATCCTCCTTCCGGATCTGAGCGTGCAGCCTCAGCAACTGGAGCGCTTCCTCCGCGAAATTCAGGTGCAAGCCAGCCTGGTGCATCCCAATATCGCGGGTCTGCATACGGCGTCCCGCCAGGACAATCGCCTGCTCATGTTCATGGAGCTGGTCGACGGCGAAACGCTGGCCGCGCGGCTGGCGGACGGCCCCTTGCCGGTGGAGCAGACCGTCAACATTGCCACCCAGCTCCTGAATGCGCTCGCCTACGCCCACGAACGCGGCGTGGTCCATCGCGACATCAAACCGTCCAACATCATGCTGACGACGGGAGGAGTCGCCAAGCTGCTCGACTTCGGATTGGCCGCGGCCCGCGGAGACAAGCGGCTGACCATGACGGGAAACGTGCTGGGTTCGCTGCATTACATGTCGCCGGAGCAGGTGCGCGGCGTGTCTCCCACGCCTGCTTCCGACATTTATTCTCTGGGCCTGACCGTGTATGAGATGCTCACTGGGCGGCGCGGAATTGAGGGCCCCAGCGACTACGCGGTGATGACGGCACACTTGCAATCCATGCCCGAACCGCCCGGCGCCATTAACCCCGCGGTTCCTGAACCGTTGAGCCAGATCGTGCTCCAGGCCGTGGCGAAAGCGCCGTCCGACAGGTTCGCTTCCGCGCTGGAGTTCAAAGCTGCGCTGGATCGCTACCGGCAGGCGCCAGCGGCAGTCACGCCGGCGCCGCCGAGAGTGGAACCGGTCGCAGTGCCGGTGCGGCCGGCGTGGGACTTATCGCCCGTACCGGCTCAAACACCCGCGCCTCCCTCGCCGGCGCCGCTGGTCCAGCCGATTCCGAATCTATCGCCGCCGGCCCCGATGCAGACCTTCGTACAGCCGTCGTCGGAGCATGCCGCGCCGGCGCCCATGCCGCCAGTACGCCGTCCTTCTTTAGCGCTCATCGGCACGGCTGCTGGGGTGGCCGTGTTACTGATTGGCGGCGGGCTGGTGTATTGGTCCCGGGGCGCTCACGAATCTGCGGCTCCGGTGACCGCGACCCAACCCGTGGTGCAAGCGCCGGCGCAACCGCCGCCCTCAAAACCGGTGGCCGCACAGCCAACGCCTTCGCAGCCTGCAGCTTCACAACCGGCTCCGCGGCCTCCGGCAGTGCAGGTCGAGTCGCGTCCCCCGCAGCAGAAGCCTGCTGAAAAGCGGCCTCCCGTCCAGACCGAAGCCAAGAACGTTGCGCCTGCGACGCCGTCAACACCACCCGCGGACACGTCTTCCGCGACCCCGCCTCCTGCCACGGCTCAACCCGCGGTAACTCCGTCTCCGCCACCGGTCAAGACCGCGCAGCAGCAACAGGCCGAGGAATGGGCGCGCGTCAGCAGCTCCCGCGATCCGGCGCGACTGCGACAGTTTCTGGCCGCGCATCCCGATGGTCCATTTGCCGGCGAGGCTTCAGCACTGCTCGCGGACATCACGTGGGAGGCGTTGCGCGGATCCGCCGATGCGAGAGCGCTGCGGGAATTCGCCACCCGCTATCCGGCCAGCAAGTACGCCCCGGAAGCGCTCGATAAGTCCGAGCAGATAGAAGCTCAGCAAGCCGTGCTGGACGTGCTCTCGCGCTTTCAGGAAGCCGTTTCCGCGCGCGACTTGGACCGCGTGCGGGGGCTCTGGCCGCGCGCCAACGCGGAAACGGTGAGCCGCATTTCCGATCTGTTCAAGCAATCGCGCTCGGTGACGCTCACGCTTCGTCCGCAAGGTGGGATGCGCCTGGAAAGCGATGTCCTGCGCCCGGGGGCCCGCGCAACCTGGGATCGTGCGGAAGTCAACTGCCAGGAGCGCTTGACGGCGACGGAAGGTTCCAAGCCCCGGACCACCGATGCGACCGCGCGCATCCGCCTGATAAAATCGGGCGGCGCTTGGATCATCGAGAGCATCGCTACGACTCCGCCGAGCTTGTACAATCCCTTCTAACGCTTTTGGATCTGCACGAGTTCATCGCGCGGAGCGGTCAGCAGCGACGGCGGGAGTTTACGCCCGTACACCAGGCGCTCAACGACCGGAAGCGCGCGACGCACCCACTTGCCGTGCAGCAGCAAGCTCCCGGCGACCAGAGCGGGATGCGGAATCACAGTGCAGCAGCGTTTACACATGTCTACTTCGGCCGAGCGCCCTTGCGCGTGCAGCGCGCGCAACTGGATCATTTCATCTGAATTAAAGATCTGTTCGAGCGTGTGTGTGCGCAGATCGCCAACAGGAGCGCCGTCCAGATTGTAGCTCTGGCAGCACGGATAGACGCGCCCGTCGTGCTTGACGTACATCGCACCGCGCCACAAATAATGACAGGGGCGGGCTTTCGACCCGCTCCGCTGCCCCTCGGGTTGGACTAGATTGGTTTCGTCTTCCTTGACGCGCACCTGGTCGACTCCCTCGACCGAGCTCCAGAACCGCTTGAATTCGTCGACTTCGTGAGCGTTCCCCGCCATGCGCACCATCTGCACGACGATCTGCATCCGCGACCCGCGCCGCTGCTTCATGCGCGCGAAGCGGACGAAGTTGTCGCGGACGCGTTCAAAGCGCGCGCCTTTACGGTAATGCTCGAAGGTTTCCTTGGAGGCGCCATCGAAGCTCAACGTGACGTGCTGGAGCTTCGAATCGAGCAACCGCGCGGAGGTCTCCTCGTCCAGCAGAGTGCCGTTGGTCGACAGCAGCGTCGAGATCCCGTGGTGCTCGCAATACTCGATGCGGTCGAAGATGGCGGGGTCGAGAAAGGGCTCGCCGAGACCGATCAGCATCATGTGCTCGGCGGTGGAACCGGCGTTTTGGACCAGCCGTTCGAAGATCTCTGCGGTCATGTCTTCTTTGGGCTGCGGATGCGTCTCGCGCGGGCACATGGGGCAGTACAGGTTGCACTTCGCTGTGGTCTCGACGATGTACTCGACCGGCAGCGCGGGCACGCGGGCGCTGCCTCGAAGATAGCTCCACAGAATTTTCGCGCGGTTCAGAAGGCGCATGCGTACGTACGGGCTCTTACTCATCTTCGCATTCCTCGAAATGCAAAGCGCGGATTCAGGCTACGGCCGCACTCCCGCCACGTTCACGCGAATGCGGTAGAGGCCGGTGCGGGCGGTCATGTAGAGTGTCTTCCCGTCGGCGTCTCCCCAGGCGCAGTTGGCCGGAATCTCGGGCAGCACGATGGTGCCCAGATGCTTGCCTTGCGGTGAGATCACCCAAACCCCGCCTGGTCCGGTGGCGTAAAGATTGCCGGCCGTATCCACTTTCATCCCGTCCGGTGCGCCGTCGCCGGACTCCTGGCTCACATCCAGAAACATCTTGCCGTTGGTGAGCGTCCCGCCGGACGCGACGTCGTACACCATCCAGAATTTGCCGGGCCGCGTGTTCGCGATATACAGCTTTTTCTCGTCGGGCGAAAACGCGAGGCCGTTGGGATAAGGTACGTTCTTCGTGGCAAGCTCCAGACGGCCGGCCGCGGTTACGCGGTACACACCGTTGAAGTCCAGTTCAGCCTTGAAATCGTTGTGCGGATCCGGAGGATTATTGCGAGCCACGGAATTCGGGTCGGTGAAGTAAATGTCGCCGTTGCGCCGGCACACCACGTCGTTCGGACTATTGAAGCGCTTGCCCTCGTAGCGATCCGCCAGCGTGGTGACCGTCCCGTTCTTCTCGGTCCGCGACACCCGTCGATTCCCGTGTTCGCAAGCGATCAGCCGGCCCTCGCGATCGAGCGTGAGCCCGTTCGATCCGATCTGTATGCCGCTTGGAAAATCGCGGGCGAAGACCGGCTTGCGAAACACCGACAACTCTCCGGCCGCGGTCCATTTCATGATCGCGTTCCCGGGGATATCGCTGAACAACAAGTACCCGCCGTTGCGCAGCCAGACGGGCCCCTCGGCGAACTGCAGATTGCCGGTCAGCTTCTCAATGGCGGCTCCGGCGGGAATCAGTTTGTCCAGTGCGGGGTCGAGCCGGGTGACGCTTCCTACCTTCGCTGGTTGGGCCGCCAGTGGCAGAGACACCAGAGCGCACCAAGTCAGGCCGGCAGTCACGCGCAATTTCACGCTACTTGCCCACCAGGTGCTTCACGTCCGCGTTGTTCTCCTGGCAGATGTACTCCATCAGCTCCCCCTCGAGCAGCATGGGTTGGATCGTGAACTTCCAAGGCTTGGTGTAGGCGCCCGGATCGTCGATGGTGTGTTCGATTTCCAAGTGGCCGCGGTCGATCCGCCGGATGCGCTCGATCACGTGCAGAGATTCGGTAGTGGGAAGACCCGCCGCATCGATCCAGGATTTGCCGTTGAAGCCGACCGAATCGATCACCAGCGTGTCTCCGTCCCAGCGGCCGATGGAATCTCCCAGCCAGGTGGGGTTCGGGTCCTTGGGATGCGGGCGGCCATCCGTAAAGATCTGCCTCCAAAGATGCGCACCTCCTTCATAAATGATGACGACGTACCCCGGAGACTGAACAATGCGAAACGGAAACGGAGTCGTATTGGTGCGCGGCAAGCCCGGCGGCAGACAAAACCCCTCCGGATCGTCCTTGCCGATGCCTGCCCGCCGCTGTTTCAGCACATCCGCGGCCCAGGGCTGCATGGGAATGTCCTTGACCACGGCATCCGTGTTGTTGTTGATCCGCAGCGCATTGGGCGCCCACGGTCCGGACAGATCGGGCTTGCCGTCCACCAGACGCGGCACGGGTCCGGCCGGAGGCCACCCAGGCTTGGGAATAAACCCCAACACCGGCTGTTTGAAAATATCGTCCTGCGCGGCAGCGGGCGCGGCTGTCCAGGTCAACGCCAGCCAAACGGCACAGGCAAGGTGAATCCCTTTCATAGACCGCCCCTCCTTCAGAGCTTCTCATACGCTCCTAGCAGGCGATTATACTCTCTGCGCCGCGCCAGCCGCAGCTACACGTAGGGGATGCCCTTGCCGGCAATGCCGATGCCCGCCCACAGCAAGATCGAGAAACCGGCGGTGAGCTTACCCCTCCACTTACGTTGAATCGTGAAGTGCCACACGATGGCCATCAGCAGGAGGCCGATCTTGATGGGAAACGAGACGCTCTCATAACATTTCATCGGCTCCGACAAGAACATCGGAATTCCGGACAGAATCAGCACGGCTAAGCTCACCAACATCCATGGCTCCAGTTCGCGCGCCGTCTGCGGACCGGCGGCATCGCGCGCGCCCAGTCCAAAAACGCGCAGATTTACGATCAAAACGGTACCTAACAGCACCGCCAGCGCCAGCAGATGGAAGGTCTCGATCACCGGGAAAGCCCAAACGGTGTCGCGTACGGTGGTCCCCAGCCACGTGTTTCCGCACCACTCGAAAAACGGCAAAAACGACTCGCTAAGCATACGCGAGCGCCCGCCCCATGGCGACCACGCCAATCCAGACCGCCAGCGAGAACCCACCCGCCAGTTTGGCGCGCCAGGGTGTGGCGGCGTCCTGATCCCAAGCGTCCACATTACGAAAAACGGTCGTGTGAAACAGCAGGGCGTTCACTCCGGCAATCGCCAGCAGGATCACCTTCACCCGGAAGAAGGGGCTGTTGTAGCATTTCACCGCCTCGGACCAGAACAGGATCACGCCGCTCGACACCATGACGACGAAGCCGGTCCAGGTCCACGGCAAAAACTGGGAAGCCACTTGCGAAACCGGCCGCCGCCGCATCACCAAGCCCAGCAGGCGCAAATCCAGAATCGCGGCCGGCCACAGCATCACGCTCAGCGCCAAAGAATGAACCGATTCGACCACGGGAAACTGCCACGCGGAATGCTTGACGCCGCTCGCCCACGGCATATTCTGAAGCCATTCGCAAACGGTGAGGAGGGACACTCGTTACTTTTTCTCGAAATACCTGGTGTAGTCGGTATGATTCTCGCAAACGTATTCTTCCACGTGCTCCAGTTCGGGACGGAGCGGAAGAATTCGCTGCGGCAGCGCCCAGGGACTCACCCACACGTTGGGGTCTTCGACGGTCACATCGTACTGGAGGCCGGTTTCCACGCGGCGGTAGCGCTCGACCACGTGCAGTGCTTCGGTGTGCATGTAGCCGCTCACTTCGGTCTTATCGTTGAAGCCGATGGTGTCGACGACCAGCATGTCGTCGTCCCAATGGCCCACCGCGTCGCCCATCCACGTGGGGTCGGGATCGACAAGGTGCGGGCGTCCGTCGGTGGGGATGAAGCGGAACGTATTCGGATATTCGAAAATCATCACCAGCATGTTTGGCGTCTGGACGATCTGGAATGGATACGGCGTGACGAACGATTGTGGCACTCCCAGCGGCACGCAGTCGGGACCCAGCGTCGTGTTGCCCCGGATTTCATTGGGCCCGCGAACGATTTTGAACTTCTCGGCGCCCGGCTTCAACGCCGGCGCCACGGCACCGCGAACTCCGGCGAAACCGTACACTCCGGTGAAGTCGGGCTTGCCGTCCGGCATGCGCGCGTCTTTCGAATTAGTGGTTGGCCGGACAGCGGCCGCCGCGGCTCCGGCAACAGTCACCGTGACCGAGCTAGTCAAGTGAGTATTATTGGGTCCGCCGATGGTCAGCGTGTAGGTCGTCGTACCGGCGGGATTCACCTGTCGGCTGCCCCTTGCAGTCACGCGGCCCACCTCCGGATCGATCGAGAGCCCGCTGGGGTTCTCAGTAGCCCACACCAAGGTGACCGGCTGACCAGCTTGAACGGAACTCGGTTGGGCCGTGAAGCTGACAATCCGCGCGGGCGGTACGACGCGGGTGGGCTTGGCGGGCGCTACGGGCGGGGGAGCCGGCGTTTGCCCCAGCGCACAAAGAGACAGCAGACTCGCTACCGCCACTGCGCGCCGACCGAAACTCCGGGACGCTGTCATGAACGTCGTCCAACTACGACTTGATCATGCGGCCGTCGGCCAGCTTGATCAGCGAACTCAGCATCGCTGGATCGCCGCTCTTGGCGGCCCCACCGGTGCAAGTGATCGTGTCGCCCGGCTGCACCGTATTGTGGGCCCAGCCGTACGATTTCAGATGATTCAAGCTCATCATTTCGATGGCCCACTCCACCGTCTTGCCCTGTTCGTCTTTCACTTCCAGATAAATGTAGGCATGCGGATTGGTCCACTCGAAACGCTTCACGACTCCTGTCACCGTGGTCGGATTCGCCATGTTATACATGGCCGTGGAATGGTGCGCGAATGAGGGCGTCGCCGTCAGCATCACGCTGATCGCGACCGTCCCCGCCGTTAAACGCAAGTTCATATCGCTGGAACCTCCATGATTATTGCTTTCCGAAAAATTTGCCGTAGTCCGGATTGTGCTCGCACACGAATTCATCGATTTTAGCCAGATCCGTGCGCAGCCCGAAACTCCGCGTGACTTTCCACGGAGCGGCGAACACATTCGGATCTTCGATGGTGGCCTCGTACTGCACCACGTCGTACTCGGGGCGGCTGAAGCGCTCGACGATGTGCAGAGCGTCGGTATGCCGGTAACCGTTGATCTCGGTCTTGTCGTTGAAGCCGATGGTATCGACGACCAGGGTGTCTCCGTCCCAACGGCCGACGGAATCACCCAGCCAGGTGGGATCCGGATCGGCCGGGTGCGCAACGCCGTTGGTGGGGATGATGCGGAACGTCCCCGGGTACTCGTGGAGAATAATCACGTGGTTCGCGCTCTGCACAATCTGGAACTGATACGGCACGGAAAACGCCTGTGGCGGAGCGACCGGCATACAATCCGCGTACTGGCCCGCGTCATTGGGTCCGCGGACGACCTTGAACTTTTCCGCCCCGGGCTTCAAGACGGGTCCGGCATTGTCGCCTGAGCCGCCTCCGCGTCCACCAGCGACGCCCCGTCCGCCAGCCGCGCCGCGTCCTCCGCCCGCGCCGGGAACGGAATTATTGTAGACCCCGGAGAGGTCCGGTTTGCCGTTCGCCATGCGGGGAACCTCCCGTTTTCCAGTTGCGGAAGCGCTTGCGGAGGCCGTCCCACCAATCGCGCCTGTCACATTAACCGTCACCGAACGAGTCAGCGTCTGATTGTTCGGCCCCCGGACAGTCAACGTATACGTAGTCGTCACGGCTGGAGAAACAGAGCGGCTGCCGCGCGGAGTGACGCGCCCCACTTCCGGATCGATCGAGACGCCGGAAGGGTTTTCCGTGGCCCACACCAGGTTCACAGGCTGCCCAGCTCGCACCGAAGTGGGTTCGGCCTTGAAGTCCATAATACGCGCCGGAAGCTGCGAAGCCCGTTGATAAGCGGGCGACCCGCCCCCGGCGGGCGCTTGAGCCGCCGGCGGCGCCTGACCCGCGGCCAAAGCGGTTGCCGCCAGGATCACAGCCGCGTGAGCCGCGCTCTTAAAAGAATGCATTCTGTGACATGACCTCAGTCTAAAAAGTATACGTCAGCGGGCTGTGGAGCGCATCACTTGATCCCAATCAGAGGCCAGTACAGAGGCACGACGACCAACAAAAGCAGAGAATCGACGAGACTCATGATGAGGCCCAGCCGCAAAATATCTTTCGCGCGGAAGTAGCCGTACGCGTATCCGATCACCAGCACACCAGATTGGTACACGAAAATTTTCCCGCCCGAAGAAAACACCCACAGCATGCCCAGCTTGAGCGGACTCAAGCCGTGAGCCGTCGCGAACTGCATCAGCAGCGGCATCGACGTGCCGAGCATAGAAATCTCGCTGGCCAGAAACAAGTGGTACACGAATCCAGTCCAGTACAAAGCGAAGGTGGACAGCAGCGGTTGAGTCAGCAACGGCGTGAGCCACGAAAAGACCACGTTCGTCAGTACCGCCAAACCGTTCGACGCGCTCAGCACCTTTCCCATGCTGACCGCCGCGGCAACAAAGAACAGTTGCAGGAAGTTCAGCTTCTTCACGTCCTCGATGGCCAGAATCCCCATAAACGGGAGCACGCCCAGCAGCCCGATGCCCAACCCGATCATCGACGACGGAATGTGATGGAGGAAGTCGGTCGCCCAGAACACGATCGCCATCAGCATCAGCGCCAGCGACTTCTTTTCTAACGGCGTCCACGGGCCTGCTCGCCGCAGTTCGTCTTTCAGATGCTCAATGCCGCCCGGCAAAGACGCAATTTCCGGCGGGTACAGCCACAGCGTAAGCCGCCATGCCACCAGAATCGTGACGATATCGGAAGGCAGATAGGCGACCAGCCACTGGCTCCACAGCACCTCCACGTGACCCGCGCTCTCGATGATGCCCCGTCCGGTGATTGCCGCCGCGCCCGCAATGATGGTTTTGTCGAACACGCCCGCGGTGTAAGTCAGAATGAGAAACATCCCCCGGCCCACGTTGCTGCCCGGCCCCAGCCCAAACGCGCCGATCAGCCCCGACGCGACCGCTGCCATGATGGTGACCCGCGCCATGCCGGAAGGCACCAGGAACGTCAGCAGAAAATCCGAAAGAATGATCGCCAGCAGCAGTCGCGAGTAGCTGGTGCCGATGCGAATGGTGACCAGATACGCCAGGCGTTTCGCCAGTCCCGACTTGCTGGCCATGGTGCCAAACAGAATCGCGCCCATCAGGAACCACGGCGTGTCGTCGGCGAATCCGCTGAAGGCGACCTCGAATTTCACCACGCCGAGCGCCCAGAACAGATAGCAGCCGATGAGCCCCGTGAGGCCGTGGTCCATCACCTCGGTGGCCCAGGCCAGGATCATGAATAGGGCGATCGCGATGGCGTGCTGGGCTTGGGACTCCAAATGCAGGGGGAGAAACCAAAGCGCGACGGGGATCGCCAGCACCGGCACAACCTTCCAGATGTTGGGATCGTAGAGGCTTGAGAGTGCCGCTCCCTCACGGTCGCGGTTCGGAACACGCGGCGGAGCCGGGCGCGCAAGCTCACGCTCCGAGGCCAAGCTAGACCTCGGCTTTCATCAACTCGCGAGCGCCAGCATCGAACTCCACCTCGCGATTCAGCAGCAGTGAACAGGAACGGACCCAGTACACATCTCCATGCTGCGCGGCCTGCGGCTCCTGGCCCTGCTGCAACGCGTGGATTTCCTGGAGCAACAAGCGGCGCGCGGCGATGATCGCGGTATCGCTGGTGCCCAGGCGCTCCCGCGTGCGATCCACCACCGGCCCCATGCTTTCCTGCAAAGCTTGATCCTGCGCGGCGAACCCATGGATGCCGGTCATGGTGGCCGATCGCTGCAGCTCGCGGTCGATCCCGTAGTTGTTGGACTTGTTGCGCAGAGGCCGGAACGTGACCGGCTCCACTCGCGCGTGAACGAAGGTTTCGTTCTCGATGGTGTCCCGGTCCGCTTGTGAAAGCGGCGCCTCGGGATTCCAGCTCATGGTCCAGACGCAGCAGGTTTCGTCGTCCCGGGGAACCCAGCAGTGGCCGTGAATCGAATGACCCTTCTGGGTTGGAATCATCGTGTGGCTGGGGAGCAGGAATTGCGTCATGCGCCAATAGTAGGTGTCTTCCTCGGCATTGCGGCGCACGGCGATCACCAGGCCATAGTCGGTCTTCTTCACCGTGAAGCGCGGAGCCTTATCCAACAAGTGATACTTAGCGCGCAAATTCGAGCTGCTCTTTACTTTCTCTATGTAAGAATCCGTCACGCGAAACGCATCCACGGTAGCATGCAGGAAATTGGCATGGCTGGAATCGATGCCGCCCTCGATGGCCTGCAGGTAATTGGTTTCTTGGAATCGTTTGGAGACGTAGCGGTGCGACGCCGGCACCCGCGCCCATTCCAGTTTCGGAAGCTCGGGCACTCGGTCCGGCGGACCCAGGTACGCCCAGATCAGCCCGCCGAACTCGCGCGTAGGATACGCGACGGTGCGAATCTTGCTCTCGAAACCGTACTCCGGCGGCTCATTCGGCAGATCCACGCAGGCGCCTGTGACGTCGAACTTCCAGCCGTGATAGACGCAGCGCAAGCCGCACTCTTCGTTGCGGCCCCAGAACAGACTGGCGCGGCGGTGGGGGCAGAATTCGTCCACCAGTCCCACTCGGCCGTGGGTATCGCGGAAAGCGATCAGATCCTCGCCCAGCAGCTTGATCCGGACGGGCGGGCAATCCGGCGTGGGCACTTCCGAAGCGAGCAGGGCGGGCAGCCAGTAGCGCCGGAAGTACTCGCCGCCCGGCGTGCCCGGTTTGGTTTGCGTCAGCAGATCGTTTTCTTCTTGGGACAGCATGGGCTTATGTCTTGCTCCAGATAGCTCCAGATTATAAGAAGCTTCGCAGCACCGCGGCAGCTTCGGCGGGACGGCGATCCGCCACCAGATCGTGCGCCATATGCGCGACCCGATGGAGCTCGGCGATGTCCCCGCGTTTCGGCAGGTTGGGTTCGTTTTGCAAAACGAACCCCGTGATCGACCAGATCGCGTCCAGTTCCGCTTCCCGGTAAACCAGATGATCGAAGTCGGTGGAGATCTCCAGGTGCGCGATGACGTTGCGCAATGTTTCGGACGAAAAATCCGTGACCGGCACGATGTGCGCTGGATTTAAGTCCATGGAAGCACCGTCACATGGACCGCTCCGGGCGCGCCCTGGCCACCCACGGAGCGAACCGCCAGATCCACATCCGCGAGTCCAAACCGATGTGTGGCCATCCGGTGAAGTGGAAAGCGCCCGGATGCGATGTAGCGCAGAGCCAGCTCGACCGACTCATAGCTATGGCCGCGGCACGGCTTGAGCGTCAACCTTCCGGCAAGCAAATTGGCGATCTGGAAATCAGGCGGTGTCGCGGCGGGCGCTGCGGCGAACAGTACGCTTCCGTTCTTGCGAGTCACCCGCATGGCCTTGACGAGACTGTCCGCACCACCCGCGGTGTCGATGGAAAGATCGACGCCACGGCCCTCGGTGACAGATCGCGCTCGATCTTCAAGATCGTCCTGCTCAACATCGACGACGTGATCCGCGCCGAGAGCGCTCGCGATTTCAAGCCGCGCCCGATCCCGGCTCAAACCGCTCACGATCACATAATCCGCGCCCGCCGCCTTCGCCGCGATGACACACGCCAGCCCCTGTTGCCCCGGCCCCTGGATCAGGATCGTTTTACCCGGTCCGGCGCGGCCGTCAAGATACGTCCATTGGAAGCCGTTGCCGATGGGCAGGCACATAGCCGCAAGCTCCGCGGGCACGTCGTCGGGAACTTTGTGGAATACCGAATCCGGATGCAGATACTGATACTGGCTATAGCCTCCCCATAGCCCCGGTTGTTCCGTGATGGGCGTGGTGCCGTAGCGCAGCGCCCCTGGACGCCGCGCCTCGGTTTTCTCGCACAGGCGAAATTCACCGGAGCGGCACAAGCTGCAGTGGCCGCAGGGCAAGTATTCTTCGAGCGCCACACGATCGCCCTCGCGCAGCCCCCAGCGCTTCGCCGCGATGGCGCCCAGGCGATAAATGCGTCCCACGTTTTCGTGGCCCATGATGCGAGCCGGGCGGTCGCACTGGTACGCTTGCCAGTCGCTGCCGCATACGCCCGCGGCTTCGATTTTAAGAATGCCGGCGTCGGTCGGGATTTCGGGAAACGGATACTCGCGGACCTCGGTCTTGAAGGCTCCGACGGTGGTCGCCGCCAGCACGCGTTCCGGCATGGATGTATTGTACAAGGTGCTCGGCTTGTGATCTGCGATCGACGCTTGTGGCACACAACCAGCGAATGCTATGATCGCGAGCGATATGCGCCCCTGGCTTGCTCCGCTCTTGTTGTCCGCCGCACTCCCCGTGTTGGCGCAACTCCCCCCTCCGAACGCCGCCGGTGCCTCCGCCGGCCACGACATCTTCGCGTACCACGATATCGACGCAGCCAATAAGTTCTGGACCGCGCTCGGCGGCGAACCCGCGCAACTGGTACAACTCAAAATGACCAAATTCCCGGGCGTGCTCTTTCTAATGCGGGCAGGCAACCCGCAGGGGGGCACCGAAGGGTCCACCATCGACTACATCGGGTTCAAGGTCAACAACCTCAAACAGTCGCTGGCGAAATGGGAAGCAGCAGGAATCAAGCCATTGCCCGGAGGCAAGTCCAAGCAGGTGTTCCTGATGGCGCCAGACGACGTGAAAGTGCGCATCACCGAAGACCGTTCTCTCACCATCCCCATCGCCGCCGACATGATCGACATGATGGTGCCCGACGTCCCCGCAGCCGCGGCGTGGTACGAGAAGAACTTCGGAGCCAAGCTGGTGAAGCACGGCGCCGAAACCGTCGCGGACCTTCCCGGTGGAAACATCCTGTTCACGCAAGCCAAGGGGCCGGTAGCAGGCACCAAGGGTCGCGCCTTCGATCGCATCGGGATCGAAGTGAAGAACGTCGAGGAAACCTGCAAGGCCGTTGGGGTTGAGAGGGTGAACCGCGCCAAGCAAATGGATCTGGCGGTCTGCGTTCTAACGGATCCTTGGGGCACCTACATCGAAATCAGCCAAGGCCTGGCCGCAGTAAAATAGTCCGCGACCGTGGAGCACGTACTCGTACGTGCCACGCCGGCACTCATGCCGGCGCCTGGCGGGACCAAATGACAAAACGAAGCCACAAGACTCCCCAACCACAAACGGCAAGGTTCAAATCACCAGCCAGTACTAGAGCCTAGCTCCGTCCTCTCAACACCCCGCAGAACAACGGACAGCGAGTCCTCTCCCCCCCAATCGCAACACGCAGCGACGTTGACCAGAGACCCCCACCCGTCAACCCAAGCCGCAAATTTGCTCCGTTCCGTCAAATTCGCGGCGAAGCGAAGCAGTTGGCCCAACCTCCGCCCATCGGCTATCGTTAGTCTTGCGCCGAAGACTCTTCGTGCAAGGAATCGTCCAAGGGGTAGGCTTCCGCCCCTGGGTCCACCAACTCGCGCACACCTACGGACTGACCGGTTTCGTCCTCAACTCCACCCTAGGCGTGACCATAGAAATCGAAGGCCCCGAAGAAGCCCTCCAGCGCTTCCTAACCGAGTTCAAAGCAAACCCCCCGCCCCTAGCCGCCATGGACGAGATCCACGAGGAGCCTCTCGACCCGGCCGGCTATTCCAGCTTCGAAATCCGCGAAAGCCAAGCCGCGTCGGGAGAGTTCGTGCTGGTCCCGCCCGACATGGCCACCTGCGCCGACTGTTGGGCCGACTTCCGCGATCCGGCCAATCGACGCTTCGGCTACCCCTTCACCAACTGCACCAACTGCGGCCCGCGCTACACCATCATTCAGGACATCCCCTACGACCGCCGCTTCACCACTATGCGCGATTTCCAAATGTGCCCTGCGTGCGAGGCCGAATATCACGATCCCTTCAACCGCCGCTTCCACGCCCAGCCCAACGCCTGCCCCGACTGCGGCCCGTGGGTCGAACTGTGGGACCACGACCGCGTCCTCGCGAGCCGCGCCGACGCCATCGCCCAAGCGCAGCGAAAGCTCGAAGCCGGTCACATTCTGGCGATCAAAGGACTGGGTGGATTTCACCTGGCCTGCCTGGCCTCCGATGAAGCTCCGGTCCGCCGCCTGCGCGAGCGCAAACGCCGCTCCGACAAACCCTTCGCGGTGATGGCTCGCGATTTGGAGTGCGCCGAACGCCTGTGCCATCTCTCGCCCGAGGATCGCGCCGCGCTCACCTCGGTCCGCCGGCCCATCGTCCTGCTGACCGCCAAGTGGAGCGGGCTTCAGCCTGCAACCGGGGCTTCAGCCCCGGCGGTAGCCCCCGGCCTCTCACAAATCGGCGTCATGCTACCCTACACGCCGCTGCACCACTTGCTGTTCCAAGACGCCGGTTATGACGCGCTGGTGATGACCTCAGGCAATCTCTCGGAGGAACCCATCGCGTCGCGCAACGAAGAAGTAGCCACGCGCCTCGATCCGCTCGCCGACTATTTCCTGATCCACAACCGCAAAATCCAGACCCGCGTGGACGACTCCGTAGTCCGCACCTTCGAGGGCCGCGAGCGCACTCTCCGGCGCTCCCGCGGTTACGCGCCGCATCCGGTGGACCTGGGCGTTCCCGTCGAGCAGATTCTAGCCTGCGGCGGCGAACTCAAGAACGTCTTCTGCTTGACCAAGGAACATTACGCGGTCCTGAGCCAGCACATCGGCGATCTGGAGAATCTGGAAACGCTCACCGCCTTTCAAGAAACGCTAGAGCACATGAAGCGCTTCTTCCGCGTCGAGCCCGTCGCGGTGGCGCACGATCTGCACCCGCAGTATCTCTCCACGCGGTTCGCGCTGTCGCTGGACGTGGAGAAAATCGGCGTGCAGCATCATCACGCCCACATCGCCGCCTGTATGGCCGAGAACCGCCTCGACGGAACCGTGATCGGCGTGGCGCTCGACGGAACCGGCTATGGAACCGACGGCCAGATCTGGGGCGGCGAGTTTCTAGTCTGCGATTACGCGGCCTTCGAGCGAGCGTACCACTTCCGCTACGTTCCTCTAGCTGGTGGAGACACCGCAGTCAGACAAGTCTGGCGCAGCGCTCTGGCCTACCTGCGAGACGCCTCGGTCGACGCCGCGTTTCTCGCGGAACAAGTTCCGGAGAAGGCCTGGAATGTGGTCGGGCGGATGATCGAACAGCGCGTCAACACGGTGGACACGTCGTCCTGCGGGAGGCTGTTTGACGCCGTGGCCGCCATCCTGGGAATCCGCATGGAAGCCAACTACGAAGGCCAAGCCGCCATGCAACTGGAAGCCGCCGCGGCAGACGTCGATGGCGAGGCATACCCGTTCGATCTTACAGACGGCCAGATCGACTTCCGCGAGACCATCCGGTCGCTAGTGCGCGAGCGTGCCCGTCCGCAACTCGCCGCGGCGAGGTTTCACAATACCGTCGCGGCAGCGATCCTCGAAGTGTCCACCCGCATCCGCGCGAGCGAACGCCTTAACCGCGTTTGCCTCTCGGGCGGCACGTTCCAGAATTTCCGCCTCCTGGGCCGGACCGTGAAGCTGCTGCGCGGGGCCGGGTTCGAGGTCTTCCTGCACGCCCGAGTCCCACCCAACGACGGTGGCATATGTCTAGGTCAAGCCGCAGTGGCCAATCGCCGCCTGCGGAGACAAATGCTGTAAATCCAGTATTTTATAGGAGGCTTGGGTTCGTTTTTTCCCGGCCCCTGCGGATGTGATACGCTGTATTACATTACCACTTCGCGCTCATGTCGCTGGACGTGCCGCCCGCCGCCGGGACGTAGCACTTCAGCACGTAGTCCATCACCATGCGGTTGGCGCTGAACCGCCATCCTAGCGTTCGGATTGTGCGTTTCATGCGTTTGATCCACCCGCGCGGCAGGCCGTCCTGATCGCGATGGTAGTAGAGCGGGATGACTTCTTCGCGCAGAACCCGGTACAAATCTTCGCCGTCGCGCGTGTCGTGGACGTTCATATTGGTGTGCGTCCGGCCGGTCCCGATGGCGAATCCGTTCAGGCCGTCATAGGCTTCGGCCCACCAGCCGTCGAGCACCGACAGATTCAGCCCGCCGTTCAGCACCACCTTCTGTCCGCTGGTGCCGGAAGCCTCCAGAGGACGCCGGGGATTGTTAAGCCACACATCCACGCCTTGCACCAGGCGGCGGCCGACGTTGATGTCGTAGTCCTCCACGAATACCACGTGGTCGGCGAACTTGGAATCGCGCATCAACTGCGCGATCTGCTGCAGCACGCGTTTGCCCGGCTCATCGTGGGGATGCGCCTTGCCGGCGAATACGAACTGCACCGGACGCTTGGGATCGTTCACCATCGAGGCCACCTTCTCGATGTCCGCCAGGATCAGATTGGCGCGCTTGTAGGTGGCGAAGCGGCGGGCAAAGCCGATGGTCAGCGCGTCCGGAGTGAGAACCCGGCTGAGCTTGCGCAGGGTTTCGGGCGGCTCCTTCCGGCGCCGGGCTTGTTCGGCGGTGCGGTAGCGCACAAACTCCAGGAGCTGGATCTTCAGGCTGAGGTGGGTTTCCCACAGCTCGCCATCGTCGACGTTCTCGATGTTCTCCCAGGTGCGCGCTTCGCCGCTGTGTTCGTGCCAGCCGGGGCCCAAGTGACGGTCGTACAGGCGGAACATCTGCGGCGCCAGCCAGGACGGAACATGCACGCCATTGGTGATGTGACCGATGGGCACGGCGTCTTCGGTCTTGCCCGGATAAAGGCCGGTCCACATGGCGCGCGAGACCTCGCCGTGCAGCGACGACACGGCATTGGCGCGGCGCGACAGCTTCAGGCCCAGCACCGTCATGCAAAAGTCTTCGTACGAACTGGACGGATTTTCGCGTCCCAGCCCCATGAATGCTTCCGGCGATAGCCCCAGCTTCTCGCGCAGCGGTCCCAGGTGCTCCTCGATCAGTCCAAAGTGAAAGCGATCGTGCCCGGCGGGCACCGGTGTGTGCGTAGTGAAGACCACTTCGCGCGAAACGTGCCGTGCCGCCGACTCAAAGTCGACGCCTTCCTCTTCCATGCGGGTGCGGATGGCTTCCAGAACCGCAAACCCGCTGTGCCCTTCGTTCAGGTGCAGCACTCCGGGAGTGATGCCCATGGCTTTCAGCGCGCGAAAGCCGCCCACGCCTAAAAGCAGTTCCTGGCGGATGCGGACGCGGCCATCGCCGCCGTAGAGACGCGAGGTCAATTCGCGGTCCTCGGGGCTGTTGCCATCCACGTTGGAATCCAGCAGGAGCAGGTCGCAGCGCCCCACTTTCACCCGCCAGACCTTAGCGGTGATGGCCGCGCCGCGGGTGTGGATGTGCACCGTAACGGGCTCGCCTTTGGGCCCGATGGCCGGCGTCATCGGAAGCTGTTTGACGTCGTTGGGCAGGTATTCTTCCTGCTGCCAACCGTTCTGATCGAGCCACTGCCGGAAGTAACCCTGACCATAAAACAGCCCGACCCCGACCAACGGAATGTCCAAATCCGAGGCGCTCTTGACGTGATCGCCGGCCAGAATGCCCAGACCGCCGGAGTAAATCGGGAAGGATTCGTGCAACCCGAATTCCGCCGAAAAATAAGCCACCGGCCGCGGCCGCAGGACGCCGGCGTGGGCGGCGCCCCAAGTCCGGTCGGCCTGCAGGTATTCTTGCTGGCGGCGGAACGCGTAATTGATACGGCTATGCAGCACCAGTTCGGACACCCGGTGCTCCAGCTTGGACAGCGGAAATCGTCCCAGCAAGGAAATCGGATTGTGATTCGACTCGCGAAAGAACGCCGGGTCGAGTTCGTGGAACAGGTTGGCGGAGTCGTGGTCCCAGCTCCACCACACATTGCGCGCCAGCGACCAGAGTTTCTCCTGGGCCGGAGCGATGAAGCGGTCTAGCGTGCGGGCCTCGCTCACCACCGGAGCGACTTGTGCCGCGGCTTCCGCGAGCATCTGGATTTCGCCGTCGCGGAAGATCCGCGCTTCAACGGTCTGCACCACCAGCACGCCCTGCAGCACGCCCTGGTCGATCAGCGGAACCCCCAGGAAGGACTGGAAGGCATCCTCGCCCGACTCACTGAAATACTTGAAGCGCGGATGGTTCTTCACTTGCTCCGACGCTACCGGAAGCACCCGCTCCGCCACCAGCCCGGCCAAACCTTCATGCAACGACATGCGCAGGTTGCCGATGCATTCCCGCCGCAGCCCCAGCGTTGCGGCCAGCACCAGGTGGGCGCGATCCGGCTCCAATAAGTAGGCCGAGCAGACATCGGTCTTGAAACGCCGGGCGATCAGCGCCACCACGTTCATCAACGTCTCGGCGGGCGCGCCCCCCTCGCTGGCGAGATTGGCGATCTCCTCAAGGGTGAGGACATGAGCGGCATCGAGTGCGGTTGAAGGCTGTGTCATACGTTATCTGGGGATGACTCCAAAAAACGGCAGGGTTGTTTGGAGGGTGCCGGCTACGTGGTCTCACTATCATAGACTGTTCCGGGTGTCAGGATGACGATTCTATGACCCCAATAAGATCTTTGAATTAGGCGGCGGGGTGTTTGTCTGTCAAAATTTGATAGGGGCAGTGTCCCCAAAGGCCGGCCATGCAGTTTAACGGGTACCAAACCGACGGATTCCGCGACGAGATGTTCGACGAGATGGGGGCCGCGCGCCCCGAGGCCAAGCTCCTGCTGGAGACCATCGACTCGCTCGAAGAGGGCCAGCTCCAGCGCTGCCAGAGCGCGGCCGAGCGCCTGCTGTTGCAGCTCGGCATCACCTTCAACGTGTACGGGGACTCGGCTGGCACGGAACGGATCTTTCCGTTCGACCTGATTCCGCGCATCGTGCGGGCGGAGGAGTGGGAGTGGATCGAGCGTGGGTTGAAGCAGCGCATCCACGCCCTCAATGAATTCATCGACGACATCTACCACGACCAGAAGATCCTGAAAGACAAGATCATCCCGGAAGAGATCATCCGCTCGGCGACGTTCTACCGGCCGCAGTGCATCGGCATCGATCCGCCCCGGCGGGTGTGGTGCCACATCACCGGCACCGACCTGGTGCGTCACGGCGACGGACAGATCTACGTGCTGGAGGACAACCTGCGTGTCCCTTCCGGCGTGTCCTATGTGCTGGAGAACCGGGACCTGATGAAACGCACGTTTCCGCAGGTGTTCGAGGGGCTGCGCGTCCGGCCGGTGGACGATTACCCCAGCAAGCTGCTGGAGACGCTGGAGAGCATCGCGCCGTCGAAGTCGTTGCATAAGTCTCAGAAGCCCACGGTGGTGCTGCTGACGCCGGGCATGTACAACTCGGCGTACTTCGAGCACAGCTTCCTGGCCCAGAAGATGGGCGTCCAGTTGGTGGAGGGCCGGGATCTGGCGGTTTTGGATGGCTTGGTCTGGATGCGGACGACCAAGGGCCTGCGCCAGGTGGATGTGATCTACCGGCGGATCGACGACGATTTCCTGGATCCGAAGGCCTTCCGGCCGGATTCCTTGCTGGGGGTTCCGGGTCTGGTGGACGCGTACCGGGCCGGCAACGTAGCGCTGGCCAACGCGCCAGGCAACGGGGTGGCCGACGATAAGGTGGTGTACGCGTACGTGCCGGATATGATCAAGTACTACGAAGGCGCCGACCCAATTCTGCCGAATGTGCCCACGTATCTGTGCTGGCGCGATCAGGACCGCCAGCACGTACTCGCGAATCTGGAGAAGCTGGTGGTGAAGGCCGCCAACGAGGCCGGCGGGTACGGCATGCTGGTGGGGCCGCATTCGACCGCCGAGCAACGCGAGGATTTCGCCGCACGGATCGAGGCGCATCCGCGCAACTACATCGCCCAACCCACTTTGGCGCTGAGCCGCGTGCCCACGCTGATCGGCGATCATTTCGAGGGACGGCACGTGGACCTTCGCCCGTACATTCTGTACGGCCAGGAGATTAACGTCCTGCCCGGCGGGCTGACCCGGGTCGCACTGCGGAAGGGTTCGCTGGTGGTGAACTCCTCGCAGGGCGGGGGCAGCAAGGATACCTGGGTTCTGGCGGACGCCCTTTCTCTTGAGGCTCGGAAACCACAGTGACGGAGCGTGTTGGATTGTGGGGCAGGTTGGCAACCTGCGGGCGGGTTGCTTACCCGCCCATCGGCGTTTGCAAAACGCGCCGGCCAGCGCCGGTTGGCAACCGGCGCGCAGGATGTCATCCTGCCCCACACGGCAGCATAACCCCACATAATCGATGAACGGCAACACTCCCCTACTCAGCCGCGTGGCTGACTCCGTTTACTGGATGGCGCGCTACATGGAGCGCGCCGAAAACGTAGCGCGCTTCATCGGCGTGAATCTGAACCTGCAATTCGATCTGCCGCTCAATCCGGCGAATCAGTGGCAGCCGCTGATCGACACCAGCGGGGACACGGCGGAATTCAGCAAGCGCTACGGCCAGGCCAATCAGGATAACGTAGTCCAGTTTCTGACCTACGACGCGGACAACTTCAACTCGATTTTTTGCTGCCTGCGGGGGGCGCGGGAGAACGCCCGCTCGGTTCGCGAAACGATCTCGTCGGAGATGTGGGCGCAGGTCAACAGCATGTACCTGCAGATGCAGGAGCAGCCGCATGTCGGGGGGCCGGAGGCGCTGCCCGAGTTGTTCCGGTCGATTCGTCTGGGGTGCCATATGTTTCAGGGCATCACCGACGCCACCATGACGCACAACGAAGCGTGGCATTTCGTCCGCTTGGGCCGGAAACTGGAGCGCGCCGATAAAACCTCGCGCATTCTCGATGTCAAATACTTCATGCTCTTGCCATCGCTCAAGGACGTGGGGACGCCCTACGACGACATCCAGTGGTCGGCGGTATTGAAATCGGTGAGCGGGTTCGAGATGTACCGCAAGAAGTTCGGCCGCATCGAGCCGCGCGACATCGTCGATTTCCTGGTAATGGACCGCGATTTCCCGCGCTCGGTTCATTATTCGATTCGTACGGCCGATGAATCGCTGCACGCCATCACGGGAACTCCCATGGGGGCGTTCGCATGGCCTTCCGAACGTCTGACGGGCATGCTGCGCGCGGAGTTGGATTTCACCTCCGTGAACCAGATTATTCGCGACGGCCTGCACGGCTACCTGGATCAGTTGCAAATGAAGATGAACGCCATCGACGCCGGATTGTCGGAAGACTTCTTTGCGGGGACTCCGGAGGACCAAGCCGTGGCGACGCAGAGCCAATCCGGATGAGCCACTCCCTATGAGCCAACTCGAATGATTCGCGTCGCGCTGCATCATAAGACGGTCTACCAGTACGACCGGCTGGTGGCGTTGGGTCCACAGGTGGTGCGGCTGCGGCCGGCCCCGCATAGCCGGACTCTGGTGACCAGCTACTCCTTACGGGTGGAGCCGAAGGGCCACTTCATCAACTGGCAGCAGGATCCGCAGAGCAATTTCCAGGCGCGCCTGGTGTTCCCGGAACGCACGAATTTCTTCTCGGTGGAAGTGGATCTGGTGGCGGAGATGACCGTCATCAACCCGTTCGATTTTTTCCTGGAGCCCTACGCGGAGAAATTCCCGTTCACTTACGAAGCTGCGCTGGCGCACGAGTTGCGTCCTTATTTGGAGGCGGCTCCGGCGGGTCCGAAGCTGGCCGCGCTGGTCAAATCGATTGACTTGAAGGAAAGGCGCACCATCGACTTCCTGGTGGACTTGAATCAGCGGCTGCAGCGGGAAACGCGGTATGTGATCCGCCTGGAACCGGGCGTGCAGACGCCGGAGCAGACGCTGGAGTTGCACAGCGGCTCCTGCCGGGACTCGGGCTGGCTGATGGTGCAGATCCTGCGGCATCTGGGCCTGGCGGCGCGTTTTGTTTCGGGCTACTTGATTCAGCTCAAAGCGGACGTGAAGCCGCTCGAAGGTCCCGAGGGCCCGTCGGAGGACTTCACGGATCTGCACGCTTGGGCGGAAGTGTATCTGCCGGGAGCGGGCTGGGCGGGTTTCGATCCGACCTCGGGTTTGCTGGCCGGGGAAGGGCACATTCCTTTGGCGGCCACGCCGGACCCGCAGTCGGCCGCGCCCGTTTCCGGCGCCGTGGATGAATCCGAAGTCGAGTTCCGCCACGAGATGCGCGTGACGCGCATTCACGAAGACCCGCGCGTCACCAAGCCTTACACGGATGAGCAGTGGCGGAAGATCTCGCAACTGGGGCATCGCATCGACCAGGAATTGAAGGCGGGCGACGTACGCCTGACCATGGGTGGCGAGCCGACCTTCGTCTCCATCGACGATATGGATGGAGAAGAGTGGAACACGGCGGCGCTGGGGGCCATGAAAAAGCGCTTGAGCGTGAATTTGCTGCACCGCATCCACGAGAAATTCGCTCCGGGCGGGCTGCTGCATTTCGGCCAGGGCAAGTGGTATCCGGGCGAATCGCTGCCGCGATGGGCGTTCACGTGTTATTGGCGCACCGATGGCCTGCCGCTGTGGCACGACGCCAAATGGATCGCCGACCCGGACCACGACTACGGCTTTGGCGCGGATCAGGCGTGGCACTTCGCGGAAGAGCTCGCACGAAGGTTGGCGGTGGGACCGGAGTATCTGCTGGCCGCGTACGAGGACCCACTCACCTACATGCAGAAAGAGCGCCAGCTCCCGGTCAACGTCGATCCAATCGAAAATAAGCTGGACGAACCGGAGGAGCGGGAACGGCTGCGCAAGGTCTTCGAGCGCGGGTTGGGGCATCCGGTGGGCTTCGTGCTTCCTCTGCAACGCGGGCCGGGCAAAAACGGGCCGGAATGGCAGAGCGGACTGTGGATGCTTCGGGGGCGGCATCTGTTCCTGGTGCCCGGCGATTCGCCGGTGGGCTTGCGTCTGCCGTTGCAGTCGCTGCCGTGGGAGCCGGTGGACCAGAGGCAAGTGATCTGGACCATCGATCCCATGGCCCCCACGACTCCGCTTCCGGTGCCACGGCGGCAGCTTCACTTTGAAGCGGCGATCGAGCGCGAGCTGGAGACACGACGCCGGGCTTGGGAGGCGCCTCAGGCTCAGGCGCCCGCGGCATCGCCCGGACCAACCGTGCGCAGTGCACTGACGGTCGAACCTCGGGACGGGCGCCTGTGCGTGTTTCTGCCGCCGCTCACCTCGGCGGAAGACTATGTCGAGCTGGCTTCGGCCATCGAAGACACGGCCGCGAAGCTCGACATGCCGGTGCTCATCGAGGGTTATTCGCCGCCTCACGACGCGCGCATCAGTAACATCAAGATCACGCCGGACCCGGGTGTGATCGAGGTCAACGTCCATCCGGCGGGCAATTGGGACGAGCTGGTAGAGAACACCACCACGCTGTACGAAGAGGCGCGCTTGAGCCGGCTGGGCACGGAGAAATTCATGCTCGACGGACGGCACACCGGAACCGGCGGCGGCAATCATCTGGTGTTGGGCGGGCCGACGCCGGCGGATAGCCCGTTTTTGCGGCGTCCGGACCTGCTCAAGAGCATGATCGGGTACTGGCTGAATCATCCGGCGCTGTCGTACCTGTTCTCGAGCGTTTTTATCGGCCCCACCAGCCAGGCTCCGCGGGTGGACGAGACGCGTCAGGATGCCATCTACGAACTGGAGATCGCGTTCAGTTTGCTGAGCGGCGCCGCTCAAAACTGTCCGCCGTGGCTGGTCGATCGGCTGTTCCGCAACTTGCTGGTGGACGTCACGGGCAACACGCATCGCGCGGAATTCTGCATCGACAAGCTGTATTCGCCGGACAGCGCCACGGGCCGCCTGGGCCTGCTGGAATTGCGGGCGTTTGAGATGCCTCCCCATGCGCGCATGAGCCTGGCGCAACAGCTTCTAGTGCGGGCGCTGGTGGCCTGGTTCTGGCGTGAGCCGTTCGAGGAGAAACCGATCCGCTGGGGCACGCGGCTGCACGACCTGTTCCTGCTGCCGTACTTCGTGGAGCAGGATTTCAGGCGCGTGATCGGCGATCTGCGCGGGGCGGGGTACGCGGTCGAAGCAGATTGGTTCGCGCCGCACCTGGAATTCCGCTTCCCGGTTTACGGGCGGGTGTGCTACGAGGGGATCGAGATCGAACTGCGGCAGGCCATCGAACCCTGGTACGTTCTGGGCGAGGAAGCCGGGGGCGGCGGCACCGCGCGCTATGTCGATTCCTCCGTGGAGCGGTTACAGGTGCTGGTGCGAGGCCTGATCCCGGAGCGCTTCACGGTGTCGTGCAATGGGCGGCGCTTGCCGCTCCAGTCCACGGGCGTGCAAGGCGAACTGGTGTGCGGCGTGCGCTACCGGGCCTGGCAGCCGCCGCGCTGTCTGCATCCCACGATTCCCATTCATACGCCGCTGGTGTTCGACTTAGTCGACCTGGCAGCGGGCCGTTCGGTGGGCGGATGCACCTATCACGTGGCCCATCCGGGCGGACTTAGTTACGACACGTTTCCAGTAAACTCGAATGAAGCCGAGTCGCGCCGCAGGGCCCGGTTCCTGGCGTTTGGGCATACGCCGGGCTGGATGCCGATTCCCGAGTTGGAGGAGAATCCGGAGTTCCCGGCGACACTAGATTTGCGGCGGGCCGTGGCTGGCGCGCCAGAGGTGCGGGAGGCTTATCAGGCCGGTAGAGGTTAGCATTTGGCTGCAGGAATTGTGGAGATAGGGTGGAGCGGGCTTTAGCCTGCAACGGAGGCTTCAGCCTCCGCGTCGAAACGGGCGCTAAAGCACCCGTTGCAGGCTAAAGCCCGCTCCACATTATAGTCGTGAAAGATCGAACGGTGACATTTAAGCCGGAGACGAAGTCCTGGCGATACAAGCCTCGCGAGGGCCATTGGGACGAGGCGTTGACGCCCTCGGGATTTCCGCGCCGGCATTGGCGAACGCTCCTGGTCGCCCTGGGGCGGATGGGCGCGGAGCAACTGAACCGCCGCTGGCGCGCCGGTGAGCAACTGATCCAGAACAACGGGGTCACCTATAACGTCTACGGCGATCCGCAGGGCAAGGAACGGCCGTGGCAGATGGACCCTATCCCGCTGGCGCTAGATTCGAGCGAGTGGGCGCACGTGGAGAGTGCGGTGATCCAGCGGGCGCATTTGCTGAACGCCGTGCTGGCCGACTTGTACGGTCCGCAAAAACTGATTCATGAACGCCACCTGCCCGCGGAGCTGGTATTTGCCAATCCGCATTTCCTCCGCCCGTGCCACGGCGTGGTCCCGTCCGGCGGCGTGTACCTGCATACCTATGCGGTGGATCTGGCGCGCTCGCCCAATGGGGCGTGGTGGGTGATCTCCGACCGTACGCAGGCGCCATCGGGAATCGGCTACGCGCTCGAGAACCGGCTGGTGAGCGCGCAGACGCTGGGCTCGGTGTTCAATCAATGTCACGTGCGCGAGCTGGCGCCCTTCTTTGAAAAGGCTCGCGATGCGCTGTTGGCGATCGCACCCAACGCGCGCACCAGCCCGCGAGTGGTGTTGCTGACACCGGGGCCGCACAACGAGACGTACTTCGAGCATTCGTTTCTGTCGCGCCACTGGGGGTTCCCGCTGGTGGAAGGCGCGGATCTGACGGTGCGCGACAATCGCGTCTTTCTGAAAACCCTGGCGGGTCTGGAGCCCGTGGATCTGGTATTGCGGCGGATGGACGACAGTTTCTGCGATCCCCTGGAGCTGCGCAGCGACTCGCTGCTGGGCGTGCCGGGTTTCGTACAAGCGGCGCGCTCCGGGCACGTCGCGGTGGCCAACGCATTCGGCAGCGGACTGCTTGAAACCGCCTTGCCGATGGCGTTCCTTCCGCCATTGTGCCGGCACCTCTTCGGGTCGGATCTGCAGATGCCATCGATCGCCACGTGGTGGTGCGGCGACGAAGAGCCGCGGCGCTACGTGCTGGAGCATCTGGAGGAGGTGGTCATCAAGCCGGCCTTCCCCCGGCCGGGACACTACGTCGAGTTTCCGGGGGCGATGACCGATGCGGCGCGGCAGGAGTTGCGAGCGAGAATCGAGGCGCAGCCGGAACAGTTCGTGGGACAGGAACAAGTGGATCTGTCGACGGCGCCGGTTCGCACCAGCCACGGATTGACAGGGCGGCACGTGGTCCTGCGCGCGTTCGCGGTGTGGGACGGCACGAGTTATGCGGTGATGCCGGGCGGCCTGACGCGGGTTTCCGTCGAAGACCGCTCTTTGGTGGTCTCGATGCAGCTTGGCGGCGGCAGCAAGGACACCTGGGTGATTCACGGCCGGCGGGAGCGGCCGGCCGCCGCGGCAGTGATTCCCGGTCCCGACCTGGCGGTGCGCGCGGCCCCGTTCGCGGTGCCCAGCCGCGTAGCCGACAACTTATTTTGGCTGGGGCGATACGCGGAACGGGTGGAGGCCGGCGTGCGGCTGGTTCGCACGCTCCTGCCGGGTCTGTCCGGCGAGACGGATTTCGGCCGGGGTGTCTCGCTCGACAGCATCAATCACGTGCTCGGCGGGCTCGGACTTCTCTCGTCGGAATTCCAAGGCTCGATCGCCCATCAACGCTGGAACCTGCAGCGGGTGCTGGGATCGATGGTTTACGATCCGGCCCGCACGTCCGGCATCGGCTGGAACCTGAAACATATCCGCCGCGTGACCTGGCCAATCAAGGAGCGTCTTTCCGGGGACACGTGGCGCGTGTTGCAGCAACTGGAAGCCGACTTTTCGGGAGCCTCGCCCGCGGGCGCCGAGCAGTGGCTGGTGACCGCGACGAGCCTTCTGGACCGGGCCATCATCACCCTGTCGGCTTTCGCCGGATTGCTGATGGAAAACACCACGCGGGGACTGGGATGGCGCTTCCTCGAAATCGGCCGCCGGCTGGAGCGGACCCTGCAGATGGCGGAACTGCTGGGCGTATGCGTGGCGCAGGCGCCGTTCCCGCTGGAGCCGTATCTGGAGACGCTGCTGCTCGTCGCCGATAGCTCCATTACCTATCGCACCCGGTATCTGACAACCATGCGCACGGAATTCGTGCTGGAGCTGCTGCTGAGCGATGAGGGAAATCCGCGTTCGGTGGCGTTTCAACTGGCTACGTTGCTGGAGCACGTTGAGAACCTGCCTAAGAGCGATCTGAATAGTGGTCCGGCGGTGGAAAATGCGCTGGCGGCCAAGCTGATCGCCGCGATCCGCGCGGCTAATATGGACGATTTAGCTACGCGCGACAGCGAAGGGAACCTGGGAGCGCTGGAGGATCTGCTGAAACAGATGAAGACAGACTTGTACGATTTCTCAGATATCCTGACGGCCCATTTTTTGAGCCACCTGACGCCCTCGCGGCTGACGCCCTCCATGTGAGAAAGGGCTGTAACGATGCTACTCGAAGCCACCCACATTACCCGCTATCTCTACCAGGAGCCTGTCTCTCAGTGCTTGAGTGAAGCTCGCGTTACGCCCCGTGTTTTCCCGGGCCAGCGCGTCATCAACACCCGCATCGAGATCCATCCGGAACCCGCGGTCATGGACGAACGCACGGACTACTTCGGCAACCGCGTGCATTCGTATTCGATTTTCCGGAGCCACGACCGTTTCACCACCACCGCCACCAGTGTGGTGGACGTCGCGGCCCGCGTGCCCGAAGCCATGTCCGAGATTCCTTGGGAGCTGGCCCGCGATCAGGTTTCCGCACATGCGGACGCGGCCACGCTAGCCGCGTTCGAGTTCGTATTCGAGTCGCCCTTCGTGGTTTGGTCCCGCGAATTGGCCGCTTACGGCCGCGAGGTATTCAAGCCCGGCCGCGCACTGGTAGACGCGGTCCAGGAGTTGTCCCACCGAATTCATTCGGATTTTACGTACTTGCCCAAGTCGACTTCGATCGATATGCCGCTGCTGGAGGTGTTTCACAACCGGTGTGGCGTGTGCCAGGATTTTTCCCACATTATGATCGCGGTTCTGCGATCCTTGCGGCTGCCGGCGCGCTACGTGAGCGGCTATCTCCGCAGCGGTTGGAACTACCAGGGCGCGGACGCGTCGCACGCCTGGGTTTCCGCATTCGTGCCCGGGACAGGCTGGCTGAGCTTCGATCCGACCAACGACGTGATTCCCTCCGACGGTCACCTCACGGTGGGGTGGGGCCGGGATTACGGCGACGTTACACCGGTCAAGGGAATCGCGCTGGGAGGCGGCCGGCAGACCGTGGAGGTGGAAGTGTATGTCCACCCGGTGGAGCACGAAACGACGCCCGCTTGAGGCGACCGCTAGCTGCCGGGCTTAGTTTCCTGGGCGAGCGGTGCGGACGCAGGCGGCGCTTGCCTCCGCAGGATGAGAATATCGCCGTAGCCGCTGCGTAGGTAGAGGCGCTGGGAGGCGGCAGGCGGGTTCTCGACAACCTGATGGCCGAGCAGCCTGTGCCGTTTCTCGACGCCGGGAAAATCGGAGACCAAACTGCCCACGGTGGTCTTAGCGTCGATGGCGTACTGGCCCTGTTCCGGCAAATGGATGAGAAGGACGCCCTGACGGGTGGTCGCGTGGATGTCGCCCGTGACATCTTCCACGTGCACTTCGCCGGCGTTGTGATCGACAGTAATCCGGGCGTTGCGTGGAACCCGGATCTGATATTGCACGTCGACGTGCGCGGCTACGCCCGCCGGCCAAGGCCGCGGGATACCCTGGCGCCGCGGGAACTTCGTGGTGATCACGACTTGATCGCCTTTGCGTTCCGTTTCAATCCGCAGGTGCGCCAAGTCTCCAGCGGCCTTGTCGCGTTCATCGGCGCGGTAGGCCATGTTCGTGGACTTGAAGGTGGTGATCTCCACGGCGGGCTGGTCCCAGCCTTCCACGGTAACCTCGCCGAGGGAGTTGCTGAGCCGCAGCGTGCCGCCTGCGGGAAAGTCCATGCGCTCGGTGTGTTCGACTTGCATCTTGGGCAGGTCGCCATCGGCGGCCACCAGCAGCGGGACGATTCCCAGTCCCATTCCGATCAGCGTTCGTAGCATTCGATGTAAATCTCCCTCTTCCATTGTGCTTCAGTCGATGTATCCGCCGTGTGGCTGGTGCTGTGCTCTCCTGCGTGTGTTATTCCTGGATGTTGCGCTGACATGAACGTCGCCGTAACGGGAGCATCGGGATTCATCGGGCGTCGTCTGACCGAGCGTCTGCAGCGCGAGGGTCACCAGGTGCGGGCGGTTTCGCTCCGCGACGGTGTCCAGGCCGATCAGCTCGCCGGCTGTGGCGCGGTGGTGAATCTTGGTGGCGAACCGGTGGCGCAGCGGTGGACGGCCGCGGCGCGCGCGCGCATCCGGGCGAGCCGCATCGAGGGTACGCGCGCACTGGTGGAGGCCATGCGCGGGCAAGCGCCGCAGGTGCTCATCAGCGCGTCGGCGATTGGATACTACGGCTCGCGAGGGGATGAAATCCTCACGGAGAATTCGGCGCCCGCACAGGATTTCCTGGGGCAGGTCTGCGCCGACTGGGAACGGGAGGCGCGCGCTGCATCGGACTTGGGCGTGCGCGTGTGCTGCCTGCGCATCGGCGTGGTGCTGGGTCCAGGCGGAGGCGCACTCGCGAAGATGCTGCTGCCGTTCCGGCTGGGTTTGGGAGGGCGCATGGGCGGAGGCCGGCAATGGATGTCGTGGATTCACGTCGATGACCTGACAGGGCTCATCGCCTTTTTGCTGAAAGAATCCACGGTGCGCGGAGCGTTTAACGCCGTCTCCCCGCACCCGGTTACCAACGCCGGGTTCACGCGCGACCTGGCTCGTGCGCTGCGGCGCCCGGCGATTGTGCCGGTCCCGGCCATCGCGCTGAAGCTGTTGCTGGGAGAAATGTCGCAAGTGATTCTGGCGAGCCAGCGAGTGATCCCGGAAGCCGCTTTGCGGGCCGGATTCACGTTTGACTATCCGGATCTCTTTGGCGCGCTGGCGCAGATCATTCCGGACTAAATCGGCCTGACTAGCTCCTGGGCGGCATGAAATGGTTCGATTGTCCCCGCCCTGACGGGGCGGGGCTATGGCCCCGGACGTGAGTCCGGGGAATCCAATCAGACGGTCCAGGCTAACGGCTAAAGCGATTCTTCTGTGCGGCCGGTGGCGGACTGATTCGGCTCCCACAACACTTCCGGCACATCCAGGGCGTGGTTCACCCAGCGGCTCCACACGAATAGAGCATCGCTTAGCCGGTTCAGATAACGGATCGACTCGGGCGGGACTTCCTCCTGCCGCGCCAGCGCGACCACCAGCCGTTCGGCGCGCCGGCAGATGGTGCGCGCGGCGTGCAATTCGGCGTTGAGGCGCGTGCCTCCGGGAAGCACGAAACTGCGCAGCGGCGGAAGCTCCTCGTTCATCGCGTCGATTTCGCGTTCCAGTTGCAGCACGTCGGCCTCGGTGACGCGGGCCTGACGCGGGTGCACGTCCTGGGGGAGAGTGGCCAGGATGGAACCCAGGTTGAACAGCTCATGCTGCACGCGGTTGAGGATGGCTCCCAGTGCCGCGACCTTCGCGTCATGCAACTCGGTGCAAGTGGTGCACGCCAGCCCGACAAACGCGTTCAGCTCGTCGACGGTCCCATAGGCTTCGATGCGGAGGGAATCCTTGCCGACCCGCTGCCCGCCCGCCAAACCGGTGTCGCCCGCGTCGCCGAGGCGCGTGTAGATGCGGTTGAGAGCCAGGCGCGGCCCGCTGAATTTTTCCACGATTCCAATCTTAGCCTGGATTGCTCACGCGGTCCTGGAAGGCCGGGTGTCCGTGTCCGGCATAGAAGCGGAAGCGTTGGCACAAAAACCAGTCACAAGCCATATCCTGTTGAAACCGTTCACAAATACGCCCGGTGCTCTGGACACCGCCAGCTATCCTGGGATGTGGAGATGCTCTTTATGTGACGCGCTTCTGTTCGCCATCGATCCGACACAATCCGACACATCCGACACCTGCATAAATTCTGTCGAACCGGTAGCCGTTGGGGACTCGGCCCTTTTTAGGCTGCCTCCGGCTTCTGAGTTGGCGTCCCGAGCCGGGCAGCCCGGCTGCGGGCTTAAAGCCGACCGCACCGCGAATTTTCCTGGCATAGCTCGCACGCTCGGATTCTCGAGATTTTGCGTAGGAATACCGGAGACCCCATTTTTGGTGTAGCGCATCCTGAAAGCCCCTTTCGTTTGACTTTAATACTGCTGTATGTTATTCATCACAGAGGTCTTGGGGGCCTATCCCAAGGGTTCCGCAACGGGACCAAGGTGGAACGATGCGCTCATTCGTATTGGCCGTGGCGGGGTTCATATTCGCGGTTATGGCCGCTCCGGCGTTTGGCCAGATCAATTTGTCCGGCGAGTGGGCTCCGCTGTTCCATGAAGATCAGCCCGAGCGCGGCCAGGGTCCCGAGCTGGGCGATTACCTGGGGTTGCCGATCACCGAGGGGGCGCGGTTTTTCGCCGAGAGTTGGGATGCCTCCCGGCTGACCTTGCAGGAGCACCAGTGCCGGGTGCACATTTCGCCGTACATTTACCGCGGACCGCTGCAATTGCGGATCTGGGAGGAAAAAGACCCGGACACGCAGCAGGTGATCGCGATCCGGAATTACATCAGCACCTACGAGCAGAACCGCACCATTTGGATGGATGGGCGCCCGCATCCTCCCGACTATGCTCCGCACACCTGGCAGGGGTTCTCGACGGGGAAATGGGAAGGCGACATTCTGACCGTCTACACCACCCATATCAAGCAAGGATGGATTCGCCGCAACGGTCTGCCGCAGAGCGACCAGACCACCATGGTCGAGCATTTCATCCGGCATGGCGATTATATGACCCATGTGGCCGTGATCACCGATCCGGTGTATATGACCGAGCCGCTGGTGCGCTCGCAGGATTTTCAGGTGAACTTGCGGGGCGGCGCCAACTGGCTGTGGCCTTGTGAGTACGTGGTGGAGGTCGCGGACCGGCCCAAGGGCGAAGTGCCGCAGTACCTGCCGGGGAAGAATGAGTTTCTGAAGGAGTTTCCGGCTCGGCATGGAGTGCCGGAGGAAGCCGCGCTGGGCGGGGCGGAGACGATGTATCCGGAATACCAGAAGAAGATCGCTACCATGCCGCGGCCCGCGGCGGCCGCCAAGTGAGACGCGCGGCGATGACCAATCTAGCGACGACCAATCTATGCCGGTTGATCCCATTCGTGTTGCTGGGAGCCGCGGGGTTTGGCCAGTCACCCGATGGCGAGATCCATGTCCTGCCGGTGCAGGGCAATGTGTACATGCTGGTCGGCGCGGGAGGCAACATTGCGGTGCAGGTGGGCAGCCAGGGCGTATTGCTGGTGGACAGCGGGCTCGCCAACATGTCGGACAAGGTGCTGGCCGCGGTCCGCAAGCTCTCCGATAAGCCGATACGGTACCTGCTGAACACCCACGTGCATCCCGATCATATTGGCGGTAACGAAGCGGTGGCCCGGACCGGGGTGGCTTCGACGGGCCTTCCGGTGCAGGGGACCCCGGGATCGAGCGCGTCCCAGGCAGTGCAGATTCTGGCGCATGAAAACGTGCTGAACCGGATGAGCGGGGCCAAAATTCCCGGCGTCGCGTGGCCCACCGACACCTTCTTCAACGACGAGAAAGAAGTGTACTTCAACGGCGAGGGCGTGCAGATGTTTCATCCCTCGGGCGCGGCGCACACCGATGGGGACAGCATTGTGTACTTCCGGCGCTCGGACGTGATCGCTTCCGGCGATCTGTTTGTCACTACCAGCTACCCGATCATCGACGCGTCCCGGGGCGGCAACGTGCAGGGCGTAATCGACGGGCTGAATTTGATTCTCGATCTGGCGATACCCGCGCACCAGCAGGAGGGCGGGACCTACATCATCCCCGGCCACGGCAGGCTGTGCGACGAGGCCGATGTGCTGGAGTACCGCGACATGGTGACCATCATCCGCGACCGCATTCGCGACGCCACGAAGCGGGGGATGACGCTCGACCAGATCAAGGCCGCGCGGCTGACTCGGGATTACGATGCCCGGTATGGATCGGGCAGTGGGGCGACGGAAGTGTTTGTCGAGGCAGTGTACAAGAGCCTGGCAACCAAGAAATAGGCGCGAGGAAATGAACATGAAGACCGCACTCTGGCTGGGGGCCCTGACTGCGTGGGGAGCAATGGGTGTGCTGCCGGCTGTAATGTTTGCGCAGGGGCGCGGAGGCGCGGGCGCGGGCCCGGGACCGGCGCCGACTCCCAAGGCTGGGGCGCCCATCGACCTAACGGGTTACTGGGTATCGCTGGTCACCGAGGATTGGCGCTTCCGCATGATCACGCCGCCCAAGGGCGATTACGCCAGCGTGCCGTTGAATGCCGCCGCTCGGATGGTGGCCGATGCCTGGGATCCGGCCAAGGATGAAGCCGCGGGCGAGCAGTGCAAGGCCTACGGCGCTCCGGCGATTATGCGCGTGCCCGGGCGCGTGCATATCACCTGGGAGAACGATACGACCATGCGCGTCGATACCGATGCTGGAACGCAAACTCGTATGTTCAAGTTCGCGGCGGCTGGCGGGGCTGCGGCAACGAGTGCGGCCTCGGCGGGCGCGCCCGGATGGCAGGGAGAATCGGTGGCCGTGTGGGAACCGTCGGGCGGTGGACGCGGGCGCGGACCCGTGAACGGCGGATCGCTCAAGGTGGTGACGACTCATATCCGGCCCGGCTATCTCCGGAAGAACGGCGTTCCTTACAGCGCCAACGCTACGGTGACGGAATACATCACCAAGGTCACCGAGCCGGACAATGTGACGCAGTACCTCATCGTGACCACTATCGTTGACGATCCGCAGTATCTGAACCAGCCTTTCGTCACCAGCACGCACTTCAAGAAGGAAGCGGACGGCGTGAAGTGGAGTCCGTCGCCGTGTACGGCGCGGTAGCTGCCCCGGACGGACGTTATGAGAACCACATTGACGCTCGACGACGACGTAGAGGCGCTCCTGGAGCGGGAACAGCGCGAGCGCGGATCGACACTCAAAGAGATCGTCAATACCGCCCTTCGTCAAGGCTTAGCGGAGATGCAGCGCAAGCCCGAGCCGCGTAAGCCGTTTCGCACGAAGCCCCTGCCGGTCAGCCGGTGCCTGTTGCCAAGTCTCGACGATATTTCAGAAGTCCTGGCGATCGCCGAAAGCGAAAATTACAAGTGATTCGCGCTGACGCAAACCTTCTGATTTACGCCACGGCTGAATCGTTTCCGCACCACAAAGCCTGTCGCGATTGGCTGGACGCTCATTGAACGGCTCGGTGCGGCTCGCGCTTCCTTGGCCAAGCCTACCTCCGGGTGATGACAAATGGAAACACGTCGAGCGTTGGCTGGACTGTCCGAACGTGTGGATTCCTCTGCCGACAGGGAGGCATCGGCCGATTCTCGCGGGCTTGTTGCACGGGCTCGGCCGTGGAGCCAATGACGTTCCCGACGCCGATCTGGCGGCGCTCGCCATCGAGCACGGCCTCACCCTGTGCACCTCCGACGCCGGATTCGCGCGTTTCGCGGGGCTAAGATGGATGAATCCGATTGCCGGCCGGCCGCGCCGGTGATTGAGCCCCCCGCAAGGACTGTTGTCCTTGCATCCGCGATATGATCAGTTCATTGGCAAAGAAGCGGGCGCCCAAGGATCAGTTTCGGTTTGGCATCGGCGAGTGGTACGGGCAGTCTTTTGTTCATTTGACGACGGAGCAACGGTCGTCGTATGCGCACCTGCAGGCGTTGGATAAGAAAGCGCGTCCCGCCCAGCCGTGCCCGTTTCGTGGTGGGGGTTGTTCGAAAACCGGCGGTGTATGCTCGTTACGCCTGTATCATCGTGAGGGGGCGACGGGGCACGTGCTGCCGGCGGATGGCGATCGTGGCAGATTGCGCGCGACGTGCCCGAACCGTTTCCTCGAACGCGCCCTGATTTTCTCGTGGATCGGTGACGTGTTGCTCGGAACGAAGGAACCGGGCGTGGTCGCTGAGGTCGGTTTCCTCGAAGCGGAGCGGACCGATGAGGAGAGCGGTGAGGGTGATGACGTCGGACGGATCGACCATGTGCTCGTGCATCCTGCCGCTGACCCGATGCGTTGGTGTGCATTGGAGATCCAGGCTGTCTACTTCTCTGGCGCGAGCATGGGAGCGGAGTTCGCCATGCTCCGACATCACGTGGATGAGGGCGTGCCGTTTCCCTCAGGGCATCGTCGTCCCGATGATCGCAGTAGTGGGCCGAAGCGGTTGATGCCGCAGTTGCAGATCAAGGTGCCTTCACTGCGCCGTTGGGGGAAGAAGATGGCTGTGGTTGTTGATGAAGGATTCTTCGGTGCGCTGGGGAAGATGGACGAAGTCAAGGACGTCTCCAACTGCGATATCGCGTGGTTCGTGGTGCGATTCCACGAGGCTGGCGGGAACGCCGTGCTCGAGCCGAGTTTCGTGCGTCTGACGACCTTGGAGCGCGCGGTGGAAGGGTTGACGGGTGGGAACCCGGTGAGTCTGGAAACATTCGAGGCACGGATCCGCGCGAAGCTATAAATTATCGCAGGAAGTCCTGCAGACGCTTTGAGAGCGCGCTCGTGGCTTTTGTTTCGCACTCCCAAATCACTAAGGTTTTCCATCCCATCGTGGCGAGGGTGCGGCGGTGTGCCCGGTCGCGTGCGGTGTTGCGTTCGAGTTTGGGTTGCCAGTAGTATTGTCGTGACTTTGGCGTGTGCGATAGCGTGCAGCGTTTGTGTTGATGCCAGAAGCATCCGTGCACGAAGATGATCTTGCGCCTGCCCGGAAAGATCAAGTCTGGCCTTCCGGGGAGCTTGTGGTCGTGAAGTCGATATCGATAGCCGAGTCGATGGACCAGGCGTCGCACAGTGAGCTCAGGGGTTGAGTCCTTGCTCTTAATGCGGCGCATGTTCTCACTGCGCGCTTCGTTGGTAATTCGGTCCACGCTTTCCCTCTCTAGAGAGAGTGTACTTGCTGCTTTCGCGGTGGTGACTTGGTGGGGCTGGGTCCGTTTTCTTTGGTTAGGCAGTCTGCCGTGTGAGACGGGACTCGTCGAGGTAGTTGGGGGATACTTGGTCGTCTCTGTCGAAGAGCGTTCGGTTGATGTGAAGGGCGAGTGTTTGTGCGAGGAGTGGTGGGACGGCGTTGCCGACTTGTTCGTATTGGCTGACCCTGCTGCCGGTGAATCGGTAGTGGTCGGGGAATGATTGGAGTCTCGCCGCTTCCCTCACCGTGAGGGTGCGGTCTTGGTCGTAATGGAAGAAGGTGCCCCAGTGCGGGTCGCATTTTGTGAGTATCGTCCCGCTGAGACCATTCGGGTCGAGTCGTCCGTACCGTCGGGTGTGGTCGCTGCGCCGCGCTCGTTGCATGCCCAGCGGAAGCAGGCGGGGGGGGATGTCTCGCCAACTGCCTCCCGCGGGAATGTGTTGTAGTCGGCGGAGGTTTTGTGGGCTGAGGTTGCCGGCAACGTGATTCGTGAGAATGCGGGAGTCCTCGCGCATGAGCCGCTGGTAGGATGTTCGCGCGGGGAGCGTGTACTTTGTTTCGTCATTCCCTTCGTTGACGCCGAGTGGTGGGAGGTCGCCGATAGCGTCATGGACGGTCGTGAATGGCCTTAGGAATTGGTCGAACAGGCCAAACGCCTGTGTGCCGTCCCTGACCGTCGGGAGCCATGTGAGTTTTCGTCCGCCGGTGAAGTTCGCCCTTACGGGCGCGTAATGTGTTGGTTGGGGAAAGGAGATCTCGCGTTTGAGGATGGTGCCGATGAAGAACAAGCGCCAACGTTCTTGTGGGACGCCGTGGTGTGCCGCACATAACACCATGTGTTGCATGTGATAGCCAGCGCTTTCGAAGAGTGCGTAGATGGCTTTCACGAAGCGGCCGCTGTCGAGACTGAGCATGCCGGGTACGTTTTCCATCACGATGACTTTGGGGCGGAGTCCTTCGAGGACGAGTCGACCGTAGTGCCGAAAGAGTTGGTTCCGGTCATCCTTCGTGCTGCGTGTGGGTGCGTTGATGCTAAAGCCCTGGCATGGGGGGCCGCCGATGAGGACATCCACCTCGTTCTTGGCGAGGCCAGTGACCCGGAAGACGTGCCTTGCCGTGAGGTCTTTGATGTCAGCCTGGAAGACTGCCGTGGCTGGGTGGTTGTGTTGGTACGTGGTGGCGTAGTCCGGCCAAAGCTCGTTGGCGAACGCGATACGGTATCCCGCTTGTCCAAACCCCAGCGAGAGGCCACCGGCGCCCGCGAAAAAGTCTGCTGCGATCAATGGCGTCATCTACGTTGCCAAAACAAAGTATACTGCAAATGTTTGGAAGTCATTAGCACTATTTCCACAAGAGGGAGGGATCTGAGTGTCCTATTGTGCTCCACGTGACCGTACTCCAGCAAGAGGTAGTGCGTGCGTTTCGCCCTTGTTCTCACAGGTTTTATTTCGTGCTGCAAGAATGGCTTGCGGGACCTAGACTGTCCAAATCTTGTGGATAAATCAGGAGTCCAAGAACACGTGGGCCTGCCCTGAGCGTGTGTGACGATAGGGCTGAGGGTGGCCACGTCGGGCTTATCGGGCGCTGCGAGTAGACTCTTAGGCGCTTAGCGCGCACCTTGGACGCCACATCGACGGAATTCGTTGTACACTACGGTGGATGCGGACGCTCCCGAGGGTCCGCCGGAGCATGTCGCAATGAAACCCAAGTCTCCAGCCCGGGGCCTATTCTTGCCCCTGGCGACGATCTTTCTCGCCTTGCCCGCCTTGGCCCAAGTCAATCTGAACGGGGTGTGGTCCGCGCGCCTGCATGAAGACTTCCCCGATCGCCTGGCCGGCCCCGAGTTGGGCGACTACGGCGGACTTCCGCTCAACGACGCCGACCGCCTGCGGGCCACCACCTGGGACGCTTCGCTGATTACGCTGCCGGAGTATCAGTGCCGCGTGCACCCATCGGACTATGCGGCTAGTTTTGCCGACATCCGCATGTGGGAGGAGTACGACCGCGACACGCAGGATCTGTTGGCGATTCACATCCACCACTTCGCCTGGGCTACCGAGCGCACGATTTGGATGGATGGGCGTCCGCATCCGCCGGAGTATGCGCTCCACACGGCCATGGGTTTTTCGACCGGCAGGTGGGACGGCGACATGCTGGTGGTGACGACCACGCATCTTAAAGAAGGCTGGGCCCGGCGCAACGGGGTAGCGCGCAGCGACCGCGCCACAGTGACCGAACACTTCATCCGCCACGGCGACAACCTGACCTGGGGCATTTTTGTCGACGATCCCATTTATTTCAGCGAGCCCCTGTTCCGCACGCGCGATTACGTTTTGAATGTTACCGGGCAGATCGCGCCGTATCCGTGCGAGAGCGTGACCGAAATCATCCGGCCTAGAGGCCAGATCCCACATCACCTGCCGGGGACCAACACGTTTCTGAAGGAATATCAGATCGCCCACGGGATTCCCGAGCGGGCGGCCATGGGTGGCGCCGAGACGATGTATCCCGAGTACAAAGCCAAGCTCGCGGCCATGCCCAAACCGTCGGTTCCGCCGCCGGTGGCCCCGCCCAAGGGGGCCCGGTAGGCTGTATGTACCACATCATGACTAAGAAAGTTTTGGCGCCGCTCGCGTTCGCGGCACTGGCTGCGTTCGCGCACGCGCAGACGTCCGATGGCGAAGTTCACGTGCTTCCGGCGCAGGGCAACATCTACATGCTGGTGGGCGCGGGTGGCAATATTACGGTGCAGGTGGGCAAGGACGGCGTGTTGGTCGTCGATACCGGCCTGGCGAACATGTCGGACAAGGTGCTGGCGGCCATCAAGAAGCTCTCCGACAAGCCTCTGCGGTACATCATCGACACGCACTATCATGCCGATCACACCGGCGGCAATCAAGCTCTGCGGAAAGCCGGCGCGACCATCGCGGGAGGCAACGTCGCGGGCGATCTAGGCGCCGCGGCTTCGGAAGGCGCGCAAATCATCGCTTTTGAAAACGTGCTGAATCGCATGAGCGCGCCTACTGGAAAGGAATCGCCCACGCCCACCGGGGCTTGGCCCACGGACACGTTTATCGATGCGGAGAAGAAGCTTTTCTTCGATGGCGAGGGCATCGAGATCATTCATATGCCCAACGCGCATACCGACGGCGACAGCATCGTATTCTTTCGCCGCTCGGATGTGATCGCCACCGGCGACATCTTCACCACCACAGACTATCCGATCATCGACACCGCCGCGGGCGGTACGATCAACGGGCTGCTGGACGCGGTCAATAAGATCGTGGACATGGTGATTCCGGTGTACGGGCAGGAGGGCGGGACGTTGATTATCCCCGGCCACGGACGTTTGTGCGATTTCGGCGACCTGCTGAACTATCGCGAAATGGCCACGATCATCCGCGACCGCATTCAGGACATGCTCAAGAAGGGCATGACGCTCGAGCAAGTGAAGGCCGCCAAGCCCACCTTCGACTACGATCCGCTGTACGGCAAGAATCCGCGCTGGACTCCAGATATGTTCATCGAAGCGGTGTACAAGACCTTGAAGAAGTAGGAGCACACTGGCGATGCGAACCCGATCTCTTATTCCTGTTGTGTTGTCGGTGGCCGCCACGTTTGCTCCGGTCGCCGTGGCCCAACCGGGTCCCGGGGGGCGGGGCGGACCGCCTCCAGTTCCGCGCCTGGCCGCGCCCATCGACCTGACCGGTTATTGGGTATCGATCGTCACCGAGGACTGGCGCTTCCGCATGCTGACCGCGCCCAAGGGCGACTTCGCGGGTGTGCCGCTGAATGCCGAAGGCCAGCGCGTCGGGCGGGCTTGGGACCCCGCCAAAGATGAGGGTGCGGGCGATCAATGCAAAGCTTACGGAGGCGCCGCCATCATGCGCATGCCGGGACGCTTCCACATCACTTGGGACAACGACACTACGCTCAAGATCGAGACGGACGCGGGCACGCAAACGCGCCTTTTGCATTTCAACACTCCGCCGCCGGCCGGGACCGCTGCGTCGTGGCAGGGTTATTCCAACGCGAGTTGGGAACGGAGTCTGAATCGCACGCGCGGTGGCGAAGGTCAGCCGGGCGCGCCGCCGCCTAGCGGTGGATCGCTCAAGGTGGTCACGACGAATTTGAAGGCGGGGTATCTGCGGACCAACGGCGTGCCGTATAGCGACCGCGCCACTGTCACCGAATATTACGACGTGCTGCACGAAGGCAACGGCAGCACCTGGATCGTGGTCAAAACCATCGTTGAAGATCCGGTGTATCTGAACCAGCCGTTCATCACCAGCACGAATCTGCGCAAGCAGCCGGACAACTCCGGCTGGAATCCGACGGCGTGCGCGGCTAAGTGAGGACTTGACTGTGCTCCGAATCGGTCCTTATGCTCGTTGTGGTTGGTGGAGCGGGCTTCAGCCGGCTACGGGTGCTTCAGCGCCCGTGGCGGTGCGGAGGCTCAAGCCTCCGTTGCAGGCTAAAGCCCGCTCCACGTTCTTGAAGAGGAGGTATTAATTGAAATGAGGCTTCCATCGAAACGATCTATCTTTACCGGCGCTGCCGCCTTGGTCGTCGGCGTCGCAATCATCGCGGCTGGGCTGAAGATGCCCCAAGACGCGTCGAAGCATTCCTTCGACTACCGTAGCTGGGCGCACGGCGTGTTGCCGTTCCAGGGCGTCGTATTCGCGCAGGGTGCGGATTCGCGGCCGCAGATGTCTGAGGCGGCCTTCAAGAACATCCAGGTGCTCAAAGGCATTCCCGTGGACGAATTCATGGGCACCATGGGCCTGTTCTCCGGCGCGTTGAGTGTGTGCTGCGGCGACTGTCACACTGGGGCCGGCACGTCCAATCCGAAATGGGAAGCCGACCCGCCGCGAAAGATCGTCGCGCGCCGCATGATCGAGATGGTCAACAAGATCAACAAAGATAGCTTCGGCGGACGCCAGGTGGTCACCTGCTGGACTTGCCACCGCGGAGCCCAGAGTCCCGCGGTCACGCCGCCGCTGGACACCATCTACAGTGTGCCTACGTTTGTCCCAACTGACGTTCTTCCGGTGGCTCCCCCCGCTACTTCCGGCACTCCTCCCGCCGATCAGATTCTCGACAAATACATTCAGGCTCTCGGCGGGGCGCAGCGACTGGCCGCGCTGACTAGCTATACGGCGAAAGGCACCAGCATGTTGTTTGGAGAGGTCCGCGAGGATCCGGTCGAAATCTACGCCAAAGCGCCGAATCAGCTCGCCACACTGGTCCATCAGCGCGAAGGCGATTTGGCCCGGACCTACGATGGCCGCAATGCCTGGGTGATGCTGCCGCTGACTGTCGTCTCGTTGTACCCGCTGAACGGCAGCGCGCTCGAAGGCGGCAAATTGGACGCGGAAATGGCCTTCCCGGGAGGAATCAAATCCTTCTTTCCGAATTGGCGCGTCACCTATCCGACTACTCTCGACGGTAAAGACGTCTACGTCGTCCAGGGCAGTGGCCCCAACGGTGCGCTGGGAACTTTCTATTTTGACAAACAGACGGGCTTCCTGACACGAATGGTGCGTTACGCCAACTCGGCGATGGGCCGCGTTCCTACGCAAATCGACTACTCGGATTATCGCGCCGTCGCCGGAGTCATGATGCCGCACAAGTGGACGTATGGTTGGGTGAGCGGGCGGGAGGAGTACACGATCACCGCGTATCAGCCGAACGTTGCTGTGGACGCGGCGAAGTTCGCCAAACCCGTTCAACGCGTGAAGTAAGTGGGGCAGGCTTTCAGCCTGCGGACTCGCTTTCCAGCGGGGCATGTTTGAAGTGGCCGCCTGAAAGGCGGCTGCGGGCAGGATTGCCCGCGCCGCACCGAGTAGAGCCCTAAATGAATCTGGCGCACGTTCATCTTTTACTGAATCATTTTCCGACCGTCGGCGTGATCATTGGGCTGGGCTTGTTGCTGGCCGCGCTGGCGGGTAAGAACGATCATCTGAAGCGCGCCAGTCTGGTGATTTTTCTCGGCCTTGCGTTGTTGACGATTCCAACGTACATGTCGGGCAACGCCGCGCAGGATGCCATTTGCATGGGCGATCCCAAGGGTCCCTGCGCCGACCCATCAGTATCGAAGACGGCGATTGAAGCCCACGAAGGAACGGCGGTGGTGGGATTCGCCCTCATGCAACTGGTGGGCGCTTTCGCCTGGATCGGGCTGTGGCAGTACCGGCGCACTGCGCGGATGCCGCGCGCGACGATGGCCGTCGTGCTTGCGCTGTCCTTCGCGACGCTGTTCGTGATGGCGCGGGCGGCGACCATCGGCGGGGAAATCCGCCACCCGGAAATCCGAGTCGGCGGAGCAATGACGGCGGGTGCGCCGCTGGCCCGCGAGCTAGGCGCGTGGGTGCAGAATGAACGTTGGGTTTGGCCCGCGTGCGAGACGCTGCACTTCGTGGGGCTGTGTTTGTTGTTCGGCATCGCGACAGTCGTGGATCTGCGCATCCTGGGCATGATGCGAGGGATTCCGTTTGAAGCTCTGCACCGTCTGCTGCCGTGGGGCATTTTGGGGTTCGGCATCAATCTGATCACCGGCATGTTGTTCTTCGTGGCGGATCCCGCTCAATACCTTAAGGGCGATTTCTTTTCGAAGACCGGAGCGTTCCAGTGGAAAATGGCGCTGATTGTGCTCGCGGGCATAAACGTTTTGTACTTCACCATCTTCGATGAGGTGTGGGTTCTGCGAGCGGGCGAGGACGCGCCGCTGACTGCCAAGACCGTGGCCGTCTCAGCGCTCCTGCTGGTGGTGGGAGTGCTGTTCTGCGGCCGCATGTTGCCGTTCTTGGGCAGCACATTTTGATTCCCATGCCCCTGGCACTCAGCGTCGCCCTGGCTACGATCGCCGTCGTGATCATCACCGGCGCGGCGGGTTATCTCATCGACAGGAGCACTGGCGATGGAGAGGGCAAACCGAACGGTTAAACACAACGACACTGTGGAGCAGGCTTCAGCCTGCAACGGGTGCTTCAGCACGCGCAAAATGGCGGAGGCTAAAGCCCGCGGCGCACGGCGTCGATGAGCGCGCGTCTTTACAATGGAGAGAATGCTCCCGGTTGCCGAACAGCTTGAATATTTGAAGAAAGGCATCGCCGAGATCATTCGCGAGGAGGATCTCAAGGAGCGCCTGGAAATCTGCGCCAAAGCCGGACGCCCGCTGCGGGTGAAGGCGGGTTTCGATCCGACGGCCCCCGATCTGCACTTGGGCCACACGGTCCTGTTGCGCAAGATGAAACATTTTCAGGACCTGGGCCACACTGTCATCTTTCTCATCGGAGACATGACCGGGTTGATCGGCGACCCCACGGGCCGCAACATCACGCGCCCGCCCATGACGCGCGAGGAACTCAGCTCCAATGCCGAAACCTACAAGACGCAGGTGTTCAAAATCCTCGATCCCGAAAAAACCGAGCTACGATTCAACAGCCAGTGGCTGGAGCCGTTGCGCTACGAAGACATCGTGCGGCTGTGCTCCAAATACACCGTGGCGCGAATTCTCGAGCGCGACGATTTTACCAAGCGACTGAAAGAGGGCCACGCGATTTCCATGCACGAGCTGTTATACCCGCTGGCGCAGGGTTACGATTCGGTGGCCTTGAAGTGCGACGTTGAGCTGGGCGGAACGGATCAAAGATTCAATCTCCTGGTCGGCCGCGAACTGCAGCGCGACTTCGGGCAGCCGCCGCAGATCGTCGCGACGACGCCGCTGCTCGAAGGCACCGACGGCGTCGAGAAGATGTCCAAATCCAAGGGCAACTACATCGGCATCACCGAGCCGGCCAAGGTCATGTTCCGCAAGGTTATGGGCATCAGCGACACCTTGATGTGGCGCTATTGGGAGCTGCTCACGGACTTGACGCTGCCGCAGATCGCGGCGCTGAAGCCGTCCGATCCGATGGCAGTAAAGATGGATCTGGCCCAGCGCGTCGTCGCGGATTTTCATTCCGCCGCCGACGGCAAGCAAGCTCGCGAAGACTTCAACCACGAAGTGCGCGAGGGCGCGGAACCTGTGGACATCGGTCAGATTTCGCTGAACGGATCGAACCGGCTTGCACAAGCGCTGGTGACCGCGGGGTTGGCCAGCTCGCGCACCGAAGCCGAGCGATTGATCAAAGCCGGCGCGGTGGAGCTCAACGGAGAGCGTTGCACAAACCCCAGTTTCGCCCTGAGCGCAGGCACACACACGGTGCGCGCGGGTAAAAAATGGATGCGCATCACTGTGCAAGGGTAAAGGTCACGTCGATCGGCGCCAGCACCTGCACCGGCTCGCCATTCAGTAGCGTTGGCTGATAGACCCATTGCCGGACCGCGGCCAGCGCGGCTTCCACCAGCAACGGATGACCGCTCAGGACCCGCAACTGTTGGATAGTTCCGTCGCGATCGACAATTCCCACCAGACGCACGGTGCCTTGAATGCGGGCCTGGCGCGCGAGCGGCGGATAAACCGGAACGACCTTGCGGATCAGTTTTGCGGCTAGCACTCCCTGGCTGACGCGAATAGGCGCAACGGGCTGCTGGACAATTTCGGCCACCGGCGCGGGAGGCTTGGGCGGCGGCGTCATCTCCGGCAATGGGGCGATCCTTGGCTGCGTAGAGTCTGCTTGCGGCAGTCCAAAATCCAGTGCGGGCGCTTCCATCGAAATCCCGGCCGAGGCCGTCTGCGACGTCGCGATCCGATCCCGCGCGGGAGCGCGAAACACTGGCCGCGCGTTGAAACTGGAGCCCTTCGTTTCAGGCGAAGACTTCGCAGCAGCAGGTTGCGGCGCTGCGTGGAGCGGATAGTAATCGGCGGCCATCAGCACCCGCAACGGAAGCGTTTCGCGATATAGAAGGGGCCCTAGTAGTAAGACACCGGCTGCCAGCATTTGTGCCACAAAAGATGTCGCCAGCGCACCGGCTTTACGCGTCCCGCCGCGATCGAGAAGCAAAGATTGGTCGAACATGCCGGAATAGACACCAATACGGGGCGGAGGGTTCCAGGGATGTGGAGCACGCACTGGTGCGTGCCACGTCGCGACTCATCGCGACGCATGGCGGGTTGGCGCTAACGGCGGCCAAGCGTCGGCAAGAGTGCCGACGTGGCACGCACGAGTGCGCGCTCCACAGCCAGCCAACGCCAACTCGCCCTCCTGTTGATGTATATTCGCAGGAGGACCCAGGCATGGAGGCGATGATGATTCGAACACTAACGCATACGAGATTCCAGATACTGCTGTGCACCGCGGTGCTAACCGCGTGCCCATCGTGGGCGCAGAACGGCGCCGGCGAACATTGGGTCGCGACTTGGGGCGCATCGCCGCAAGCCCCGCGAGCGTTACCCGCACGCCCGCCGCAAGCCCAGAATGGCGCGACGCAGAATCAACCGCCCGCCATTCAACCCCTGGCCGGATTGAATCACCAGACCGTCCGTATGATCGTCCGTACTTCGATCGGCGGACGCCGGCTGCGCGTCGAGGTCTCCAACGCCTTCGGAACCGCGCCGCTGATGGTCGGCGCCGCGCACGTTGCGCTGCGGGCCAAGGATTCCGAAATCGTCGGGGGTTCCGATCGTGCACTGGCGTTCGGCGGACGGCCCGCTTGCGCGATTCCCCCGGGCGCGCTGATGATCAGCGATCCGGTGGACCTGGAAGTCCCCGCGCAGAGCGATCTCGCCGTCAGCCTGTACTTGCCGAGTGAGACCGGGCCCCCGACCATGCACGGCACCGGTCTGCACACGACATATATCTCGCGCGACGGCAATCAGACCGCGGAGCGCTCGATTGACGCGGCTGCCACGTCGCAATCCTGGTACTGGATTTCGGGGATCGATGTCGCCGCGCCCGCCGACGCCGCGGCGCTGGTGACCTTCGGCGATTCCATCACCGACGGCGCGACCTCCACGCCCGATACCAACCGGAGCTGGCCCGCGTACTTGTCCGCGCGCCTGGCGGCCAACACCGCGACCGCCAACGTCGCCGTGGTGAACCAGGGCATTTCGGGCAATCGTGTGCTGCGCGATGGCGCCGGCGTCAATGCTCTGGCCCGCTTCGACCGCGACGTGCTCGCGGTGCCCGGCGTCAAGTGGGTCTCGCTGATGGAAAGCATCAACGACGTCGGTATCGGCTCGCGCACGCCCGCCGAAGCGGTCACGGCCGACGACCTCATCACCGGTCTCAAGCAGTTGGCCGATCGCGCCCATATGCGCGGGATCAAAGTGATCGGCTGCACGCTGACACCCTACGAAGGTGCGGCTTACTATAGCGAATCCGGCGAAGTGATTCGCATGGCCGTCAATGAGTGGATTCGCACCAGTGGCGTGTTCGACGCGGTGTTCGATTTCGACAAGGTCGAACAGGACGCCGACCACCCCAAGCAATTTCGCGCCGGGTTCAACACCACCGATCACCTGCATCCCAACGACGTCGGCTACAAGGCCATGGCGGATTCGGTGGATCTCTCGCTGTTCGCCAAGCGGTAAGGTGGCGCAGCGCCGTGCGCTGCCAACTTCCGGACAAACTGTCAGGCATGCCAGAATGGATTCTTCATGTCCGAACAGTGGAAGACGGTCCGGGTCCCGGCGTCCAGCGCGAATTTAGGACCGGGATTCGACGCGCTGGGGCTGGCGCTACAAGTGCATCTGGTGTGCCGCTTTCGTCCGGCGAAGAGGCTGGCGATCCGCGTTCAGGGCCGCGACGCGCACCTCATATCCACCGGCGAAGACAACCTGATCTGGCAGACCGCTCTGCGCGTAGCTGCCGACACGCGCCGTAAGCTGCCCCCGATCGAGCTGGAAATCTCCAATAAAATTCCGCTCGGCAAGGGCCTGGGGTCGAGCGCCGCGGCGCTTACCGCGGGAGTGGTGATCGCCAACCGCGTGCTGGGCCTCAACTGGGACACGCACCGCATCCTCAACGAGGCCGCGCTGATCGAGGGCCATCCCGATAACGTGGCGGCTTGCGTATTGGGCTCGATCGTGGCCAGCGCCATCGATTCCGAAGGCGTCGCGCGCGCCATCCGGATGGATTTGCATCCGCTCTACAACGTCGCCGTGGTGGTGCCGGATTTCGAACTGCCCACCACCGAGGCGCGGCGCGTGCTGCCCTCCAGCTATTCGCGCGAGGACACCATCTTCAACGTCCAGCGCAGCGCGCTTCTGTTGGTGGCGCTGGCTACAGGGGCGACGCACGTGTTCCCCACGGCGCTCGAGGACCGCTTGCACCAGCCTTACCGTTATCCGCTGGTTCCGGGCCTCGAGGAGATCGTCGGGCTGCGTGCGCCGGGCCTGCTGGGCTGCGCGCTCAGCGGAGCGGGGCCTTCGATCCTGGTGTTCCACCAGCGCGGGCGGGAAGCCGTGTGCGACGACGTGCAGCGGATCTTCGAGCGGCACGGGCACACGTCGGAAGTGATCCGCTCGGCGATCGATACCTACGGCTACTTTCTGGACTAAGTGGGGCAGGGCCGCGCCCTTCCGTGGCAGCGCATGGCGCTGCCCCACTCAGCACTCACACTACACTTGAGTCATGCCCAACCGGCTGATCCACGAGAAGAGCCCCTACCTGCTGCAGCACGCGCACAATCCCGTGGATTGGTACGCGTGGGGCGAGGAAGCCTTCGCCAAAGCCCGGGCCGAGGACAAACCAATTTTCCTGTCGGTGGGCTACTCCACGTGCCACTGGTGCCACGTGATGGAGCGCGAATCGTTTGAGAACGCGAACGTCGCCGAGGTGCTGAACCAGTACTTCGTGCCGGTGAAAGTGGATCGCGAAGAGCGACCGGATGTGGACCGCATCTACATGCTGTTCGTGCAGGCCTCGACTGGCAGCGGTGGATGGCCCATGTCGGTGTGGCTGACGCCGGATGCCAAGCCGTTCTTCGGCGGTACGTATTTTCCGCCGGATTCGCGCTATGGACGCCCCGGATTCCGCACCGTTCTCGAAAGCTTGGGGCGCGCGTGGCACGGGGACCGCGCACGCATCGAGCAATCCGCGAATCAGGTGGTCGAGCAACTTCGGCAGCAAGCAGAGGCGGGCGATGCCGGGCCCAAAGTGGGACGCGAAGTGCTCGACAGCGCGTATTTTGCGTTCCGCCGGTCCTTTGATCCGCAGCTGGGAGGGTTTGGCCCGGCGCCCAAGTTTCCGCGGCCGAGCATCCACAATTTTCTGGTGCGCTACGCGGTCACGCAGAAGAATGAAGAAGCCTTGGCCATGGTGTTGGCCACGCTCGGCGCGATGGCGCGCGGCGGAATGTGCGATCAATTGGGCGGCGGGTTTCATCGCTACTCGGTGGACGACCACTGGTTGGTGCCGCACTTTGAAAAGATGCTGTACGATCAGGCCCAACTGGCGATTTCCTACCTGGAAGCGTATCAGATCACCCGCGAGCCCGCTCTCTCCGTGGTGGCGCACGATATCTTGCACTACGTGTTGGCGGAACTTACCCATCCCCAAGGTGGATTCTATTCGGCCGAGGATGCCGACAGCATCATCGATCCGGTGAATCCGCACGAAAAGGGCGAGGGCGCGTTCTACATCTGGACCGCGGAAGAGCTGCGCGCGGCGCTCGGCGAGCGCGATGCCGCTATCTTCGCGTATCGCTACGGAGTGTTCGAAAAAGGTAACGTCGACGAAGATCCACACGGCGAGTTCACCGGCCGCAACGTTCTGTACCAGGCGCACACGCTTGAAGAAACGGCGCAGCATGCGGGACTGAGTGTCGACGTGACGGACACCGCACTGGGGTCCGCCCTACGCACGTTGCTCTGGCTCCGACCGCGTCGGCCGCATCCGCACCTGGACGACAAGATTCTCACCAGTTGGAATGCGATGATGATCTCGGCGTTCGCCAAGGGCGCACAGATTCTGGATAGGCCGGGCACGCATTATGCCGAAGCGGCGCGCCGCGCTCTGGATTTTATCCGCCTGCGCCTCTGGGACGAAAGCGATCAGCGGCTTCTACGGCGCTATCGCGACGGGGACGCGGCCGTGGATGCGTTCCTCGACGACTACGCCCACCTGATCACTGCCCTGATCGATATGTACGAAACCTCGTTCGAGGCCGCCGATCTGGACTGGGCGAAGCGCCTGGCCGCGCGGGCGCTGGAGCTGTTCGAGGATCGCGAGCAGGGTGGTTTCTTCAGCACGCCCAGCGGGCAGAGCGACGTCCTGCTAAGGCTCAAAGACGACTACGACGGCGCCGAACCGTCCGCGAACTCGGTCATGGCGCTTGCACTATTGCGGTTGGCGCGCATGACCGGCATCGCGGAATTCGCCGTTGCGGCCGAGCGAACCTTCGCCGCGTTCCGCTCGCGCTTGAGCGCAATGCCAGCGGGCCTGCCGCAGATGCTGGTCGCCGTGGAGTTCTCGATGGCTCCGCCGATGGAGATCGTATTGGCCGGGCCGCGCGAAGACCCCGCCATGCGCGATCTCCTGCATGTCGTGCGGGGACGTTTTCTGCCCAACGCCGTGGTGATGTTCGCGGAGGAAGCTCCCATAGGGATGTTCGTTATCAAAGATCGCCCCACAGCCTTTGTCTGCGAGAACTACGCCTGCAAACTGCCGGTTACCGCGCCGGCAGAGCTGGCCAAGATGTTGGGCGCCTAACGGCTCCTTCACTGTCGCGGCCCGGTACAATGGGAGTCTATGGAAAGACCAGAAGCCACCACACTACGCGGTAAACCCATGACGCTTGTCGGCCCGGAAGCCAAAACCGGCCAAAAAGCGCCCGATTTTCAAGGCGTCGACAACTCGCTGCAGCCCGTGACACTGGCCTCGACCGGCCAGGGCGTCCGTATCTTCAGCGTAGTTCCTTCGCTCGATACTCCGGTGTGCGATATCCAAACCAAGCGCTTCAACGAGGAAGCGGGCAAGCTGCCGGGAGTGACGATTTACACCTTCAGTATGGACCTGCCCTTCGCCCAAAAGCGCTGGTGCGGAGCCTACGGCGTGGATCACGTCAAGATGGTTTCCGACCACCGCGACGCCTCCTTCGGCACGGCGTACGGCACGCTGATCAAAGAGTTGCGCATCCTGAGCCGGGCCATTTTCGTGCTCGACAAGGACAACACGCTGAAGCATGTCGAGTACGTGAAGGAAGTCGGCGAGCATCCCAACTATGACGCAGCCTTATCGGCCGCGCGCGCCGCGATGGGTGGAGCGGCAACCGCGTAGTGGCGGAGAGGTAGGCGCCGGCACCGCATGACATTTGCCGAGGCATACCGCGAGCAGGTGCTCGGCGCGATCGGGAAGATCGATCTGGCTCGTGTGGAGACGGCCATCGAGTGGTTCCGCGAAGCGCGCGAGCAGGGGCGCACCATCTTCGTCGCGGGCAATGGCGGCAGCGCGGCGACCGCGTCCCACTTGGTGTGTGACTTGATTAAAGACGTCAGCTATGGGCGCGAGCAGCGTTTTCGCGCCCATTCGCTCCACGATTCCATCCCCACGCTGACGGCCTACGCCAACGACGTCGACTTTCACGATAGCGTGGTGGAGCAGTTGCGCAACCTGGCGCGCCCCGGCGACATGTATATGGCGCTGAGCGGCTCGGGCAATTCGCTCAATTTGATTAAAGGCATGGAGTACGCCAACGCGCTAGGTTGCCGCACGCTGGCGCTCACCGGGCGCGACGGCGGGAAGCTGGGAGCGCTGGCGCAGTTGAATATCTGCGTCGCCGAGCCGCACATGGGGCGCATTCAAGACGCCCATCACGTGATCTGCCACATGATCAGCTACGCGTTCGCCGAACCGGGGTAGCAGTAAGATAATGTCATGGGCGGTCGTTTCATACTCACCGACTACGTTGAGTCCGCGATGGCGCAAGCGGTGTACGAAAAGCTGGAGGATTCCTCATACGCTGGCCGCATCCCTCCGTGTATCGGCGTTCTCGCATTTGGCCCCAGCCGGAAATCGTGCGAAGATGAACTCCGATCGACGCTCGAAGACTGGGTTCTCGTGGGCTTGAAACTCGGGCACCCTTTGCCGGTCATCGGCGAGATTGATTTGAACCGGACACCAATGGATGAGCCGGTGGACGCCCTGTAAGCGGCCCGCCGTCGTACGCCGCTTAAGAGCAGTGGGATTTCAGGGGCCTTTTTCCGGCACGCGTCATCAATTCATGCTGTACGGCACGCACCGCCTGACGATTCCTTCGAACGACGAGTACTCAGTTCCTCAACTCAGATTCTTTCTCCGCGAAGTTGAGCTGATCCTCGGTCCCTCCGTGTCACTAGACCATTTTCTGAGATAATATAGACCAGCTCTGGCGATCCGGCTGCAAGCAAGAGATGGCGAAGGCCTATTCTGACGATCTACGACGGAAGTTGTTGGAGGCGCATCAGCAGGGGGAAGAGAGCCTGGAAGAGTT
>DATNJC010000148.1:0-3070 GCA_035604115.1 Bryobacteraceae bacterium | reverse complement strand
ATACGGGGTGTTCTGCGGCTCCGCGATGTGTCTATGGGGCGGCTTCCGTGAGCTTGTTGGTGAAGTCTGTCGGAAAGCCGGATGCTCGAAATGGGCACGTCCGGTTTGATGAGCGGGGAAGGGAAACCACCGGCTGCCAGTAGGTCCCGGTCCAGCGCCCTTCCTCGACTCTACGCCGAACGGCTTGTAGCTGCCTCGCGTTGCAACCACAAGACTTAGAGGCGCGAGATGTTTATTTTCACGGAAATTGGGGGGACTCTGGGGGTACTCTCGAAGCGATCGAAGTGAGAAGTCGCGAGCTGGCCATATACAAAGGATGCGGAGTCTGCAACGAGGCGCGGCCAACCACCGGCGGATTGGTGGTGAAAAGGGCTGTTATCGCCAGGAATCCACACCCGCCCCGGCCGAGACCTCTCTCCGAGTGGCGCGTTATCCGCCCGCAGCATCTCAATTGCAACCGCGAAGACCTCGGTAAACGCTGGCCGACATAGAAGGACCTATCGACAAGAGCCTGGGCACAAAGGAGCGTTGGCAGTGCGCTTAAGGAAGCTCGCCATCGACGGCGAGAAGACGCTCCAGGGGGTCGCAGAACTTGCGTACCAGCAGAGCTTCCAGGTGTAGTGCTTTCAGCGTTTGAGCACCGCCTTGACCGGACCGCCCGAACCTATCTCTTGTTCATCGGCGCGCCGGAGTCGGACTGCCTACCGTAGGGATACCGCGTGCCGAGAGCCATCGAGCTGGTATACCAAGCGCGCTACATCGGCGAGGTGCGGCACCGTGACGCGAGGAGTCCTGAGGCCGTGCCGAGGTCGGAGATCCACCACGAGCAGGCCAGCGCCGGGGCGCGCGTTGGTGTAAGATGTCATCAGATCGTCCAACTGGAGCAATCGCATGAATGTCCGCCACCTCGTGCCGTCCGTGAGCCGCCGGCTCCTGTCCATGGGATCCCTCTTGTTGGCGGCCGGCCTGCAGCAGCCGGTTCACGCGTCAGACGTAGACCTCTCGAAGTTCAGGCTCCTCATCGAGCCGCAGTACATCGCGGCGCTGGGAGACCCCGGGGCCACCTCCGGCAACGGCACGCAATCATGGGGCCTCTGGAGTCAGGACCCGGGCCCGCGCGGTTGCAAGCTGGACCGCTACGATCAATTGAAGGCGGCCGGCGGCGTGGCGCCGTCACAGTGGAAATTCGACGCTGCGGACTGGTGGCTGGAGGAACACGGCTTGATCATGGAGAAGCCGACCTTTCCGCTGCCTCCTGGGAAATACCTCGTCACGGGCGACCGCAAGGTGACGACCGTGCTGACAATTCAGCCCAAGGACAAGGACGGCAATCAGCGGTGGGAACTCGCCGACGGCGCGACCCTCTACGATGTCACCCATCTCGGATGCCGCTCCGCACGCTACACGCCGGCGACGGCTAACAACTCGTGCTCGCCCGAGCACGTTCGGACCACGGGTTTTCCGGTGAATCCAGGGGCGGCCATGCCCGTCGTGAACGGCTGCCGCAAGCAGGACTACGCGGTTCTCATCGTCGTTGGGCTGCCCGCCACTCACTGAGTGGCCGCACGCAGGGCGCGACCGCTCGCCACGTGACCACGCCGACACCCGAACGCTACTTCTCCACCGAGTGGCCGGAGCGCCTCTAGAGCAGATTCATAGCGGAAGGATCAGGCTATTGCTCCCGAGTAACGCCGTAGTGTTTACCGGGACCAGCGGGCGGATTGTCGGCTACACTCCCAAAGGCGGGCAAACTCACGGTGTCGGCTCGATTCCGATATGGTCGTTCACGGCGCACGCGATCCGCTGTGTGCAGCCCAGGTAACGCTCGGTGGTTTGCACCGAGATGTGGCCGAGAAGAAATTGAACTGAATCTGCTCCAGCTCGCCCCCAGCGGCGCGGCAGAACCGGCCGCAACTCCGTCGGAGATCATGCGGCGCGAGTTTACCAACGCCGATCTTCGCAGCGAACTGTTTGACGACGTGCCAAACCAGCTTTTCCGTCACAACTTCACCCCAAACTCGGCCTGCGCTGCTCACACGCCTGAAAAGGCTGCCGACGTTGATACCGGCGGTCGTAGTCCATTCGTCCAACAGGCCATGCACCCACTCGGGAACCGGAATGGTTCGAACGTGACCGCCCTTCCCACGCAGGTCTACGATAGCCCAATGTCCTTCAACGTTGCTGCAGGTGGGCGAAGGTCAGCTTGGCTAGCTCGTGACGGCGAAGTCCGCATGCGAGCAGTAAGGCGAGCAGTGCACGGTCGCGCTTGCCTTTGATCCCCTCGCGGCCCGGCGCCTGCCAAAGTGCTTGCGCCTGTTCGGCAGTTAGCCAGTTGCCGAGCCTGACGCCCAGTTTCTTAACGCCCTTAACGCGACGGATTCCTGCAGCCAAATCGGCGCTGAGTAACCCGCAGTCTGCGGCCTCGTACGCGAGACGGCGCACCGCGCCGAGACGAAGGTTGATTGTCCCCGGAACAAGACCGCGCGACTCCAGATGCATCCGATACCGTACTACGACCGTCTTGCTGAACGACAGCCGCGGTTCGGAGCAGTACCATTCAACAAATTCGTCAATCGCATGCCGATAGCCACGCTGGGCATCGGGACAGGAGAGGCTGTTGAGCACCGCGGACTTCGCGACTTCGAGGTCGGGCAATCGCAGAATCGCCTTCGCGCTGGTGCGCTGTTTCCCATGATGAAGGTGCGCTTCATGACCTGTGGCCTCCCAACACCACAGGGTGATGATCGGCAGACGACGTTGCGGCCTCCGTGTGCCGCGTCATCCGACCGCAATCCTATACGATGCCTCAGGTCTGCTCCGCCGTATCTCGATGGTATCGGCCATTTCTCACCAACTGCGATTATCCGTCCATAGAACTTTTACCATGCGAGAGATGAGTGTCTCCGCTTGGCGCGTTGCGGCAGGGGGGGCGGCTAGACCATTTTCTGAGTATTTATAGACCATAGCCGCAGTGGCGAAAATGGGCTGTTGCGTGTTCTGAATTCACCGCAGTAAGGGCCGCGGCCACGGCATGCTCCAGCAATTCCAGTTGGCGGATCTTCCAAGCTCG
>DATNJC010000147.1:0-4694 GCA_035604115.1 Bryobacteraceae bacterium | reverse complement strand
CGCCCTGCCTCCATCTGCTTCAGCGCCGCGATCATCTCCGCTTCCGTGTGCCGGCTCCGAGACATGCTCCTCCCCTATCTTTCGCTTCCGCGAACTCTGAAATCATACTCAGTGGTGTGCGGATTTAGGGGAGCAGGTCAGCTTCGTACTGTTTCGCAGTTTCCTGGCATTTGACGTTGTGGTCGAACATGAATGTGCTGTGTTCCTGTCTGGTGTGCCAATAGACCGATGTCGCTATCACTCCGATGATAACGCCCGACAACAGTACCAACCAGTTCTTCCGGTTCATGCTCGTTGTCTCCCCGCATCGGGAAGGGCTTTTCCCGCGATACCCCGGCGAATCTCCGTTCCATAAAACAGCTTGTCCAGTACCCGACTACATGTCGTCCCGCGTCCCGGACTGGACCAACAAGAGTCCGGCGCTCCGTCGAGCTTCCTGAAATCATCAACACTTTTCTTGTTAGCCAGAAGCCAATCTTTAGCCTGCACGCGCATTCTGCCGTCGCCGTAACGCTTTGGTTCGTATCCGCACACCTTCTGGTTCTCCTTCGAGTCAGTGTCAAACGGAACTGCGATGTCGTAAAAGAGCTGGCTAACCAGTTTGGACGTATAAACTCCCCTCTTATCGACAGCCATTCCCTGAATGGTCTGTACTACAGGCATCATTAGGGTGAAGGAGTCGTCGCAGAAGTAACAGCGCGTGACGTTGCTGACCACGGATGGCAAACTGTTGCCGTGCCCGTCCCAGTTGGGCCATTGCTTCTTGATTTCACGCAACAATCGTATGCCGTTTTTCCATCGCGGATGCGGTTCGCACCCGCAGTCGTTTACATGCTGTGTGAAAGCATGCGAACCCCCAACCCACAAATTGGCGAAATGTGAGAGGAAAGACTGGAAGTCAACATCGGATCGCAGAGTCCAAATCCCCGTGCATCCCACCTTGTGACAGAAACACGGTGGCGTGCACCCCGGTGGCTGAAAGGTGCAACAATCCGCAAGAAAGATTCCTTCGTAGCGAGGGTACTTATGGGGCTTTCGCATCGCTGTTTGATTAGACTCGGATACAGCGCGCATCCAATCCTCCGCGCTCAGAGAGTCAATGCATGGCATAGAGAGTTTATTTCAAACCAATGCGCGACCAAATCGCGGTATCCGTTGTGGAAACACAAGGTCCCTCCGCTCGCGGCTTCACCCAGAACGCCACAAGGCGTTCTGGGTACCGCTCGGTCGGGATGACAATTCCGTAAGAGTGCGATTCGCTTACGGCAGAAACTTCGCTAGCCCGGGCAGCGCCTTGCCGATGTCGTTATAGATCACGACCACGGCGAACAGGATGACACTCGAGTTACCCGGTAACCTGCTCGACCGGTTCCGCCTCGACCGGCGCCGGACGCGAGTAGGTGCATCGCACCGCTGGTGCTGCCTCCGCGGCATCCTCGCCCTTCTTGCGGCGCCGCTTCGGTTCCTCGTCTTCACCAGTGCGCTTGTTGTTGGGGCAGACGATCACCGGTCCTGACTTCAGGTTCTTGAACACCAGATAGGGGCTGCCGCACTCCGGACAGCTTTCCGGCAGCGGCTTGTACGCCGAAGTGAAGGTGCAGTCGGGATAGTTCGAGCAGCCGTAGAAGATGTTGCCCCGGCGGCGGGCCTTTTTCTCCACCAGTTCGCCATCCTTGCACTGCGGGCACTTCATCCCGATGTAATTCTGCTTGATGTACTTGCACTGGGGATATCCGGAGCAGGAGGTGAATTCGCCGTAACGGCCGTGGCGCAGCATCATGTTGCGTCCGCACTTGGGACAGATTTCATCCAGCGGGATGTCCGGCACCTTGCGTCCCTGGTCGAGCCGCCGCGTGGTCTTGCAGTCGGGATACCCGGTGCAGGCCATGAACTGTCCGAAGCGCCCGCGCTTGAGCACCATCACCCGCCCGCAGTTCTCGCAGTATTCTTCCTGGGCGGTCTCCTGCACGTCGGCCGAATCGAGATCCGGCAGGTCGATGGGGTTTTCCTTGGTGAAGGTGCAAGTGTTGGGATCGTCCTTATCGTAGGAGCTGCAGGCGTAGAAGGACCCGTGCTTGCCCCACTTGATGACCAGCGGCGAGCCGCAGCGCTCGCACACCTGGTCCGTGGGCTTCTCCATGCGCTTGATGTTCTCCATGTGCTTCTGCGCATAGCGAAGGTCTTTCTCGAACTTCTTGTAGAACCCGGCGAGCGCGTCGGTCCACTTCTCCTTGCCTTCCTCGATCTCGTCCAGCTCTTCTTCCAGGCGCGCCGTGTACTCCAGGTCGAAGATGTCCTTGAAGTTCTCCACCAGCAGGTCGGTGACGACGAGGCCGATCTCGGTGGGCACAAACTTGCCACCCGTCTTGTTGACGTACTGCCGCTCCTGGATGGTGCTGAGGATGGTGGCGTAGGTGGACGGCCGCCCGATGCCGCGCTCTTCCAGTTCCTTCACCAGCGAGGCTTCGTTGTAGCGCGGCGGAGGCTCGGTGAAGTGCTGCTCCGGCTTCAGGCCCTTGAGCGTGAGCTTCTGGCCCTGCTCGAGCGCCGGCAGTTTGTGCTTGAGCGCCTCGTCCTCTTCGTCGCGGCCTTCCTTCGATTCCTCGTAGACCTTCAAGAAGCCGTCGAACTTCAGCACCGAACCGGTAACGCGGAAGAGGAACGCGTCGCCGTTGGATTTTGCGTCGATGTCGACACTCGTCTGGTCGAAGACCGCCTGGTTCATCTGCGAGGCGACGAAGCGCTGCCAGATCAGCTTGTAGAGCTTGAACTCGTCCTCTTTCAGATACTGCTTGATGCTGTCGGGGGTGCGCGCCGCCGAGGTCGGGCGGATGGCCTCGTGCGCCGCCTGCGCCTCCTTCTTCTCTTTGTAGACATTGGGCGATTCCGGCAGGTACTCGGGACCGTACTGGCTGCCAATCAGTTCGCGCACCTCCCCGATCGCGTCGTTCGAGACGCGCGTGGAATCGGTGCGCATGTAGGTGATGAGACCGACCGAGCCTTCGTCGCCGCCCAACTCCACGCCTTCATAGAGGTGCTGCGCCAGCATCATGGCGCGCTTGACGCTGAAGCGCAGCTTGCGCGAGGCGTCCTGCTGCAGCTTGCTGGTGGTGAACGGCGGGGCCGGGCTGCGGCGGCGCTCCCGCTTCTCCACCGAGCGGACCGTCCAGGCGGTCTGCTCCAGCGCCGCGCGGATCTTCTCCGCTTCTTCCGCGTTCGAGATCTCGATCTTCTCGTCGCCGCGGCCGATGAAGTGCGCGTCGAACGCCGGCGGCTTGGCGGCCGCCAGGTGCGCGTCCATGGACCAGTATTCTTTTTTCAGGAAGGCCTTGATCTCACGCTCGCGGTCCACGATCACGCGCAAGGCAACGGTCTGCACGCGCCCGGCGGAGAGCCCGCGCCGCACCTTGTCCCACAGCAGCGGCGAAACCTGATAGCCGACCAGGCGGTCGAGCACGCGGCGGGTCTGCTGCGCGTCCACCAGGTTCTGGTCGATCTCGCGAGGATGCAGGAAGGCCTCCTGCACCGCGCGCTTGGTGATCTCGTTGAAGGTGACGCGATGGAAGGGGATGCCGCCCTTCTTTTTCTTCTTGCGGCCGCCGCCGTTTTCGGAAAGCTCTTCCTCCAGGTGGGCGGCGATGGCCTCGCCCTCGCGGTCAGGGTCGGGGGCCAGATACACGGCGGCCGCCGTCTTCGCCATCTTCTTCAGCTTGGCGACGACCTTTTCCTTGCCGGGAATGACCACGTAGTCGGGCTCGAAGTCGTTCTTAATGTCCACGCCCAGGATGCTTTTGGGCAGGTCTTTGACGTGGCCGAGCGAGGCCTCGACTTCGTAGTCCTTCCCCAGATATTTGTTGATCGTCTTCGCCTTGGCCGGCGACTCGACGATGACCAGAGATTTAGCCAACTTCTTCTACCCCCGTGGATTGCAATCCAAGCTAGCACGAATGCGCGGGGAGCCGCTAGCTCCTAGCCTCTGGCTGCTAGCTATGTTGGTTCGGAACTGGATATTTGATGCTTCAGGATGGGGTTTCGATTTCGGTGGCCTGTGGAGTCAGGCTTTTGACCAACGCCGTCAGCATTCTCTGGACCTCGGCGACGGCGGCCTGGACACTCGTGTATTCCTGCGCCGATGGAAACCGCAGATCGCGAGCCAGGAGCAGATGGTATTCCAGTTCGCTCGCCGATCCCCGAGCGATTTGGAGAAAACGCCTGAACTCCCGATCCGACCGCCGGCCACATCCTTCAGCAATATTGGCGGCAGCGGAAACGGCTGCGCGCCGGATTTGGCTGGTTAGCCCGTACATCTCCTCCTTGGGAAACCTCTGCGTCACTCTGTATATCGCGAGCGTGAGCGCATGCGATTTTTGCCACACCCTCAGATCTTTGAAGTCTTTCATTTATCCTCCACTAAACAAATCAGGTTGCAACCACAAGCCAGCGGCTAGAAGCCAGCAGCTAGAAGCATCTAACAAAATTCTTTCCCGGCAGTTGCCGCACCTTGCCCGAAAGTTCCAATTCGAACAGGGCGGCGAAAATCTCTGAGGACGAGACTTCGGGCTCCAGCCGCTCGACGATTTCATCGATGTGGGTGGAGGCGTCCGGCTTGATAAGGGCAAAGACCTTTTTCTCCGCCGGCGAGAGCTTGTCGCCGAAAAGGGAAGCCGTCTCCGGCACTCCGGCGGCGGCCTTGG
>DATNJC010000146.1:0-20428 GCA_035604115.1 Bryobacteraceae bacterium | reverse complement strand
AGGGGGCTCAACCGCCGCCCCCTTCCCCTGGACCCCATCCCCGCTCGCCAAAATCGCAGAAAGGAGCCCCGCCAGCTTGCCTATCCTTCAGGCTCATCCTTCAATGAGAAAATGCTGGTGCGCGAGTCCTGCATCTACATCCGCGGCTAAACGTACGCGCAGCGCGCGCCGGCACGGCGGACTACCTGACGCGTTTGACGGGCCACACGGACTTCACCTGTTCGCCCCGGCAGGCGTACAGCGTGTCGTACAGGTTCATGGTCGGATCGCAATGCGGAGGGATGAATTCGATGCGATCGCCCAAAACAGGCTGCACCGGCTGTGTTTCCGTCGTGTCCATTTCCATAGTGTCCAGGAAGCCGAATTCGTCGCCGCCCCACCGATAGTTCGATCCGGGAAGCTTCAGCGCTTCTGGGCCGTAGCCGCGGTCGGTGGCGAAGGCCTTGTACCCGGCGTCGACGGTCACGAAGCCAGCGTGATTGGCGCTAACCACGGTGGCCAGGATGGTCAGCGCGTGGCGAAAATCAAGCCCTTCACGCCGGTAGGCCAGATCCATAAGCACATAGGAGCCGGCTTGCAACTCGGTGGGCTCGGGGAGCGCCCAGTCGATATCCCAGGAACCGGTGCTGCCGCCGCTAAGAATCTCGGTCGAGAATCCGCGGGCCGCCATGGCATCGCGCGTTGCGGCGGCGATTTGAAAGGCCTCCATCGACACGCGTTCGCGGTGCTCGCGGCCACCGGCGTGCGAACCGAGCACCGAGTACGCCTGCAAGCCCCGTAAGCGCAGAGATGAAGATCGGGCGACGGCTTCGGCGATCTCGATCGCGTGCTGCGTCGAACGCGCTCCGGTGCGATGATCGCCGACATCCAGATCGATCAACACCTCAACCGTGCGGCCCAATTGCTCGGCCGCCTCCGCATACCATTCGGCTTGCTTGACGTGGTCCACCACCACCATGGCTCCAGTTTGGGCGGCGCGCGCGATCTTCCGCGGATCGGCCAACGGCGAGGTCAGCAACAGTCCGGTGATTCCGGCCGAAGCCAGCAGTTCGGCCTCGGGTACGGTGGCTACACAGACGACGCAGGCTCCAGCGGCGATCTGCCGCCGCGCGATCTCGACGCACTTGTGCGCCTTGAAATGCGGGCGCAGAGCTTTGCCGGACTGCTTAACCCGCGCGGCCATGCGCTCCAGATTGACTTCGAAGGCGTCCAGGTCGAGAAGCGCCGCCGGGGTGGAGATGTCGCGCTTGGTGAGCATGGACTCACCAGTATCGCAAGCGCGGCTGGCGCGTCGTTCAACGCTGTTCGAGGTGCTTCAAGCGCGCATCGAGGACTTCCTCAACGCGATGCAGCTCCGAGCGCCACAAGTCCTGCATCAAATCGAAGCGGCGGTCCACCTCGTTGAAGCGCGTATTTATGTCCGTACGAAGCTCCGTCAGGCGGTTGTTCATGTCTATTCTGAAGTCGCTCAGGCGAGCGTTGTTCACAAGAATCCCCACGAGCACCGTGAGTATCGTCGGCGCCGCTGCTAACATGATCGGGAGGATCCGGTCGGAATTCATCCTGCACCCAGCATAGCGCCGCTCAGCCCCGCGCCGCTCTCACCAATGCTCCGCCACAAGCCGGTAGACCTCGCGCTTTCCTAAACCCCGTTCCCGCGCTACCTGCTTGATCGCTTCCATCCGTGGCATCCCTTGCTTTTCTAGCGCCCGGACGGCATCCTCCGGAGCGGACAGCTCGGCGATCGATTCACCCGGCTCGGCAGGTGCGATGAGCAGCGTAAGTTCGCCCTTCACCGAGGGTCGCGACGCGAGTTGCTCCCGAATTTCCGCCGCGGAGCCGCGCAGAAACTCCTCATGAATCTTGGTGAGTTCCCGCGCGGCCGCCATCCGCCTGGACCCGAACACCTCGGCCGCGTCGGCCAGCGCATCCAGGATGCGATGCGGCGCTTCGTAAAAAATGATCGTGCAGTCTTCGTGCTTGTGCTGCTCGAATACCTTGCGGCGTTGAGTGGACTTGGCCGGCAGAAATCCGCAGAAGCGGAACTGATCGGCGGGGAGCCCAGCCGCCGATAGCGCGCTCACCACCGCCGATGCCCCGGGGATGGGGACAACAGGAACGCCGGCCGCGATCGCCGCCGCGACCAGGCGATGGCCCGGATCGGACACCAGCGGCGTGCCGGCATCGGAAACCAGGGCGATAGATTGGCCGCCCTTAAGCTGCTCGACCAACTCGGCGGCGCGCTGCGCCTCATTGTGCTCGTGATAACTGACCAGCGGAACAGTAATGGCGAAATGATCCAGCAATTTGCGGGTCTGGCGCGTGTCCTCGCACGCGATCAGCTGGACTTCCCGCAATACCCGCACGCCACGTAGCGTGATGTCTTCCAAGTTGCCGATCGGCGTCGCAACGATATAGAGCGTTCCAGCCATGTTTTTACGCACAACGGACTAACGCCTGCGCGCAAAGTTTCCGCGCACCACGGGCTCGCGCCTGTGCGCTCATAGTATGATGAAACGGTAACTGAAATGGACCCAAAGACTCAACCCGTCCCCGGTTACTACGTTTGGGACGTTCCGGGCCAGTCCGCGATTGTCTACCTGAGCTTGGACGCGCTGGACCGCCTGGAAGCCGAAATTCTGCGGGGATTCGGAGCCGTCCCCAAGCGCGGCGCCGAGGCCGGCGGAGTCCTGTTGGGCTCGGTCGAACGCGGTGCGGCCACGAATGGCCGAACGGTCATCCGGATCCGCGATTTTGAACCGGTGGGCTGTTCCCATAAACGCGGGCCCTCGTATTGGCTGGATGAACAGGAAGCCCGGACCTTTCAAGAGACCTGTGAGCATTGGAAACCCGATCCATCCCGTCCTGTCGGCGCCGTGGGATTCTATCGCGGTAACACTCGGGACGAATCGGGTTTGGACTCGGAAGACTTGGCGCGAATCGACCGGCAGTTCCCGCAACCGGAAGCGATCGCGCTGCTGGTGCGGCCGTTCGCTACCAGGGCCAGCGTGGCGGGATTCTTTCTGCGCCAAGGCGGTACCTTTCCGGCAGCGTCGCCTTTGGAATTTCCGTTTCGCCGGAAGGATCTGACGGGCCCCGAACCCGCGCCGAGGCAGCCCTCTTTTGAACGGCCCCCGGTAGAGTCCTCGCACGAGCCGTCCCTTCCGGAGAGCCCGCGAACAGAGCGGGTCCGCCATTACCAGACTCTGGGATTGAACGCGCCGGAGGTCGAGGCGCCTGCCGAATCCGCGTCCAGATTTCGCTCCGGCTGGGTGTGGCTGCCGCTTTCGTTCGTGTTTCTTCTGCTGGGAGTCTTTCTAGGGTTCCAACTGGGTCTGGGCATGGGCCCCCGCGGAACCGCGTCTGCGGCCAGCGCCGATTTGACGCTGGGATTGACGGTGACGCGCGCCGAAGACAACCTGAGTGTCCGCTGGAACCGGGACGCCCTGGCCGTCCAGTCGGCGCAGAAAGGGCTCCTCGAAATCGAGGATGGCAGCTACAGCAAGCCCGTCGACTTGGACCAGGCCCACTTGCGCAACGGCAGCATCATTTACCGTCACAGTTCCGACACCGTCCGGTTCCGTTTGATCGTGTACGTCAACTCGCGGTTGACCGTGACAGAAACTCTGGAGTGGCGGCAGTAGCTCGCGCGTGGCGCGCGCACTCCTGCGTGCCGTGTCGAGACTCGTCTCGACACGCGTTCACCGCTACAGATGTAACGCGCTAGTTCCGCCCCCTCGCGCGCCCGAGTCTAACATGGGAGACGGAGTTGCATGCAAACCATCCTAGTGATCGACGACGACGAGAGCCTTCGGGATACCATCGGATTGATGCTCGAAAAGGAGGGATTCCGGCCCATCCTGGCGGCGGATGGCGCCAGTGGCCTGGATCAAGCCGCGGCGGCCAGACCGAATCTGATCCTGGTGGACCTGCGCATGCCCGGCTTGAGCGGCGTGGACGTCTGCAAGCGCCTGCGCGCTTCGGGGTCGGCCATTCCGGTGATCGTGTTGAGCGCAGTGGGCGATGAGATCGACAAAGTGCTGTTGCTCGAAATCGGCGCCGACGACTACGTAGTCAAACCCTTCGGCACGCGCGAGCTGCTGGCGCGCATCCGCGCCCGGCTGCGGCGGGCCTCGCAGGGGGCCGAAACGGTGCTCGCGTTTTCCGACGTGGAGGTGGATCTGGACCAGCGCCAAGTCCGGCGAAGCGGCTCCGAAACGCGGCTCACCCGGGCCGAGTTTAACCTGCTGGCGTTCTTCCTGCAGAATCCTGGACGGGCGCTCTCGCGTGACGTGATTCTCAATTCCGTGTGGGGTTACGAATCGTTCCCCAACACCCGCACCGTGGACGCGCACGTGGTCCGTCTGCGTCAAAAGCTGGAGCCCGAGCCCGAGACGCCGCGGCACTTTCTCACCATGCACGGCGTGGGTTACCGGTTCTTGCCGTAGCGTCTGCCATGGACCCGTCCAACGTCGCAGCGCAACATCTGATTCTGCTGGTTGACGACGCCGAGGATTGTCTATCCACGCTCGATCTGGCTCTCGGATCGCTGCCCTCGGTGGTCGTACGCGCGGCCCGCACCGCCGAGGACGCCGTGAGCTTCCTGGCCACTGCCGCGGGATACGCTACGAACATCTCAGCCGTGGTCACCGATATTCATCTCCCGCGCATGAGCGGCCTGGAGCTCATCGCGCACATCCGTTCGCAGCCGCGCTGGCAGGGCCTTCCCATCGTGGCGTTGAGCGCCGACACCGATCCGGACACGCCCCAACGCGCGCTTCGTTTGGGCGCCGACGCATACTTTCCCAAACCCTTTTCGCCGGGCGCAGTCCGCAAAAAACTGGAGGAGTTGATCCATGCGTAGCCGATTCTCTTGGAGCGCCCCACGGGCCCGAGCTTTGCTCGTTCCGGCTTGGTGCACTTGCGCGCTGCTGTCGCCGGCGGCCGCGCACGCGCAATCACCCGAGTTGAAGGAAGTCCTGTCACGCCTGGACCGTCTCGAAAACCAAAACCGAGAATTGATCGACGAACTTCGCGCGCTACGTCAACAACTCGGCGCTGCGCAGCCGGGAACTCCTCCGGGGAACGGAGACACCGCCGCGGCCCCGCCCGGCGCTCCTCCATTAACTCAGGGGGCAACTCAAGCGGCAACGCAAGGAGCACCGCAAGTCGCGCCGCTCGAAGAACGCGCCGAGATCCAGGAACAGCGCATCGCGCAAATGGAGCAATCCAAGGTGTCGAGCGAACACCGGCTCCCGGTGACCCTTACCGGCATGGCGCTGTTCAACGCGTTTCTGAACGGCCGCGGCTCCGGCGGGGCGGACAACCCTACCACTGCCTCGGCCACTGTGCGTCAGGCCGACGGAGGCGCGACGCTTCGGCAAACCGTCCTGGGGCTGAAGTTTGACGGGCCCGATCTGCAAGGCGGCGGCAAACTGACTGGCTCGATTTACATGGACTTTTTTGGAGGCGGCACGGGGCTAACTCAGACCATGCGCTTGCGGGTGGCTTCCCTCGACGCAGCCTGGAAAGATACCACGCTGACGTTTGCCTTCGACAAGCCCGTGATCGCCCCGCGCGAGCCCGATTCCTTGTCGCAGGTGGGCGTCTCGCCGCTGACCGCCGCGGGTAATCTATGGTTATGGCAACCGCAGGCCCGTGTCGAGCAGCGCTTCGCGCTCGGAGACCAAGCCGGTCTGCGGGCCCAGTTCGGTGTGTATCAGACCAGTGAAACCGGCACCGGGCTTGGGGCGACCGAGTACAGCGCTACGCTGGCGCGTTCGCGCCCCGGATACGAAGGCCGCTTCGAGCTGTGGGCCAACAACGGAGAGCATCGCCGCATTGAGATCGCTCCCGGGTTTCACGTGAGTGACACCCACGTGCTGGGCCAGACCGTGCCCTCGCGGATTTTCTCCATCGACTGGCTGATCCGGCCCGCCTCGCGCATCGATTTGATCGGCACGTTCTTTCAAGGGGAAAACGTGGGAGTCATCGGAGGACTGCGCCAGGGCGTGGATATAGCCAACGGACTGGCGCGCGCCGTCCATGCCACCGGAGGCTGGGCCCAACTGAAGGTTCGCATCGCGCCCCGGCTCTCCATGAATGTGTACGGCGGACAGGAGAGCGACCGCGTGTTCGACGCCGACGACGGAGGGATTTCCAGAAATCTGGGTTATGCTGCAAATATCATGTACCGGCTCGGGACCAACGTAGTGACCGGTTTTGAAGCCTCGCAAGTGCGCACCACTTACCTGGGCATAGGGACGCGTCTCAATCAGCACTATGATCTGGCGATCGCTTATCTGTTCTAGTCCGATCTGGAGCCTATCTGGAGCCTATCTGGAGCCTATCTGGAGTATGGAGAGCAGGCTTCATGCAGGCTAGAGCCCGTTCCACCCGTAACGCCATCGCCCTCTTTAGTCTGCTCGCCTGCGGGTTGGCCGGTAGCACGCAGGCCGCCACGGTCTCCGGACGCGTGGAGCTGCGCGACTCCAAGGAAGCCCAAGTGCGCAAGAAGATGGATTACTCCGGCGTAGTGGTTTGGCTAGAACCGCTAAGCGGCACAGCCCCGCAAGCGGCGGCTCCGTCCGCGCGAATGATCCAGAAAGACAAGACCTTCACTCCGCACGTGCTGGCGGTCCGCACGGGCACCACCGTGGACTTCCCCAATTTCGATCCGATCTTTCACAACGCCTTTTCCAACTACGACGGAAAAATGTTCGACATCGGTCTGTATCCGCCGGGCTCCTCGCGCGGCGTGCGCTTCGACCGCCCCGGTGTGGTGCGCGTGTTTTGTAACATCCATGCCTCCATGAGCGCCATCATCGTGGTGCTCAACACCCCCTACTTCGGCACTACGCGGAAAGACGGAAGCTTTGAGATCGCGGACGTTCCCGCGGGCGAATACCGCGCGCGCGTGTTTCACGAACGCGCCACTCAGGCTACCCTGGACGAACTCGGCCGCCGCGTAACCATCACCGAAGGAGCGGTGACGTTGGCACGCCTCATCGTTTCCGAAACCGGCTACCTGCCGATTCCGCACACCGACAAATTCGGCCACCCCTATCACAGCGCGCCGGACGACGGCGGCGCGTATCCGGCCGTTCGCCAATGAGGGTCCGTCAGTGAAGATTCGCCCATGAAGCCCTGGAAACTATCCTCGATCTCGCTGCTGTGGAGGATTCTGTTCTCCACCTCCCTGGCCATTACCGTCCTCTTCGCCGCCATGGGCTGGGTGCTGCAGGAACAATTCGTGCGGATCGCGTCGTTGAGCCTGGAGCAGGAAGCCCGGGCCAGTTTCCAAGCCTACAATTCTCTGTGGCAGGCCCGCGCCGACGAGCTGGCGACCGTCAGCCAGTTGCTCAGCCGCATGCCCGACGTGCGTGCGGTGCTGATCACGCGCGACCGCGCCACCATCCGCGACACGGCTCAAGAAGTGTGGGACAAACTCGCGCGCCCGGGCGCGCTGTACCTGATCTGCGACCCCGGCGGCCAGGTGATTGCATCCATGGGCGCCACCGCTCCGGCGATTTCCGAGGTTCCCTTCGTCCGCGGCGCGGCGAAGTCTTTCCCGCATCAGGCGCGCGGCTTCCAGGCGTTAGGCGGAGGTTTGTACCAAGTGGTGGTCACGCCGGTGTATGTGGCGACCAGCCAGGACGCAGGTCTGCTCAACGTGCTGGTTGCCGCCGTCGCGGTGGATCGCGATCTGGGTAACGAGCTCAAGAGTTCCACCGGAGGCACGGATTTCCTCTTTCTAGAGGCAGGCCGCGTGGCCGCGTCGACTCTGGCTCCGGACGCCGAACGCGATCTCACCGCGGCGCCAGCCAGCGCGCAGCAGGTGCGTCTGGCCGGCTCCGATTACTATCAGTTTGCTTCGGTGCTGACCGATGTCGAAGGCCACCCCGCCGGTGAACTGCGCATCTTGCGCCCCTTCGAAGCCGCGCAAGCTCGCATACGCGCGGTGCGCATGCGCCTGACCGCCCTATGGTTGGTGGCCATCGTCGCGGGTTTTGCCTTGACCTACCTGCTGGCGCGCCGGCTGCTGCAGCCCGTGCATGCCCTCGACCGGGCGGCTTCCGAAATCGCGCAGGGCAATTACGCCGTACGCGTGCCCATGGAACGCGGAGACGAGATCGGCCGGCTGGCGGAGACCTTCAACGGCATGTGCGAATCGCTGATCAAAGCGCGGGAAGAGTTGATCCGCCAGGAGCGCCTCACCACCATCGGACGCCTGTCCGCGTCCATCGTTCACGATTTGCGCAATCCTCTGGCGGCGATTTACGGAGGAGCGGAAATGTTAGTGGATTCCGATCTCTCCGAGGCCCAGATCCGGCGGCTTTCGTCCAATATCTATCGCGCCTCGCGCCAGATTCAGGATCTGCTGCACGAGCTTGCCGACGTGACCCAAGGGCGCGCGCACGCCCGGGAAACCTGCCGTCTGCGCGACGTGGTGGTGGCCGCCTGCGAACCCCTGGCCGCTAGCGCCGACTCCAGCCGCGTCCAGGTTCGTGTGGACGTGCCCGCCGACATCGAGCTTCCGCTGGATCGCTCTCCCATGGAGCGCGTGTTCCAGAACCTGATCGGGAACGCCATCGAAGCCATGCCCGAAGGCGGTTCCGTGGTAGTGCGCGCCCAACGCAACGGGCAGCACATAGATGTGAGTGTCGAGGACGACGGCCCCGGCATTCCCGCCGCCATCGCCCGTCAACTATTCCAGCCCTTCGTGACGGCCGGAAAGCCCAACGGTCTGGGGCTGGGCTTGGCGCTGTCGCGGAAAACCGTGCTCTCGCACGGGGGCGATCTGTGGGCCGAGGACCCCGCGGAGCCTTCCGGGCCAGGCGCGTGCTTCCGCCTCCGCCTGCCGCTCTAGTCAGTGCGTCTTGACAACGTGGGGCAGGCTGGCAGCCTGCGGCGGATTGACAATCCGCCTGGTGTGGTTGCATGCGGGGCAGCCATTTCTGGCTGCAGCCGAGACCAGAGCGAGTCCTCACACACCGGCCACCGCCGAAGTGAAAACCGGAGACAGCCAAGATTGGCTGCCCACCTACTTCTTCTCGATAGTAGTGACGCTGCCCTCAGTACCCTCCGCCGAGGTCCCAGCAGTAATCATCACTGACCGCTTCTGTCCCTCATCCGCGGCTTGCAGCATCCCGCCCTCGTCACTGGCGGCGATGACAGTGACCTTGAATCCCGCCCCAGTCAACTGTTGCTTGAAGTAATCGAGCACCTTGGAGGCCTGGTCGTGCGTCTTGAAGGTGTAAGTATTCTGCGAGCCTTCCCCGGTTTGCGTTGAAAACGTTCCTTGCGGCGTGGTGCCGGGATATACGGGCGCCCACGCGGGCGTGTTGTTGCCGGCGCCCGCGCCGAACTTCACCGTTCCGTCGCCGCTCTCCACCGTGACCGAGCCGGTCTTGTCGTCGCCCGAAGCCGAGAACTTCACTTCTTTGCCGTCATCGCCCACGATGACCAGCGACTTCTTCTCCGGATCCCAGCGGAAGGTGAGCATCTTCCCCGTACTCTTGTCGCGCACCGTAACCGTGCCGTGCGCATCGTCGGTCGAGACCACCTGCATGTCGGGATGCAGCGTCGCCATCATCTTGGTCATCGCCAATCCCGGGTTCTTGCGCATCAGGTCGGGATCGAAGCCTGAATTCTTCACCGTGCGGTACAGCATGTAGCCGCCGACCGACACCCCCGCCACCACCACAAAAATCACCACCGCGACGCCGATCAATACCCACATCAGCGTGTTGGATTTTTTCGGAGGCTGTCCCTGCGGTGAATACTGTTGCGGATATTGCGGCGCACCCTGCGGCGCATACGGTTGCTGATATTGTGGCGGATACTGCGGCTGCCCGCCCTGAGGCGGCATGCTGGGCGGCCCTTGTGGAGGGCCCTGCGGCGGACCTTGTGGCGGTCCCGGAGGCATGGAAGACATGTCAGTTCACCCCGTGGTCATAATACATCATTCGCCCCCGGCTTGACCCAGCCATTCCGCGGCCGTTCCGGGGCCATTCCGGGAATGGACGCGGTTCAGATGCCGTCCACGCCGGCGGGAGAAGCTGAGTGCGAGGAATCACGCGGTGCCAGGTTCGCGGTAGGCCACCTTGCCGCCGAGCGCCTTGTCCGTCTCGGCAACCGTCAGCAAAGGTGTCGTTTTTACTTTGACCAGCCCAGAAGCCGCAACGTTGACGGCGACGGAAGCCGCGATAACGTTATCCGGCAGATCGACGATCAACACCGCGTCGTGGTCTCCGAAGCAGTAGTATAGCGACTCCAGCGTTCCACCCACCGCCTTCACCGCCGCTTCCACCGCAGCCTTACGGCCCGACGCGCTGTCCTTGAGCAAACCCCTCAGGCCCTCCGCGGTGTAACTGGCTTGATACATGAATTTCGGCATTGAGAAATCTCCTGTGGGCCGAAGTCTAACAGCACCAGTGGCCAGTGGGCAAGCGCTCATTGCCCGGCGGGAAGGCCCAGCGTCGATGCGCCCGCGCCTCACTGGCCCGGGCGCCCGAAAGACTACCCGATAACCCATAATTGCCTTCGTGGCAGGCGTGCTCGAAGAGCGCGCCATCGGCTGCGTGCATGGGGAGCTGGGCCGTCCCATCCGGGAGCTTGCACAATCTGATAGTTCGCGTTGTAGTTGGCCGGCAGCATGGGCGGACCGGCGTTGGGCACTGGCGATGCAGCGCTCTGCCAGGGACCCGTTCTCCGGATCGTCGAACTCATGTCCACGATTGCGCACCGCGCGTTCGTCGGCGCGCTTTTTGGCTTCCGGAGTCAGCGGCGGAACGCGGCCATCCTGCGGATCGACGATGAGCGAACTACGGCGGTCCGGTGTCACGCGGCCGCGGTCGCGCCAGAATTCGTTGTAGCGCGATTCAGATCGGTATCGCCGCCTCCATCGCGGCGATCGGCGTCCACGTTGTTTAACTCCTGCTTTTCAAACGCCGCCACCTCCTGCTCCGTCATGGTCGCTTGCCCGCGAATTATGCAGGCCGCTCCAGCGGCGTCAGCGTGGCGTTGGTCCAGATGCCCTGCAGGTCGGGATGCCCGTCGGCGGTGCGGGGCGCGGTCCACTTCGCCGCTTGCCCGAAACCAGGATTCGCCGCGGGCAGCCCGCCCGCCGCCAGGGCAGCCCAAGAAACAGCGCGTCTAACAGCGCAGAATCGGGGGACTCCCGTGTGGGCTAACATCGGTCCATCGCCGTTGTGGTGTCTTAATACGTTGTCTATCTTATACCCGGAAATGAGCGGCCGGGAGGGCGCTACTGCCTCCGGCAGAGGCGACGTTACGCCAGGTGATCTGAGCCAGATAGAAGGACCTCCACCGACCAAAGATTCCTATGAGTCCAGACTGGTCTCCGAAACGGCCGCGAGATCGCTCCTCCCGGTCACGCCTCCGTCAACAGTTCCTGCACCTGCACCGCCCGCTTGCGTCCCGCCGCGACGACTTCCCCGCGATATCGCGGCGCTCCGTTGACGGTTACGGACAGCGGCCGGCTCACGGGATAATCGAAGGCCACCACATCGCCTTCCTGCAACTCCAGCAACGTATCGACGCGCATCCGCGCACCTTCCAGCCGCGCGTCTATGCGGAGTTCCGCCGGGCGCAGCAGGCGCAACGCCCGTTCGTGCTCGCCCTCGGTCGAAACGGCTCGCCTTGAAGTCCATTGCTGATCGAATTTTTGCCGCAGCATCTTGACCAGGATGGACGGAATCCCCAGGTTCATCGTCCCGGTGGTCTCGCCGATGCGCACCTCCATGGTGATGCAGACCACGGCTTCATTGGGGGCCAGAATTTGCAGCAGTTGGGGTTCGGTTTTATGACCGTCTATGGAAAACTCGATGGCGGTCACCGTGTGCCAGGCGGTCCGCAGGTCCTGGAGGATGATGCGCAGCAACCCGTCCAGAATATGGTGCTCGATTTCCGTGATCTCGCGATCGATGTGCTTAGATCCCAACCCGTCTCCTCCCAGAAGCATCTCCAAAATCGGAAACACCAGCGACGGGCTGATCTCCAGCAGCGCGTTGCCGTCGTACGGTTTCATCCCTAGCGCCACCAGGCTGGTGGGAGAAGGCAGGCTTCGCACGAACTCGGCGAAAGCCAGCTGTTCGACGCTTAACAAGTTAACGGCCACATAGGCGCGCAGATAGGCCGACAAACTGGAGGATAATCCGCGGACGAAGTTCTCGTGCAACAAATGGATCGAGCGAAGCTGATCCTTGGCGATGCGGTCGGGCCGGCGGAAGTCGTAGACCTGGACTTTCTGGGTCGCATCCGGCTTGCCGGCCTGGCGCTGCAGCTTTCGGAATACGGAGTCGATTTCTTCCTGCGTGAGGACGCGTTCGGCCATGTCCTTCTATCGGCGCCGACGCGGCCGCGAAGTATCCAGAATATTCCTAGCGGTGGCCGCCGGCGTGTTCCCGGATCAGGCCCGCCTGACGCTTGCTCACCACGGCTTCGAATCCGTTGGACATCCGCAGCAGCCAGCGCTTGCTCGAAAGCCGCGAGATCTTGCGGATCAGGTCGGTGTTGATCAGCGTGCGGCGGTGAATGCGGCGGAAGCGCGAGCCCGCCAGTTTCTCCTCCATGGCCTTGAGCGAATGGTCGCACAAATACCGCTGGCCGGTGGTGATGATGTGGACCAGCTCGCGGTCGGCCTCGAAAGCCACAATTTCGGAGGGGTCCAGGAAGTACAGGTCGGCGCCGCGGCGGCCTACGATTTTGCCGGCGGCGGGCCCCGCTGCGAGTCCTGACGCTGGCCCCGCTGCAAGTCCTGACGCCGGCGCGGATGCGAGTCCCGACGCCGGCCCCGCAGCTAGGTCCGCCGGGAGACCCGACGTCAGCTCCCCCGGGAGCGCCGCGGTCAGCCCCGACGTCGGCTTGGCCCCGGGTCTCCGCGCGGCGCGAAAACCCTCCAACTGCCGGCGGGCCTTCTCGACCGCGGCCGTCAGCCGCTCCCGCCTTACTGGTTTCAACAGATAGTCGACGGCTCCCACGTCAAAGGCCTCCAGCGCATGCTGCTGATAGGCGGTGACAAAAATGATTAGCGGCGCCGCGGCGCCGCGCAAGTGGCGGACGACGTTGAGGCCCGTCATTTCGGGCATCTCAAGATCCAGAAAAACCAGGTCCGGTTTCAGATCCAGGATCCGTTCCAGGGCCTCCGGCCCGCTGGCGGCTTCCCCGACAATCTCCAGAGCCGGAATGGTCTCGGCGTGCTCCCGGAGAATCTGCCGGGCGATGTGTTCGTCGTCGGCGATCAGGGCGTTCACCGCAGGGCCTCTTGAGCGGCGGGCCGCATCGCGGGCGCCGCCGCGGCGGGAATGCTGAGCTGCACCTCCGTGCCGCCTTCTTCCCGGCGCGGAAGGATCTCGAGACGCGCCGCGGCCCCGAAGCTTAGCTCCAGGCGGCGCGTCACGTTGTCCAGGCCGACGCCCGTTCCGGTGCTCCCCAGTGGCGTGAAACCTGGGCCGCTATCGCTCACGCTGACCCGTAATACCGCATTCTCCACGCGCGCCGCGATGCGCACCAGTCCGTTCCCGGCGGTGGCGGCGATGCCGTGTTTGATGGCGTTCTCGACCAGCGGCTGGATGGAAAGAATCGGAATGGGAATGGAGAGCGCCTCGGGAGTCACGTCGATTTCTATCCGCAACTTCGCTCCCAGTCTCATCTGCTCGACCGCGAGATAGGCGCGCACGATGGCAAGTTCCTCCTCGAGGGGAACTACGGTCTTCTTGGTTTCCAGGAAATAGCGGAAAATATCGGCCAGGTTGAGGACCGTTTCGCGGGCGCCGCGGGCTTCGCGGGGGATCAGGCCGTAGAGGGCGTTGAGGGCGTTGAACAGGAAGTGGGGGTGGATCTGGGATTGGAGCGCGCGCAGCTCGGATTGGGCCACCAGGCGGCGCAATTCCGACTCGCGGTGTTGTTCGAGCTGTTCGGCGGCGGCGGCGGCGGCGCGCGCCAGGGCTCGCAGGTCCTCGCTCAAATAGCGCCGGCCGCCGCTACGGCGTCCGAGGAGCAGGTAGCGCGTCATCCCGGGGCGCACCGCGATGGGCACGATGGCTTCGGCGCCGGGTTGTTCCACATCGGCGCCGGCCACCCAGGCGGCTTCCGCGCCCATGAACTCGGCCAGCCGGGCGGCCACCAGGGACAGGTATTCGTCTTCGTTGCGGACGGTGGTCTTGAGCGCCGCGAGCAACGCTTCGCTATCGGGCCGGCGGAACACTACGCGGGTGAGTAACCGCTGAAGCACGCCTCGCAGCAGCGCGAAGACGATCAGAGCCAGAGAGGCTCCGGCCAGCAGCAGCGCCAGATGGAATGGTGTGGTGGTGTCGGGTAGCCAGCCTTGCTGCCAGGCGATCGCGGCGGCCGAGACGAATAGGCCGGCTAGCAGGACGTTGGCCAGGAATCGCAGAAAGGCGTCTAAAAGCAGGAAGCGATAGTCTTGCAACAGGATCAATAGGGCTAGCGGAATGGCCGCGTGGTGAAACGCCAGTTCGTGGGACCAGACTAGTTGGGCGTGGCCTCCACCGAGGTGGACGAACGACATCGCCAAAAGAAGCAGCGACATGGTGCCGACCAGGCGGCTGGCTCGGCGAGTGGACAGGGGGGCGGGCGAGAGCTGGCCGATGGTTGAGAGATGGGCGCGGGCGTGGTCCTCGCGCCAGATCTGCCAGGCGGCAATCACGGTGAGCACGCCGAAACCGACGGTGATAAGAGACAGTCCCCAGGCGTGATAGGGGGCGTTGTGCTGGAAGAGCTCGGCGATGTGGAGAATCGTGGCCGCGATGCTGAGGGCGTAGCCCGCGTGCACCAGCGTGCGGTCGCGGCGGTCCCAGCGGGGGCCCAATCGTGACAAATCGGCGAGGCACAGATCGAAGAGCACGGCGGGGAGCAGGCTGAGCACGCTGAATCCGGCGGCGATGGTGATGGCTCCGAAGGTGGTGGCGGGATCGTTGAGGCCGAGGACGATCAGCGAGGCCAGGTTCCAGGCGAGGGCGAGGGCGGCGGCGAGGACGGATTTGAAGCCTCCGCGGAGGCGGCGGGTGGCGCGGTCCTGGATGAGGAGGACGAGGAAGATGCCGAAAATGAGAACGCCCGCGGAGTGGCCTAGCGCGTTGATGAGGAGCGATGCGTTCACGACTAATGATATAACGAGGGGGGAAGTAAACAGCCGATGGGCGGGAGGCGGTTGGCTTGGGCGGGTGGTTTCCTGTGGAGGTATCTTGTTGGGGACTCAGGCGCTTATTCCGGTCGCGCGGGGCGGGGATTCTAGCTAACGGACAATTCGGGGAGCTTGTGACTGGTTCCGCGCGGGTTGTTCAAAAGTAGCTTTTTGGCCGTTAATGGACGTGAATGCACATGAATGGATGAGCTGGACCCTGGTACCATTGCTTAGAATCCGATGCTCGAATTGTCCGCTAGCGATCCGATCATTAAGACGTATCTCAAAGACATTCAGCACTTGAAACAGGATCAGCTCGTCGCGCACGAACTGGGGCTGAAGGGGCCGTTCCAAGACCTGCTGGGCCACGCTGCCAAGAGGCGCGGTTGGACGCTGGTGCCGGAGCTTTCCACTTACTCGGGCGGCAAGCGCGTGGTCCCCGATGGCACCGTTCGTGATGAGTTTCGATTGGCGCGCGGGTGGTGGGAGGCTAAAGACACCTCCGACAACCTGGGGGCGGAAATCCAGAAGAAGCTCAAGGCCGGCTACCCCACCCGGAACACGATTTTCGAAGATACGCAGACGGCAGTTCTCTACCAGGACCGGGCTGAGGCGGGCGAGTACACACTGCGCGAGCCCGTCAAGGTTGCGGACCTTCTGAATCGATTTCTCTCGCATGAAGAATCCGACGAGCGCGAGTTCCAGCGGGCGATGGACGAATTCAAGAACCGGATTCCCGATCTGGCGCAGTCGTTGCGGGATCATATCGAGGAAGCGCACAAGAAGAACAAGAATTTCAAGGCCGCATTCACCGAGTTTGTGGCGCTGTGCCGAGCGTCTCTCAATCCCGAACTCTCGGAGGCGAACGTTGACGAGATGTTGATCCAGCACCTGCTGACGGTCCGGCTTATGCGGGAGTTGTTCAAGAACCAGGACTTCACTGCGCGGAACGTGATCGCGTCGCAAGTGGAGAAAGTGATTCGCGAGCTTGCCTCCAGTAGTTTTTCCACGGCCGAATTCCTGAAGAAGCTGGACCCGTACTACAAGGCCATCGAGAAGGCCGGGGCGAACCTGAGCCACTTTACCGAAAAGCAGGATTTCCTGAATTCGGTGTACGAGCAGTTTTTTCAGAAATTCTCGCCGGACGTGGCCGACACGCACGGGATTGTGTACACGCCGCGCGAGATTGTCGATTACATGTGCAACTCCGTGGAGCAGGCGCTGAAGGAGGAGTTCGGGTATACGCTGGCTTCGCCGGAGGTGGTGATTCTCGATCCGTGCACGGGGACGGGCAATTTCATCGTCAACCTGATTGAGCGGATGCCCGGGAGGACGCTCGCGGAGGCTTACCACAACCGCTTGTTTGCGAACGAGGTGATGCTGCTGCCGTACTATGTCGCGAGCCTGAATATCGAGCACGCTTATTACGAGCGGATGAACCAGTACGAGGTGTTTGAGGGGCTGTGCTTCGTGGATACGCTCGATATGGCAGACGCGCGGCAGATCGGGCTTTTCACAGTGGCGAATACGGAGCGCGTGGAGAGGGAGAAGAAGGCCGCCATCACGGTAATCATCGGGAACCCGCCGTACAATGTGGGGCAGAAGAACGAGAACGACAATAACCAGAACCGGAAGTACAAGGAAGTGGACGGGCGGGTTCACAACACTTATGCGAAGGATTCGAAGGCTAGCAGCAAAAGCAAGCTCGATGATGCCTACGTGAAGTTCTTCCGCTGGGCCACGGATCGGCTGGAGGGGCGAGATGGGATCGTATGCTTTGTCTCGAACAACGGATTCTTGGATCAGGTTGCATTCGACGGTATGCGCAAGCACCTTGCGCAAGATTTTCTGCGGGTCGACCATATCGATCTGCACGGCAATGTGCGGCGGAATCCAAAGCTTTCCGGGACCACGCATAACGTGTTCGGGATTCAAGTGGGCGTAGGGATCACGCTTGCCGTCAGAAAGAAAGGGGCTTCGCAGCGGCTTCGCTACTTCCGCGTGCCCGAGATGTGGCGAAAGGGCGAAAAGCTAGAATTTCTCGCGAGGGGCGACGTTGCATGGCAGACGCTCAAACCGGATTCCGAACACACTTGGCTCGTGCCAGAGCACGCAGAGGAGTACAGTGGGTTCCTGTCTCTGGACAGCCTGTTTGGGCTGTGGTCGCTTGGTGTCAATACAGCGCGTAACGCAGTTGCCTACGACTGGAATCGCGACAATCTCAGCGCCCGCGTGAGAGCATTTGTTGCGGATTACAACGCGGAGGTGCATCGCCACCACGCGGATACGAGTGCCGACTGGCCGGACCGCATTAAGTGGTCTGAGGGGCTCAAGCTAAATGTTGGGCGGGGCAACCTGGCCAAATTCGAAGCGGCTAAGGTTGTTCCCGCGCTCTTCCGACCCTTCGCGAAGAAGTGGCTCTACTTTGACCGGATCATTAACGAGCGAGTGTATCAATGGCCGAAGATCACCGGGAGGGTAATCTGGGTCAAAACGGGTGCAGATTGGCCGTTCTTCGCACTAATGTCGGATCTCATCTGCGACCTGTTGCCGCAGGGCGGGTCGCAGTGCTTCCCGCTGAAGCATCTGAGAGACTTCGCCGTCGAGCAGTTGCGGCAGCACTACTCTGACGATTCGATCACCAAAGAAGACGCCTTTCATTACATCTACGCGCTGCTGCATCACACGGAGTATCGCGAGCGCTACGCGGCGAACCTCAAGAGAGAGCTGCCGCGGATTCCGTTCGCTCCCGACTTTGGGGCCTTCGCTACGGCGGGCAGGGAGCTGGCGCGGCTGCATGTCGATTACGAATCGCTCAATGTGTGGCCTCTGGAGGAGATCGTCAACAAAGGCGTTCCGTTTTCGGAGCGGGTCGAGAAGGTGAAATTGAGTGCGGACAAGCAGTCGCTGCGGGTGAACGAGTCGCTGACGCTGGCTGGGATTCCGGCGGAGACGTTCGAGTACCGGCTGGGGTCGCGCTCGGCACTGGAGTGGGTGATCGACCAGTATCAGGTGAAGGGCGAGTCCGACCCGAACCGCGAGGACGATCCGGGTTACATCGTGCGGCTGGTGGGACAAGTGGTGCGGGTGAGCGTTGAGACGGTACGGATCGTGAAGGGACTGCCGGGATATCGGTGAGGGTGGTGCGGCCAACCGGCTGCGCTAAAGTTAAAAAGAGTGGAGCGCATGGCAAGCTTGGATAGCTATATCGATTGGACCGGCTGCGAATTGGTGGAACGGATACCCGGCAAGGTATCGGGACGCCCGATTGTGCGCGGCACGCGCATTCTTGCGGATACGATCGTTCAGGACGCCGAGCTGGGTTCTCCGCTGGAGGAAATCCACGAGAATTATCCGGACTTGTCGCTGGCCGACATTGAGCAGCTGGTTTCGTTCGCTCACTCGCACCGCGGACAGCGCGTGCGGTGAGGGTTCTGTTCGATCACAATCTACCGCACAAGCTAAGAACCGGCCTGGGCACGCTCGGCAAGCACGAGATCGTCACCGCTTCCTACATGGGATGGGGCGGACTGAAAAACGGCGAACTGCTGCGGAGGGCGGAAGAAAGCGGCGTTGAGGTGTTTGTTACCGGCGATCAAAGCCTTCTCTATGAGCAGAACCTTACCGGGCGGCGGCTGGCGATTGTAGCTCTCTCGGCGAATAACTGGCCGATCGTCAAGGACTACGTTCCACAGATTCTCGGTGCGATTGATAACGCCGTTCCCGGTTCGTTTCAGTCGGTCGAGTGCGGCACGTTCAGCCGGAAGAAAGCGCCCGGCGAGGATCGGTAGCGTAACGGGGCAGTGACAACCGAACGCACACTCGACGGTGTTGGTCGACCTGATCGAACCAGGTTCGCAATCGAGAGAAGGCGAGAAGCAACACTACCTAGGAGCGACAGGAAATGCCACATCCGGTATTGTGCAAGAGGAAGGAGCGGACTGGTTCGATGGCCATCCAACTCACGCCCGAACAGGAACAGAGAATTCAAGCCGTGGTTAACGCCGGCGTATATCCTTCCAGTGCATATCCTTCCACTAAGGAAGCTCTGGACGCCGCCGTGGCCGCAGTGGAGATCGCCGCCGCGCCCGGTTTTGAAGGAACGCAGGAAGAGTTGGAGGCGCTGCTTGTGGAGGGGTTGAACTCGGGCGAACCTGTCGAAGCCGACAAAGCTTTCTGGAATCGATTGAGGGCGGAAACCGACCAGATGGCCGCCGAGCACCGGGCGCGGACCTCGCGTCCGTGAGGGTGGAGTTCTGTCCTCGCGCTGAGGCCGAACCGGCTGGTCTGCGCCGCTAAGCAAACCGCGGCAAGCCGGACGCTACCGCTCAACTGCCTTCTTCGGCCTGCCGCCAAGTTTTCCGTTCGCTCTCGACGCGGCCTGTTTTCCCTTGCTGCGCGATTGGCCGCCCCTCTGACCCAACCGGGACGCCATCCACGCTTTGGAGCCGAGAAAGCCCTCCAAAAGACCGGGCACATAGAGATCCACATCCAGCGCCGGGAAGTGGAGGCCGAAGCCCGATGGACTGATCTCGATTTCTTTGAGCTGCGCAGGCTGCGCGCCTTCCAGTCCTTGCGTATCAGCCGGCGAGAAGCTCACGATTAACTTGGAACTGAGGTGAATCACGATCCGTCCGGTCTTGCGATCGTAATGGGCGGAAAGCGCCCGCGGAATCCGCGCCTCCAAATCCTTCGCACGATGGTTGGCCTTCTCGAAATCGTCACGCGATGCCATGTATATGCTCCCATGCGCGGCACAACTCTTCTAAGTGCGCCCTCAAGACGTCTCGTATGCGCCTGAACTCCCGAAGCGAGAAGCCATAGTTCTCGCGGAGGTCTACCGGTTCGGCTGGACAGTTCAGATTGAATACCGCCTCACAACCACGTCCGATCACATGGACATGGGCCGGCCGATGATCGTTCGGATAGACGACGACCCGCAGCCCGTCGAGCCTGATTACCGTCGGCACGACTTTATTATACGGCGGTTCCTAAGCGCTTGGGTTATGTTTTGTTCGCCAGTTGCCGCTACTGCCTTGTGGGCCGGGATGCGCGTTTGCGGGTTGTTTCCGAGTGGTCGCCTCGGGTTTAGGACGAACGCCGGCTCTTTGAAGACCAGGTATCCATCACATGAACACCGTCAGCGGGCAGCTAAAGGAGCTGGTAAGCCTATGAGCCATCAGCTAGGCGCGGGCCGCGGCCCAGCGGTGGGGCAGCAAGTCATCAAGCTGCCGAATCGAGCACTCCCCAATGCGCGTG
>DATNJC010000145.1:0-9694 GCA_035604115.1 Bryobacteraceae bacterium | reverse complement strand
CTGCTCACCGGAATCCTGAGAGTCCTGCGGCAGCACGTGGGAAACCGACACCCGTCACATTGAGGCGCCACCTCCTGCGATTGCACGAGGAATGAGACCGCCGGATAGTTGAGTGATTCGGGGGCAGTTGCGCGATGTCTCGGCGAGGGTAGCAACGCTTCCAACCGAATGTGCAGTTTCGTCCGCGCCGCTTCATGGTCGTAGAACATGAGAGGCGAACTCGGCGCACTTATAAGCGAGATGCACACTTAAATAGAGTTGCGAAAGCCAACGAAGACTCGATCTTAATTTTAGAGTTGATGTATGCCTCGAAAATTTGGGAATGATTGGCTCCGGGATGTGGGTCGTAAGCGACTGGAGTCTCATACGCTCCTACTCGGGCAGGTGATCCACTTTTGTGGGTAAGAACTGTCAGCCAAGCACTCACTAGCGTGCAGTGATGAAAACGGGTACCCTCCATCTCTTGGCGCAGTGCCGCGGGAGGGGAGTGTAGCAACAGCGGCCTAGGCATAGCTGACTTCTCACGGTTGAGCCCCATGATGGCCTACGCTGCTGTAGTCGTTTTGTAGCGGCGAGAGCATCCAGAAACAACAGACTTCAACAGAATTCAACAAGGACGGCGCAACTGATTAAATCCAAAGCAGTTGGAATCTCCAAGGTTCAATAGATTTCAACAAACTTCGGAATCTGGTTCGGGACCAGAGCAAACCTGACAATCGTAAACTGTTGTGAAGTACAGCCTTGCAATTTGCTGACAAGGCCGGCCCCCTGGTGTTGCACCATGGGATCTAATCAGAGGAAGTGAGTCCGGACGGGATTAGCCGTCGCGGAACTCTTGTGCCCCAATGACGCCAAAGTATTGGCACGCCCGGAAGCACCGGGGTTCCCCACAACCTGCTGCTGATCGCCTACTACCTGCTCGGGCGCAATCACTTAGAGCCCCGACCGGCGAGATCTTGGTGCAAGGCGGCGCATGGGATCGCTCATAGCCTAAAAGGGTTGGGGAGACAGCTCGGTGCACAAGCGTCTTGACTGTTGCTCCAAAATGCGAGAGGCTTCGCGCTCCGGGCGTTCACGCCGGTAAGGGAGCCGCGTGGGGTCCTCAATTTCATCGCTCATTGGCGCGGCAGAACAGGGTGACAATTCCGCTGCAGAGGCGCTATTCAGCACGCTGTACTCCGAGCTGCACCGGGTCGCTAGGCGGGAGCTGGCGCGCCACGGTGCTCCCATGAGCTTGGGCGTGACCACTCTCCTCCACGAGGCCTACCTGGATATGGCGGCGCGAGATGGCCCGTCGTTTCCCGACCACGCGCGATTCATGGGGTATGCCGCGCGCGTCATGCGCGGGCTGATCATCGATCATGCCCGGAGCCGGCGTGCCCAAAAGCGCGGCGGCCAGTTCGAGATTACTTCGCTCGGTACCGAAGTCGGGGAGAATGTCGTCGACGATCGCGAGCTCACGCGAATCAGCGAGGGGTTGGACGAGCTTGCTAAGGTAGACGCTTCACTTGCCGAGGTCGTCGATCTGAAATTCTTCTGTGGCTTTTCGTTCGCCGAAATCGCCGCGATGCGGCGCGTATCGGAACGTACGGTGCAGCGGAAGTGGGAGAAAGCGCGCATTTATCTCCACCGCAGCGTTCGCCCAGATCTGTCGTTGTGAGGAATCGATGTCCACGCTCAGCCCCGATCAATGGCAGGCGGTAAGTCCCTACCTGGATCAGGTGCTAGACATGCCGGAGGAGAAACGCGCGGCCTGGCTGGCAACGCTGCGAGAGCAGGATCCCGCAATGGCTGCCCATGTGCAGGCGCTCCTCGATGAGCACCGCGCGCTGTCCGAGGAGCGTTTCCTCGAACAAGGCCCAGTTCCACTGCCGGTTGAGCCGGGGCTCGCGGGTCAGACAATCGGCGCGTACACGCTGGTGTCGCTCCTTGGGCAGGGCGGAATGGGCAGCGTCTGGCTCGCTGAGCGCAGCGACGGACGCTTCCAGCGCCAAGCGGCGGTCAAGTTCCTCAGCATCGCGCTCGCTGGCGGCAGCGGCGCGGAGCGCTTCAAACGTGAGGGCAGCATCCTCGGGCGGCTGGCGCATCCTCACATCGCGGAACTCGTCGACGCGGGCGTCACCCCGGCTGGGCAGCCCTATCTCGTCCTCGAGCATGTCGAGGGTGAGCACATCGACCGGTACTGCAACCAGCGCAGGCTCAATGTGGAAACGCGGGTACGCCTTTTTCTCGATGTGCTCGCCGCCGTCGCCCACGCGCACGCCAACCTGATCGTGCACCGCGACATCAAGCCCTCGAACGTGCTGGTCAGCAACGACGGCCAAGTCAAACTGCTGGACTTCGGCATTGCCAAGCTGCTGGAAGGCGAAGGGCAGGCTGGAGCGGCAACACTCCTGACGCGCGAAGGCGGCGGGGCGCTGACCCCCGAGTACGCGGCCCCCGAGCAGGTAACCGGCGGTGCGGTGACCACCGCCACCGATGTCTATGCGTTGGGCGTGCTGCTGTATGTGCTGCTGACCGGGCAGCATCCGGCCGGCGCCGGACCCCACTCCACCGCGGACCTGGTCAAGGCTATCGTGGATACCGAGCCGCGTCGTCTGTCGGACATTGTGGCCCCGAAGACCGCGGACCTGGAGGGCGTCACTACCAACGCTGCCAGCCGCGCCGCTACCCCCGACAAGCTTCGCCGCTCGCTCCGCGGAGATCTCGACACCATTGTGGCCAAGGCGCTTAAGAAAAACCCCCAGGAACGCTATGTCTCGGTCACGGCCTTGGCCGACGATCTTCGCCGCTTTCTGACGCACGAACCCATCGCTGCCCGGCCGGATACTCTCGGGTATCGGGCGGCCAAGTTCGTGCGTAGGAACCGCACCGCGGTCGCGCTCGCCAGTCTCGTTCTCCTGGCTACAGTCGCCGGCCTCGTGGGCACCATCACCCAGGCGCGCACCGCGCGCGCGCAGCGCGACTTCGCGTTCCGCCAGCTTTCGCGCGCCGAAGCCATCAACGACCTCAACAGCTTTTTGCTGTCCGATGCGGCGCCTTCCGGCAAGCCGTTCACCGTCAACGAGCTGCTGGGGCGCGCCGAGCGCATCGTCGAACGGCAGCGTGGTGACAACGCCACCCGCGCGGAACTCCTCATCGCGCTCGGCCGGCAATACGCTAATCAGGACGAGGATGCCAGAGCCCGCCAAGTCCTCGAAGAAGCCTACAAGCTCTCTCGCGGGCTGCCCGAACAGTCCACGCGTGCGCAGGCCTCATGTGCCTTGGGGAATGCTCTCGCCCGCGCTGGCGAATTACCGCGCGCCGAGGCGCTTTTCCAGGAGGGGATGAACGAGCTCCCCAAAGAACCACAATTCGTGCTTGATCGTGTCTTTTGTCTCCTGCGCGGCAGAGAGATTGCCGGCCACCGCGGTGCGTCGCAGGAAGCGATCGCGCGGGTGCAGGCCGCGCAGCATCTGCTGAAACAGTCTCCCTTTCAATCTGAGTTGCTGGACTTGCGCGTGTACATGGACCTGGCCGAGGCGTACCGCGACGCGGGGCAGTATCATGAGGCCATCGCCGCATTCGAGCAAGCGTCGGTTCTGATGACTTCACTCGGGCGCGACGACACCGAAACCGCCGGCACGACATTCAATAATTGGGGTCTGGCGCTCTACCAGTCTGGCCGAGTCCTGGAGGCCGAGAGAGTCTTTCGGCGTGCGATCGACATCAGCCGCGCCGACCAGACGGAGCAGGCGGTTTCACCGATGTTGCTCGTCAACTATGCCCGTACGCTGCGTGAGCTGGGGCGTCTGGACGAAGCGGCCGATTATGGCGAACGCGCGTACGCGAAGGCGCAGCAGGCGGACCACCAGGTGGCGGTCAACCAATCGTTGTTGGAACGTGCAAGGATCTATCGCGACAAGCACGAACTCGCGCGTGCGACGGCGATGCTGGCGGAAGTGGAACCGAGGCTGCGACGCAATCTTCCCCCCGGCCACTACGCGTTCGCAGCTCTGGCGTCGGAGCAATCGCTCATCGCCCTGGCGCGCGGTGATCTTCCGATGGCCTTGCAGCTTGCGAATCAGGCGATGACCATAGCCGAAGCATCGATCAAGGCAGGAGGGCAAGGGGCGGGCGTGCTGCCAATCTTGCTCGTCCGCCGGTCCAGCATTGAGCTTGACCTCCGGCGTACCGACGAAGCGGCGGCGGACGCCGCGCGAGCGCTGAGCCTATTGCAAGTTGCGGCCCAGCCGGGGACTTTTTCCGGAAACCTGGGACGCGCCTACCTGACCCTCGGGCGCGCGCTTCAGGCCCAGGGCAAAGGCGACGAAGCTCGCGCCGCTTTCCACTCTGCGGCGGAACACCTTCAAAATGCCCTCGGCCCGGATCATCCCGATACCCGCAGCGCCCGGCTGCTTGCGGAAACCGACACCCCACGTACCAAACGCGATTGAAGCGCTACGACGATGTGCCGCAGACTTGGGTTCTGCGTCGCAGTCTCGGGTGATGCGTCATTTACACGATTTACACAAGGGGGGATTGGCAACCCTCTGCCGTGGGCTGCGCACCCTGGCCGCGGAGATGTTCGAATCCGGGCTGGAAGTCGTGTCACTCCGCCAGGCCCTCCCTCGAAATGTCTTTCACCTGTCGTCTTCTTCCTTCCATTTCCGATATTCATAGATAGAGGGGGAGGATGGCATCCACGAGGGACCACTCCCCCCGCAAACGCAGTAAGAGGGGGGAAAATGAACGTCAAAACCAGAATCAAGGCCGGGAAACTGGCCAGCAACCACAACCCAACTGTTCGCTGAAAGGAGGTTCCTATGAACGTCAAGACCAGAATCAAGGCCGGCAGGCTGTCAAGCAACCACAACACGACGGTGCGCTGAAAGGAGGTTCCATGAAAGTCAAGACTCGCGTTAAGGCCGGGAAGCTGGCGGCCAATCACAATACGACGGTTCGCTGATCCCCGGGGGTCCGTGGGTTGCGCCTGCGGACCTTCTATTTGGCTCTTAGCTTTTCTAAGGGCTAAGAGCTCACAGCCAACGTGGCAAGCAGACATGTGCTGAAAGCAAGCGCCCGTGAAAATCGAACCCCACCCGAGCAACGAAGCTGGGGTGGGCACCGGCCCCGGGCCCCCAAAATCCTATTGAAGGAGAACACCCATGAAAGGGCCGATGACTAGACTGCGCTTACTCCTTGTGTCCGCCATTCCGTTGGCTGCGGTTGCGATCTGGATAGCCAACCCTCTGCCCGCGCGGGCGCAGGCGCTGCCGAATCTGGTGGTGGAAGCCCTCTCCGTCTATGCGACCATGCCGGACGCGAGCGGCGAGCGGCAGGTCACCGCCAGCTTCCAGATCGTAAACCAAGGAGCTGCGCGCGCAGCGGCGTCGAGCACCACCGTCCAGTCGGCGGGCGGCTCGACCATCCTCGCCACCCCGCCCCTCCTGCCGGGCGCCACCGCGTTCTTTTCCATCACCACCACCACATCCGCGACGGACTTCACCATCACCGTGACGGCGGGGAACAACAACACCGCGTCATACCAATTTGTGGCGGGCGTGCCCGCGGTGGGGCGGTGGCGGCCACTGGGTCCCTCCGTGATTATGGCCACGGCAGGATTCCCTGCCGGGGTGGGCAGGATAACCACCATCGCGGTTGATCCGTCCTCCACCAGCACCCTCTACGCCGGAGCACGCGCCTCGGGTCTGTGGAAGACAACCGACGGGGGAGCGCACTGGGAGCCGCTCACCGATGCCCTGCCGACGGTCAACATCAACGCGGTCGCGGTGGATCCGAACAGCCCGGCGCACGTCTTTATCGCCTCTCCGGCGGGGATCTTCGGCTCGAGGGATGGCGGCCACGTCTGGACGTTGCTGAACGGGCAGGATCTCAAGGGGCTGGGCAACGACGGGGGTGCCTTCATCGTGGAATCGTTCCGGCCCACTATCCTGGCCGGGACACTGGCAGCCCCAAATGACGTCGGCGCTGCAACAGCTGCCCAGCCCGGGCTCGCCGCGCCGGGACTCCTCCTTCCGTCGCCGTTCAATGAAGTGCGCCTCTACCTAACCACCCAGAACGGCCTGCGCATCTCCCGCGACGGCGGCGTCACCTGGTTGCCGCCCGTGCTGGGTGCGGGTGCCACCATCCAGAGCCTGGTCCAGGATCGCTCCTTTCCGAATCATCTGCTCGCCACGGTGGACGCGTTGCCAGCGCCGGGGGTGCCGGGGGTGTACGAGACCTTCACCGGCGGACTCACGCCGGGCTCCTGGCAGAAGCTGCAGGGGTGCCCCTGGGCTCCACTCCCGACCTTCCCGCCGACGGCGGCAGTCTGGGTGGCCCAGTCGGGCGCGACACTGTGGGTCGGCGTCAAGAACGGCACGCAGCACCAGCTGTGGCGCAGCTCGGGCCAACCGTGCTTCGTGATAGCGGGGGGATCAGCCGGGCTTGGACCAGCCATTGGACCCATCCTCCCGCTGGGGCGGGCGTGGGAACTGCTCTCTTCGGGGGACCAGACCCCGTGCATCGGTCCGGTTTCCGAATGGAGCTACCTGAAAGCCGATCCCACTAACCCGAGCCTCCTGTACAAGGGGGGCGTCAGGCTGTGCCGGTCCACGGACGGAGGCGCCACCTTCCAGGCGGTGCGGGGATTACACGACGACCACCATGCGTTGGTCTTCCACCCCATAGCCCCGGGTGTCCTCTTCGAGGGGAACGACGGCGGCCTGTACCGATCGAACGACGGCGGCCAGTCTTGGGCCTTCAATGCCGAGGGGCTGAGCGTAACGGAGTTCTTGGCCTTGGACTATGGCGGGGCTCTCCCGCGCTTTTTGGTGGGAGGGTCGCAAGACAACGCCACCTCCTCCAGTGACCTGAGCACGCCGGTGTGGTACGCGCTCGATGACGGAAACGGGGACACGGCAATCGCGGTGGTCGACCCGCTGGACCCGACCGTGCAATACACCATGGGCCAGGCGGTCAACCACATCTCGCGAATCCAGAACGGGATTCGCGACGGGAGCCCGCTTTGGCAGTGGGAAGTCGGTGATAACCCGACGGGAGTGGACCCGTACAATGGGCTGCCGGAGGGCTGCCTCACCTACTCCGAGTGGTTACCGGCTCTCTACACGGAGTTCATCGCCACCACCAACACTGCCTGGCACCTCCTCACGACGGTCGGTGCCAGCGGCCCGAATTGTAACGGCGGCCTCTGGACGGGACCACCCTGGTACCCGCTCTTCGCGCCTGCGGACGGCGAAGTGTTGCGCCGTGTGGCTTACGATTCGAGCATCGGGCTGTTTCTCGCGGGCGGAAACCTCGGCTCCGTCTACATCAACTTCAGCCCAGACGCCATGGCCAAGGTGTGGAGCGCACTGGCGGGGTCGGTCACGGCGATCGTTCCGGACGTCGCCAGAACAGCGAGCTACTTCGTAGCCCTGAATACGCCGGCAAATGCTGGTGCCGGAACCCCGGCCAATGCTGGTGCCGGGCGCATCTTCGAGATCAACCCAGTGGCGCAAAACGGCGGAATCACGATCGAGCCACCCGTGGTGCATTGGGACGGACAAGACATCACCGCGAACCTGCCCCCCGCGCTGGTGATGACGCTCGCCTCGAATCCGTTCGAGCCCGACGTCCTCTACGCGGGGACGCAGGGCCAGGGTGTTTTTAGGGGCGTGCGTGATGCCACCGGCCAGTGGAGCTGGCAGTCCTTCAACAATGGGATGCCGCCGGGGGCCTTCGTTACGAAACTGAGGGTGAACCCAGCCGATGGCACAATCTACGCGGCGACCTATGGCCGCGGCGCCTTCGCGCTGGACACCGTGTCGATCGTCATTTATTGACCATCTTGCGTTCCGACCAGGACGCGAGCCAAGGCCGGGAAGCCGACGGCCAACCACAACACAACTGTCTCCTGAAAGGAGGTCTGATGAAAACGAAGACCAACATCAAGGCTGGCTGGCTGGCGAGCAACCACAACCCGACGGTTCGCTGATGCCCCGGGGATCCGTGGGTTGCGCCTGCGGACCTTCTATTTGGCTCTTGGCTTTTGGCTCTTTGCTTTTGGCCAAGGCTAAGAGCCAAGAGCTAACAGCTATAGCGTTTTCACAGTAAGTGTGGGCAGGTTCTTTCTCGCCCCAGCCACTTTTGGCCAAAGGCTGACCACAGGCCCCAGAAAATTAACCGGAGAAGCGCCATGACGAAAAACACTCTTGCAGTTGCGTGCGGCCTTGCAGTGCTTGCAGGGTTGCTCACCCTGACTCCGCCGACGTCTCAGGCAGGTTCCAACAGTGGCAAGGCTTCGACCACTCTTTCGCCTGCGCCTGGCCTCCCGGCAGGTTTGGCAGCGCAAGAGCATGTGGTTCAGTCCTACGCCAAATTGCCCTTGAGCTTCGAAGCCAACCGGGGCCAGACGGACGCGCAAGCGAAATTCATCTCCCGCGGCAACGGCTACACGCTTTTCCTGACAGGCAACGAGGCCGTTCTCGCTCTGCGCAGGCCGAGTGGGAAGGCAAGCGGCGGTCCCTTACAACCCAGGGAAGCGCGACTGCCGTTTCGTCCGAGCGCTGGCGTCGAATCCCAAGCGCCAGCGGTCATGCGCATGAAGCTGGTGGGCGCCAACCCGGGCGCCAAGGTAAGGGGGACGGATGAGCTGCCGGGCAAGAGCAACTACTTTATCGGCAACGATCCCACAAAGTGGCGGACCAACGTGCCCAGCTATGCCAAGGTGAGGTACGAGGGCGTCTATTCCGGCATCGATCTCGTCTACTACGGCAACCAGCGCCAATTGGAGTATGACTTCGTGGTCGCTCCGGGCGCTGACCCAAAGGCGATCGTGCTGGCCGTTTCGGGGAGTTCTGATGGCCAGTCCGCAGGCTGGATGCCGCTGCGCATCGATGCCCAGGGCGACCTGGTCGTCCGCAGCGACGACGGTGAAGTCCGCTTCCACAAGCCGGTGGTGTACCAACCGGGGGCGGACGGCAGGCGCGTTTCAGTTGAAGGCCAGTATGCGCTCGACCGCAAGGGCGGCGTCAGCTTTGAGGTGGCGCGGTATGACCGCAGCAAGCCGCTGGTCATCGACCCGGTGCTCGCATACTCAACCTATCTGGGGGGCAGTGGTAACAATACCGGCGGTGGCGATGTCGGCACTGGGATTGCTGTGGATGGTGCGGGCAACATCTACGTTGCGGGATATACCCGATCAACCGATTTTCCCACGGTCAATGCTCTGCAAGGCGCTCCCGGTGGCCCTCCCGGCCTCAACCCCGACTGGGATGCCTTCGTGGCCAAAATCAAGGCGGACGGCTCAGCCTTGGCCTATTCCACCTATTTGGGGGGAGGCGACATCGACATAGCCAATGGTATTGCGGTGGATAGTGCGGGCAACGCCTATGTAGCGGGCCACACGGCCTCCACGAATTTCCCCACCAGCAATGCTCTGCAGGGCGCGTCCGGCGGGGGAGGGGATGCCTTCGTGGCCGGTACAGACCGGGGGCATCCCTGACAGAACAGACCGGGAGCATTCCTGACACTCTTGCTAGCAGGCGAAGGCATGTAGAAGGACGGCATGGCCTTGGAGAGCGAGCAGTGTGATGGAAGAGAAGCTGCGGTTTGTCTTTGATTATGAGCGGGATGAACAGACGATGACGGAGCTGTGCGAGCGCTACGGGATCGCGCGGGAAACCGGGTATGTATGGCTGCGGCGGTACCG
>DATNJC010000144.1:0-23675 GCA_035604115.1 Bryobacteraceae bacterium | reverse complement strand
CTCTTCCAGGCTCTCTTCCCCCTGCTGATGCGCCTCCAACAACTTCCGTCGTAGATCGTCAGAATAGGCCTTCGCCATCTCTTGCTTGCAGCCGGATCGCCAGAGCTGGTCTATATTATCTCAGAAAATGGTCTAGTGCCGAGCGTGGCGTAGCGCGGCTCGCCAGCGGTCAGATTTTGACACCTCGGACGGGACTGGTCAGGCTATACCAAACCGGTCAGCGCGGAGATGGTCCGCGCCACTACATTGCTGGTCAGCGCGACCTTGTAGCCGTTCTTGGCCAAAGGGGTCGCGCCGGCGATGGCGGCTTGGCCTGCTTTCGCGGCTAGATCCGCGGTGACCTTCTGGCCTACCAGCAGCGTTTCGGCGTCCTTCACTCGCCACGGTACGGGGGCTACTCCGCCTAGCACGATCCTCGCGGAGTGGCACACCGAATCCCGGTCGAGTTCGAGCACCACCGCGGCGCTTACTACTGCGTGGGTCCACGCCTCGCGGTCGAGCACCTTATGGTAGGTGCTTTTCGCGCCCTGGCGCAGGGCCGGGAGTTCGATGCCGGAGAGCACCTCGTCGGTGGCCAGCACGTTCTCCTTGGCCGCGTCCTGCTTGGGCAGGAGGAAGAATTCGGCGGCGGGTATGGTGCGCTCGCCCTTGAGTCCGGTGATGCGGAACTTGGCGTCGAGAGCGACCAGCGCGGGCGCGGTGTCGGACGGGTGGACGATGAAGCTGGGTCCTCCGCCGAAGATGGCGTGGAACTGGTTCTCGCCGGTGACCGAGAAGCACTGGTTGCCGCCGGCCTTGTAGCATTTGAAACCGTTGCGGAAATACCAGCACCAGGGGCGCTGGCACACGTTGCCGGCCAGGGTGCCGAAGTTACGGATCTGCGGGGTGGCAACGCTCTCGGCGGCTTCGGCTAGGACGGCGTAGTCGTGGCGGACTTGCTGGTTGCGGCTCAGCGCATCGAGGGTGATCATGCCGCCGATGTGCAGGCCGCCTCCGGAGGCTTTCACTTCGTCCGCGCCTTTGATCGAGCGCAGATTTACGATGACGTCCGGCGAGACGGTGCGTTCTTTCACAAGGCCGAGCAAGTCGGTCCCGCCGCCGGAGATCGCGGGGGTCTTGCCGTCGCGGGTCGCTTGCTGGGCTAGCGACGCGGCATGCTTGAAGTCTTTAGCGTTTGCGTTGGCGAAGGTTTTCATGCGAGGCCTCCATCGTTATTGCTTTTGGCCGCTCGCGCGGCGGGCGCTTGCGCGTTCATGATCTTGTCGCGGGTGATCGGCAAATCCTTCATGCGGTGGCCGATGGCGTTGAACACGGCGTTGCCCACCGCGGCCACGGCCGGAACCTTGCTCGATTCGCCCATGCTCTTGGCGCCGTAAGGGCCGTAGCCGTCGTCGCTTTCGATGAAGATGGCTTCGATTTCCGGCGCGTCGCGATGGGTCGGCACGCGGTCGCCGTAGTAGCCCGCGGTCAGGGGCTGGCCGCTGCGGGCGTCGTAGATCAGGTCTTCGTGCAGCGCCATGCCGATGCCCATGATCGCTCCGCCTTTGATCTGGCTGGCGGCGGTCAGCGGATTCATGATGCGTCCGCAATCGTGCACGGCCACGTACTTGGTCACGTGAGCGCGGCCTAGCGCGGTGTCGATTTCCACCTCGACGAAGTGCGCGCCGAAGGTGTTGCGGACCTTGTTATCGGCCACTGTCTGGTTGGGAGCTACCTTCGCGCTGTAGACGTCGCTGCCCTTGGGCATGCCCTTGGCGGCGATCTGCTTCTTGATGTCGCGAGCGGCCTCGACTACCGCGTATCCGGTCTGAATCGTGGTGCGGCTGCCGGATTCGCCCACCGAGTAGGGGCAGTTTGAGGTGTCGCCCCACACGACCTTGACTTGCGACAAGGGAACACCGAGTTCCTCTGCGGCGATCAGGCCCATGGTGGTCTTGGCGCCTCCGCCGACGTCGGTCACGCCTACGTAGACGGTGTAGAGGCCCTGGGAATCCACCGTCATGTTGGCGTTGCTGCGGCCGGTGCCGGAGCGGAATGCCATGAACGCGAACCCCGCGCCGCGCTTGATCGGGCCGGGGTCGGAACCGGGTTTGGGACGCCAGCGCTGTTTCCAGTTGAACGCCTCCATGCCGCGGTGGATGCATTCCTCGAGCGAGTAATTGGTGTACTCGTCCCGGTCGTTGGCCTTGCGCGTCATGTTCTTGAGCACGAAGTCCACCGGGTCCATGTTCACTTTGTAGGCGACGTCGTCCATCATGGACTGGATGCCGAAGTAGCCCTGCGGATACTCGGGACCGCGGAAGTTCCCGGACACCGCCTTGTTGGTGTAGACGGGATAAATGACCGTCTCAATGTTGGGGCACTTGTAGACTTCGATGCCGCCGATGTTGCCGGTGTTCTTGCGGTACGGGCCCATGCCGCTATAGCCGCGGAGTTGGATCGACTTGAGCGTACCATCGTTCGCGACGCCCACCTTGTAATACTGCGCGGTGGGCCAGCGGCCGTGCATGCCGATGAAGTCTTCCTTGCGGGTCATCTCCAGCTTGACCGGAGCGCCGGCCTGCTTGGCGAGCATCGCGGCAATGAGATCGGCATCCTGGTTCTGATTCTTGTTGCCGAAGTTGCCGCCCATGTACTGGCAGATGACACGGACGTTTTCAATCGGCATGCCGATGTCGCGAGCCATGTCGTTCTGGCAATTCGCGATGCCGCCGGTGGGCGTGTAGATGGTAAGCTTCTCGCCTTCCCACTGGGCGAGGGCCGCGCGGGGCTCCATCTGCGCGTTGTGCACGTAGGCGGTGCTGTAGCGGTCCTCGAACACGTGGTCGGAGGATTTGAAACCCGCCTCGACGTCGCCACGCTTCTGGCCCATCGGCAGCGGTTCATTGCGGGCGTTGAGGGCGATATTGCCTTCCGGCCAGATCTGGGGCGCGCCGGGCTTCATGGCTTCTTCTTGATCGAGGACGTGCGGCAGGACTTCGTAATCGACGTTGATCAAGCGCAGAGCTTCCTCGGCCACATGCCGGTCCACCGCCGCGACGGCTGCCACGGGATCGCCCACGAAGCGCACAGGATTATTGAAGGCGTAGCGCCGCTGCTTGGTGGTTTTCTTCACCGCGTCGTTGTATTGCTGGCCGCCGGCGATGCTGCCCGCTCCGAACACGACGGTGCAGTTCTCATGGGTCAGGACGGCTTTGACTCCCGGGAACGCCGCGGCTTTTGAAGTATCGATGCTGCGGATGCGCGCGTGCGGGTGCGGACTGCGCAGGACGCGCGCGTAGAGCATTCCATCGATATGTACGTCGCCGGTATAGGTCGCCTTGCCGCTGACGCGCTCGCGGGCATCGATGCGGGGGGTCGCCTGGCCGACGGTCTTGAGCTTCGAGACGTTGCCTCCGTACGGGGCCGCGGCCGCGGCTGCTGTTCCCGAGGCGGCTAGCACAGCTTCCTGGTACCGGTTATAACCCGAGCAACGGCAGATGTTGCCGTACATGCCCGCCTTCACTTCTTCGAGATTTGGATGCGGGTTGCGCGCGAGCAGTCCCTTGGCGGCCATCAACTGGCCCGAGGTGCAGTAACCGCACTGGGGCGCGTCGTGGTCCATGAAAGCTTGCTGGACCGAGTCGAGCTTGCCGTTCTGCGCCAGCGACTCGACGGTCGAGACCGAGCGCCCGTCCATCCACACGGCTAGCTGGCTGCACGAGTAACCCGCCTTGCCATCGATGAGCACGGTGCAAGCGCCGCACTCGCCGCGGTCGCATCCGATCTTGGTGCCGGTGAGCTTGAGGTGATCGCGCAGGAGTTCGACGAGCGTCCAGCGGTCCTCGACCTCGATGGTCTGGGGCGCGCCGTTGATGGTGACGTGGATCTTGGATTTGGGGACCGGAGCTGGGGTGGCCGAAGTCGGCGCTCCGTGCAAGGCGGGCGCGGCGGTGGCGGCTACCAGCGCGGCTCCAGTGCCGAGAAATTCGCGGCGGCCTAATAGATCTTTGCCTGATGGATTAGGGGAAGTTCGGTTACGATTCTTGGTCTTGCTCACGCGACCTCCTTGAGCTTGCTGAACGGGCTACTCAAGTGATTCTATCCCACGGGGAGGTCGATTGCAGGAGGCTCGATTGGGGATAGCGTCCGCCGCTAGTCCCGGAACGCCCGAGCCAAGATCCGCATCAGCGCGTCCCGGTCGGGCCCGGTCAAACTACCCAGTTGCCGCGCGACCGCGCTCTTCGGGAGCACAGTAAGTTTGTGGACGCGGATGAAGGAGGGCGCGTTCAACCCCGACATCTTCCACTCCGCGATCCGAAGATCGTAGTCCGAGAGTCTCGGGCGAGAGGTGACGGGCGCCGCCACAAAATCGTCATCTCCAGCGTCCAGAAGAACGACCGCGGGACGCACCTTGCCGCCCGCGATCTGGTGAAACTCCATCCGCACCGGAACTACTTCACCGAGCCGGAGTTTCATCCATCAGTTGGTCGTAGACAGCGTCCTCAGGCGCGTAGGCGGCTTCGAACCGCTGCCGGCCCTGAACCCGCCAAAGGCCATCTTCGTCGACTCCGGCATCCCACTGAAGGACCACGTGCAGCGATCCTCCCGGCGGAAGCTGCCCGGCGATTTCAGCGGGGACCGTGATCTGCCCATTCGGAGTAACTATGCCCTCGAATTCGACTGCTTTCATCCTGGATTCCTGTGCTCATCATCGCACGAAGCGACCCGCCCCTGGGCCCAGACAAAATAGGATCGGTCCTCGTACTCGCCGAAGCGGCTGATCGTTACCTTGCCCATGTCCGGAAAGTCTGCCTGAATTTGAAGAACGCCCCCCATCGCGTGCACATAGTTCCTGAGCGTGCTGAGGTACATATCCGCGGATCGAACGCGTAAAGGACGCGGTACGGCCGCCCTTCATGTTGAATCCGCAACTCACGCATCCGCGCGTGACGCGACATCTCAACACCGGAAGAATGAGGCATCCTGAGAGTCGGGCCCAGTTCCTGTAGGAGACTGACCGTGAAATCTACGCTCTTCTGTTCTGCGGCCGTGAGTCCGTCCCGGCCACACCATCCAAGTTGCAGATCCCTAAAGCTTTCTGGTTGAAACTTTTCTATGTCGTACATACGAACATAGCTATTGCGTACATATGTACATCAAGTTAAACTGAAGCCGTGAGAGTCACCATCACCAAGCTAAGACAGGATCTGTTTCGCCTGATGGACAGCGTCCGCGAAGGCGAGCCGTTGGAGTTCTCCTACAAGGGCACAGTGTTTCATGTCGTGCCGGAAGCGAAGCCAGCCAAACTTGCGAAGCTGACGCGGCAAACCGTGGTCGCACCCGCCAGTCTAGCCGCGGAAGACGGCGACCTCGCAGCCACCAGTCGCGCGATGTTCTCCGAGATGCAAGCCGAGTGGGAGAAAGATTGGGCTGAACTATGATTAGCCATCTGGACACCCAGGCGATGGTCTGGCTCAGCGGAGGGCAGGTGGAGAAACTGCCGGCGGCGGCCCAAGCCGCGATCGAGGAGTCGGATGTGGTGGTATCGCCGATGGTGTTGCTGGAGTTGGCGTACCTGTACAAAATCAAACGCATCGTGAAACCGCCTCTGGCGCTGCTCGATGAGTTGCGGCATCGAATTGGACTGACCGTCCGCGACCATTCTTTCGCGGGGGTGATGCACACCGCGCTGTTTGAGGACTGGACGCGCGACCCTTTCGACCGGGTGATCGTGGCCCACGCCCGCAGCGATGGGGAGGCTCGGCTGGTGACGTCCGACAGCAAGATTCGGGAGCACTATTCGCCGGCTGTCTGGTGACGCGAAACACCCCCTTCCGCTTGAAAACTAAAGGTGGTAAAATTTTCGGCGACATCAGAGGAGGGCCGGATGCGCGCTGCCGCTATGCTCCTGATTCTGGGAGCTGCCACTGTTGGGCTGTACTCGGCGGAAACGGTTCAGTTTACGCCGGCACAAAAGAGCTTTTGGTCGCTGCAGCCGGTGACGAAACCGGCGTTGCCGGCGGTGCGGAATCTGAACTGGTTGAAGACGCCCATCGACGCCTTCATTCTCGCCAAATTGGAAGAGCAGAACCTCAAGCCCAACCCGCCCGCCGATAAGGTCACGCTGCTGCGGCGGGCTTCGATCGACATCACGGGCTTGCAGCCCACGCAGGAAGAAATCACCGCGTTTGTCAACGATTCCTCATCCGACGCGTGGATCAAGGTAGTGGACCGGTTGCTGGCTTCGCCCGCGTATGGCGAGCGCTGGGGACGGCACTGGCTGGACGTGGTCCGCTACGCCGATAGCAACGGCTACAAGGCCGATGAGACGCGCCCGAACATGTGGCGCTATCGCGACTACGTGATCCAGTCCCTCAATAACGACAAGCCGTACGACCGCTTCATTAAAGAACAGATCGCGGGAGACGAGTTGTATCCCGGCGACCCCGAAGCGCTGGTCGCGATGGGTTATAACCGCAACTGGATCGACGAGACCAACGCGGCGTCGATGTTCGTCCGGCGGCAGGAAACCCTGGATGACATGACGACCGTCACGGGCCAGGCGTTCCTGGGCCTGACCTACGGCTGCGCCCGCTGCCACAACCACAAGTACGATCCCATCTTGCAGAAAGACTACTATCGCCTGCAGGCGTTCTTCGCCAACACCGTCGCGGGCGACGGGCCGCTCCCGATTAAGGATGCCGCTGCCCACCAGAAGTACGAAGAGCAGAAAGCCATCTACGACGAGAAGACCAAGGACATCCGCGCGGAGATGGCCAAGATCATCGAACCGCTGCGAACCTCCAAGATGGAGAGCGGCATCAAGACCTTTGAAGACGAAGTGAAGACCGCCGTGCTCATGGAACCGGCCAAGCGCACGCCGATGGATTGGGTCTGGTACAAGACGGTGGAGCCGCGCATCTTTATCGATGAAGAGCCGGACGCCCGCACGCTGCGCACGCTCAAAGGCGATAACGCCAAGCGCTACGCCGAACTGAAGAAGCAACTCGCGGAGTTCGATTCGCTGAAACCCGCGCCGTTGCCGCAGGGCCAGTTCATGGTGGACATCAGCGCCAAGGCGCCGCCTACTTACGTCTTGCTCGGCGGCAATGTCGGAGCCCGGGGCGAAGAAGTGCAGCCCGGATTCTTGTCGGTGCTCGACCCCAGCGACGCCAAATATGCGCCGCCGGCGGGAATGGACTCGACCGGAAGGCGCACCGCGCTGGCGCAGTGGCTGGCCGATCCCAAGAATCCTCTGGTGCCGCGCGTCATCGTGAACCGCATCTGGCACTATCATTTTGGGCGCGGCATCGTGGCGACGCCGGGCGATTTCGGCCGCATGGGTGCGCGTCCCACGCATCCCGAGCTGCTGGATTACCTGACCTCGAACTTCATCGAGAACGGCTGGAGCATGAAGAAGATGCACCGCATGATCCTTCTGTCGAGCGCCTATCAGCAGTCGTCCACATTCAACGAGAAATCCGCGGCAGTAGACGCCGACGACAAGCTGCTGTGGCGCTGGCCGCGCCGGCGCATGGAAGCCGAAGCGGTGCGCGATTCCATGCTGCAGGTTTCGGGATTGCTGGACCAGAAGATGGGCGGTCCGGGAGTCTTCCCGCCGCTGCCTGCCGGGACGACCACCGAGCTTTCCGCGACCGCCGCGGCAGGCGGTTGGCGAAACGAGAAGGACCCGGCGCAAATCAATCGCCGCAGCGTGTACATCTTTGTCCGCCGCAACCTGCGCTATCCGATGATGCAGGAGTTCGACTCGGCCAACAACTTCGATGTTCACAGCGCGCGCACCAACACGGTAACGCCGTCGCAGACGCTAGGGCTGATGAATTTCGACCTGGTGGTGAACTGGGCCCAGAGTTTCGCTGGCCGCGTTCTGAACGACAATGGGCTCACCGAGACCGCGCAGATCGACCGGGCTTACCGGCTGGCGTACGGGCGTCCCGCGACGGCCGACGAGCAGGCCATCGCCGCGTCTTTCTTCAAAACGCAGATGCCGATTATGCAGGCTCGATTGGAAGGTACATCCAAACCGCCGTTGCCGGCCAACGTGCCCGAGGGCATGGACCCGGCGCGGGCCGCCGCCTGGGTGGATCTGTGCCAGATGCTGTTGAACTCGAACGAATTTCTGTACATCAATTGAAAGGAGCGCACGCCATGGCTACTCAGAATCCCGATCCGTTGAGAACGCTGAAGCATCACTGGAACGTGCGTACCCGCCGCGAATTCTTCGCTCAGGCGGGCAGCGGACTGGCCTCCGTCGCGCTGGCGGCGATGATGGCGGAAGACGGCTACGGCGCGACCACCGACCCGCTTGCGCCAAAACCGCCGCACGTGCCGCCGCGCGCCAAGAACATCATCTGGTGTTTCATGGAAGGCGGTCCCAGCCAGGTGGACCTGTTCGATCCCAAACCGCTGCTGGAGAAGCTGGCGTTCGAGCCGGTGCCGGCGTCGTTCCGCCCGGAGACGCTGTTGACGGCGCAGGGCGCGAAGCCCAGCGACGGACTCCTACCGGCGCGGCGCGCCTTTAAGCAATACGGCCAGAGCGGACTGTGGGTCTCCGACTGGCTGCCGAACATCGCCGAGCACGTCGACGACATGGCCGTGCTCCGGTCGTGCCAATCCGACGCCGTGAATCACGTCGGCGGCGTGTGCCAGATGAACACGGCCGACATCCTGGCCGGGCGCCCGTCGCTCGGCGCGTGGGTCACTTACGGGTTAGGCAGCGCGAACCGCAATCTGCCGACCTTCTTGGTCATGCAGGACGATAAAGAAATCCTGGGCAGCGTACAGAACTACAGCTCGGGATTCCTGCCGGCCACTTATCAGGGCACGCTGTTGCGCAAGGGCGACACGCCCATCCTGAACCTGAAGCCTCCCATGGGCACGACGGACGCGGAGCAGCGCGGGAAAATCGAATTGTTGGAGAAGCTGAACGGGCTGTTCGGCCGCGATAAAGAAGACGACACCGAACTCGACGCCCGCACGCGGTCCTACGAACTCGCCTACCAGATGCAATCGGTCGCGCCCGAGGCGATCGATCTGACCAAGGAAACTGAGGCCACCAAGAAGCTCTACGGCATGGATGAGCCCGAGACTGCGGTCTACGGGACCAACTGCCTGATGGCGCGCCGCATGGTCGAGCGGGGCGTGCGCTTCGTCGAAGTCTACAGCGGTTCGGGATCGGGCTGGGACGCGCACCAGGACGTGATTTCGAATCACAACAAGTGGTGCCGGGCTTCCGACAAACCCATCGCCGGGTTGCTGACGGACTTGAAGGCGCGTGGAATGCTGAAGGACACCTTGGTCGTGTGGGGCGGGGAATTCGGCCGCACGCCGTTCGCGCAGACCAACGGCAACACCAACCGCGAGAAGTACGGGCGCGATCATAATCCCTGGGGCTTCACCATGTGGATGGCGGGCGGCGGGGTCAAGGGCGGGCAGACTATCGGGACTACCGACGAGATCGGGCTGCGCGCCGTCGATGAGCCGCATCACATCTTCGATATCCACGCGTCGATCCTGTATTTGCTTGGGCTGGATCATCTGAAGACCACCTACATGCGGAACGGCCGCGCCGAGCGTCCCACGCGCACGGGCGGCAAGCTGATCGAGAAGCTCTGGGCGTAAGATGCGGGCGCGGATTCTGCTGACAGCTGCGGCAGGCGTGTGTGTGTTCTTCGGGGGACTCCGGCCTGGAGGCCGGAGCTACCTTGCGGCACAAACCAACGACGAGGGCTTTCCGGAAACTCCCGGGCGCGATGTGTTCCAGGCCGTTTGCAGCGCCTGCCACATGCCCACGAGAGTTCAGGACAAGCAGTGGACGCGGGCGCAGTGGAAGGACAAGGTCCTGGAGATGCTCCAGGAAGAACCCGACGTCAGCGACATGGAGCGCGAGCAAATCGTCGAGTATCTGTCGCGCAATTTCTCGAAGAAGGTCAACGTGAACAAAGCCACGGCTGGGGAGATCGCGGCGACGCTCGAAATCCCGGCCGAAGACGCGGCGGCGATTGTGGCGTATCGCGAGGCGCAGGGCGGCTTCAAGTCTCTGGACGATCTGAAGAAAGTTCCGGGGCTGGACGCGCGGGCCGTAGAGTCTAACAAGAGACGCGTCGAGTTTTAGTCAGCGCTGGAACCACCGCTCCCGCCACTCGCGCCACCGTTCCGCCCACGACACCTCCGCGGCCGGCGGCGCGGGCGAGTCGTCGAAGTTATGGGCGGTCCGCACTTCCGGCATCGGCGCGCGCGGCTCAACCGGGTCCTTGGAAACCAGGCGCACGTGATATCCGCTGAAGGCGTAGGTGCGCTGGTAGCGCTTCCCGTCTTTTTCCTCGATCACCACGGAGAAGGATCGCTCTTCCTCTCCAGGACGGCCCAGCGTCTGTACGGGATAAAAGCCCTTGACGTTGCGCTCGATGAACGCGGTCTCGTAGTGGTGCCGGTGGGTGCTCCACACGAACACACGGAAGCTGTCGAAATCGTAGGGCGAAAGATTCGTGGACGTGGTGGTCCACACCCAGTCGTGCTTGGTCTCGCCCTTGGTTTGGTCCCGCACGTCGGCCAACGACACGTAGGCGGTGATGCGATGGCCCTCGGCGTACTGGGCGACGTCGTCGGGGATCGACATGGACACCATGCGCGCCAGCACCCAACCGGCGCGCCCGTCGCGGGTGCGCACCAGAAACCAGTCGTCGGCGGCCGCGCTGGACGATCCGGCGCTCTGTACCCGCGGCACATAGCCCGGCAAATCCGACGCGCTCGGACGCGACAGTTCTTCCCAGTTGGCGGGAGGCGCGGGCGGAGGCGGCAGGGGAAGAACCGGCGCCGTCTTGGATTCTTTAGCCTTGGGCCGCTTGGGTGTGGCCGTGGACACGCGCCGCACCGAAACCGTTGTCTGTTTCGCCGGACCGTGCAGTGTCAGACGATGGTCCACCACTTCCAAGCTGGCGCCCTCCGCGATTTGGTAGAAGCTGGGCGCGTCGCGGTTCGGCTGGGTGTGCATGTTCAGCGTGTCATACACCGTGCCAGTCCCCTGCGACGGAAGTTCCGCGGCCTTCTTCGCCAGCGCGTTCAGATCGTCCATCTGCTGCTGCGTCACCAGCAGATTGCCATCGGCCCAGCCCTCCATCTTATCCGCGGTGCGGACGCGGACGAAGCGGCGGCGCGTCTCCAGCACCTCCAGCCGGTCCCCGTGTTTCGCCGAAGCCACCGTAGGCGCTCGCGGGCCCAGGTCTTTGCGCAGATTGAGTGTCGCTGGTCCCACGTAGGCGTATCCCGAAGGCGGCTGCTCGGATGCGCCCCACGCGCGCGGTACACCGGCGATCGCCAGGACGACCACCAGCGCCAGCGCGCGCAGCGTCAGCCGATTCCCAGCTCGTCGATCTGCTCGAGCGGGGTGCCGCAGCGCCGGCAAATCAGCGAAGTGCAATCGCCACACACCAGCGGATCCGCTACGGCCTCCGCGCAAGTGGGACAGTAGAACTCCGCCGCCTTCGTGGATTCCGGGTTCGGGTTCTCGAGGGCCAGTGCTTGCCACCTTCTTATTGCGCCCAGTGTGTTGCGCTCAGTGTGCCACTCCGGTCACTGGTCGCGCAGTTTTTGCGGCTCCGATCACCGCCGGGACGTCGTCCGCCCGGGCTGCCTCTTCCGCCGCCGGGCTGTGGGCCGGCTGGGCTCCCTGCCGGGCGATGATGTCGGCGCGCGCCTTCACAAACACTTCGTACTGGCTCATCACGTCGCGGAACACTGCGTCGCCCAGCAGCTTGTAGCCGGGCGCGGTAAAGTGCACGTGATCCGACTGCGCCATGCCCGCATTGATCCACTGCTGCATGGACCCCTTGCCGCCCATCTTGGCCCGCAGATCCCAGAACGGACACCCGTTGGCCAGCGCCGCTTCCCGCTCGGCCTCGACCACCGTGTCGATCCCGTCCAGCACCTGCCAACCCTTGCGCGTGCGGACGTAGCGGTCGGGCGGACCGATCACCAGGATGGTCGCCGTTGGCGCCGCCTCGCGGAACCGCGCGATCAACTGCGAAAACATCTCGCGATACGATTCGAGCGTGGTGTCTTTATGCCCGGCCTCGTTGGTCCCATACGCCAGCACGATCAGCGCGGGGGCGCGCCGCTCGATATTGGACTTCAGCGTGGCTTCATCCCAACCAAACACGATCGAGGCCGACGCGCCGTTGATCCCCAGCGGCTCGTAGGTCACGCCCGTCGGATTCTCGGCGACCCAGCCGAACAACCGCACCGGCGCGTGGTCCAGCGTTTCCAGCTCGAATTTATGCGGCCCCGGAACGGTCTCGAAACGATAGTAACCCGCGCTCGCTTCCCCGTCCGTCGAAACGCGATCCACCGGCATGCTGTTGTCGTACAGCTCCAGCGATCCGCCGCCGGGCTGCTGATAGTAATACAGCTCGAACGCCGAACAGTCCGCTTCAAGATACACGGCTTCGTGCGGAGCCTTCACCGTCATGCTGACGCCGCCCAGCCCGTAAATACCATCCCCCGTTCGGCCCACCAGCCCGTCGGTGTGCCATCCGCGGGTGGAACCGGAGCGCACATCCTCATGCCGGTAGCCGTTCCAGGGGCGCCCCGCGAACGAGTATCCGCTGCCGCCGTCGCCGAAGCGTTCCTGAAAACGGCTGCGCAGCTCGCCGGTCCATTCGTCGGCCGCGGTGTGCGAGTCGCCGTAATGCAGGATGCGCAGCGGTCCCGGCATCTCGCCTTTTTGATGGCGGTAGAGCTGCTCGAAGAACGGGATCAGCGCCGCGGCGTTTTCCACGGGAAGATCGGCGGCAGTGGCGACGTTCTCGAAAACCGTGTCGTGCGCTGCCACGCGAGTGATCCTGGCGCTGGCCGGCGTAGCGCGAACGCTCGCTCTACTGGTGCTGGTTTTCACCGATTCGACGGTCGCCGGCGCTACGGAAGCGGTGATCGCCGGAGTTTGCGGCGCAGCACTCGGGCTGGCCTTACTCGGAGGAGCCGCCGGCTTTCCTTGCGGAATAGACTTGGCCGCAGAGCTAGGCGGAGTCCCGGTTCTGGCAGGGGTTGGCTTTGCTGGCGTCTTGGCTACGGTCGCCTTGGCTGTAGTCGCTTTGGCGGAGGAAGCAGATTTCCCGGTGGACGCCTTCGGCCCGCCGCTACTCGACAGATACTTCTTCGGCTTGGTCGCGGACTTCTTCTTCGCCGCAGCCTTCTTCGCCGAGGCATTGGCCGACCCGGCCGGACTGGTCGTCGAGGGTTCCAGCGCCAGCAATAGCGCGGCCGCCGCGACCACCAGAGCGCCGATCTTGAGCACACGAGTCACAATTCAGTATCGCGATTCAGGAACGCGTCGTTCAGGGCGCGTGTCCGCTAGCATTTTGCGCCGGGGCCGGATCCCCGGAAATCTGCACACCGGTAACCTGCGGCTCGCCCGCCCGAGCCATTCTCTCTTTCAACTCACGGATCTTATATTCGTTATACCCGTCCCGGAGGGCCCGATACAAGAGCTCCCCTACAATCTTCGCACCCTGGGGCATCGGATGGATGTAGTCGGCGCCCACCAGCCGGGGCTCGGCCGCATACCAGCGCGCCATGGTGCCGTCGCCGCCCATGGCCTGAAATGTATTGAAGAACGCCGCGCCGGTCTCCGCCGCGATCCGCCCCTCGATCTCCACCAGGTGCGGCAGCGCGCGCACCGTCTCGATCTCGCCGCTGTCCTTTAGCTCGCCGCGGTCCATGGGACTCATCAACAATATCGCAGCGTCCGGCAGGGCCGCGCGCACTCGCTTCACGACGTTCTTCAGCTCCGGACCCCAGGTCGAATCGACGAACTGCGGATAGCCGCTTTCGTTGGTCCCGTACGCTAACACTACCAGGTCCGGCTTGTAGTGCCGTAACTGAGCCGCCCAATGCGGGCCGTTGAAGGCCCGCGAGAGCAGCGTCACATTGGCTCCGTTCACGCCCAGGCTGCTGTAAAGCACGCCCGGTCCGGGCTTGCGGAATTCGACTCCATACAGCCGCACCGAGCCCTGAGTCACTTTCAGCGCGAACTTTTTCGAACCGGCGGGCAGATCGAACGAAACATATGCAGGCCCTGATGTCTCGGCGCTGGTGTCACCTGCGCCGATCTCTTTGCCGTCGGCTTCAAACGAGAACGTCCCGCCGCCCGGCTGCGCCAGGTAGGAAACTTCCGCGAAACGGTGCCGCCCGTCCTTTAGCGTCCACTCCGCCTCGGCCCCCGTCGAGCCGCGGAAGCTCGCCCCGCCCAGCCCATGCAACCCGTCCTTGATCTCGGTGGCTCCGGCCACGTCGATCTTCCAATCCTTGGCGTCCATCTCCACGCCGCGATGGTTGTACCAGGCCCACGGCCGAGCGATGAGCACGAACCCCGTGCCCGCGTCGCCGAACTGCTGCTGGAGCATCGCCCGCACGTCGGCGGTGATCAGATCGGCGGTAGTGGGCGAGTCCCCGTAGTGCACCACGCGCACCCCCTCGCCCTTCAGCAGCGCGGCGTAGAAATGATCCAGCTCGTGCTTGGGGTCCACCAGATTGTGCGGAGCCATCACCTCCAGCCGGCGGGCCCGCAACTCGGATACATCGGGACCGGTGTCGGCCGCGGTCCGCGGGACGGGGAGGTCCCACACCGCGGGAATGTGATGCGGATCGAACGCCTTCAGGCTTTTGAGCTGCGGTGCGAACTGGGGCGCCAGCATCAGCCCCACGAAGGTGAACACCGCAAGTATGGTTTTCCACGGCATCAGAGCATCTTCATCAGAACTTCGTATAAATAAACGGCGCCGCTCCCGTCTGCGCCACGTATTGCAAGCCGATCACCAGCCCGGCCAGCGCTACGGCCTGCGCGTAGAACGGAGCCCTGACGTATAGATTCACACTCAGGTCATACCATTTCTTCGGAATGTAATGCGCCAGCAGAGCGATGGCCAGAATCAGCCACAAGCCCGCCGAAACATTCGCGAACGAAACCGTGTGCGAGCCGATCCGCCCCAGGATCGCGGAGGCCAGCTCAAAGCTCGGCGCGCGGAAAAAAATCCATGCGAAGGCCACGAAATGGAAGGTCACCACGATGTTGGCGTAGCGCCAGAAACCCGTCGCCTTGGCGTTCCCGCGCCAGCTCTGCCACAGCCGCACCAGCGCCAGCCCGCCGCCGTGGATCGCTCCCCACAGCACGAAGTTCCAACTCGCGCCGTGCCATAGCCCGCCGATCACCATGGTGATCAACAGATTCGGATAGGGCCTCCACTTGGACCGCGCTCCGCCGAGCGAAAAGTACAGGTAGTCGCGCAGCCAGTTGGACAGCGTGATGTGCCAGCGCCGCCAGAAGTCGGCGATGTTTTCGGCGGCGTAGGGACGGTTGAAGTTCGCCGGCAGCTTGATTCCCAGCAGCAGAGCCGAGCCAATTGCAATATCGGTGTAGCCGGAAAAATCGTAGTACAGTTGCAACGTGTATGAGTACACTGCGATCAGCGTTTCGGAACCGGTGTACAAGTTCGGGAAGTCGAACACGCGGTTCACCAGGTTGTTCGCCAGATAGTCCGCGATTAGCAGCTTTTTCACCAGCCCCATGCCGATCAGGAACAGAGCCCGCCCTCCATCGGCGGGGTCGAGTGGCTTGCGCTTCTCCATTTGGTCGATCAGCGACGACACCCGCGTGATCGGCCCAGCGAGGGTGGTGGGGAAGAACGACACCGCAGCCAGATGCGCCAGATAACTTTGTGTGCCCTTGGCGTCGCGGCGGTACAAATCGATGGTGTAGGTCAGCGCTTGGAACACGTAGAAGGACAGGCTGACGGGCAGCGTCCAACTCCATTTGGGCGCTTGCCGGCCGGTCCAGTGCGACCAGTTTTCCAGGAAAAACGGCATGTACTTGAAGAACGCCAGCATCCCGACGTTCATTAGAATGCTGGTGGCCACCAGCAGCCGGCGCACAGCTTGGTTTTTGTATCGTTGCAGCCCCAGGCCGACGAGGAAATCCAGACTGGAGGCCGCTGGAATCAGCACCAGGTAGGCGAGATCCCACTTCGCATAGAAGAAGTAGTTGGCGAACAGCAGGGTGGCCAGCGCCAGCGCACGCACGCGCGACAGGGGCCAATACAAGAGGAAGATCGCGCCCAGAAAAACGAAATAGGTGGAGGAAGAAAGCAGCAACTTTCAGGATACAAGAGCGCCCAGCGCCAGGGTCGTGAGAATCGCGGGGCCGGCGAAGTCTGGAGGCGGGGGTTTGAAGGCGTCCGGCGCTGTCCGCCCTTAAGACTCAGCCGCCGGTCAGTGTGCAGACACACTGGCCCCGTACGAACACAGGCCGACGCCTGTGTGGCGGAGTTTAGAAATCTGGGAGCTCCCATGCCGAGGTTTTACCTTCACCGGCAGAAGGACTGGTTTAGCGTCGAGCTATCGACGGCCATCCTGCTTAAACGTTGCACGCCGAGCCATGGATGCGTGCGCGGTGGAATCGGCCCTCAGATGGCGAGCGCTCGATCTCCTCGGCTTAAAGATACACCCCGCTTGTGCGGCTGCGGGGCGGCCGGAAACGGCAAGGGACAGAGGCGTAAGGAGATAGAGATCGGGCGCGATTTGTGAATACACCGCGGCCTTTGGCGGAAGGTTGCTTTTTAGCCATGAATGCACGTGAATCAACATGCATCGAACAACGCATCCGCAATGCAGGAGTTCTCGGTACGGCTTTTCACGGCGATGCGTAAGAACCGGTCGGCGAAGCGCTCTCCCATCGAGTCACAGTTACGGACAAATACGTTGGATTCCCGCATTCGTTCGAGAATACGCTGAGCGCTGGTCCGCGTTTCCACGGAGACGAAGTTCGTCGTTGAAGGATAGGTAGTGATGTGCGGATTCCGTCGCAGGTTGCGCACGAGTTTTTCGCGCAGCAAGTGGGTCTCGCGGTATTTTGCCTCGTAATACGCTTCATCGCCCAGTGCTTCGACAGCCGCTACTTGGGCGGGCAGACTCACGGCCCAGGGAGGAATCCATTTGGATAAATCGCGCACGGTTGAGGGAACTCCCACCAAGTAGCCGACCCGCATTCCGCTGAGCGCGTAGGTTTTCGACATCGACTTCAGCACGAGGAGCCCGGGCCGCCTGCTGGCTTCCGATTCGAGAGAATTCTCGCGGCCCGCGTATTCGATATAGGTCTCGTCGATCACAATCTGTGTCGAAGAGGGAATCGAATCGAGTAGCCGGACCACGTCGCGCCGGGGCCAATACTGGCCGCTGGGGCTGTTAGGATTCACGATTACGAGCAGGTTGGGCCGGTGTCTTCGCACGGACGCGATCAAGCGATCCGTATCGATGCGGAAATCCTCTTCTTTGTGCAGGTCGAAGCGGAGGATCTGGCCGCCCATGACGGTTTCGATCAGGTGGCGATATTCGCCATACATCGGGTCGAGGATCATGACATTGCGGGGGCGGGGAGTCAGCCGGGGAAGACAGGTGAAGATCAGATCCGAGGAACCAGCACCGGTCAGAATGCAGTTCGCGGGCATGTCCCGGGCGCGGGCGATGGCGGCGACGAGTCCGCCCGAATAAACCGGCGGCGAGGTGCGGATCAAGAAGGGCAAGTAATGGCGGATTTTCGATAGAACACACGGCGACGGATCGAACCAGGCGTCGAGGACGTCCGCGTTGATCACTTGCGCCGCGCGATCGAGCTGCCGGAAATCCTCACCGATCGCTTCGAAGGATTTACCGCCGTGGAAAGCCGGTGTGTGGTTCATCGATGGTTCCTCGGGTTAACGCCGGCTTGGACCTGCGCGGCGCAGGCAATGCGCGCTTGGGCGGGTGATTGTTAGCCGGAAGAGTAGCGCAATGCCAGCACGGTGATGTCGTCGAACTGCGGCGTTCCCGCCGAAAACTCCTGGACCGCCCCCTGCAAATTCCGCGTTAGTTCGACAGCGTCTTCGCCCGCGTGGTCCAGGATGAACTTCTGGAGCCGCTCGTCGCCGTAAAACTCACCCAGCTTGCTCCGCGCTTCCGTGACTCCGTCGGTGTACAGGAGGATGGTTTCGCCCGGCTTTATGCAATCGGTGAGGGTGCGGTACTGGTGTGCTCCAAAGATTCCCAACATGGGTCCACTTTTTCCCGTGAGCGCCCGCAGGGCGCCATCCGCCGAAAACACGTAAGCGGGATTGTGGCCCGCGTTGGCGAATTGAAGCTGGCCCGAACGGAGGTCGAGAACGCCGTAAAGCATCGTCACGAACATCGACGACACGTTTTGGTCCATCAAAGTTTCGTTCACGTGCGCGAAGCATTGTCCCGGCGAAGGTTCATGGCGGGCGGTGGCGCGCAGCAAAGTCCGGCTGACCGCCATGAACAGCGCCGCCGGCACGCCTTTCCCGCTCACATCCCCAATGACAAAGCCCAGGTGATCGTCGTCGAGCAGGAAGAAGTCGAAGAGATCGCCGCCGACTTCCTTGGCGGGAACCATGGCCGCGTGCAACTCGAATTCCGTGCGATGGGGGAAGGCCGGAAACTGGCTGGGCAAGATGGATCTCTGGATCAGCGCGGCGTGCTCCAGTTCCTGGGCCCGGATTTTCTCCGCCTGTTCGATCTGGGCGAGCCGGGCGTGCTCGATGCGTATCGCGGCGATGTTGGCCATGACTGTGAGGAGGTTGAGATCCTCGTTCTTGAATTCGTGAACCAGGAACGGGGAATCCAGATAGACCAGGCCGATGACGCGTTCCTCGGTCTGCAGGGGCACGGCGAGAATGCTGCGGATTTGCTGCTGAACGATGCTTTCCCGCCCGGAAAAAGCCCGATCTGTCAGGGCGTCGCGGACCAACAGGGAACGCCTTTCCTTGAGCACCATGTCGCGAACGCTGGAACTGATGCGCAACCCGGCGCCCAAGGTCGCACGGACCTGCAGCTCGCCGTTTTCAAGAATCATGAGAGCGCCGCGGGAGGCGCCCACCGTTTCCACCGACAGGTTCAGGATCAGTTCGAAGAGGTTTTCGAGCGGCATGCGTCCGGCGAGCTCGCGCCCGGCGCGGATGAGCGCCTGCATGTGCCGGTCGCCGCCGACTCCCTGCTCTCCCTCGAGTGCCGCGTGCAACGTGGCGGTGGTCGTCAGCGCCTCCAGATCGGGGGAGCTTTCCACAAAGACGACATCCTGCGGCTGGGGTACAGCCGCCTCTTTGAAAACCAGCGTCAACTGTCCCGCGGTAATTCGATCATCCGGGTGAAGCCGCGTGGGCGCTTCGATGCGTTTGCCGTTGACGAATGTTCCATTGGTGCTTCCGAGATCGCGGACCATCCACTCAGCGCCTTGCCGTTCGAGAGCCAGATGGTCGCGCGACAACCCGTCCATACTCTGGAAAGCCAGCTCGTTGGTCGCGAGACGGCCAACCCCATAGCGGGGCTGATCGAGGAGGATCGACTGCGTTCTTCCATCCGGGGTTCGAATGGAGAGTTCGGGCGCCACCGGCACTCGTAACGGAACTGCCATAAGAATTTAGCGTAGCTGAAATGATCCTTGCGGTGATGCGTACCGCGGGCCGGGCCATTCGAGCTTCTCTTCGGGTCGACCAGCGACGCGCGGTTCCGAGCGCTCGATTCCAAGACCAGTAAGGAGTTGTGGGTGGCCAAGCTGCCGGCGTTGGGGCAGGCCAACCCCATGACGTATCAGGCGAAGAACGGGAAGCAGTATGTGGCGATTCGTGTCGGGGGCCAAACTCAACGTTTTCGCGCTTCCGTGGCACTGGTTCAAACGTCCTTGAACATTCCTTCGCAAACACGATGTAAACTAGGGTTACTTAAGCTTTGTAAGCTATAGTTAATTATGTCCAAGCCCGCGACTTGCGGTCTGAGGTTCCTGCTGGGACTCCTGGCATGCGTGGTGTTCGATCTGGCGCTGCATATTCCGGTGCTGGCTCAGGGCGAGACCACGAGTGCGATCGACGGTTCGGTCGCCGATCAGACGGGAGGGGCGATCCCCGGCGCGACCGTCACCGTCACAAATGTAGAGAACGGCCTGAAACGATCCGTGAAAACGGACGCCTCCGGGCGGTATAGTTTTCCTCAACTGAAGCCTGGCACATACTCGGTCCGAGCGGAAGCGGACCGCTTTGAAGCACGGCAAAATAACTCCGTATCCGCTGGACTAGGGCAAAAGCAAACTGCCGACTTCCAGCTCAACGTCGCGTCCGCGAGTGAAACCATCGTGGTCCAGGAGCAGGCGTCGCCGCTAGTCAACCCGGAGAACCCCAACACCTCAATGACCCTGACGGCCCAAGCCATCGAGAATCTTCCAAATCCCGGAGGCGATATGACCTATCCGCTCCAATTTGCCGCTGGCGCTCTCATCAACACCGCCGGGAGCGGCAACGACTTCGTCGGCGGGACCAACGGCTATGGCAATGTGCAGTTCAATGGCCTGCCGTCGCTTTCGAACGGCTACATCGTGGATGGCCTGGAGACCAACGATCCGCTGACCAACCTGAACAGCGGCCTGTCGACCAATCTGGTGCTGGGATTGAATTCGATCGCGGAGATGACCGTCAACACCGTCTCGTACGCGGTCGATCAGGGCCGGTACGGCGCCGCTCAGGTCAACTACGTCACGAAGTCCGGCACGAACCGGTTTCATGGAAATTTGTACGAGTTGTGGAACGGCTCAAAGTTCAATGCCGCCGACTTCTTTACCAACGCCACGGCGGGAAACCACAAGCCGCGCTCCACTGTGAATCACTTCGGGGGAAGTCTCGGAGGCCCGGTCGTCCACGACAAGCTGTTCTTCTTTTTCGATTCCGAATGGATTCGGATTGCGCTTCCCATTGTTACTCCTACGACCGTGCCGACGCCGGCGTTTCAGAACTATGTTCTGGAGCAATTGCCGCGCGGGGGTGGGGACTCCATCACCGGATCCGTTTATCAACCAGCGCCCCAACTGGTGCCCTTCTACCAGAAGCTCTTTGCCCTGTATGGCAATACCGCGGGGACGCCGCTCGCGGTTCTGGGCTGTCCATTCAACAGCGACGGGAGCGCCGCCGGAGGGAATCCTCCCAATGGAAACGGGTGCGCGAACCGCCAGAGTATTTCGCATTCGAGCGACGATCGCGAGCAGGTGCAAACGGGGCGTGTCGATTACAACATCAACTCGAATAACATGGCCTGGTTCCGGTTTCAGTCCGACACCGGACTTCAGGCGGCTTACACCGATCCGATCAATCCGCTGTTCAACGCCATTTCTTCGCAGCCGCTGTACTCCTTCGCATCGGGCTACACGCACGTGTTCTCCGGGCATTTGGTGAATTACTTCAATCCAGCGTTCTCGTGGTATGAAAGCCTGTTCGGGCCAGCCGATCTGCAGAAGACGCTGACGGCGTTTCCCATCGTCCTCCAGGGCAGCGGTGCCAACGCGCCGTTCACTACGCTGGGAGGGCTCGACAATACGTGGGTCCAGGGGCGTCGCGCGTCGCGCTTCTTCATCAATGACAACCTCGCCTGGACGGCCGGCGCGCATGAATTGCGGTTTGGAACGAACAGCCGGATCTTCCGCCTGAACGATTTCGACTTCGGCGAAGGCACGGTCCCGCTGGTCACCTACGCGACCTTGCCGCAATTCATCTACGGCGTGGCATCGACGGCTTCGGAAACCTTCCCGCTGGCCAATTCGCAGCCCTACAACTTCCTCAATCTGGACTTCTATGCGCAGGACACCTGGAAGGTCACGCGGACCCTCACGTGGACCTTCGGTATCCGCGACACGTACAACTCGAATCCGCTGAATCCGCATAACGCCGTGGCGCGCCTCGCCGGGTCGTTCGTTTCCATTTCCCACGACGTGAATCAGCCACTGAGCCAAATCATCCAGACGCAGCAGGGGACGATTTTCGCCGCTACGCCCGCCGCGATCCTTCAGCCCAGAACCGCCGTTGCGTGGCAGATAGCGCCGCACACAGTGCTGCGCAGCGGGTTCGGTCTCTTTAGCGATATCTTGCCGGGCAGCGTCGTCGATACGGTGGGGACGAATCCTCCGTATTCGAAGACCTTTCAGGGTGGATTACTGGGAACGGCAGGGGGAGTGGCAATTGCACCGGGAGTCTCGAACAGCGCTATCGATGCGACAGCGGCGGCGAATCAGCGGTTCAACTCCGGGTTCGCCCAAGGCCAGCTTTCCTGCGCGTCCACCTTGGCGAACCCGAACTCCTGCCTTCCGCCGATTTCGATCACTGCGGTTCCGGATGGCAAGCTGCACGCGCCGTACTTCATGCAGTGGAGCTTCGCCGTGGAGCACCAAATCGGCAGTGCGCTGAATCTGCGGGCTCAGTATGTCGGCACTCGCGCGGTGAACCAGCCTTACGAGACGCAGGTCAACGGGTATCAGACCGTCTGTAACGGATGCTTCGCGCCGTTCCCCTACCGGCAGCCGGCCGATCCACGTTTCGGGCCAGTGACGCAATTGAGTACCGGCGCGAACAGCCACTACAACGGTCTCCAGTTAACCGCGGATAAGCGGCTGGCACACGGCATTCAAGTTCAGGCCAACTACACGTGGAGCCGCTGCATGGACACGGTCTCGAACGGCGGATTCCTGCCTTTCGCCGCGGGGGCCATTCTTTCGCCGTTGCCGGGCGAGCTTGGCCGCCAGTACGGGCCGTGCGATTACGACGTGCGCCAGAACTTCACGCTTCAGTACGTCTATCAGTTGCCGATCAAATTCCGTAATCGCTTGCTGGCCCGAGCACTGAACGGATGGCAGGTCTCAGGCACGGTGTTCTTTCATAGCGGTCTGCCATTTTCGGTTTTGAGCGCGGCGTATTCCGCGAACGGAAATGGCATCGTTCAGGGCAGCGGTCCGCAGTACGCCAGCGTGGTTCCCGGCGTGCCGCTCTACGAACACGACCCCATCCCTGGCGTGACTCAACCTGGAACGCTCCAGTGGCTCAACCCGGACGCGTTTGTGTCGGTGGTCGATCCGAGCACGGGAGCCTGTGCGGGTGGCGACAGTCCGAAGAATTGCCAGTTCGGCAATCTCGGCCGCAACGCGGTGCGCGGTCCGGATTTCGTGTGGAGCGACCTGTATCTGTCCAAGTGGTTCCAGTTAACGGAACACGTGAAGCTGCGCATCGACGGTCAATTCTTCAACGTCTTCAATCACCCGAGTTTCGGCTTACCGGTTTTCGGGTACGCGGGAATTCCAGGCAAGCCTTCCACCCAGACGGGATTCGGAGCGCTCAGCTACCCAACGTCGCCGCCGACGGGACTGCTAGGCGTCGGGTTGGGTGGAGACAGTTCGCCTCGGATGATTGCATTCCAAGCGCGATTGGAGTTCTGAACCGGCCTTCGATTCCAAAGACCAGTAAGGAGTTGTGGGTGGCCAAGCTGCCCGCGCCGGGGCAGGCTAACCCCATGACTTATCAGACGAAAGAAGGGAAGCAGTACGCGGCCATCCTTTCCGTAGGCCCGTAATCCGCCTGTAGGGAACCGCTGTCATCACCTGCGCCCGTCGATAGAACGATTTTCCGGTGGTGGCTGGCAAAGCGAGGGGTGGGAATGCGAGGGGAAGGCAAGTTTGCGCCTGTGAGTCGTAGGGTGGGCCGAGCACGGGCATGGCTTCGCCAACAGAGCAGGCGGTGAAGGCCGATTCTGGAAGGTTCTGGAAGATTAAGCGGCTGCGGCCAACAGCGGCCGCGCTTGCAGCCATTCGCGGAGGCGCTGCGCTC
>DATNJC010000143.1:0-39979 GCA_035604115.1 Bryobacteraceae bacterium | reverse complement strand
ACTCTTCCAGGCTCTCTTCCCCCTGCTGATGCGCCTCCAACAACTTCCGTCGTAGATCGTCAGAATAGGCCTTCGCCATCTCTTGCTTGCAGCCGGATCGCCAGAGCTGGTCTATATTATCTCAGAAAATGGTCTAGTGTGCGCAAGCCGATCTCCCTTCGGACCGATTATGCACCCACCCGGGGCGCTGCTTGCGTCCGCTAGGAAGCTAAGGCGTTGTTAAAGCGGCAGATCACTACTTATGCCGGTATGTGATGCGCCCTTTGGTGAGGTCGTACGGTGACAACTCCAAGGTGACGCGGTCGCCCGCCAGTACGCGGATGCGGTTGCGGCGCAACTTGCCGGCCAGATGGGCCAGAACGGTGCGGTCCTGATCCAACTGAACGCTGAACAGGCCGCTGGGGAATTTTTCGACTACAGTTCCAGTGACTTCAATGCTATCTTCTTTGCTCATTATCCTCCCACAGGGAGATTATAACCCCACAGGAGCGCGCTCCGGCACACGAAAAAATGCGATTAATGCCTCCGGATCGTCGGTGATGATGCCGTCCACCTCAGCGTCGGCAAGGCGCTCCCAATCCTCTGGCTGGTTCGCCGTCCACGGGACCACGCGGATGCCCGCCGCATGGGCGCTACGCACTTTGTCCGTGGTGACCCACCGGTGCTCCGGCGCGGCGGTTCCAGCTTGCGCGAGTTGCGCGGCCTCAACGAAGTCCAGATCTTCTTCGAACAACGCCGCCAGCGCGATTTCCGGCGCGAGCCTCTTCATCGCGCGCAGCACGCGAACGTCGAAGGATTGCACGATCGTCCGCTCCTCCTGCCGGCGGTTACGGATCGCGTCCCACACCAGCCGCGCAAATTCATCCGGCTCGGGCGCGAGATCGGGGCGATCCGGGAAGCTCTTGATCTCGACATTGAAGCGAAACCCGCCCCGGGGCGCCAGCGCGAACACCTCATCGAGCGAAGGAACGCGCGCGCCCGGACACGTCCGCTGTTGTGCGAAATCGGGATGCCGCACCGAGCCGCAGTCCCATTGGCGCAACTCCGCGAACGTCGAGCCGCGGATCACCGCGCGCGCCGAGGGTCCCGTGGGTTTCGCGGGTCCCGTGCAAAGCGGCCCTTCGAGCACCGGATCGTGAGACACCACCACCACGTTGTCGCGGGTGACCGCAACGTCCAGTTCGATCGCGTCCACTCCCACCGCGATCGCGTACTCGAAGCCGGGCAGAGTATTCTCCGAGTACCGCGCCCGCGCTCCGCGGTGTCCGTGTACTTCGATATGACGCGAGGGCGTGCTCACATTTCATTATGTCGTCTATGTGGGGCGGGCAATCCTGCCCGCAAGCCGGCCTTCTGGCCGGCTGGACCCGGAAGGCGGGTCCGCAGCCTGAAAGGCTGCCCCACAGGACCGCATGCTATTCTGATCGGTTCCATGGATATCGTCACCGGCCACATAGGTTGGATCGAAATCGTCTGCGGACCCATGTTCTCCGGCAAGAGCGAGGAACTGATCCGCCGTCTCCGCCGCGCCCGCATCGCCCGCAAGCGCGTGCAGGTGTTCAAGCCCGTCCTCGACGACCGCTACGCGCACGACGAAATCGTCTCTCACAGCGACCAGCGCCTCAAGTCGGACCCCGTGGAATCGGCCCAGGAAATCCTCGCCAAAATGGACTGGCGCACGCAGGTGATCGGGATCGATGAATCGAATTTCTTCGGCGCCGATCTGGTGGAGGTGGCGCAGCAGTTAGCCGATACCGGCAAGCAGGTGATCATCGCCGGCCTGGACACCGATTACCTGGGCCGCCCGTTCACTCCCATGCCGGAACTGTTGTGCGTGGCGGAGTCGATCACCAAGATGCTGGCCATCTGCATGCGTTGCGGCAATCCCGCCAAACACACCCAGCGGCTGGTGGAATCGAGCGACCTGATCGTGGTGGGAGCCGCCGGAATGTACGAGGCCCGCTGCCGCCGCTGCTTTGAGCCGGGCGTGCCGAAGCAAGAGCTGCTGGATTTCGCGCGGCCCCACGCGAGGAGTTAAGCCGGGGAGCTAAACTGTGGGTGGAGACCAATCCTGATGTCCCCCACGCGCGAGCAACTTCACGATCTGATTGAGCGGCTTCCGGACGACGAGATCGCCGTAGCCCAGCGGTTTCTGCTGTTCCTTTCCCAGGAGCCAATAGGGACGGAGTTCGCCAATTCGATTCGCCGGGGAATAGCCCAAGCCGGGACTGGCGAGACCATCACCTGCCACGACTGCGACGAGATGGTTGAGAAACTACTTGGCAAGGATTAGTTTTTGCGCTTTCCATTTACGCTGGAAGCGAAGGCTTTCGCGTCATTAATCGACCGGAAGCGTTGCGAATCCTGGAAGCGATCACCCGGCTTGGAGAGTCCCGAACGGGTGACGTAGAGTCGCTAAGAGGCGAGTGGCTCGGATACTACCGGCTGCGCGTGGGCGATTACCGAGTGATCTTCCGTCCGATCGACGGCGGGCTCGAAATTATCGCCGTAGGCCATCGATCCGAGATTTACAAATAATCTCGGCGGAGTCTCAAGGTCGCCTCCTCTAAATACTGACGCGAACAATTTGTTATATTGACTTCGGCCCGATCTTATCGGAGGGATGCGATGTTCAATCGCCGTTGGTTAAGCGCCGTTGTTCTGCTCACCGTGTCGGTTCTCACCCGTGCGCAAGAATCCGCCGTTTGGCGCGACCCGTCTCCGCACCAAGTCCAGTTCGTAACCGTGGACGAAAACGTCCGGTTGGAGGTGCTCGATTGGGGCGGCTCCGGGCGGCCCATGGTGTTCCTGCCTGGGCTCGGAAAACACGGCCCACGTTTTCGACGAGTTCGCTCTTGAACTCACCGGCGACTTTCACGTATACGGCATCACCCGGCGCGGGTACGGCGCGTCCAGTATTCCCGATTCCGCTTACGACGCCAATCGGTTGGGGGACGACGTGCTGGCCGTCCTCGATGCGCTCAAACTCATGAAGCCGGTGCTCATTGGACACTCTCTCGGCGGTGAGGAGTTGAGCTCGGTCGCCTCTCGCCATCCCGATCGCGTCGCGGGGCTGGTCTATCTCGATGCCGGTTATCAGTACGCATTCGACAACGGCAAAGGAACAACCATCGAGGAACTGCAAAAAGACACGCCACCGCGACCTCCAGGGCCAAGTGCAGCCGACCTGGCGAGCTTCATGGCGATGCGAGCCTGGTACAAGCGGAACAACGGCGTAACCTTTCCGGAAGCAGAGTTCCACCAGATTGCGGTTTCCTCCCCAGACGGACGCGTAGGGAAATCCAGCACGCCTCCGAGGGTTCCGCAGGCGATTCAAAGAGGTGAGAAGAAGTACACCGATATCCCTGTGCCTGCGCTCGCCATCTATGCGATCCCCCACGACCTGGGGCCCTGGCTCCGGAACAATGAGGATCCTGCCGTGCGCACGGCAGCGGAGGCTTTTGCCGCCAGGGAGACGGTCTGGGCAGAGAAGCAGGCGAAGGCGTTTGAAGAGGGCGTAGCAAACACCCGCGTCATCCGACTGCCCTTCGCAAATCACTACGTCTTCCTTTCGAACGAGGCGGATGTGCTCCGCGAAATGCGCGCCTTTCTTGCAACGTTGAAATAAGCGACACGCCGCCGCGGGTTCTCAGCGGCGCTGCCGGAACGGGCGCAATCCCGGTTTCCGGCAGCGGCACCGGCCGGTCACAAAACATTTCGCGCGTCGTTCCGCCCTGTCTTCAGCGACTTGGCGCTCGTGCGGCCGTGAATCCTTTGCGCCGCCGTGTATCTTGAGATTTGCGGTAAGTGCTGCGGTCCACCCATTGGGGCGGCAGCTACCAGCGTGAGGATTCTAGATTCTCCTCTTGCGTCTGGTCGAGCGGTGGGCGCGTTACTGCCAAGCGACATGCAATGCAGTTGTCTACTCTGCGTTAACAACGGTAGATCCCGGCCGCGGACCGGGTCAGATGACCGCGGCTATAAGGGCCCTTTTTGCAAAAGAGAAACGAGACGGAGAAACACAGCACGGAGAAATACAGCAAGGAGAAACACTGCGGCGCGTGACTGTGTGCGAGATCGGTGCGCTCGCTCGCGCGTGCCAAACGTCGTCGAGACAGAACTAATGCGTCATCGCGTACGTCACATAATTCACGCCGATGCGAATCCCCAGCGCCGAGTAACGTTCCGGATACTGCGGCGAGTCGGCCCACTCCCAGGAATCGCCCAGATCCGAATTCACCACGATCGCCACCATCAGACGGTGCTTGTCGTCGTAGATGCCGCGCCAGTATGGCACGCTGCCGTCATTTTGATATCCGCGCCCGTACAGGCCCCACGCGCCGGGAACCTGGTAGCGATCATCCAGATCGTAGACGATGTGGTAACAGGGGCTCGGCGTTGTCCAGGTCCACTGGCTGCCGGTCGGGGAACACTTTGGACATGCTGGCCATGAACACCTGCCACTCGAAGGTGCCCCAGAAATCGTCGGCCATAAAGAAGCCGCCGCGTTCCAGGTAGTCGCGCATCTTGGCGGCCTGCTCGTCGGTGAGTTTCCATTCGCCGGGCCGCACCGCGTAGAGCCAGGGCCAATTGTAGACGTCGTCTTCGTCGTTCAAATTCACAGGCTGCTCGACCGAGCGTGTGTGAATGCGCGTCAGACGCCGCAGGGCTTCCAAAAAGTGGCGGTCGGCGCGAGGATAGTCCTGGGTCCAACTGGACATGCCCTTGTCCCAGCCGCGAGGCCCACTGTAGTCGAAGCGGGCGCTGGGCGCGGGCGGGTACATCAGACGCCCGAAGGCGAATTCGGCCTTTTCGTTGGCGTCGGAGGGCAGCGGGAAGTCGTTGTACTCGATGGCCGGGTATTCGCGAAACGGCCGCTGGAACGCAAACAGGGAACCCGCCACTACGGCGGCGCCGGCGATCCATCCCAGGGCTGTGCGTATCCGCATCGCCAAGTCAGTCTCGAACCGAGGATAACACTCCAGCTATGTGGGGCAGGCTGCCAGCCTGCGGCGGGTTGTTGAACCCGCCCGTCGATGCGCGAGCCGGCCCCCTATCTTTTCCAGGCGCTCACATGCAACCGCGCCGGCAGCTGCGCATGCGCCAGATCGAGATCGTCTCCCGCCACCGGAATGACGGCCTCCTGGGGCGTGGACGACGGTGAGTCTTCCCGGAAGGACAGCCGCAGCGCCTGCGTGGACTTCCCTTCCTGCATCACCAGCGTCCTCGTGACGTCGGCGAAGGATCGCAGGAGCACGGCCTGTTTGGGGTCGTCGGAGGTGAGCAGCGCCTCCCGGATCACGCGATCGTCCTTGGCGTAGGTCAGCACCGCGATGACGTTGGGCTGCTTCAAGCGGGCGTCTTTGGTGTCGTCGGGTGGGACCTCCAGCCCCACGTAGCGCGTGGCGACGGTCTCGCGCGAAATCGAGAAGCTCACCAGCGGCACGTACGTATCGAAGAGACGCTGGCCGTTTCCCAGCTTGTACACCGACCACCAGTCCACCTCTTCGGTGCCGCGCGAAACGACGAAGATGGCGCTGTCGAGCGTGTGGCCTTCGGTTCCGGTCGCGGTCAGGGTGTACAACGGCTTGCCGCGGGGATCGTCGCCGAAGCGCCAGGCTTCGAGCGTGACCGCCGCGTCGACGCCGATGTCGCCGACGACTTCCTTGGAGTGCGTGGTCTTGCGCAGCAGCAACCGCTCATCGGCGGGCCGGCCGGGGATGTGGCTGTTGGTGACTTCGTAAGCCACGTTGCGGATATCGATAGTTTGCCAACCATCGGCGGCGGTGGTCGCGTTGATGGTCGAGGCAGACTGCGCCTGGACAGGCTTCGGCGGAGCCTGCTTGGGCTGCGCCACCAGCAGGGACGCCATACCGAAAACCGCCGCGATGAGCAGAGTCATGAACCGGGTCATGAACCGAACATAACACTCTCGACGCTCGTGATATCGTAGGGCCATTCACCTATGAGAATCCGAAACACATTTGTGGTCTTGGCCGCCCTGGTGCTGGCACTGCTGGCCGGGTCTCAACCCAAACCGCCTGCGCCCCTGGTGATCGCCCAACAAGGCTACGTGTTCGCCGGCGGGACGTTTTCCGCGAGCAAGGAGCGCGCTAACGCGCAAGTGATGTCCGGGCAGCTCTACGCCGAGTTTCAAGTCCCCGCGCGGCGGACCCATCCGTTGCCGATCGTCATGGTTCACGGCGGCGGCCAGACCGGCACCAACTTCACCGGAACTCCCGACGGCCGCGAGGGCTGGGCGCAATTTTTCCTGCGCGATGGTTACGCCGTCTATGTGGTCGACCAGCCCGGACGAGGCCGGGCCGCGTATCAGGCCGAGCGTTACGGGGCCCCGAGCGCGGTCAACTTCCAAAACACGCTACAGCGTTTTGCCGCGCCCGAGCGTTACAACTTGTGGCCGCAAGCCCACCTCCACACCCAATGGCCGGGGCCAGCGACGGCCGACGATCCGGTGTTCCAACAGTTCTACGCTTCGCAGGTTCCCGGGATCGCCGACTTCACGCTACAACAGGAGTTGAATCGCGACGCCATCGTGGACTTGCTCAAGAAAATCGGGCCGGCGATTCTTCTGACTCACTCGCAATCCGGCGCCTTCGCCTGGCCGGTCGCCGACGCGCAGCCGGACCTGGTGAAGGCCATCATCGCGGTCGAGCCCAACGGCCCGCCGTTCTTCAATGTCGAGAACACGGGAGAGCCGGATTGGTTCCGGGACGCCGCGGAGATGGATCGGCCCTGGGGTCCCACTGCCGTTGCTTTGAAGTATTCGCCGCACGCGGAGAAGGCTTCCGATCTAGCGATCGTGCGCCAGGAAAAGGCCGACGGCCCGGGCTTAAGCCGCTGCTGGGCGCAACGCGCGCCCGCGCGCCAACTGCCGAATCTGCAGAAGATGCCGATTCTGATCCTGACCGCGGAAGCCTCCTATCACGCGCCCTACGACCACTGCACGGTGAAGTATCTGGAGCAAGCCGGCGTGCATCCCACGTGGGTCAAACTCGCCGACCAAGGCATCCACGGCAACGGCCACATGATGATGCTGGAGAAAAACAACCAGAACATAGCATCGGTGATGTCGCGCTGGCTAGCCAAAGCGCTGCCCAAGTAGCGGTGCAGCATAGTGGGGCAGCCATTTTTGACTGCAGCCGCCTTCTTAGGCGGCTGTTGTGCTAGCTCAACATCGCGGGTCCACCGCGAAGCCGGCTGCAGGCAGAAATGCCTGCCCCGCAGAGCAGAGCAAAGCAGGGCAGCCTTACCGCGCCAATCCCTTTTGCTGATTCGTCCGCTGCACGATCAACTTCTGCGCGGTCTCAAACAGCGCGACGGCCTTGGGCATCGACTCCATCGCGCGCGCGACCTCCGGGTCCTGTTCGAGCGCGACGCGCTGGGACTGCTCGAAGCTGAATCCGGTAATGTAGAGTTCGCGCTTCAACTGCTGCTTGATCCACGCGCGGTTCGTCTGGAACTCGGCCTCGGTGAAAGCAGGTCCGCGCTGGGCCATAAAGTCGTGGAACTGACTCACCAGATCCTCGCTCGGTTCGAAGCCCGCGGCCAGCCGGGCGTCGGGGCGCGAGGCGAAGTATTGCGCCGCGAAATCGAAAAGCGTAAACGACCCAGCCAACACCAACTGCATTCGGGTCGGCTTGGGCGGGTCATACTTTTCGTCGGGACTGATGCCGCCGCCGCCGTACACCGTGCGGCCGCCGTCGGTCACCTTCACGTCGTCGAGATTCTTCCCGCCGCTGTTGGTCTGCAGGCGGTAATCGAGGAACGAAACCTTGGAGTAATCGCGCTGGATCAGCCGGCCGCTGGGCGTGTAGTAATGCGCAATCGTCAGCAGCAATGCCGTCTTGTCGCCCAGCGGATACGGTTGCTGGACCAAGCCTTTGCCGAACGTTGTCTCGCCCAGAATCCAGGCGCGGTCGTGATCCTGCAGCGCGCCGGTAACGATTTCCGCCGCCGAGGCCGACGACCGGTTCACCAGCATCACGATGGGGTAGCGCATGCCGAACGTCGAGCCTTTGGCCAAGAAGTTCTGATTCGGCTGCGCGCGGCCGCGGTCGCTAACGACCAAGTCGTTCTTGCGGAGAAAATGGCCGGCGACCTCTACGCCATCGGTCACCAGTCCGCCCGGATTGTTGCGCAAATCGAGGATCAGTCCCTCGATTTTGTCTTCTCCCAACTGCTTCAACTTCTCTTCGAAGTCGCGGCTGGTGGTCTCGCAACTGAACTCCGAGACGCCCACGTAAGCGATGCCCGGCTTCAACCAGAACGCCTGCGGAACGCACGAGGTCGCGATGGCGTCGCGGTTCATGGTCATGGTCAGAGTGTGATCGGGTCCGCCGCGCGCCACGGTAACTTCCACTTTGGTGCCGCGCGGGCCGCGCAGCCGGTCGGCGACTTGGGCGCTGTTCATGCCGTAGGCGGGGGCCCCGTTGATCCCCGCGATCACATCGCCGGGACGCAATCCGGCGCGATAGGCCGGCGAACCCTCGAAAGGCCACAACACCTGAGTGTTGCCGCCGCGCTCGACCACCTTGATGCCAACGCCGTAGTACTGCGCCCGCTGCCGCTCGCGCTGGTCCGCGTATTCCTTGGTGTCCAGGAAATTCGAATGCGGATCGAGCGTGCGCAGCATGCCGGGAATGGCGCCTTTATACAGGGCCGTTCCGGGAGCGACCTTGTCGGCGAAGTTGCGCTCCACGGCGTCGTAGATCGAGGTGAAGGCTTTCACGCTGCGGTCGACGGCGTCGTCCGCGGCGGCCCACGCGGGCACTACGCCCCCGGCCACGATGGCGATCACACTAAAAGCACAGCGGCGGGACAACGGCATGCGGACCTCCTACTCTGACCTGTTATATCGGCAAAAAAGTCGGCAAAGTTCAGTTCTACCACAACCGGGACTACCACACCCGGCAGGCCGGATACCGGACCATCGCCTGGCCCTGCCGGCAGGCGAACGCCTTCTGAAACTCCGGCATGTTCGAGACCACGCCGTTCACGCGAAACTCGGCCGGGGAATGCGGATCCACCTGGGCCCGGACGCGCGCGGTCTCATCGCGCGTGTTGGTGCACCACACCTGCGCCCATCCCACGAAAAAGCGCTGATCGGCAGTGAAGCCCCCGGTCTTGCGCGGCGTTTTGCCGCCCAGGCTGTCGATCAACGCCATGTAGGCGATGCGCAGCCCGCCGTTATCCGCCGTGTTCTCGCCCAGCGTCAGCTTGCCGTTGAGCTTGATGTCGTCGACCGCCGTGTAGCCGCTGTACTGATCCACCAGGCACTGGGTCCGCTGGTCGAAGGCCTTGGCGTCCTCGGGAGTCCACCAATCGCGCAGGTTTCCTTCGGCGTCGTACTGGCGGCCCTGATCGTCGAAGCCGTGCGTCAGCTCGTGCCCGATCACCGCGCCGATTCCGCCGTAATTCACCGCATCGTCCATTTTGTTGTCGTAAAACGGAGGCTGCAAAATGCCGGCCGGGAAGTTCACGTCGTTTTCCTGCGCGTCGTAGTACGCGTTCACGGTGGGCTGGCTCATCTGCCAGTCGGTCTTGTCCCAGGGCTTGCCGATTTTCGCGAGCTGGCGCTGGACTTCGAATTCATTGGTGCGCGTCAGATTGCCCAGGGCGTCGCCGCGCACGATCCGCACGTTCGAATAATCCAGCCAGTGAGCCTTGTCGCCGATCTTGTTGAGGATCGCGTGCAGCTTGTGCACCGCCTGCACCTTGGTCGCGGGCGTCATCCAATCGATCTGCTGCAGATCGCGCTCCAGCATCTTTTCGAGCTCCGCCACCATCTGCGTCATCCGGCGTTTGCCTTGTTCCCCCAGCGTCTTGTCGATGAAGCTCTTGCCCAAGGCGTCGGGAAGCTGCGAATCGGTCTGATCCACGCAGCGTTTCCAGCGCGCGCGCAGCTCCTTCGCCCCGCTGAGAATCTTTCCGAAGAAGTTGAACGACTCCTGGTCGAAGGCCTGCGGCAGCACAGCGGCGTCGGCGATCACCAGGTGGTATGTCAGGTACGCTTTCAAATCGTCCAGGCTGCGTCCCGTGATGACGGCGTTGAAGGTCTGCATGAACGGCGGCACGGCTACATCCACGTTTTCGATGGGCGGCGCGCCGAGGCCGTTCATGCCCAAACCCGTCAGGAACGCGCGCCAATCGAACGCCGGCGCCAGCGCGGCCAGTTCAGCGATCTTCAACTTGTGGTAAATTTTTTCGGGATCGCGGCGCGAAACCCGGTCGAGCGATCCTTCGGCCAGCTCGGTTTCGATGGCCATCAGCACCTTGGCCTTGGCGTCGGCTTCGGCTTGCGGCATTCCCAGGAGAGTGAATATTTTCGCGATGTGCGCCAGGTACTGGTTGCGCAGCTCGACGGATTTGTCGTCGGTCTTCAGATAATAGTCGCGGTCCGGCAGCCCCAGGCCGCCCTGGTCGAGGTTGGCGATCACCTGGGTGGAATCCTTGGGGTCCATTTCCGGAGACCAGGTGAAGAAGTACGCGCTGCCCTCGCGAAACAGGTGCGTGATCAGGCCCGTCAACTCCTTGCGGTCCGCCAGCGCGGCGATGCGGTCCAAATCGGGCTTGATGGCGCCCAACGCGGCCTGCTCGATGGCTTTCTCATCCATGCAGGAGGAGTAGTAGTCGCCGATTTTCTGTTCCAGCGCGGTGCGGCCGGGCTTGTTGGCGGAAACCGATTCCAGAATATTGTGGAGCACGATCCGGTTGCGGTCCTGCAATTCGGCGAAGCGCCCCCACTGGGACTGGTCGGCGGGTATGGGGTTGGCCGCCATCCACCCGCCGCAGGCGTACTGATAAAAGTTCGCGCACGGGTCCACGGACCGGTTGATGGCTCCCAAGTCGAATCCAGGAGCCTTTTGGGCGAACGCAGCTGCAGCAGCCAGGCCCAGGCCGGGGCAAAGCCTCAAGAGAAGGCGCATATACCTGATTGTCACTTACTTTTGGGTTGGACGCGCCTGGGGGTGTTTCGGACCGCAGGGTAGCGCGGTCAAGCTGCGGTATTCTTTGTTTATGGCGACGCTCGAAAAAGCGGTTCGGAAGAGTGTTGCGCTTCCCCTTCGCACGGCTAAGCGTGTCAGTGCGCTGGCGAAGTCACAGCACACCAGTGCGAACCGGGTCTTGGTCGACCTCATCGAAGCGGGTTTGCAATCCAAGGAAGCCGAAAAGCAACACTACTTAGGGTTGGTCGACAAGCTGTCAGCCACGACAGACCCCGCGGCACGCCAGCAACTCAAGCAGGAACTTGCCGAGTTGACCTTCGGCGCATAGCCGCCGCATTCACCCAAGATGCCGAAGATCCAGTGGACGGATCTGCCGCTGGCCCTCCGGGACCATTTCTTCGAGCGCGCTGCTGAACGCAAGATTGCAGGAGAAGACCTCCTCCGGCTAAAGCGTTGGCGGCAGACAGAACCTGACGCTCCCGAGGGGCGCTGGTTCAAAGATTTTGGATCGTTCAAGATTTGCGGTGAAGGCAAGTTCCCAAAGACATTCCTGCTCAAAGGGCAAGCCGCGTCGGGCGAGGAACTGTAGCCGCACCTCCGCTGGAACTAGGACTTGGGCAGCGGCGGAGGGGCCTCCGGGCGTTTGGCGCTCAGCGAGTCCCGGAGCATCCCCGCCATCAGGACATCGATGACGCCGCCTTTACTGCCGTCACCCGATCCGCTCGCGACCACGTCGGGCACAAGCTTGAAGCCGCTGCCCGCCAGCGCTTTGCCGACTTCGATCACGGCGTAGTTGCCTTGGCCGACGGCGTCGGTCTTCAACTGAATCACCTTGGCCTCGGCCTCGCCGACCGCGGTGATCTTCATGCCTTCGGCTGCGCCGACGGTCCGGAGCACTTCGGCGTCGGCGGCGGCGTTGATGGTCTTGGCCTGCGCGTCGGCCGTGGCGTTGATGGTACGGGATTGCGCATCGCCGCCGGCCTTCTTCACCATGGACTGCGCGTCGAATTCGGCGATCTCCACGTTTCGCTGGGCGGTAACGACGTTGGCCTGGGTATCGGCTTCCGCGCGCGCCTTCTGGAGTTCCTTGCGGGTTTGCTCGGCCAGACGCTGAGTCTCATAGGTGACCTTTTCCTGCTCGGCCAGCTTCCGGTCGGTGAGCGTTTTCATCAGCGCGTCGGGCGGAGTGAGGTCGCCGATCAGGGTGTCGACCGCGCCGACGTTGTAGTCCTTGAGGGCGGCGGAGATCTGCTCGCGCGCGTCGCTCTGGCGCTGCTGCCGCTGTTTCAGGAATTCGATGACGTCGGAGCCCTGCGCGGGCATTGCGGAAGTAGTTGCCGATAGTTGGTTCCAGAACCTGGGTGACCAGATTCGCCATGCTGCCGAAGCGGGCGATCACCTTGGGGGCGTCGTTGCGCGGGATGTGAATGATCTGGCTGACGTCGAGATTGAACGTAAAGCCGTCCGACGAGCGGACGGTGATTGTGCTGAGGTTCGCATCCAGCTTATGGGCTTCGGTCTTGCCCGTGGCCGAGTTCAGCACCACATTGTGCGCTCTCTCTTTCGGTGCCGAAACTCACCAGAATATAGCAGTTCCGCACTCTGGGCGCGGCATCGTGACACATCGTGACGTGGAGCAACTTCTCTCAGTTTGACGCGGCCTCGATCTTTGCCGGAGTGCCGTTCCGATGGATAAAGAACCCTCCGGCACTGAACGCTGGAGTAGCATCGACACGCTGGAGACGCCGGGTTGGAGGAAGCGCCGCGACCATCTCCGCTAACCCCGTTTCGCGATAACGTTCGGTTAGTTAACAAAACCAGGGCTGCTTGCGGCGCCCTCGTCCCGAGCGTGATTCCCACCGGGAACGCCGTAAACGGCTGAAAACGAGAGAGCGATCTACTGCTGCGATAGAACCGCACCTGTACAATTTCGGGCCGACGGCCGATCCGTAAAATATGACCTGCCAAAACTGCGGCGCACTGGAACGCTTGGACCGCGAACGGGGTCTGCTGATCTGCGATTACTGCGGCAGCGAGAGCACGCCGCCCGCCGATGAAGATGGCGTTCAGGTAACCGGCGAAACCACTCGCCCCTGCCCCGTGTGCCACACGCCGCTGTCCACAGGGCGCATTGAAGCTCGCGATGTGCTGTACTGCACCGCTTGCCACGGCTTTCTGGTCAGCATGGACGATTTCGGGCTCCTGCTGGAGGATTTGCGCGAACATCGCACTCGGGCCGCGGCGCTGCTGACGCCCCAGGCCGGCGCCGATTCCGCCGCCGATTCCGTCAATGATCTGCATTGTCCTCTGTGCACAGGCGCCATGGATCATCATCAGTACGGCGGCCACGACCTGGGGCAGGTCATGATCGATTCGTGCGAGGCGTGCTGCCAGGTATGGCTTCATCGGGGGGCGCTGGGCAAGATCCTCACGCCTCCGGCCGCTGAGGCTGGAGCTCCGGCCCACGGTTTTCCTGAAGAGCCGACCTCGCCGGAGGCTCGCCGGCTGGCTGACTTGCAACTCGTCGTGGCAGCTCTCGGCCGCTTGCGGTCCGGGATGCAGTAGGGTTCGCGCCAGACTTGTTGGGAAGCGCGGGCTTGCGATTCGGCCTGCGGATCGCGATCCTTACGCCGGTGCTGTGACAGTCTGTTTTACGCTAGGAACAGGCGGCAGGGTTTTGGACCTATGACTGTAATCGAACTTCCCGACCAGCAGGCGGCGGCGCTCAAGGCGAGAGCAGCGGCGCAGGGACTGACGCTCGAAGCATGGTTGCGGCGCCTCGCCGAGGAGGAAGCGTTTCCGCCCGCGCCAAGCTTCCCGCCGGAAGCGGCGGCCCGTATTCTCGAACTGCAAAAGCGCGTGAAACCCGATCCCGAAGGCTGGACCGTTCACGATTACATCGATCATGACCGTCCCTGATGCCAGCCCCAATGCCGGCAATGGTCGTTGACTCTTCGCTAGCGGCCTCCTGGTGCTTTCCAGATGAGCGCACCGATTACACCAACGCCATTCTTCAAGCCATCTCTGCGCCTCTCGAAGCGGTAGCGCCCCGCCTATGGGCCTACGAAGTGCGCAACGCCGTCCTGATGGGATTGCGGCGCAAGCGCATCACCCACGCAGACGCTCTGGAATTTCTGGAGTCCATCGAAGGACGGCCCATTCGATTGGCCGACCCGGTTTCGGACGACGGTGTGTTCAGTCTGGCTGGCCGTCACGGGCAGGACGAAGTCTTACCTCGCGTCGGCGCCCCGCGACGCTCACCGTTCGTATGCCTCGCTGCGGTGACGTATTCGCGTCACCTCCACCAGTAATCTGGCATCATCGACGGTGTACACGACGCGGTAGTCACCTACTCGAATGCGCCATTCGTCATCACCGCCCCTGAGCTTCTTGCAGCCAGACGGGCGAGGATTGGATGCAAGATCTTCGAGGTGCGGAACCAGGCGCGCGATCAATCGGTCGGGGAGCTTTCTGAGTTCCTTCTCCGCACTTGACGCGAATGCAACGTGGTATTTAGCCACGCAGCTTTCCGCTTGCGATCAGGCCGGACTTCACCTTCTCGAGCGGAATGCGTTTTTCATGCCGCCGCGACCGGGACACCAGCACGTCCTGGATATCCTCCCACAGCGCCCTGTGTTTCTTGAGGTCGATCACCGCCGCCGTCTTGCGGCCCTTGGCGTCCGTGATGAACTGGATTCCGGTCATGGGCGGCGTCCCCTTTGGTTGTGTGGAACCTGTCCTCACTCTAATTGTGACGCCCGTTCCTGTCAACATCGTCTACGCGGACGCCTGGCCGCGGTTACTGAATGGTCACCGTGTTCGACGTCTGGCCGTCCACCGTCAGCACCACCTTGGCGACGCCCGCGCCGCGCAGGTTCAAGGTCAGGGGACGCCACATCCGTGATTTGGGCGTTTGGCGTCAACGTGACAAGTCCAGCGTGCCGTCGCACGCGCGTCGTGCCGCTTCGATCCCGATTCGAATTGTTAACTAACCGCATCAGGCAAGCCGCGCTGGCAGCGATGGGAGCCGTCAGTGCTGGTCAGTCCACGCTGATCTGAACCGTCTTGCTGCTCACTCCGTTGATGGTGAGAACTAGTGGCACGCTATTCCCCGACGGACTGCTCGACGGTAGTTGGAAATTGACCTGGCCCAAGCCTGCGAAGCCCGGCGTAAGACCGGTGAAAGAAGGCTGCACCGATATTCCATTGACCGCGACGCTGACCGCAGATGTCGCTTGCGACAACGGGCTTAACGGAGCCGCATTCCCGGTCCCCGGATTATTCGTGACCGGTCCGATGCCGGTGAAATACGTCGTCACGTTTTCGCCCGGCACTGCGGGGTGGTTCACATTGAGGATGGTTCCGGTCGCACTGTCTTGGAGAATTGCCACGCCTCCGTTCGCGTAGTAGTCAGTTGTGAAGATTCCGGGCGCGGCAATCAGTACCTGGACCGTCGTTGAGAACGTCTGGCCGTTGTTGTTCACGACTACGGTTGCCGTCCCCGGCTGGAGTTCCATGGGCGCCTGCAAGTTGATCTGGCTGGGTGAGACATAAACCAACGGACAGAGGACTCCATTGATGGCCACGGAAGTCCCATTCGCCGAAGTCGGAAGCGGCGCGTTGAACTCAGATACTGTCGTTGCCGCAAGGACATTGCCGTTACCGAAAAGCGACACTAGCGACCCGGGCGAGATCTGCGTTGCGAAGCTGGCATCGCTGGTCACGTTGATCACGGGAACCCCTTGGCTCGTCCCAGGAGCGAATTTCGTCACAAAAACGTCTCCTCCGCCTCCTCCTACGGCGGAAGTCCGGGGAAAGTCAGGAGAGTCCGTGTTCCCGGTGACGTAAATACTTCCATCAGCACCCATAGCCATGGAGCTAGCAGAGTCGCTCTGGCTGCCTCCTAAGAACGTCGCAAACAAAGGGGTACTGCCATCCTGGCTCAACTCGAAGAGGAAAGCATCCGATGCGCCGCCGCCGTACTTAGGCTGCGTTGCGTTTGAAACAACAACCGGCAGACTAGGCGATGCAGAACCCACAACGTAGCACCTTCCCGAAGAATCGACCGCGATCGCATTGCTCTGACCACCAGCAATCACAGCCGTGTACAGCACCGTGTTCCCGGTAGAGGCAAGCTTCGTAATGAAGGAACCAGTCGTTCCGTTTCGATACGAGCCCGGCGTGGGCGGAATACCACCCTGAGTCGATCCGGTCACGTAAGCCTGCCCTAAGGAATCCACGGCGATCCCCGAAGGGGTTCCCGTTGCACAGGCGGTATCCATAGGGCAGGTTCCCAGCATCGCCGTATAGACAGCGGAACCAGTTGAACTCACCTTCAGGACAAAGGCATACACGGGGGCGAGGGGGAAGTTGCCCACTGTTCCCGTCAAATACAGAAACCCGCCGGAATCGATCGCTAGCGCGGAGGTATGAAACGGCACGTTGTAGCTTTGGTCTAGCCCGGAAATCTGTGAGACGATGCTTCCAGATGGGTTGACCTTCACTAGCGCTGCGCTCTTGCCGAGGGATTTCGGAGCTAAAAGATTCACAGCGGCGAAGACATCGCCAGTTGCGTCGCTGACTGCTGCGATGCTCCCGACATAGGCACCACCGTCAAAAGACAGCGAGCACTGTCCAAGCAGTGTCGAGTAGACTAGTGCACCATTGGGCGAGAATTTCGCTAAGAACCCGTCGCTGCCCAACGTGCCAATGGTGCCGCAGCTTATAGCGCGCTTGAATGCACCAACTGTTGTCGGGAAGTTAGACGACGATGTGGTTCCGGCAACGTATAAGTTCCCAGCCGCATCGAGAGCAGTGCTGCTGGCACTGACGGGACCGCTTCCGCCGAAAAACGTAGAGTAGACTAACGACCCGTTTGGGCCGAATTTGCCGATGAAAATACTCGACGGAGTTGCGCCGGTGGTGACGGGGAAATTGGATTGCGCAGAGCCAACCACATAGGTGTTACCGACTTGATCTACACTCATGGAGGCCACCGAATCGCCCTGGCTACTGCCAAACAGGGTGGAATACGTTACCACCGGACCGGGCTGTGCCCAAAGAGCGCTGCCCACCCACACGACAACCAGTACGACGCGATCAGACTTCACAGTCTCGATTGTCACTCACCTTGTCTTGCCGCACAAAGGGCTTGGCGTGTTGCAAATGCCCAGCGCAAAGTGTGGTCATGAAATGCGGCTACGCCCGCACCAGTACCGACAACTGCCGCCATGAGAAGATGAGAGCGTGACTCCAGCCACGCATGAACTCCAATACCTACATGAACGCCGCGGGCTGTCATTCTGCGGCCGATGCCTCAGGGCGCTCGCCCAAAAAGAACATCCCGGTGTACCGGTCGAACTGAAATCGGTGAAGGCTGCGCCATTGGTCCCCGGTCTCAAATACCTAGAGGGTGATGATAACTGCTCTAACTGCGGCGGGAGAACAACAGTTCTCCGCTCCGACTGACGGGTTTGCCGCAACTGCCGTAAAAGCCTTCGTTCACCCAATTCAGCGCTCAAATCCCGGTGCACAGATTTAGCCGGCGCCACCGCTCATTCGTCCTCGTCCCGCAGGTATGGATCGTGGCGGTTGTCGTTAGCGACCGCATAGTCGATTTGAGCATCTAGCAGTTCCTCGGCGAGGCGGTTCGAAACCCGCCCATATTTCCGAAGCGTATTGTCGGCAATCGCTTCTAACCGTTCACGTTTCTGCCAAGCTTCGCAAACCGCTTCTTCCTTCGTCCGTTTCCGTTCCATAGGCCAACAGCCCTCCTCACAAAGTAACTATACGCCGGGGCATCAATTCAACCAATCGGGTTTCAGAAGCGGCTGTTCGTCCATTTGGATGTAGAGTCGCCGACACGTAGAAGTAACCGTCTGCGGACAACTGCCCGCAACCACTAGCCGCGCCTACTGAATGGTCACGGTCACCGTGTTCGACGTCTGGCCATCCACAGTCAGCACCACCTTGGCCACGCCCGCGCCGCGCAGGTTCAGGGTCAGGGGCACGTTCACCTGATCGAGTCCCGGGTAGTGACGGTGCAGTCGGCGGCCGCGGCGGGCAGCGCGGTGGCGCCGGGGTCCGTAGCGGCGATTTACGGAACGAACTTGGCGTCGGCCACCGCGGCAGCCGGCTCAGTGCCGCTTCCCACGACTCTGGGCGGAGTCACCGTCACCGTGACCGACAGCATGGGCAAAGCGTACCCCGCAAGCCTCTACTATGTTTCCCCGCAGCAGATCAACCTGGTGCTGCCCGAGGGAGTGGCGCCGGGCACGGCCACCTTCACGATCGCCAATGGGAGCACGAGCCAGGTGGGCGTCGCGCTGGTGCAGAACGCCGCTCCGACGCTGTTCAGCGCGGATGGAACCGGCACGGGCGTCGCCGCCGCCACCGCGATTCGAACCCAGGCTGGAAACCCCAGTCTGCAGTCGCCGGTCACGGTCTTCACCTGCACGTCGTCCGGACCGCCGCGTAGTAGCGGCCCATCCAGTACGGCAGGATGTAATCGATTCCCGCGCTCTCGATAAGCCCGGAGCCCCCGCCGGTGAGTTGGAAGGGGTCGCGCTGCCACAGGAAATCGGTGGGTGGACGCATCGGCACCGGCACGGGCTGGCAGGCCTCGCTGCCGCACACTGCCACCAGCTTTGTGTCGTCAACGTACTGGTCGCGGGTTCCACGCTGCAGCCATTGCGCCAACAGCAGGCGAGTCTCGGCGTCGCGGGCGTCGTTGGGCCCGGAAAGCGCGCGGTCCACGATGTCGAAGAACGCGTTCTGATGCGTGGCGGTGTGGCCGCGCACCTCATCGTAGCCGGCCCGGTAGAGGCTTTCCGCCGAACTGCTCTCCAGCCGGATCAAGTTGTAAAAGTTCATGTAATCGAGATTGAACTTGAAGTACGATGCATTATCCACGATGTCCACGCCGGCCGGAATCACAACCGTGGTCGAGAGCAGGATGCGCTGCTCGTCGTAGTACGTGGAAAACTTGTCCGGATTGACGTGGCGGCCGATCTGCAGGAGTCCCAGAATCTCATCGGGACGCACCAGAAACGACGTGGACGAACCGCCGCCCGGCATGGCGACGCTCCAGTCGTTGCCCGTGAGGAAGGCGATCAGCCGCGTGAGCAGATCGCTGATGGAACTCTTCACCGTGGCGTCCCCGATCAGGTCGTAAGCCGAGGCCAAGCCGAACGTGGCGCCGATGTACTCGTCGCGCGAGGTGTTTCCCACCCAGACCCAGTCGGTGGTGACGTGAACTCCATTGGCGGCTTCCTCGCTTTCGATGCCCTGGGCGTAGGGAGAATTTACCGGGACCATGCAGCGCGCCAGAAGGTTGTTGCCGGTGACGTCGGCCAGACCTTTGAGTGCGGCGATGGCCTGTTTCGCGTTGGCGAGGGCGGAGGCATCCTGGGTCACGTTGTAGCGGAACGCTTCGGCGGCCAGGTAAGCGCCGGTCCACAGCGCGGAATCGCCACAGCGGGTGTACCCCACGATCTGAGTGCTAGTAGGCGAGGCGTAGATGGGATCGAGGATTGCGCCGTAAGGAAGATGGCGGGCTTGAATGCCCGCCGAGATCGCCACGGCGTCGGCATCGGAGCCGTAGGCCGCCTGCGCGCAGACGGCGAACAACATTAGCGCGAAGACTTTACGGCCCATAACTTCCCTCTTGCGAGACACTTCCTGAAATTTAGATGCGGGCCGCGGTGCGGGCGTTTCCCAGCAGTCGCCCGCTGGAACCGGACTTAGTACGTAAGTACGTCAGGCGATACCGAGGCGTAAATAAGCGCTCTTCCCAATTGGGCTGCCCACGCCGTTCTTTTACAATTCTCAGTATAGGAAGCCATGCAACTGACCCGGACCGCCAAGTCGCAGTACTCGGAAACCGAAGCCGCCGAAGAGTTAGGGATCTCGGTGGCGCAGTTGCGCACAATGATCCGAAGCCACGTGGTGGAGCGGGATGAAGATCTCACCAACGTGCCGGTGACGACGTTTCAGCCCTCCGATCTTCTCATTCTGCGGCTCTTAGCCGGAATGCCCACCAACGCGCGGTAGGTGGGGCAGCCATTTTTGGCTGCAGCCACCTTTCAAGGCGGCTCCTTTCTCCACGGCCCCGGCCACAGATGCGGGAGAGAGGCCGCCTGAAAACCGCCCCTCACCCAAGATTGCCGGGCATTTGCTCCATCGATCCCGACGCTCGCCGAGCACCGGCCCGCAACGCCACGCCTGCCATGAGGCGGGTGAGAATTCGATCCAGCGTGTACGGGCCGGGGCACAGGTTTTCCGCCGCTCTACTCGATAGTGAGTACGAACTCGGATGCTGCAACCCCCACCGCCCGCTGCACAAAAATGATTTTCCCGGCAAGCTGCGAGGTGTCCGTGATCGTCAGGAAAACAAAACCCGGACCGCCCGAGTCCGACAGCCTCGTCGAGCAAGTTCCCGACGCGAAATCTGCTGCCGAGCCTGCGCACAATTCCAGATTGGTCCCAGCGGTGTTGTTCGCGAAAGAGATTTTCAACATCGTTGCCATGGTCACCGATACCGGCGCACCCGTCACCAGATACTTGCCGGTGGTACCCACGACTCCAGTTATGGTCGTCGAGGCCAAAGCGGGGATCGCCAAAAGCCCGGACCCAACGATCAGGGACCCGAGCAACGCTCGAAAGCCGCGCCGAGACGCCGCATTTTTGGCCGGGATCAACATGCTTGGGGCGGCGGAGGCCGCCATCGTAACGATTCGCTTCAACATTTTCTTGTCTCCTCTTGTAAAGTGTTCAGCGGGTTGTGCCCGTGCTGACAAAGCGAGAATAAACGGCCAGCCCATGAGAAATCGTTGGAATCACGTAAAAGTATCGTAAAGATCGTCCGTCTGAAGAGAGCCGCGGCCCGCGGTGCAGCGAAGCCGGCCCCACAGCAGCTAGCATCAGGTTTTCCCCCACGCTAGAATCGTAGCTTCCTTGTTTCCCACACCATCACAGGAGGCTTCCCTTGGCACAACTCGGATTTCTTGGACTGGGCATCATGGGCTACCCCATGGCCGGTCATCTTCTCAAAGCCGGACATGAAGTCGCGCTCTGGACCCATCAGAGCCGCAAAGCGCAAGAACTGGCCAAGACCGGCAACGGCACGGCGTGCGCCCATCCGCGCGAGGTGGCCGAGCGGGCCGACTTCATCTTTTATTGCGTGGGCGACACCCGCATGGCCCGGGGGATCACAACCGGCACTAATGGCTTGGTCGAAGGCGTCCGCAAAGACGCGGTGATCTCCGATTGCAGCACCATCTCGCCCGTAGTCAGCCGCGAGATCGGAGCCGCCTTCGCCGCCAAAGGCGCTCATTTTCTGGACGCCCCCGTCACTGGTTCGGTCCCTGGCGCCGAGAAGGCCGCGCTGACGTTTATGATCGGCGGCGACCAGGCGGCCTATGACCGCGCCAAGCCCTACATGGAGATCATGGGCAAGATGTTCTACTATTGCGGCGCCGCCGGACAGGGTCTGCTGGCGAAGCTGACCCAGAACCTGGTCGGAGCCAGCATCATGCAGGCGTTCGCCGAAGGAATGGTCCTGGCCGTCAAAAACGGCATCGCCCCGGAGCTGATGTTCGAGATTCTGGACAACAGCGCCGCCAAGAGTGGCTTGGCCGCCTTCAAGACGCCGTTCATCCTGAACCGGGACTTTGCGCCCAGGTTTTCGACCAAGTGGATGCACAAGGACGTGGGGCTGGCGCTCGAGTCGGCCCAGGCCCTAGACTTACCATTACCGCTAACCGCCATAACTCACCAGATGTTACGGGCGGCGATCGCCAAGGGGTGGGGGGACGAGGACTTCGTTTCGATTATCCGGGTTTTGGAAGATTGGGCGGGCGTAGTCGTACGAAAATCTTAAAGGATTCGCCGTAAGCGGGGCTGTGCCAGAGGGTATACCGTTTTTGGGATCGATAAAAAATTTCTATTTGCAACACGTTACGGTGGTATGACCGCCGTACCCCGAAGGAATTTTACCTATCCCTACAAAAAACTGTTGACATCCGGTACGAGACATTCTATTATTGGAATCAAGCCGGGGAGGCAACTCCCACCAAAGCGAGACTAACCTCATTAAGACCCCTGAAGCAACCTCCCCGGCGCCCCTCAGGGTTTGAGTCTCGAAAGCAAAAACGAAAAGCATCCAAAGCGAACGGCACCGATGCTATGATCGGACTAGCGTGACCCGCCTGACACTTCTCGGCTCCACCGGCTCTATTGGTACCAGCACTCTGGACGTGGTGCGCCGATGGCCGGGCCGCTTCGGCGTATATGCCCTGGTGGCTGGAAACAACGTCGATCTGTTGGCGCGGCAAGTCGCCGAGTTTCATCCGCAAGTGGCTGTAGTCGCTGATGATACGGCTCTGGCCAAGCTCCGCGAGGTGTTGCGGGCGAACGGCACTCCAGAGCCCGAATTGGCCGCGGGAGCCAACGCCCGAGTGGCGGTTTCCATTGCCCCCGAAGCCGGGTTCGTTTTGTCGGCTATTGTCGGCGTCGAGGGTCTGGAAGCGACCTACGAGGCGGTCCGCTGCGGTAAACGGGTTGGCTTGGCCAACAAAGAAGTTCTGGTGGCGAGCGGAAGCTTGGTGATGGCGGTCCGCCGTGTCTCTCAGGCCGAATTGATTCCGGTGGATAGCGAGCATAACGGAGCCCACCAGTGCCTGCGCGCCGGAGAGCGCGGCGAAGTGACGCGGCTGATCCTCACGGCTTCGGGTGGTCCCTTTCGCCGGACGCCGGCCGAAAAGATGGCGCAAGTCACTCCGGAAGAGGCGCTGAAGCATCCTACGTGGAAAATGGGCCCGCGCATCACCATCGACTCAGCCACTTTGATGAACAAGGGGTTTGAGGTAATAGAAGCCTGTTGGCTCTTCGATCTTCCGCCGAAGGATGTTGAAGTGGTGGTACATCCGCAGTCGAAGGTCCATGCGATGGTCGAGTACAACGACGGGAGCGTGATCGCGCAGGTATCGGCGACCGACATGCGGATGCCGATTCAATACGCGCTGACGTATCCGGAGCGGGCGTCGGCTCCGGTGCCGCGGCTGGACTGGAGCGATCCCGTGCAGTGGGATTTCGAACCGCCCGATTTCAAACGCTTCCCACTGCTGAAACTGGCGTACCAGGCTCAGGAAACGGGAGGAAGCGCCGCAGCCACGCTCAATGCGGCCGATGAGATCGCGGTGGACGCGTTTTTGAGCCGCCGGATTCCGTTCCCGGCCATCGCGGCCACCGTCGCTGAAACTCTGAACCGGGTCCCGGTGAGACAGCCCGCGTCCGTGGCCGACGTGCTTGAAGTGGACCGCTTGTCCCGTCAGGTCGCCCGTGAAGTCATCGCCCGCGCAGAATCCTCGCGCTGGGGCGCGCGGTCCAGTGAAGAATCACCCCGAACATCGGAAACCGGCGCGGCCGTGCGCGCGTAGAGGTATAAGTAGAGTAGCGTTATGCTTGCCTTCCTGCAAAATGTCTGGTGGTATCTGGTCCTAATCGGGGTGATGATCCTGATCCACGAACTCGGCCATTTCTGGGCCGCGCGGTTGTTCGACGTGAAGGTGGACGTGTTCAGCTTCGGCTTCGGGCCGCGGCTGTTCGGGTTCCGCAGCGGCGAGACCGACTTCCGCTTTTCGGCGATCCTGTTCGGCGGCTACGTCAAGATGGCGGGAGAGCAACCGGGCGACGATGCCGCGGCCGATCCGCGTTCCTTCCAGGCGCATCCGCGGTGGCAGCGCATGTGCATCGCCTTCGCCGGCCCGGCCATCAACATCGTGCTGGCGGTGGTGCTACTGGCGGGCTTGTACATGGTCGAGTTTCCGAAGATTCCCACGCCGGCTTCCCCGGTGGTCGGCTACGTGGCGCCCGACGGCGCGGCGTTCCAAGCCGGCATCCGCGAGGGCGATCAGGTGGTCCAGATTGAGGACACCACCAATCCGACCTGGGAGGACATCGCGCTCAAGGAAGTATCCAGCGCTCGCCGGGCGCTTCAGGTCTGGGTGCTGCGCGGTGGCGATCGCCTGCATTTCACCGTCACGCCGGCGTACGAAGAGCGGCAGGGCATCGGGTATGCGGCCTGGGCGCAAGAGACCGAAGTGCAGATCGCGGGATATGTGACCGGAATCGACATCGCCGAGCAGGCCGGGATCAAGAAAGGCGATCTTCTCGTCAGCGTGAATGGCCAGCGCATTCGCTCGACTTCGCGGCTGCACGAAGTGATCGATCAGACCAAGGGCACGCCGGTCGACCTGGTGTACTCGCATGAAGGCGTCGAACACCAAGTCAGCGTGTCGCCGGTGCGCCGGGAGATCGAGGGACAAGAGCGCTGGATGATCGGCGTGGCGCTGGAGCCGCGCCTGGAAATCACCAAGCTGGCGCTACCGCAAGCGGTGGTGGAATCCTGCCGCCAGAACCTGCAGAGCGCCAAGCTGATTTTCAAGTTCCTGGAAGGCATCGTGGAGCGGCGCATGTCGCCCAAGTCGCTCGAAGGCCCCATCCGCATCGCCCAGCTTTCCGGGCAAGCCGCGCGCGAAGGTCCGGCGACGTTTTTCGGATTAATGACCGCGGTGAGCCTGAACCTGGCCATCTTCAACCTGCTGCCGGTGCCGATCCTGGACGGCGGCGTGATCCTGCTGCTGCTGGTCGAGATGCTGCTGCGCCGCGACCTGGATCTGCGCGTGAAGGAAGCCGTCGTCAAGGCGGGCTTCGTCTTCCTGATGATGGTGGTGGTGTTCGTGCTGTACAACGACATCTCGAAGATCCTGCCGCCGGGGTGAGCGGCACTTGCCGGTAGTGGCTCGAGTCCGGGTGAACGAAACTTGGACGCGGCCAACGCTTATAATCTTCACAGGAGCAGTGCCATGCACCCCGAAGTCTTTCAAAAGGTAGTGTGGGAGGAGATGCTGTATGCTCAGATGCGCAGCAACTACTTCGCGGAACTTGTCCACCACTATATGAATCGGGACAAGGGCCTTCGAGTGCTAGCTCTATTGGCTAGCTCTGGAGTGGTTGTCACAATACTCGCGCAAACGAATACCGAACTGCTCAGGTTTGGCGTGCCGATCTTCGCAGCGGCAATCAGTTTTTGGCTGCTACTCAGCCAGTACACCTCCATGGCCCGCGATGCCTCTGAACTTCATGCGGGATGGAGCGCAGTGGCCCACGATTACGAGGGGGTTTGGAATAACCTCTATGCCGCCGATGCTCAGGCTAGATATCAGCAAATTTACGATCGCGCAGAGGCGCTTTCCAGAAGCGGTGCTAAGTTCCCAAATAAGGCAGATCGCCTAAGTTACTGGCTTGACCAGGCTACCACGATATCCATGGCGCGGTATGCCCATTAAGACCCAGTATCCTCCTCCGCCAAAACCAGCGTCTCCGCCTCCACCTCCGCCACCCCCACCGCCTCGGCCTCCAAAATGAGACGCTTGTTGCGGGACAACCCGCCGGTTGCCCTCCGCGCGAAATTTGCTACCATCGAGGCATGATGATCTCGCCAGTTAGCGCGCACTCGCATCTTCTGCGCGCCAGCCGTTCCGGGCCGGCTCGCCGATGATTCCAAGAGGATTTCCCCCCCGCCGTCCCAGAATTCGCGAGAACGTCAACGAGGCCATCCGTGTGCGTGAAGTACGCGCCGTGTTCCCCGATGGCTCGGTCGAGATCATGGCCACGCCCGCCGCCGTGCGCAAGGCTCAGGAGATGGGGCTGGATCTGATTCTGATTGCGCCCACCGCCGAACCACCTGTCGCCAAGGCGATGGACTATGGGCAGTGGCAGTACGAGAACAAGAAGAAGCAGCACGAGGCTAAGAAGAAGCAGCACGTGATCCAGGTCAAGGAGCTGAAATTCCGCCCCAACACTGACGACCACGATTACGACTTCAAAAGAAATCACGCGATACGGTTTTTGCAGGAAGGCAATCGCGTGAAGGCCGTGGTGCAGTTTCGGGGACGTGAAATCGCCCACACTGACTTGGGCAAGAAACTGCTGCTGCGTTTCGCGCAGGATTTATCGCAGTACGGCACTATTGAATCGCAGCCGCGTCTGGAAGGCCGCAACGCTCACGTGCTGTTGAGTCCGGTGAAGGCCGCTACGCCGCACCCGCCGGTGAAGGAAAAGCCCAAGCCTCCGGGTGGCGCGCAGAGCCCGCCTCCCGCGGCCCAAGCTTGAGGAGCTGACTTTCGCGGCTCTCTCGCAATGACTGGGTCCGTTTTGCGAGTTTGTCTTTGCTGGAGAGATTCATCGAAAGCGTCCGCTCTTAAGAACATTCCTCTCGCAAAGACGCAAAGCTCGCTAAGAACAGCTTTTTGAGTCCTTGGCGCTGAACTTTGCATGGGTTCCACATTAACGCAGTGGACCAAGAATCAGATACGCTAGCATCCCTGCCGCAATAGTCACGGCATGCGGAAGCCGAAGGGCACGCTCATTGCTAACGTCGACCTCCGGATTTTCGGCCCAGGGCCGCCGCCCTCGCGCCAAACTGGTCAGAATCGTCCAGATGTTGCGGAATGTTCGGCGGAAGCGGCCTCCGACCACGATGGCCACCAGGGCGGCCACGCCTCCGATCACGATCGTGTAGACGAACATACTCCACCATAGGAACGGTCCCATCAACGCTCCCACGGCGGCCATCAGTTTGGCATCGCCCGCGCCCATCGCTCGCAGGGCGTACAGCGGGAGATAAATCAGTAGCGCGAAGGCCGCGCCGCTTAACGCCAGCCACAACCCGCTGAGTCCGCCCATCCAGGTGTTGACGGCCAGACCCGCGATTACACCAGCCAGCACCAGCCAATTGGGGATGATCCGGTATTTCCAGTCGTAGGCGGCGGCGGTCACCGTCAAAACCACCAGGAGGGCCCGGATCACGTTCCCCATGATAGCGGTGTGGTAGCTTTTGAACATGCGCGTATTGCGAATGGTGGCGTTGGCGCTGGCCGCGGTGATGGTGTGGGCGCAGATGACCGAGATTTCGGGCGAGCGCATGCGCGCGCACGTGAAATTCCTGGCTAGCGATCTCCTGGAGGGGCGCGGCGTGGGGCAGCGCGGAGGCGATCTTGCCACCGAGTACCTCGCGGCGCAATTCGCTTTGGCCGGGGCCAAGCCGGCCGGCGACGACGCGACATACTTCCAAAAGTTCAGGTTGGTCGGCGTGTCGCCCCAAGCGGATTCGCAGTTGAGCTTTGCCGGCGACGGGGCCAAGACGACGCTGAAGTGGCTGGACGAGTTCGTAGGCGTCACCTACAATCAGAAGCCCGACGCGCAGTTTGAAGCTCCGGCGGTCTTCGTGGGCCACGGCATCACCGCGCCCGAGTATCAGTGGGACGATTACAAAGACGTCGACGTGCGCGGCAAAGTGGTGGTGTTGTTCACGGGCGAACCGCCTTCCGACGATCCGAAATTCTTCACTGGCCGCGCACTGACCTACTACGGCCGCTGGACCTACAAATACGAGGAAGCCACGAGGCACGGCGCGGTGGCCGCGATCATCATTCATACGCGTCCCACCGCCAGCTACGGCTGGGACGTGGTGCGCTCCTCCTGGGGGCGGGAAGACCAGCAGGTGCGCCTGGCGGAGGGCGAGCCGTCGCTGGCGTTCGCGGGTTGGGTGACGCAAGAGGTGGGCGAGAAGATAGCCGCCAGCGCCGGGATGACCGTTGACGACCTGCTGAAAGCCGCCGACGCGCGCGGGTTTCACGCCCTGGAGCTTCCGCTCACCTTCACCGGCCGCGTGCCCGCCAAGGTTCGCGAGATCGAGACTCGCAACGTCGTGGCGCGGGTGGAGGGTAGCGATCCCAAGCTGAAGGACGAAGCGGTGTTGTTCAGCGCACATTGGGACCACCTGGGGATCGGCGACCCGGTCAAGGGCGACGCGATTTATAACGGCGCGCAGGATAACGCCACCGGGTGCGCGGTGCTCCTGGAGATCGCACGGGCGTGGGCGGCGCTGCCGCAGAAACCGCGGCGCTCGGCATTGTTTGTGTCGGTGAGCGCCGAGGAGGCGGGCCTGCGCGGGTCGTGGTATTTCGGGCAACATCCGGTGGTGCCGGCCGGAAAGATCGCGGTGGCGCTGAATTTCGACGATTTTCAACCCAATGGCCGTAAACGCGATGTGCTGGTGCGGGGGGCCGAGCGCACTACGCTCTTCCCCGTGGTTCAAGAGGCTGCCAGGCGATTCGGCTTGACCATCGCGGCGGACCCGGAGCCGGAAGCGGGGCTTTACTACCGCTCGGATCATTTCTCCTTTGCCCGCGCGGGGATTCCGGCGTTCTCGATCGACGACGGCGAAGACCTGCTGGGCAAGCCTGCGGGGAGCGGCGCGAAATTTCGCGAAGACTATTATGCGAACCGCTATCATCAGCCCTCGGACGAGTATCGCGACGACTGGGATTTTGCGGGGATGGAAGAGTACGCGCGTTTCGCGATGCTGATCGGCGTCAACACCGCGAATGCGCCGAAGCTGCCGACCTGGCGCGCGGGCGACGAGTTTCTCCCCGCCCGGGTCAAGAGTGGCGTGAAGTAGTCGCGGCGGTCAGAACTGGGACTTCACCTCGCCGTAGGCCCAATCGAGCCATGGCAGCAGCGCCTGAATATCCGCGGTGTCTACGGTGGCGCCGCCCCAGATTCGCAGGCCCGGAGGCGCGTCGCGATAGGCTCCGATGTCGTAGGCCGCGCCCGCTTTTTCGAGAGTCGACACGATCGACTTGGCGTGTTTGGCCTGATCTTCCGCGTTGAGCGCGGTGTAGGCGGGATCGACGACTTTCAGGCAGATCGACGTGTTCGATCGCGTGGAGGGCGTCGCAGCCAGAAAACCGGCCCAGGAAGGACTCGCCGAGTTCGCCGCCCAGGTTTCGATCGCCGCCAGGTTGGCGCTGGATCGCGCGATGAGCCCCGGCAAACCGCCGACGGATTCGGCCCATTTGAGCCCGTCGAGAGCGTCCTCGACGCACAGCATGGAAGGCGTGTTGATGGTCTCGCCTTGAAAGAGGCCATCGATGACTTTACCGTTCTTGGTCATCTGGAAAATTTTCGGCAGCGGGCGCGGCGGCGCGTACGATTGCAGCCGGGCGACCGCGCGCGGGCTCAGGGCGATCATCCCGTGGGCGCCCTCGCCGCCCAGCACCTTTTGCCAGGACCAGGTGACCACGTCCAGCTTGGCCCAGGGGACATCCATCGCATACACGGCGGAAGTGGCATCGCAGATCGACAAGCCTTGCCGGTCCGCGGGAATCCAATCGCCGTGGGGCACTTTTACGCCCGAGGTGGTTCCGTTCCAAGTGAAGACCACGTCGCGGTTCCAATCCACCTGACTCAGATCCGGGAGCTGGCCATAGTCGGCCTTGAAGATGCGCAGGTCGGCGAGCTTCAGTTGACTCTTGCAGTCGCCGGCCCACCCGTTGCCGAAGCTTTCCCATACCAGCACGTCGACGCCGCGCTCGCCCAGCAGAGACCAGAGGGCCATCTCGATGGCTCCGGTGTCGGAGGCGGGGACGATGCCGAGCAGGTAGCCGCTGGGAATGCCGAGGACTTTCTTGCTGCGCTCAATGACTTCAGACAGTTTGGATTTGCCGACCTTGGCGCGGTGGGAGCGCCCGACGGCCGCGTCTTTCAGGGCGTCCAGGCTCCAGCCAGGGCGCTTGGCGCAGGGTCCGGAAGAAAAACACGGATTCTTAGGGAGTAGGGTGGGTTTCATGAGGTTGAGTATTGGATACTGCCGACAACTGGATTGGACGAAGTGCAGTATCTACTAACAGAGTAACGTGGAGCGGGCTTTAGCCTGCAACGGAGGCTTCAGCCTGCGCTTCGACGCGGGCGCTAAAGCACCCGTTGCAGGCTGAAGCCCGCTCCACCAACAGGCTGGACTTATTTGGGATGCAGAGTGAGCTTCTGCACTCTCCAGTTGCCGATCTCGCCCACGTAGAGCTCGTTCTCGCTGCGGCAATCGATGGCGTTCACCGTGCCGAATTCCTTGGGGAGCTTGCCGGCTCGGCCGAACTTGCCCACCAGGTGGCCGTCCAGTTCGACCTTGTAGATCTCGCCGTCCACATCGATGTCGTCGGGAGGATTGGAATTGGAAGTGTACAGATATTGATGCGGTCCCGGCGTGATACACACCGCCGCGGGCGTTCCCACGTTCAGGAACTGCGTTTTGAAATTCCCGTCGCTGTCGAACACTTGAATTCTGCGATTGCCGCTGTCGGCGACGTACACGTTCCCTTGAGCGTCGATCACGATCCCGTGAACTGTCCGGAACTGACCCTGCGCCAGACCCGTCGAGCCCCAGGACTTGACGAACTTGCCGTTCTTGTCGAACTTGGCCACGCGGGAGTTGCCATAGCCGTCGGCCACATAGATGTTTCCAGCCGCGTCCCAGGCGACGTCGGTGGGCCGTGAGAACACGTCGCTCTGAGCGCCTGCGCCGGCCGGTCCACGGCCTCCGCGTCCGCCCGCGGGCGGACCTTCAGCGGCCGGTGCCGCTCCGCCAGCTCCAGCTCCTCCACCAGCGCCACCTCCTCCACCAGCTCCGCCGCCACCCCCTGCTCCGCCGCCGCCAGCGCCGCCGCGTCCTCCCGGAGCAGCAGCCGCCGCCGGTGGGTTGAGAGACGCCGCCGGAACGCGCTCGGCCTCCGCCTTCCTTCCGAGCAAGAGCTGCACCCGCCCGTCCTGGTCGAATTTGATCACCATGCTCGACATCTGATCCACGACCCAGACGTTGTCCTGTGGATCGACGCGCACTTGTTGCGCTACCAGGAATCCGTACGAGTCCTTGCCAATCTCGCGAACAAATTTCCCGGTCTTATCGAATTGAAATAGCCGCGAGCCTCCGTGGGCAAACGGACGCGCCGTGCCGAACGAGATGGTCGGATGGCCGGTGCGCGTGTAGACAAAAACATCTCCCTTGGAATTTGTGGCAACTCCGGCCGCTTCTCCCATGTGGATGTTGTCGGGAAACTTCAACATGTCGGGAGCGGAGTCGAAGGCGATCTCCGGCAACGTGAACTGCGCCGCCGCGGGAAGTCCGACAAGCAGCGCGCCGATGGAAAAAATCTTCAAGAAGTGTCGCATGGGAGCCTCGCTTACTGGGCCGATCCCTTGGCCGACCCCGGTTTCAACAGGAGTTTCTGCACTCGCCAAGACTCGATTTCCGCAACGATGATCTCGTTGGGGTTGCGGCAATCCATCATGTGAACCACCTGAAACCCGCCCGGTTGCTTGCTGGCATGGCCGAACCTGCCCAGGATCGTGCCGTCCAGCTCCATCTTGTAAATCTCGCCGGTGATGTCCCACGAGCCGGGCGTGTTGCCGTTGGGGTTCGAGTTTGACGTGAACAGATATTGGTGCGGGCCGGGCGAGATGCACACTGTCCAGGAGTCGCCGATGTTGTCGTAGATCGACCGCAACACCAGATTGTTGTCGAGCACTTGCATGCGGTGATTCGCGCGGTCGGCCACGTAGACGTTGCCTTTGGCGTCGACCGCGATTCCGTGCGGCGTGTTGAACTGGCTGGGCTCGGAGCCGGGGTTTTCGCTGCCCACCTGCCTGACGAACCGGCCGTTCTTGTCGTACTTCACCACGCGATGATTGGTGTAGCCGTCCGAGACGAAGATGTTCCCCTGCGGATCCCACGCCACATCGGTCGGCCGGGCCAAGATGTATTTCTCGGCGGGCATCTTCGGGACCCCGACGGTGGAGAGCATGCCGGCCACAGCGTCCGGCCGGTGGCCCAGCACCATCACGACGCGCCCCGCGGGGTTGAACTTGATCACCATGTTCGTGCCTTCGTCGACCACCCAGATGTTGTCTTGGGGGTCGACGCGAACCGAGTGCGCGAACTCGAAGCCGTAGTTGCCCTCGCCGATCTCGCGCACGTACGTCCCGTTCTGATCGAATTCGAACAGCCGCGTGTTGGCGCTGCGCGTGTAGACGAAGATGTGCCCCTTGGAGTTGGTCGCCACACCCATGGACTCGCCCAGATACAGATTCGGCGGCAGCTTCAGAAAGTTAGGCACGGACTCGTACGGGATTTCGGGCACGTTTTGCGCTTTCGCTTTGGTTTGGGCGCAGACCGTACCGGCGGACAGCAGCGTCAAGACGGCAACCGAGGACGCCAGAGTTCCCTTCATGTGAACCTCCCAGGAATTCGGATGGAACGTCGTTCAATCTACCACACCGGGCGGGACAACGATAGCCCGGACCCGGCGGTAAGGGAACCATTTCGAATGAGCTACAATGGGCGCCATTGAAAGGAGGCCACTCGATGGCCCAGTATTTATTGCAACTCTCGTACAGCACAGAAGCGTGGGCGGTGATGATCAAGCGTCCCGAGAACCGCGTGGATGCGGTGAAGAAGGTGGTCAAGAAGCTCGGCGGGAAAATCGAGGGCTTTTGGTTTGCGTTCGGGGAGCATGATTTGGTCGGGGTTCTGGAGATGCCGGACAATGTGGCGGTCGCGGCGTTTGCGATGGCGATCGCGGCGGGCGGGGCTTGCAGGAACGTCAAGACCACTCCGCTGCTCGAGGTGGAGGAAGGGCTCCAGGCCATGAAGAAGGCGGGGAACTGCGGGTACCAGCCGGTGACCGCTAAAAAGTAAGGGCCAAGTGGGGCCAGGCTTTCAGCCTGCCGCCGCCGTTTGAGGCGGCGCGTCCCCTCGGGCTGTACATACACTTAGACGCCGCGCAGAAGTGCGGTGGCAGCCCCGAAGGGCTGGCCCCACGCACACAGGAGCTTCTAGAGCTGAATTTTGGAGAACAAGTAAGTGCCTACCCCGAGGAGCATCGCGGTCACTAGCGATAGCACCAGCAGATCGAGGCTGGCGCCGAAGTGGCCCACGCCGATCAGCGACACGCGCAGACCGTCGACGCCATAGGAGAGCGGGTCCAGGTCGGCCACGATCTCCATCACCTTCGGCAAGCCCGCCAGCGGAAACAGCGCGCCGGAGAGAAAGAAGATCGGCATCACCAGGAAGTTCATCACCAACTGGAACCCTTGAAAATCGGAGAGCACCGAAGCGATGGCTGTGCCCATCGCGGTGAACATCACCGACACCAGCAGCATGAACAATATCGCCAGCGGCAGCGCCGACCAGTTGGTGACACGGAATCCCGCGGCGACACAGATCGCCACCACGATCAGGCCCTGAATCATGGCCACGGTGGCCCCGCCGACGGTGCGGCCGATCATGATGAGAATGCGCGGCACCGGCGCGACCAGCGTTTCTTTCAGAAAGCCGAACTGGCGGTCCCAAATGAGTTCAATGCCACTGAAGATGCTGGTGAACAGCACCGTCATCCCGATCACGCCTGGCGCCAGGAACTGGATGTAGTTGCCCTGGCCTGCTTTTTGGAAGATCGGTCCGAAGCCGAAGCCCAGGCCGAGCAGGAACAGCAGCGGCTGGCCGAGTGAGGCGATAATGCGGGGCTTCGAGCGCACGTAGCGCTTCAACTGCCGGAGCCAAAGGATGTAGATGGCGTTCATAGAGCGATCCTTTCTGTCGGGCTAACCCAAAACTCTCTCGACCAATCTTGGGCGGCAGCGTGGCGCACGCACTCGTGCGTGCCGTGTCGGCACTCCTGCCGACACTGTTGTGCCGCCATCGAGCGTCGAGACGAGTCTCGACGCGGCACGCATGAGTGTGTGCGCCACATCCGGTTCATGTGTTAGCGTCGCGGCCTCCTGAACATTCTTGCCATATTGCGCATTTGGTCGACGGAGCTGGCGTCTTCGTCGCGGATGGTGGAACCGGTCAGCGCCAGGAACGCTTGTTCCAGGGTTTCAGACTTGGTCTGTTCTTTCAGCTCCTGCGAGGTGCCCTGAGCCACGATCTTGCCGTGATCGATGATGGCGATGCGGTGCGCGACTCGGTCGGCCTCCTCCATGTAGTGCGTGGTCAGGAAGACCGTGACCTGCTCCTCCTGGTTGAGTTTCTGGACGTGGGTCCAGAGCTGATTGCGGGTCTGGGGGTCCAGGCCCAGCGTGGGCTCGTCCAAGAACACGATCTTGGGCGTGTGCAGCAGCCCGCGGGCGATTTCGAGACGCCGCTTCATGCCGCCCGAGAATTGTTTCACGGGATCGTTGCGGCGGTCCCACAGTTCGAACAGCTTCAACAGTTGTTCGATGCGCTCGTGGCGGATTTTGCGCGGGACTTTGTACAGAACGCCGTGAAAATCCATATTCTCCCAGGCGGTCAATTCGTCGTCCAGGCTGGGATCTTGAAACACGATGCCGAAGCGTTTGCGGGCTTCGTTGTGCTGCTTGGAGGGGTCCAAGCCATCGAGTTCCACTTGGCCGCTGGTGGGCTTGAGCAGCGTGGTCAGCATCTTGATGGTGGTGGTCTTGCCGGCGCCATTGGGCCCCAGGAATGCGAAGATCTCGCCCTGCTGGACCTCGAAGGAGATGTCGTTGACGGCGGTGAAGTCGCCGTATTTCTTGACCAGGTTCTGAACTTTGATCATAGGTAAGGCTCCGATTGTTTCACGCGCGGGCGCGGGCTTTCGCGAGTGATCTTCTCCATCAATTCGAGGAATACGCGGCGCTCGGCGGGGTTTAGCGGTTCGAGCCAGCACTGCGCCATGGACTGGCGGACTTTGCGGAAGGCGGCTTGTTGCTTGCGCCCGTGCGGGCTCATCTCGACTTCGACCACGCGGCGATCCTGGTCGGAGCGGGTGCGCACCACCAGGTTTCGTTCAAACAGGCGATCGACAGTGTGCGTGGCGGTGCTGAGCGGGACGCCCAGGGAACCGGCCAGATCGCTCATGGTGCGGCGTGCGCCCGAGCCCAGCGCGATCAGCGCGCGGATCTCCTCGCGCGAACACTCGGGAACGGGACCGGCAGGCTTGCGGGTGAGCACCAGCCGCTGAAACAGCGTATCGAGATAGCCCAGCAGCCGGGCGGATTGCTCGCCGAGAGACTCGGGAGCAGGGACGGAATTAGTTCGAGGCGGCAATATTTCGATTATCGAAGCATTGTTAGGGGCTGTCAAGTGCGAAGAGAGTGCAACCCGGCAGCGGTTCTTGGCGAGCTTTGCGGCTTTGCGAGAGTCGGATTACTTCTCGCCAAGCCGCCAAGCTCGCCAAGTAAAAAATGATCGCTACAAGACGAGGCGCATCGGCCCTAAAACATCGTGGTCGAGAAACCACGGAGGATGTTGCTCCGCGCCGAAACGCGGCTACTCCGCCGTCCGCTCGATCCGCATCTTGTAGAACGACCGCCACGCGAAGTACAGTGCAACCAGCAGGAACGCTCCGGCGAGACCGGTGGTCAGCCCCGGTCCTTGTTTCGTCGTCAGCGAGACGGCCAGTTCGACCGCGAGCAGACCGAACAACGTCGTGAACTTGATGATCGGATTCAGCGCCACCGACGAAGTGTCTTTGAAGGGATCGCCCACCGTGTCGCCGACCACCGTGGCGTCGTGCAGCGGCGTGCCTTTGGCTTTCAGTTCCACTTCGACGATCTTCTTGGCGTTGTCCCAGGCGCCGCCCGCGTTGGCCATGAAGATGGCCTGATACAGGCCAAACAGCGCGATCGAAATCAGGTAGCCGATGAAGAAGTACGGCTCCACAAACGCGAATGCCAGCGTGGCGAAAAACACCGTCAAAAAGATGTTGAACATACCTTTCTGGGCGTATTGTGTGCAGATTTCGACCACTTTTTTCGAATCTTCCACCGAAGCTTTGGTCGCGCCTTCCAGCTTGATGTTGGCCTTGATGAATTCGACCGCACGGTAGGCGCCGGTGGTGACCGCCTGAATGGACGCGCCCGTGAACCAGTAAATGATCGAGCCGCCGGTGATCAACCCCAGCAAAAACGGCGGGTGCAGAATCGAGAGATTCGATAGCAGCTCGGCCTTCAGCCCGTCGGTCAACGCCACCACAATCGAGAAGATCATCGTCGTCGCGCCCACCACCGCGGTTCCGATCAGCACCGGCTTGGCAGTGGCCTTGAAGGTGTTGCCCGCACCGTCATTGGCTTCCAGGTTGTGTTTGGCGACCTCGAAGTTCACGTCGAAACCGAACTTGCTCTTGAGCTCTTTCCGGACGTTGGGAACCTGCTCGATCAAACTCAGCTCATATACGCTCTGGGCGTTATCGGTGACCGGGCCGTAGGAGTCGACGGCGATCGTCACCGGCCCCATGCCCAGGAATCCGAACGCCACCAAACCGAACGCGAACACCGCCGCGGATCCCGGCAGGAAGATGCCCATCGGAATCATGGTGCTGAAGCCATAGGCGATGGCCATCAGCGCCATCATCGACAAGCCCAGCCAGAAGGCGCTAAAGTTGCCGGCCACCAAGCCGGACAGGATGTTGAGCGATGCGCCACCCTCGCGCGACGACGTCACCACTTCCTTCACGTGCGACGACTCCATCGAGGTAAACACCTTCACCAGCTCGGGAATGATCGCCCCGGCGAGCGTTCCGCAGGTGATGACGCTCGAAAGCTTCCACCACATGGAACCGTCGTTGCCAAGATCCGGAATCATCAGGCTCGAAACGGCGTAGGTGGCGCCGATCGAAATGAACGACGTCAGCCACACCAGCGAGGTGAGCGGCGCCTCATAGTTCATCTGATCGACGTTCTGATACCGCGCCTTGGCCACGGCCTCGTTAATGAAATACGAGAGGCCGCTGACGATGATCATCATCACGCGCATGGTGAAAATCCACACCAGCAACTCGATCTTGGTCACATCGTTCGCGACCGCGAGCAGGATGAACGTGATCAGCGCGACGCCGGTCACGCCGTAGGTTTCAAAACCGTCGGCGGAGGGGCCGACCGAATCGCCCGCGTTATCTCCCGTGCAGTCCGCGATCACGCCCGGGTTGCGCGCGTCGTCTTCCTTGATCTTGAATACGATCTTCATCAGGTCCGCGCCGATGTCCGCGATTTTGGTGAAGATACCGCCCGCTACGCGCAACGCCGCCGCGCCCAGCGATTCGCCGATCGCGAATCCGATGAAGCACGGACCCGCGTAGTCGCCCGGAACGAACAGCAGAATGCACAGCATGATGAACAGCTCCACGCTGATCAGCATCATGCCGATACTCATGCCGGCTTTGAGCGGAATGGCGTAACACGGGAACGGTTTTCCGCGCAGGCTGGCGAACGCGGTGCGCGAGTTGGCGAAGGTGTTCACGCGGATGCCGAACCAGGCCACGCTGTAGCTGCCGGCGATTCCGACCAGGCTGAACGCCAGAATGATGACCACCTCGAACGCGGCCATGCCTCGCAAGACACCGAAATACAACACGATGATCGAGCCGATGAAAAGTTCCAGGATCAACAGAAACTTGCCCTGCGTAATCAGGTACACTTTGCAGGTTTCATAGATCAGTTCCGAAATCTCCAGCATCGATGCGTGCACCGGCAGGTTGCGCAAGTGCGTGTACATCATCAGCCCGAAGACCAGCCCGAGCGCCGATACCACCAGTCCGATCATCAGCAGCGCAGGGCCGGATATGCCGCCCATGAACACCGGCCCATGCAGGTCGGGAAGCTTGAGCTCGGCTTCACCGCCTTGTGCGAACGCGGGGACCGAGGTTGCGGCAAGCGCCAGCAGCAGCAAGACAACCGGGAGCGCGCGGCACAGCGCGGCGAACCACGTTGGCGGCGTGCGCGAGGTCCGCGAGGTGCACGGGCCCGTCCCTGGAAATGCGTGGGGTACCGGGCGCGTCTCACGGGGAGCGCTCAAAACGGCAGACGACGAGGTCACAAACATCCCGGGAAGTCCTCCAAACTGATTTAGCTTGTCCTGTTACAGAGAAAGGCCCGTCCGAAGAGTCGATGGGACGGTCTTTTGGTTACAATACCGCATCGCGGTGGGCATACGCAACGCAACGAGTACTATAACCCTGCAACCGATTGTAAACACTGACCCGCCTCGTGCTCTGACGGTGTGATCCCCGGACTCACGTCCGGGGCTGTAGCCCCGCCCCGTCAGGGCGGGGACAATGGAACTCTTTCAGCCAGCCAGAGACTTACGCTCGACCGAGCATCCGGCCAACCCGGATCGCGGTCTGGAGGACACGCCCGTCCTGGCCGGGTGCGGCGGTGAGTTGCAGCCCCAGCGGCAGTCCTCCGCCGACGCGCATGGGCACGGAAATCGCCGGAGTGCCCATTGCCGTCCAGGGCGAGTTCATCCGCGCGTCGCCCGTCGAGTCTAACCCTAAGGGAGCAGGTCCAGTGGCTGCGGGTACCAGAATCACGGGCGTTGCTTTGTACAACTCCAGCACACGGGCGCGGCTTTGTGCGATGAACTGCCGAGCTTCGTCGTAACGGGTTGAAGGCATCTCCAAGCCCTCCCGGACCAACGCCGCGAGCTGCCCGAGCCGGTCGCCAAACTGCTGGTACCGCTCCCGATGGACCCGTGCCCCCTCGTAAAACATCACTGTGCGCGCCGCATCCGCCAACTGGACAAGCGTTGCGGAAATGTCGACGGGACGCACCGTGATCCCAGCGCTTCGCAAAGCCGATAGCGCACTTTTGAATGCCGCCGTCATTTCCGGCTCCAGTTCCGGAAGCGGATCGGGTGCGCCCAGCGCCACGCCGGCGCCACTCCCGATATCGTGCCCGCTCGGCCGGTCGAGAGCCTGCCACAACCGCAACATGTCGGCCGGCGTGTTCGTGAACAACCCGAGCGTGTCCAGGCTCGGGGAAAGCGGCAGAATGCCCTCCAACGAGAACCACCCATACGTAGGCTTAAACCCCGTCACGCCGCAGTAGGAAGCCGGGCGCAGCACCGAACCTAATGTTTGCGTCCCCAACGCCAACGGCACCATGCCCGCGGCGACCGCCGCCGCCGAGCCGCTGGAGCTGCCTCCCGGGGTGTGCTCCAGATTACGCGGGTTCCGCGTGGGCGCAGGATCGCGATAGGCGAACGCGGCGGTGTGGGTTTTCCCCAGCAGAACCGCGCCGCGCGAGCGCAGCTCCCGCACGATGGCCGCGTCCTCCGTACCAATGCGGCCCTTGTACACCGGCGAGCCATACTCAGTCGCCAGGCCGCGAGTCTCCATGAGGTCCTTAGCGCCGAAGGGGATCCCCGCCAACTTGCCCACACCCGTGGACGGCTGTGGAGCCACTTGCACCCAGGCATGAATGGCGCCGTCAGAAGCGCGAATGCGGTCGAGACACCCCTCCACACCGGCCTGCCGGGCGCCGCGCCCCGCGCGCAACCAGTCGCTCAAGGTTTCCAGTTCCGGGTCTTTTCCCTTCACGGCCGCCGCGAGTCCAGCCGCTACGCCGGAGACAAGCCCGGACGTAAGGCCGGAAATAAGTATCGTTCGGCGGGGCAATGTGGGAAGTCCCTTCACCGGGCACGATGGTACCCCAGCCCGAGCGCCTGCCGCAAGCCATCCGCCAGGCTCAAGCGCTAGAATGGAGACTCAGAAACGGCGGATTTCTGCCGATACGCTTCACGAGCGATGAATCAGGATCAACCCTCCTCGACAAAACTCTTCGATCAACCCACCGCGTTGGCCCGCGTGGGCGGCGATCTGGAGTTGCTGCGGGAAATCGCGGTGCTGTTTCGGGAGGAATGCCCCCAAGCGCTGCAGCATCTGCGTGAAGCGATCGCGCGCGGCGACGGTCCGGCGGCCGGACGCGTGGCTCATGGCCTGAAGGGTTCGACGTCTAACTTCGGAGCGACTCCGGCCGTGGATGCCGCGCTGAAGATCGAGCAACTGGCCCGCGACGGCCGCATCGAGGAACTCCACGGCCAGTATGAGACGCTCGATCGCGCCTTGGCCACGCTGCTCAGCGAACTCCAGCACATCTAGCCCGCCCGATCCGCGCAACACCGATGTATTCCCTATCCCGGCGTCCCAATGCACTCTCGCGGTTCATAAACCGCAGAGCAGGTCATCGACGCTACGAAATTAGACCATTTTCTGAGTATTTATAGACCATAGCCGCAGTGGCGAAAATGGGCTGTTGCGTGTTCTGAATTCAGCGCAGTAAGGGCCGCGGCCACGGCATGCTCCAGCAATTCCAGTTGGCGGATCTTCCAAGCTCGCAAC
>DATNJC010000142.1:0-52691 GCA_035604115.1 Bryobacteraceae bacterium | reverse complement strand
AACTCTTCCAGGCTCTCTTCCCCCTGCTGATGCGCCTCCAACAACTTCCGTCGTAGATCGTCAGAATAGGCCTTCGCCATCTCTTGCTTGCAGCCGGATCGCCAGAGCTGGTCTATATTATCTCAGAAAATGGTCTAAAGCTTATGGCCAGTTCTCGAGAACTCCCATACTCGACGGTGGGTATATTGCGCCACCAGGTAGCGGTAGGAACGCGGGCGTTTGCGCAGGACGTGGACAATCCAGCAGGACATTTTCAGCCTGCCGCCGCCTCGCCACCGGGCACACGCCCGCGGATCTGACAAGGAATACCGCCCACAAGCGTGTATTTGTACCGAAGTTGCGCTAGCAACCGGGTATCCAAAAAACGCATCCACTAAGTGGAGGCTTCGAGACGTTATGAAGCGGTCAAGGTTGAAAGCTTACGGAGGCTTTTTCCTGGCTGCGTTGTTATTCAGCCCCGCTTGGGGCTCTGTACCGCCGCAACCCGGAACGGTCAACTACATCGAAGGGCAAGCCGCCATCGGCACGCAAGCCCTCAGCGAAAACTCGGTGGGATCCGCGGTGTTAACAGCGGGCCAATCCCTCTCGACCGAAAACGGCAGAGTGGAGATCCTCTTGACACCCGGGATCTTTCTGCGAGTCGGCGATCATAGCTCTCTGCAGATGATATCGCCCGGACTGGCGGATACCATCATGACGCTCGAAAAGGGCCGCGCCATGGTCGAGGTCGCGGAAATCCGGCCGGAGAACAATGTTCGAATCGGGGACGGCAGTTCCAGCACGCGACTGCTAAAGCCCGGCTTGTACGAATTCGATGCGGATCGGGGCCAGATTCGCGTGTTCGACGGAAAAGCTGTAGTCCAGGGCGGAGGTCAGCGCGTTGAAGTGAAGAGTGGGCGCCAACTGGATCTCAACGCCGCTGGAAAGTTGACCGCGCGAAAATTCGACAAGCAAGCCTACGTGGATGATTTCTACAGGTGGGCGAGTCTGCGGTCCTCCTATTTAGCGGAGGCGAACGTCGATACGGCTCGGACCTATGCCGGCGCGAGCGGCTGGTCTCCGAGCGTCTGGTATGGGGACGGATGGTATTGGGACCCCTGGTTTGGTGCGTACACATTCATCCCGGGCGATGGAATTTTCTATGATCCGTTCGGCTGGGGCTTCTTCTCGCCCTGGTTCGCCTTTGAGGCGCCGTACTTCGGTTACGGCTACGGTTACGTGGGCGGAGGTTACTACCGGCATTTCGGACCAGGCTACCGGCCCAGGTACGGCTCCGTTGGCCGATCATCCGGGTTCGTCGGCCACGCCCACAGCGTCGGTACCGGCGGCATGGGCAGCTTCAGCCGCGGCGGCGGTTTCGGAGGCAGCGGTTTCGGAGGCAGCGGTGCCCGTAGCGTTGGTGGCGGCGGCTTCCGGGGAGGTGGCAGCGGTGGCTTCCGTGGCGGCGGAGGTGGTTTCCACGGAGGTGGGGGTGGAGGCGGGCACGCGGGTGGCGGTGGAGGACATGGCCGTTAGAGTCAAGGTGCGCCGCAGCCCCCCAAATAATTTGCCCCGGAGAGTAGCCTCCGGAGCGTAGCCTCCCTGGACCCATTATTGATATTCTGGGACGCGGAAATAGGAGCGTTCCATGAAATCGACATCACTGCTCACGATAATGCTGGGCGCCATCGGCGCGGCGGCCGCCTGGTGCCAGATTCAGGCGCCTGCTGGCCAGCGGACAGGGCCTGGAGTGCAGGCCTCCCAGGACGCCAGAGAACCCGACGTGCTTAAGGCATGCAAAGTTCCGCCTCCGGGCAGAGGCGGCGGGGGCGGCCGAGGGAAGGGTGGGCCTCCAGCGAATGCCGCGCCAAGCCCCCGGGAGTACACGGTCACGTCGATCCCCGGCGTCGTCGCCGCGGGGCAGCAATGGAAAGAAGTCTGGCAAGTGGACGGCAACAATGCCGACGGGATCATCGCCACGAGCGACGGCGGTCTGCTGATCGCGCAGAACGATAAGAGCGAAATCGTGAAGCTCGATAAGAACGGCAAAACCTCCGTCGCCTACACGGGTACCAACACCGGCGGTTCGGTCGCAAGGAATTCGAAGGGCGCCCTGTTCGTCGCCAACCGGGGGCTGAACCCATCTATCGAGCAACTCGCGCCGCAACGCAAAACCCTGGCCAACAAATACAACGGCGATCCCATGGATTGTATCGGCGTCGTGCTCAACGACATCTCGGCCGACAGCAAGGGCGGAGTGTACTTCACCATGGGCACGGTCTACTACGCCGACCCGAAAGGAACGGTCACCCGCTACGGCCAGAATCTGAACACCAACGGCATCGTCCTCAGTGCGGACGAGAAACATCTTTACGTCACCAACGGCGCGGCGGTCGCGGCGCTCGACGTGGAGAAGGATGGCTCGCTCGCCAACCAGCGCGAGTTCGCGAAGCTGGAGGGCGGCGGAGGCGGCGACGGCAGCACGTTTGACACGGCCGGACGCCTCTACGTCACCACCAATGCCGGCGTGCAGGTGATCGGACCGGACGGCAAGTATCTGGGCCTGATCCCCACGCCGCGAGGCATCATCAGCGTGGCCTTCAGCGGCCCGGATCGCAAGATGCTGTACGCCGTTTCCAGGGACAATGCCCAGAATAAGGACTGGATTATCGGCATCCAGATGATCGCGCAAGGCCCGAAAGGCCGCGGCAAGTAGTCCTCGGCTCGGGCCAGGGGCGCGAACCCCGCCACCCTAAATTCGGTACTGCGCTGGTTCACTTGTTCGGTGGAGGCGTCGTTGAAGTTCCGCCGCTGGAATTCGGCGTTCCTTGGAGAAAATCTTCGAAATTAACGCCGGCCGCCGGCGGCGGCGCGACGGCGGCTCGACTGGTCGTGAAGCCGATCAAACGACCCATGAAAATGATGCCGATCCACATGACGAGGGACAGCGCTGCCACCGCTTTGCCGGCGGGAGGCGCTGACGGAGCCTGATCCCAGCCATGAATCGTCCGCCCCGCGGTCAGTTCAAAGACCAGCATGTTGATGCCGGTGAGAACCAGCAATAACATCTTCGTCCGGAAGAAGAAATTGTGATAGTAGACAGGTGCATTGGTAATGAACATCAGCGCCCCAGTCACCGCCGTCATTGCAAACGCGGCCCAGGTCCATTTCAGGATGTCCGACGCCATCCTCTGAAACGGACGCTGCGTCGAAGCGAGTCCCAACAAGCGGAGGTCGATGATCAAAATCGTGCCAAACACTAAAGCCAGACCAATGACGTGAGTCGATTCGAGCAGGGGAAACAGAAACAGCGACTCCCGGATTCTAGCGGCCAGACCGGACGCTTCGAGCCATTTGAGAAACGCGCCAATATCCATGAATCAGCTTTTCGTCGCCGGCGACCAAGAACCCCAGATGTGGTCATAGGCGATCAAGCGCCCCAGGATAATAATGCAAGCCCACACCAGGAACGTCAGGATCGCCAGCAACTTCGTGGATCTACGCGTGACCAGCGTTTCTTCCCACTGTTGTTCCCGTTTGCGGAGGGTGATTCGGAAAACCACGGCGATCAGCGTGCCGACGGCCACCAGAAGCATTTTCAGCCAAAACGAAAAAGTCACCAGCTCGCGCACGGGCTCCCCGATCACCATCAAGACTCCCGTTACCAAAAGCAGGCACAATGCGCCGGTCAACCAGGGGCCGAACCGGCTGGTAGTTTGCCGCAGGGTTTGATCCGTCCCCGCCCAACCCAGGATGCGGAGATCGATCATGAATACCGATCCCAACACCAGCGCAATGCCCACAATGTGGATAGATTGAATCGTCGGGATGGCCCAACTGTTGTGATTTTGGATGAAGACGCTCAGGAATGTTGTCGAGAGCCATTCCGCGAATTGCTTCAAGTCGGCCTGCCTTGGCGCTTAGAACGTGGTCCCGCCGAGCAACTCAACGCCCTGGACCGTGTCGCAGGTCTTGCCGGGGGCAGGCGGTGTTTTCCAAGGGCACTTGGCGATAGGGGTCGCGCCAATGCGGGAGCCAAAATTGCTGCCGTCCCGGAGAGGATTCAACTTGACGCTGAATATCGTACCCACGGGGAATGAGGCCGCCGTGACGCCTTGCTGCGCCATAGCCGCGGCGCCCGCCATCTCGACGCCCCAATCGACGTTCTTGCCATCCTTGTCCTTGGCGAGTTTGCCGTCCGGCCCGATCAAATAGAAATGGATTTCGGCATGATTGGCCTGAGCGACGAACTGGTAGGCCACGCCGGTCAACACCACGGTTTTGTTCTGATCGTACATGGCGAACGAGTGGTGCGCTAAAGCCGGTGTGACGATGAGACCCAAGGATACGACTGTGATGAGTCCCGCAATAATCAAGCTTCTCGTTGGTTGTAGGTTCATGATTGTGTTCTCCTTTCGATAAGCGGCTGCTACTTGAAAAGGTCGAGTATGTCCTGCGGCAGAGAATCCTTTGGCTTATCCCAGCCTACTTCGAAGAACTGTTCCCAGTTCTGGGCCCACGGCCGGCCATAGTAGTCGATATATCGAGGATCGGCCTTGGTCAGTTGCGTCGGCCTGCCATTGGTATTCCGAAGATTACTCAAGCATTCGATGTAAGTGTATCGCTGGGTGGGATTGTCGGTGGTAGCGCGCCGGACAAAACGATAGGTGGCATGCAACGGCTGGACGAACGCTTCGGGATCGTAAAATACCGCCTCATGATCGAGTCCCACAAACTTGCCCGTGGCGTCGTAAGCGGGCTTGTAGGTTTCAACCGTCTCCATCTTGCCGCTGAATTCGAACATGGAGTGCGACAGAGTCCAGGCCTGAACATTCGCCGTCCAGGTAATCAGAGTGGTTCCATCCCAGAATCCCACCGTCTCCCCGTACCACTGCGGAACCTTTAGCACATGCTCCTTGCCGATCAAGACCTGGCGCAGAAAGTTGGCCGCGATGCCGGACAGGAACTGGACCTGCCAAGGAGTCACCGTGAGTTGGAAATTTCCGCCTTGCGAGGCCTGTGCCCACCACCGCAGGAATCCTTCCGGATAACAGAAGGAGGCTTCCCATTGCGGCGCATTGTCCACGGCCTCGTGATAATTCATCTGCACCATGCGCTTCTGATATTCCGGAGTGAGAACAGACAGGATCGTGGGGACTTGGTTGACGGTCCCCCAAATCCACTCGGCGCCATGATCCGCTTGCTGGTCGCGCGCATAATACCCGTCCCAGTCCGGCGTGGTTGCCTTCGTGTAGACGGTGGGGCCGCCCTTGGCCTTGGCGGCCGCCAGCAAGGCCGCGTAATGTTCCTTGGCCGTCTTATAAGGGTACGGGCTCACAATCTTTTCTCGTGGATAATCAGCGCTGCAATCGCCCCAGGAAGCCGATGCCGGCGGTTTATCGCCAATGCGGTGCGAAGTCCAGATATCCGTTAGCTGGCGGGGAGTGTTGCAACGGAAATAACGCTGGTCGGACCAAAGCATCTGATCTTTATAGAAATTCTTCGACGAAAACAAATCCAGTGGCAGCGCCGACATTCCTGCCGGTGGCCCCGGGAAGGTCGGAGTATTCCCGCGTCCTCGCCCGCCGCCGCGTCCCCCCTGCTGTCCCGGCGCTGCGGGTTGCACCACCTGCTGCGCCCCCTGCTGTTGAGCAAAGACCGTAGTCGCTACCGACGCGATCGGTGACTGCCAAGTGAGCGCGATAAGGACGATGCAGGTGAACAAAAGAACGAACCAGCTAGCTCTCATGTGGTCTCACTCCCAGACAATGGTTGAATACGCGAGATGTATTATTCTACACCGAGTTCGGACCCCTTAGCAGCCTCCGCGATCATCATGATATAGCGCCGAAAAAACTCCTGCCGGAGGTGTCTCGGAAGGGAATGGAAGCGCATGGCGTTGGCGACGGCCGTGCAGAGATCACCGAGCATCGGGGTGGTAAGCTACTTCGCCCTGAGCCCCTCGGTCAGCTCAATATAAGTCCCGTAAGGATCGGTAATGAACGCGATCTTCAGGCCCATTTTGCTGGTAGCATCCGTGAGAGGCACGTCCAGCTTCTGTCCGTCCGCCACCAGGCGGTCGGTGAACGCCTTGAGGTCCTTGACCTCGAACCCGATGTGATCCAGCACCCGGCCCTTCGAACCAGCCAGCGCCGGCGGCGGAGTGGCCGGAGCGGCATCGGCCGCGGCCTTGCCCTTCCCTCTCCCGCCACCACCGGTACCCAGAAAATCGACGAACCCGCCCGGAATCTTCGCGCCCTTGAGACCCTTGCGGCGCTGTCCTTCTTCTCCGCCGAAGGTTTTGATGTACCACTCCCGCGCGGCGTTTTGATCGGGAACCGACAGGTGGAAGTGGCTGAACTCAGACTCCGCGGCGATCGACGTGTCCTCCTGAATTTCCACGGTGACGTTGTTGGGAAACGTCACAAACGCCTGCTGTCCCGGCGTCAGTTCGCGCACGGCCAGCCCGGCGGCCTCGGCTTTGGCTTTCGTCGCGGCGTAGCTCTTTACTGAAAATCCCACGTGGTTCACCACCGAACCGTCGGTGCCCAGGCGTCCCGCCGCAGTGGCGCCTCCAGTGATAATGATGAACACGTTCGGCAGCTTGACCAGGGTCAACGGACCGGCCATATCGGGCTTACCGCCCATCACATCCACCCAAACTTTCTGCATCGCGGCAGGGTCCTGCACGACCAGGTGAATATGCCCCATCGAGATTCCCGCGGCATTCGGAGGGGCTGTTTGAGCGAGCAGAACGACCGCGGCGGCAACGCCGAGCACCGTCACAAAGGCAGCAAAGTAGCGCATGGCGGCTATGCTACCACTTTCCGAAAGGCGACGGTTCCCAGACCGCCGCGGCGCGGCGACGCGCTATCGTCCAAGGTCAGATCCTGCACGCGGGCTGCTATCATCCTTCGGCGGCGGGGACTTCAAGCTTAGCCGGATCGAGCTTCGGTTCGGTTCGCCTCTCCGGGGTTACCCCGGGGGAGAGTCTTAAATCGCCATTTCGTCGCGTGAGCTTCCCTGCGCTAGCGAGCAGATCCGCTCACGCAGAGTCAGACTGGTTGGAGTCTACCACCGCCATCAGCCATGTCAAACGCGGCCGTGATCGGCGTACTCGCGCGGAGCTTTCTCGCCGGTAAGCCGAGCGTCGAAACCGTCCACGCGCGCGGCAAACTTCGCAACTCGAAACTCCAAGCGTCCGCTTCGGCCCCGATTCGCAAAACCGCCTGAAGCTCCCGAACTTTCGCGCGCACCTCGAAGGCCGAATCGGCTTCGTGGAAATGATCAGCCGGGTTCAAGGGCAGCGGCTCAGAGCCTTATTCGAAACGATCAAGTGGGGGCGATGAGGCGCGACCCAGCGACAACCCGGGGTCAATTGTTCGGCGCCCGTTTACTACTTTGCTTTCTGAAGCCTTGTAATTTCACTGCCCGGAGGCCCGTCGATTGAGTCGTCCTTGTTAATCGTGAAAACCATGGTCTGGTTGGTGTCGCCGACCGTGGGGTGAATCGTGATCTTGTCACCATCCACTGTGTAATTGCCGTCAATGTGGATTTGGCCGTAGTTCAGACCAGCCTTGCCGCCTTTCAATTCGAGAGTCACGGCACCAGCGGCATCCCGATACGTTCCATCGCGACCGGAGTCCCCACACCCGGCTTCGAGACCTGCTCCTGCCAGAACTGCAACAAGAAGCGCTTTTCGAATCCAAGAGCCGTTCATGACACTCTCCTTAACAAGCATTTCGAATTTTGCATCTTATCGGGCCGCTTCGGCACACGCGCGGCGAGCACAAGGACGGCGAGCGCTAAATCGAAAACTCCCCAGTTCCTCTAGCAAGCGAATTATGCGACGCACCGAAAGCCGCGGTCAATTATTCGGCAGCCGGTAAGCCCGCAACTCCGCCGAGTAGTCCCCGCTAGCGATCGCCACCACGATGTACTGCCGTCCATTCAGCGTGTACGACATCGGCCCTCCGGTCTGCGGCGCAGGCATCGGAATCGCGCCCGCGTCCTTGCCCGTGGCCTTGTCATAAGCTCTCAGATAAGCGCCTTTTTGCCCGTTTTCGAGCGTATTGACGCCCTTTTCGCCCACCACTACGAGCGTCTTAGTGATCACTTGGCCCGCGGTTCCAGGCCTGCCGGTGCGCGGGATATTCAGGCCCTTCAGCGCCGGATGGTTCTTGATCAGGTCCGGAGTATCGCCGTGCGCCACCTGCCACCGGAAGTCTCCCTTATCGAGATCGATCGCCGAGATCTGTCCATAAGGCGGCTTGATCAACGGGAGCCCCTGTACACTCAGCCCGCCTCGTCCCGCGGGAGCCGGCGCCGGAGCCGGGGCTTCAACATTCTGCGCCGCCGTCGCCGGCGAAGGAACGAAATTCGGAGCCGCGGGCGCTGCTCCACGTCCCGCGCCGCCGCGACCCGCCCCGGGCGCCGTACCCGACATGTAGGTCATATCGGTCCGCTTCGGATCGCCCGGCACCAGCCCGATCTGCGTCACCGAAGCCTGCGACGACACGTACAGCACATGCGTCTCCGGATCGTACGATCCGCCCGGCCAGTTCGACCCCCCGCCCGCCGTCGCCAGCGTGAGCGTCGCAATCGGTCCCTCCGCCACGCTTACCACGGGCGGCGTGAACATCGGCCCGATCTTGTACCGCGAAACCACCTGCTGAGCCTGCGCCCGCAACTCCGGCGTCCAATCGATCAGATCGCTGATCGCAATCCCCTGCCGGTCGTACGGCGGAGGCTTGGTCACAAACGGCTGCGTGGGCGAATACCACTCGCCGGGGACGTTGCCCTTCTCCACCGCCCGCTCCTCGATCGGCCACACCGGCTTGCCCGTCTCCCGGTCGAGCACATACAGATTCGCCTGCTTGCTGCACTGCGCCACCGCCTTCACCGGACGCCCGTTCACCACGATATCCGCTAGTATCGGAGGGCACGGATTGTCCATGTCCCAAATCCCGTGGTGAATGTATTGGTAGAACCACTTCATCTTGCCGGTTTTCAAATCCACGGCCACGATGCTCTCGCCGTACAGACCCGTTCCCGGCCTATGCCCGCCGTAATAATCGCCGGTAGGCATCTCGATCCCCAGGTACGCCGTGTTCAGCGCTTCATCGATCGCCGCCTGCCCCCACGATCCCGTGTTCCCGGTGTAGGACCACGAATCGCTCTGCCAAGTCTCAAGCCCCGGCTCGCCCGGTTTGGGAATGGTGTGGAACGTCCACAACCGCTTGCCGCTGACGACATCGAACCCGCGCACGTAGCCCTTCACGTTGGTCTTGCTGGTGGGCACGCCGCCGGGCTTGTGCGCCGCGCCGACCACGATCACGTTGTTGCCGATGATCGGCGCCGAGTGCAGCCCGATTTCGCTCGACATCAAATCGATCGGCTGATCGTCGTCTTCCTTAAGATCGATGATTCCGTCCTTGCCGAACGCCGCGATGCGCTGCCCGGTCTTGGCGTTCAGCGCGACCATGCGATACCCCGGCGTTACGTAGATGATGCGCTCGTCGCTGCCATTAGCGTTAGACCAATACGCCAGCCCGCGCCCGGAAAGCTGCCGCGGAGCGACCGTGCCTCGCTGGCCTTCGTTCTCGGAGTGTGTCCACAGCAGCTCGCCCGTAGCCGCATCGAGCGCGACCACTGCCCGCCGCGTACCCGCCACGGAATAGAGGACGCCCTTGACCATCAGCGGCGTGGCCTCCAGATTGTTCTCCGGCCGCGGCCCCAGGTTGTCGGTCTTGAAAGTCCAAGCCACTTGCAGCCGGTTGAAGTTGGAGGCGTTGATCTGATCCGCCGGAGTATACCGGGAGTTCCCCAGATCCCCGCCGTAAGTGGGCCACTCGCCGTTTTTAGTGCCCGTCTGCCCGTAAACCGCAAGGCCCAGGGCCAAGCCAACCAAAGCAATTCGAGTCTTCATGCAGCGCTCCTCCTGGTAGCACAGGCTTTAGCCTGTGGTCACCAGCAAATAGGCGAATGTATCGCCTTCCGCCGCCGGATGCAAGGGCGTTGGCGACGGCAGCACGAAGCGTGACGTTGTCCCAGCATCCCGCGTTAGAGAAAATGAAGCACGGGCATGGCGGCGTTTCTTTATGAGTTCGAATGGGACCCGGTCAAGGCGCAAGCCAACTTCAGTAAACACGGGCTGGATTTTGAGAGGGCTGCAACCGTGTTTCTCGACCCGCTGGCTCTAACCATCCCGGGCGAGAAACACAGCGAATCCGAGGCCCGATGGATTACGCTGGGAAAGGACGCGACGGACCACTACGCGCTTGTGGTCCACACGTTTGAATCGTTGACCAATGATCGGGGACGCATCCGAATCATTTCGGCACGAAGACCGACCCAGGCGGAAGTCCACAGCTACGAGGAACAGCGATGAAACCAGAGTACGACTTCAGTAACGGTGAACGCGGCAAGTTTTTCCGGCCAGACGCTGAACTTCGCTTGCCGATCTATTTGGATACCGAGGTACAGACCTATCTGGCCGAACGTGCGGCGCAGAAAGGCATACCCCTCGGCGAGATGGTGAATGGCCTGCTGAAACAGGAAATCCGCATCATCGAATCAGTCAAGTAACCCGACCGGCTTTAGCTGCTAGCAATGTGTCAGAACAGACGTATCGATCATGCCGATGAAGAATCCCAACCATCCCGGCGACCTGATCCGGGATTGCTTCGACGAACTAGGCGTTAACGTGACGGAAGGCGCTAAGGCGTTAGGCGTGACTCGCTCGGCGTTATCGCGCCTGATCAACCGCAAGGCAGGCATGTCCGCTGAAATGGCTGTGTGCCTCGAAAAGGCGCTTGGCAGCACGGCGGGGTTTTGGCTCCGCTTGCAGCTTAATCATGACCTGGCGCAGATACAAGCCCGCAGCCGCAAAATTCACGCTCGCCGCCTCGGTACTCCGGCACAGCTTGCGTTATGAAGCCAGCCCGCCGGGTTTCTTAGCCGTGGTCAATGGAAGTAGGGCAGTGCATTGCTTTCGGCTGCTGGATGCAAGGGCACTATTTGTCTAAAGCTGCTCTCAACGTCAGGCTCCGTTCCATGCAACGCACGCAGCCGCCTACCATTTGGAGAAGTGCGGCCTCGATCCCCAGCTCCTCAGCCGTCCTCGCAACAACGGGTTTAATCTTCGGCATGGAGCGGCTCCATTCACTCAAATATCGGCGATACCCTCGCCAGCACCTCGTCCATAACCGCGTCTGGAATGCTTTCCAGCTTCCTGCCGCCGCGCGCTGCGAGATCGAGAGCGCGGGGTTGGTCGCACCGGACCACTCCCGCTGTCTTGGTTCCGGCGCCTGTCAGCGGCACCGCGAAACCCGCCGTCCGCGCGAAATTACCGCCGCTGGTAATCGGCAGGACTACCGGGACCTTCGTGATCCGGTTGAAGGCCTCCAGTGAAACGATCAGGACTGGACGCCGGCCCTTTTGCTCGTGTCCCGACGTTGGATCGAGACTGACAAGCCAGATTTCACCGCGCTTCATCAGATGAGTTCGCGGCCGGCGGGCTTACTGTCGAGCCATTCTTGCTCTGCCTTGGTACGCCGTGCCTTGGGATCACATTGGGCGAGTAGCTCGACCAGGGTATACCGGCGTCGCTGCCGCGGCTCCACGACGAGACGGCCACTCTCAACCGCGATGCCGACCCTGGCGCCAGGCTGCAAGTGCAGAATATCGAGCAGTACGGGCGGAACCGCCAGCATGACCGAGCCGCCGACCTTGCGCAGATTAGTAGTGTGCACCCGCTCCTCCTTAGTTATACTTTAGTATAACATAGAGAGGGTCCACCGAACCGTCCTCAGTCCGCCCGCTTCCCCTTGGCCGCAGCCTTGGCCTCCGCCGCGCGAGCCCCCGCGAGAATATTCACCAGACCATAGTTCCCTTCATGGCACGCATACTCGAAAATCGGCCCCGAGAACTTCCGCAGGTTCAGTTCCCCCGACCACGGGCGCGTCCACGTCGACGGGTCCTCCACCGTGAACCGGTACTGGATCGTGTCCTCATCGAGGCGCGTGAACCGCTCCGTCACGTGCATAGCCGGACTGGAGAAAATGTCCTGCCGCGTGTTCCCCGGCGGTCCGCGGAAAGGCGTCTTGTCGGAAAAGTTGGTGCTATCCACCACCAGCGTGTCGCCCTCCCAGTGGCCCCGCGAGTCGCCGTCCAACATCTGGATGCTCGCCGGCGGATGCGGCTGCCCCGTCGTCGGAATCACCCGCACCGCGTGGCCGATTTCGTGGCTGATCACCACCTCGCCGGGCGCCTGTAGGATCTGCAGGTTTGCGTTGTAAGTCGAGCCGATCATCGGCGGCCCCTCGTTGCCCCAGGAAATGCAGCGCTCCGCCAGCGTCCGGTCCTGTGCGCTAGCGGCCGCATTCCGCAGCTTGGCCGCATCGGCCACCAGCACCGCGCGCTTCTGCCCCGCCGGCGACAAGGGCGGAATCCTCCCGTCCGGCGGATCGAAGATCATGGACGTACGCCGGTTCGACACCGTCTTTGAGTACTCCTCGCCCTGCCAGATGCGGTTGTCGTAGTGAATATCGGTCGGAGCCTGGCTATCGTCCTGCGCGGCCCTCTGCTTCTCGACCGCCGCCGCTTCCTCCGGCGTGTAAAATTCCTTGGTGCCCAGCTCCTTCGCCCGCTCCAGCGGAGTAAAGGTGGCATTGGTCCAAAAGCCCTCAAAGCTAGGCTTGCCATCGGGCGTGCGCGGAAGGTGTTTGGCGGTCTGCGCCGACGCCGCCACACTCAGCGCCAGCAAGATCCATAATCGAGTCCTCATGTGCAAATCATATATCATCTGTTCATGCGTGCCTACCCGATTCTCGGTGTCGCCCTACTCAGCAGCGCCGGATTTGCGCAGACAATCGGCATGAACAACTGGATTCACGCCACTGCCGACCTCGACAAGACTGTCCAGTTCTATGTGGACGTCTTCGGCGTGGACAAGCCCGCTCCGCCGAGGCCTCCGAACCCGGCTGTCCCCGGACTGCTCAACGTGCCCGGAGTAGTGCTGCATGTCGCCATTCTCAGATTCCCTGGCTCGGCCTTCGGGTTTGAGCTTACTTACTTCGGCGACGCGTTCGGACCCAAAGCCAGCCGGCCTCGCCCCACCGACCCGGGGGCGGCATCTCTGATCGTCTTTGTGCGCGATATCGACCCCGTGTTCGCGGCGCTCAAGAAAGCTGGAGCGCCCTTCGTAACGCGCTCCGGTGCTCCCGTGAAGAACGCGGAAAACGGCCACCGTAATGTAATCGTCCGCGACCCCGATGGTTACTTCGTCTTGGTGGAGCAGGTACCCCCGCGCGCAGAATCACCAGCCGGTAACCTCATCGGCGCCTCGATGCAACTCATGGTAAGCGACACGCAGTCGACCATGAACTGGTACCACGACTTTCTGGGGTTCGACCTAGCCGGTACAACGGAGTTCAGTTCCAGTCCGAGACTCCTGGACCTGGTGAACTTGCCGGCGGGCGCTGAGATCCGCGGGTTGTCGACGACCGTTCCCGGCACCAAGGCTCGGATGTATTTTTACGAGTTCAAGGGAGTGGAGCGCACCCCGTTCCGGCATCGCGTGCCCGATCCGGGGACACCCGCGATCGCCCTGCGCGTGACCGATCTCGACGGATTGCTAGCCCGGATGAAAGCCGCGGGCACTCCGGTGATTTCAGCAGGCGGCGTCCCTGCTCAGTTCAGCCCAACCATCCGCAACATCTTCGTCGAAGACCCCAGCGGCTTCAAAATCGAGCTGTACGAGCAGAAGTAACGGCGAAAAATAGAACGCTCGATCGACCCCTTTTTTATGCCCCGGCCGTGGCAGATCACAGACCGTCTCCAGACTACTTCTGCCGCGTCTTCAGACACTTGGCGTGCGCGCATCCCGGAATCCTTCGCGACCGCGTGTAAATTGAGAGTGCGGTAAGTGCTGCGGTCCATCCACTGGGGCGGCAGCTACCAGCGAGAGGATCCATGGCTCTCCTCTGGCGTCTGGTCGGGCGGTGGGCGTGCGCTGTTACCCGTTAAGAGCAGCCGCAGTTGTCAGCTCTGCGTATAAACGGAGACTCCAGTACGTGACCTGGGTTATGAAGCACGGTAAAGAGGGGCCCTTCGAAAAGAAACCTGGACCAGTTCCGATGAAAACATGAACCACCGTAAACCGCCGCCCGTCGTAGCGGCATCAAAATCGAGCAGAAACAGCGGGCCGATGTGGAGCACGCACTCATGCGTGCCACGTCGGCACTCGTGCCGACGCCCGGCGTGTCACCGCTCTAATTCACCGCCACGTTCGGCACGACCGGCCCGCTGCTCGGACTGCTCGCCGTGCCGACCTTCACGGTCACCGGCAGCGCCGAGCCGCTCGCATGGAATCCCGGCACGCGCAGGTTGAGCTGGTAAATCCCAATGAAGCCCGGCGCCAAGCCGGCCCAGTCCACGATCACGGCCGACTGCTTTAAGCGCGGGTCGCCGAAATATACCTGCACCTTGCTCGAAGTCACCGCCAGCGGCCCCGATGGCGACGGCACACCCGCGGCGACGGCCGCGCCGGTGGTAGCGCCCAGCCCGACCGCGAACATCATCAACGGCTCGTCCCGCATCGCCGGGTTGTCCTGCGTCACGTACTGCCCGTCTGCATGAACCAGAGCGATTTGCCCGGTAGAATCCACCAGCACCGCGGGCGCGAGCGCCGAAATGGTCACCGACTGCGAAGCCGACGTGGTGCGGTTGGCGATGGATCGCACCACCAGCGGATACGTCCCCGGCGCGGTATTGGGAGGAATCTGCGCGTTGATCTGCGCGGGGCTCACCCAGAACAGCGGCAGCGGCACGTTGTTCAGCGTGACGCAGGTGCCGCCCAGCACGATGGGCAGCGGCGTCGAGCTGAACATTTCGTTGTCGCCCAGATTCTGCCCGAAGATCGAAAGCAATCCGTTGGCCGCGATCGAGCTCTGATAGCTGGCCAGGTTCACCGCTCCCTTCGCGTTGGGCAGCGGCCGGTTGGTGACGGCGGCGGGATTCAGCGGAACCACGCTGAGGCCGCTCACGGTCAGCACGTAGGCCGTACTGGTGGACGCGTCGACCACCACCGTGCGGCCGGGCACGGTGGCTTTAGCGGCGCCCACGACCTGTGCGGCAGGCCCTTCGAGCACGTTGGCCGACGCGACGGGAGCGCCCGTAGTCGCGTCGAACACTTGAATCACCGGGAAGCTGGCGGGTATCGCGGTCGCCGATGCGAGAGCCGGCGGCAAGAACGCCGCGAAGCTGGTGGCGCCGATCGCCGCGACGCCCGCGACCAGCCCCGGAATCGAGCGTCCGGTCACCAGCGACAAACTCAGCGGAATGCCGTTCACGATGAAGTATTGGCCGTTGGGACCGGCAGTCACCGGGCCGATGTAACCCGTGGCGGCCGCCGCCGTGTACAACTGCCGTGTGGCGACGAAGTCATCCACACTCGCTTGGTACAGATACGCGACGCCGGTGCTGGTTGCCAGCAGAACGTACTCTCCGCCCGGAGTCGCCGCCATACTGCTCGGCACCGGGATGGGATTGGGCAGGCCCGCGGTGGTCTGGCCGATCACCTTGCTCACGCCGCGCGGCGCCGCCAGCGTGCCATTCACCGACCACAGTTGCCCGTTGGTCATCAGCACCTGCAAGCCAGTCTGCGCCGCCGCGATGGCAAACGGTGTGGTGATCGTCTGCGCGGAGTTGAAGGCCAGCGGCGGATAGGTCACGTTACCGGACACCTGGAGCTTGTCGGGATCGATGATGCTGATGGTCTCGCTGCCGGCGTTGGCGGCATATAAAGTGTTGCCGTCCGGAGTCAGCGCGAGCGAGAAGGGGAACTGGCCCGCCTTGATCGGAGCCAGCAGTTTCTGCTGCACCGCGTCGAACACCTCCACGCGGTTCAGGCCGGTGTTGGCGATGTAGACGCGCTTGCGCGCCGCGTCCCACACCAGGTCGTTGAGCCCCGCGGTGAGCCCGGCCAATATCACGCTGCCGGTGCCGGTCGCGATCGGAACGATGGTGCCGGGAGCGTCGGAATCGTGATTGTTCTGCAGCACCCGGATGCGATCGGGAAGGTTGACAGCCTGCGGCGCAGACACCAGAAAGTCGTGCGGCGGAATCACCGTGCCGGGGCCGCGCGCCGCCGCGGGATTGTACGTGAAAGTGAGCGAAGCGCCATTGGCCCCTTGCCCTGGCCGCACACTCGGCGCGAGAGCCGGGCTGCCGTTGGCCGTGGCCGTGGCCGGTCCCGCGAACTGGAGCAACGCCGCCGTGGCCGCAACGTTCCCGCGCCCCGGATTGTTAATGGCGATGGTCGCGGTGCCTCCGCCGGCCACCTGGCACTGATCGTTCGTTAACAACACGACATCGGACGCGGGCACCGCTAGGACGCTCTGCGCCACTGCGGCCAGCGAAATCGCCGTGAACCCGGAGTCCGACAGCGCGAACGCACTGGCTCCGTCGGAGCTGACCACCAACCGCCCCGCTAGATTCTCCGGCAACTGCAGGCCCAGCTTGATCAGCAGATTGTCCGGATCGCTCAGCGTCATCTGGCCCATCGGCGGGGCTCCGGGAAGGCCCCCCACGGGCGGAACGTTGTACGCGGCGTACAGAGTCTGCCCGTCGGGAGCAAACGCCGCACCGCCCTGGTTCGCCTTGGCGATGAAGCTGGTCGAGGGATCCATGGGGTATGGTGAGTTGGCCAGGTTCTGGGTGGCCAGCACCTGCAGCGTGCCGGCGTCGAACAGCACCGCTCCGGACATGATCCGCGAGCTGTCGTCGGAGATCGCCAAAGTAGTGGACGCCCCGGCGACCGTGCGCGACCGCAGCACGGTGTGCGAGGCCGCTTCGTAAACGAATACGGTTGCGGCCGTGGCCGTGTTGGAGGCCATGTTCACCCCGGCGATGAAGGCGCCGGAGCGGCTCGCCACCAACTGCGAATGCCGCGCCAGAAACGGCCGGGCGCTGTCGGGAGGGAAGGTCGGCGCAGCGGGCGTAGGCGGCGTCACCGAGAGCGCGGCCACCTGAACGGCGGCTCCAGGCGTGGGATCGTAGAGCAGCAGATTACTGGCGGCGCCGTTGGTGCCGGCGCCAGAGGTGCTGATCAGCACGTGCCCATCGGCTCCCACGGCGACTCCTTCCGGTTTGGCCGGCAAGGCCACCCGCCCCAGCATGGTCAGCGAACTCAGGTCGATCACGTCCAGCGCAGCGGCGTCGTAACAGGTGACGAACAGATACTTGCCGTCGCGCGAGAGCGCCATCGCCAGCGGCGTCTGATCGGTGGGAATGGTGGCAGTGAAAGTCTGCTTGGCGATCGAGTACACCTGCACCTGCCCCTCCACGCTCTGCGACAAGTAGACCAACCCGCGCGCCTCATCGAAGGCGAGGTCGCTAGCGCCGCCAGGCAACTGGACCACGCGCCCGATAGTAGCGCCGCAGGCGACAGCGGCCAGCACCACCGCACCAAGAACCAGTTTGAGGAGCCTTGTGGAGCGCGCACTCGTGCGAGCCACGTCGCCACTCGTGGCGACGCGTGGCCGTTGCCCCGCCAACACAAGTGTCGCGAAGAGTCGCGACATGGCTCGCAAGAGTGCGCGCTCCACAGCGCCAATCAATCCTGCCAAACTACGAACCTTCAGCATCGCCCAGCTCGCTACGGCTTCTGCACTGTAACCACCACCGGATTGCTGCGCTGCGCAGTTGCCAGCGAGCGCACCTCCAGCACATTGACGCCCGCCAAGATGTCGGAAGGAATCTGCGCGCCGATCTGAGTGGGCGACGCCGTCAGCAGCGGAAGCGGCACATTATCGACCAGCACACAGGACCCGCCCAGCACGGTCGGCGGCGGAAGCGTGTCGGCAGCGGCGCTAGCAGCCAGATTGCTACCGTTCACCACGATGAACGATCCCGGCTGGAACGTAGACGTACCATCGGAGTTCATCACGCCGCTGCTCGCGGCGATCTGCGGTTGCGAGTCGGTTCCCGAAATGGTCAAAGGCACCACGCTCAGCCCGGATACCGTCAGAGCATATACAGTCCCATCGGAACCCACCACCATCTGGCGCGACGTCATCGCCGTACGCGTAGTGCCGAACTCGCTAAGCACCGGATTCTCCGGCATGCGCGCGGCCAGCGCGGTCGATCCCGAGGTCACATCCACCGCCTCCAGCGTCGTATGCGGATCATCGCTGGTGGCCGCCGTGAGCGAATTGCGCACCGGCGTGCTCATGCGCAGGAAACTCGTCGCGCCCACCGGCGCCACCGCCGCGATGTTCCGCAGACCGGTGCTGGTGACGCCAATGCTGGGCGGAGCGCCGGGCCCCGCCGGGGGAGTCAAGGTGACTTGTCCCGGAGCCGCCGCGCCGCCGATAGCGGTCAATGCGGAGTTCAACACCAAGCCGTTGGCCAGGAAGAAATTGCCCTGCAGCGCCGCGCCCAGCGGCCCGTAGTAACCGATGATCGCGGCGCCCAAGCCCCCGGGCACGCCGGGTGTCGAGGCGTTGCCGAACAGCTTTTGCGAAGTGGTGTAGGCGTCCGTCAATCCATCGAAGAGATACGCGGTGCCGCTACCGCCCAGCAGAATCATCTTGGAGCCGTCATCGGATGCGAGCATCGAAGGCGGCGTCGCGATGGGCGTCTGCGCGCCGGTGGAGGCAACTCCGGTCACCGTGGTGCCTGTGCGTGGCACGGCGGTACCGTTGATCGACTCCCACAGCGTGCCGTTGTTCATCACGATTTGGAGACCGCTCAACCCGACGGCGATCCCCGCGGGCGCCACCACGTTGGCGTTGCCGGCGCGGGGAATCGGCGGAAACTGCACCGAACCGGTGACTTGTTGCGCGTCCAGGTCCACCGTTTGGATCGACTCGCCGCCGGAATTCGCGACGTACAGCGTGGCTCCATCCAGACCCGCGGCCAGTTGACGCGGCTGCGCGCCCACCGGAATGGGAGTCTGGAATTCCTGCTTCACCGTGTCGAACACTTCAATGCGGTTGAATCCGGTGTTGGCGATGTACAGGCGGTTGCGGGTTTCGTCCAGTACCATGTCGGACAGCCCCTGGTAACTCGCGGCGGTGGAGTTGACCGCCGTCGGGACGGGGTAGATGATCCCGCGCTGGGTGGAGTCGCGATAGTTCATGTAGACCCGGATGGTGGGCGGGACATTGACCGCCTCCGGCGAGACCAGTTGGAGGTTGACCGCCGCGCCGGTGTTGCTGGCGCCGCCGCCGGTATAGAGGTTGGTGCCGGGAGTGCGGATCACGCCGGAGCGGCCCGGGTCCATGGTGAACGTGATGGTCGCGGGCGCCACGCCGCTGGTGGCGTTAGCGATCAGCGCGGCCGAGCCTCCCGAAATGTTTTGCGGCACCGCGAAGGTCATCGAACCTCCGCCGATATTGTTGACGGTCACCGAGCCCTGCGCCACGCCCGGATTACAGTCGTCCTGCCGCAGCAGCACGGTGGTGGAAGACGGCACCAGGATCGGCTGGTTATACAGCGTCGAGAACGGCAAATGGATTACGCCCGAGGCCGAGAGCGCCCAGGCGTCGCCGCCGCTTTGCGTGATCACCATCTTGGCCAGAATGCTTTCCGGCAGGTTGATGCCCAGATTGATCCCCAAGCTGTGCGGATCGGAAATCAGGAGCGTGGACGCTAGGGGCGCCGGCGGAGGCGTGGTCGCCGCCGCCGTGTTAAACGCGCTGTAAAGCGTGGTGCCGTCGGGCGAGAAGACGCTGCCGCCGACATTGGAAGTAGTCGAAAACGCCGACGTCATGGGGAACGGCGCAGTGGCCGTGCTCTGTTGCGCGATCACGCTGAGGCTGTTGAAGTCGTACAGCGTGAACCCGGCCATGAAGCTCTTGCCGTCCGGCGACATCGAAAGCACGCTGGACTGACCCGTGACCGTGCGGCTCTGCAGGATGGTGCCGGAGGCGGGCTCATACACGTACACCACCGTCGACGCGTTGTTGTTGATGGAACTGACGCCCACGATGTGCAAGCCGTCGGGCGTGCGAATCAACTTCCCATTGAATTGCGTGGTGACGCGCGTGGTGGTGGGCGCGAGCGCGGGCGGCGTGGCCGGAGGCGGTGGGAACGGCACCGCGAGCAGCTGGTTCGCCGTGGCTTGCAGACTGTCGAAGATCAACAGCGTGTTGGCCGTGCTGGTGGTCCCCGATCCGTCCGTGCAGATCACCGCGCGCCCATCCGCCCCCACCGCCACGCCCTGCGGCTTGGCCGGCAACGCTACGGAATTCACCGCCGAACCGAATTTGCCGGTCGACAAATTGATCACGCTGAGGTTGGAGCTATCGTGGTTAGCGACGTACAACGTCGAATTATCCATCGACATGGCCGCGCCCAAAGGCGTCGTGCCCACACCGATGGAACCCAGCATCTGCTTGCCCGCGTAGTCATATACGTCCACGCGGGAATTCGCGGAGTTCACCAGGTACAGCCGCTGCCGGCTTTCGTCCAGCACGATGTCGGCGGGGGTCGAGCCCAGCGCGATCACTTCGCCGAACGTCGCGGCGGTCTGCGCGCCCAGCGGACGAACCAGCGCTGCGAGCATCAACAGCGCCGCGAAGACAAATGGAGACAGGTAAAACTTACGGAGTCCGTTACGGATTGATTGCACTGCGAACCTCTGGCTATGAGCCTCTTGCTATGAGCTATGATATACGGAATCCCGCCGCACTCAAGTACAATGTGACGAGCGGGAACCTCGCGCGGTGTACGGGAGGCTTCGAGAAATCCCGCCCTATGCCGGCACCGGCTGTACTCCGCGGCGGTTGCGGTGCGTCTGGAACTATATTCGGCATGACTCTGATGAAACACGGCGCGCGCGGCTGGCGGAGTCTCCTGACGATCGGCGCCGCACTGGCGTACTGTGCCTGCTGCGCCTGCACTCACACCGTCGAGGCCGCCTATCGCAGCCAGCGCCGCTCGGCCGTCTCCACGGTGATGACGCGCCAGATCGAAAACGCCGTCGACGCCGGATCGGGCGACCACGAGATGCACGCACTGCGCCAGCGCTTGGCCGCCGACGCCCACGACATGAACGCGCGCATCACGCTAGCGCGGCTGTACGCCAAGCGCGGTTATCCCGACCTCGCGCTCGAACATTACCGCATGGCGATGCTTCAGGACCCGGATTCGCTGGTGGCCGTACTGGAACTGGCTAAGGCCCTGCGGCAGATGGATCAGAAGGAAACCGCTCTGGAGGCGCTGCAGTTTTATTCCCTGCGGCATCCCTGGGATTCGGAAAAGCAGGGCCAGCCGCCGCCCGCTTGGGAAGTCCCGTCGCTCGAAGGCGTACTCGAAGACGAGCTGGGCCGTCTGGAACCCGCCGAGCAAGCCCATCGCGCGGCGCTGAAGATCGAACCGAACCGGGCCGGTCTGCACAACAATCTGGGCTACAACTTGCTCCTGCAGAACAAGCCGAAAGAGGCCGCCACGGAGTTCCAATCGGCGCTGAGGCTCGATCCGCGTTCCGAGCTGGCGCATAACAATCTGGGCGCGGCGCTGGCCCTACTGGCGCCTCCGGGCGAGCCGGCCAAACCTCCGAAAAAGGGCAAGCCCGACCCCCAAAAGGCGTTATCGGACTGGGAGCGGAGCCAGGACCCGGCCGTGGCCCACAACAATCTGGCCGCCCTGCTGATCGAACAGGGGCGGTGGCCGGAGGCGCGCCAGGAGCTGCAGGCGGCGCTCGACGCCAACCCCGGATTTGCGCCCGCCCTGGCGAATCTGCAATTGGTCTCCGCCGGCGATGGGAACCCGGCAGCGGTGAATCTGGCGGCCCGGCCCAAACACGTAAACTTCTGGAAGCGCGCAGCGTCTACAATACTCGGAGGCGACGCCCCGGCTCCCAAGCCGGTAGTGTCGCCGCAGCCGGTTGCGGCGCCGGTTGCCGCCAGCGGCTCCGGAGATGGAGTTCAGTAGTCGTGCCGCGTCCGAGCCGCGACGGTAACGGAGCGGTAGGCGAGAAGAAGGGAAACATCTTATGAAGCAATTCTTCATCCGGTTCATCCGGGACGAGCAAGGGCAGGACCTGGTCGAGTACGCGCTGCTGGTGGCGGCGATCGGGCTGGCGCTGGTGGCGACCGTGAATCAGCTTTCGACGCAGATTGTCAGTCTGTACTCCAGCATCACGCAGGGCCTGGGGAGCATCGGCGCCGGCGGCCAGTAGCGGCGGGCGCTGACATGGCCGTGGCCGGAACAGCCCCTTACACCGCGCCTTCGCCGGCCGCAGCGGGGCCAACCTCAAGGGGGCCGGCGGCAGCGAGGCAAGCCACGTCCGCGGAATCCGCGCGCCCGCCCCTCGCGCTGCGGCTGTTCATGCCCAATTTGGCCGCGATGCTGGCGGCCGTGACCCTCATCTATTGCCTGTTCGTTTTCGGCGGCGGTGAGCGTCTGTTTCGCGACTCCGATTCCGGATGGCACATTCGCAACGGCGAGTGGATCATCGCCCAGCACGAGTTGCCGCGCACCGACCCGTATTCATTTTCCAAATCCGGCCAACCTTGGCTGGCGTGGGAGTGGGGAGCCGACGCCGTCATGGGCGGGCTCCATCGCGCCGACGGATTGCGCGGCGTGGCTTCGTTGTTCGCCGTCGTCATCGCGGCGTGTATGTGGATGTGGTGCCGGTTGAACTTCGCGGCTGGAGGCGATTTCTTCTTGACCGCGCTACTGGCCGCTCCCGCGATCACCACCGCCAGCCTCCACTGGCTGGCGCGTCCGCACGTGTTCGGATGGTTGTTCGCGCTGGGCGCAGTGTGGTGCGCCGAGCGGGTGTCCTCGCGCGTCGAACGCGTTCGAACCAGTCCAGCGGTTCTGCTGGCGATCGCCGCATTCACGGCGTTGTGGAGCAACGTCCACGGGAGTTTCCTGCTGGCTCCGGCGATCGCGCTGGTATACGGCGCCGGCCACCTTGCGCGGCCGCTGGTGTGGGATTTGGACCCCGGGCCGGAGTGGCGCAAGGCCCGTTGGTTCTTCTTAGCCGCAGGGGCGGCGCTGGCGGGAAGCCTGGCGAATCCCTACGGCTGGCATCTGCACGCGCACATCTTCTCTTATCTGCGCGACGAAGACTTGACCTCGCGCATCGCCGAGTTCCAGTCGTTCAATTTTCACGATCCCGATGCGATCCAGGTGACACTGGCCATGCTTGTCGCAGCGTGCGGCGCAGCAGTGGCGTTGTCCCAAAAGAAGCTCGCGCAGGCCGTGCTGATGGGCGCGCTGGTGTGGGGCGGATTGCGATCGGCCCGCGTGATTCCCTTGGCCGCCCTGCTGGCTCTGCCCCTGGCCAATGGAGCGATTACGGCGGCGCTGGCTGCGGCATTGGGCGCGGCCCGCGGTCTGCAGCCGGCTTTGGCGCAGCGGTTGCGGCGCTTGCTCAAGTATTCGGCGGGAATGCGCCGGATTGACGCGCGCTTGAGCGGAGCCGGGTTCCTTGCGATCGTAGTGTTTTTCTCGCTAGTGGCTTTACGTGCGCCCGCCAATACTAGAGGCATCGGGTTTTCCGTCACACGTTTCCCGGTAGCCGCCGCACAGGCCGTCGAGCAATTGCCCGCCGATGCCCGCATCTTGGCCCCCGACAGCTACGGCGGCTATCTGATCTACCGCTTCAACGGCGCTCGCAAAGTGTACTTCGACGGCCGCAGCGATTTCTACGGGGCGGCATTCATGAAACAATATCTGACATTGATTCAGGCGCGCCCCGGCTGGAGCGATATCGTGAACGCCTACGGGTTCACCCACGCTCTGCTGTCGGAGGATTCCGCGCTCAAGGCCGCGCTGGAGCAGGCCGGCTGGACCGTGATGCACCGGGATGAGACCGCGACGTTACTGGAACGCCCGAGGGCGCTAGGGAACTAAAGGAGACAATGGATCGCCAAAAAATCGTCATGATCTTCGTGGGCGCCTGGGTCTCGGCCGCGCTGCTCACCTGGTTCCTGTACGCGGCCACCAAGGCGCCGCGGGCGGAAAAGACGGTGTCGATCCAGGCCGCGGCTCGCGACCTGCCGGCCGGCACGCGCCTGCGCAAGGCCGACCTCAAAACCGTGCGCGTGCCGGAAGCCGACGCGCCGAAGTTCGCCATCCTCGATGAGAAGCTGGCCATCGACCGGGCGCTGCTGCTGCCCGTCACCACCAACGAGCCGCTCACCTCCGCCAAAGTCGCCAGCGCCGGTGGACCCGAGGGGCTGCCCGCGCTCATCGACGACGGCATGCGCGCCATCGCCGTGCCCATCAACGAATCGAGCGGCGTGGCCGGACTGATTCAGCCGCGCGCGCACGTCGACGTCTTGTTCACCCGGCCCGGCTCGCTGTCGGAAGCCGTGACGACCACGATTATCGAGGACGTCGTGGTGCTCGCCATGGGGCGCACCACCGAAGCCACCAGTTCCGCCACGATTCCCGCCACTGGTCAAGCCGCCGCCGCGCCGCGCACCGCGCAATCGGCCACGTTGTTGGTGTCGCCCGAGCAGGCGCGCATGATCGAGTTGGCCAAGAACGAGGGCAAGGTCAGCCTGTCCTTGCGAAATCCGCTGGACGAATCCGCGACCGGCGACGACAGCCCCACCACGGCGAGCTCGCTGGTGGCCGGCTTCGCTCCCAAGACCATCGTGAAGGCCGCGCCGCCTCCGCCGCCGCCCCCTCCGCCGCCCAAGGTGATCATCGAAAAACAGGCGCCGCCGCCGCCCAAGAACGTGATCGACGTGTTCCGCGGCGACAAGCACTCCCAGGAAGTTTTCAAATGAGCCGCGCGATCGATTGTGGGGCAGGTTGTAAATGTGGGGCAGGTTGTAAACCTGCGGCCGATTGTCAATCGGCCCGGGCGCGGGTCGATGGATCGACAGGCGGGTTGACAACCCGCCGCAGGATGGCATCCTGCCCCACATGGCCCTCAGGTAAAAAGTGGCTGATCGCAGGACGCTTGACGCTGGCCGCCGCCGTGCTGCTGGTCACCCGCGAAACCCGCGTGCGCGCGGCCGACTCTCCGGGCCAAGCGGTGGAACTCGCGGTAGGCCGCGGACAGCTCCTGCAGTTCGAGCGCGACATCGTGCGCCTGGCCGTGGCCGAACCCAAAATCTCCGACGCCATCATCGTTTCGCCGCGCGACGTGATGGTCACCGCCAAAGGGCCGGGACACACCACGCTGGTGGTGTGGGAAGGCGAAGGCGCGCCCGTGCGCTACGACATCACGGTCGCCGCCGACACCACCGAGATCGAAGGCCTGCGCCGCACGTTGGGCGCGGAACTGAAAAGTTCGCTCTCCGATTCCGGTGTCGAGTTCAGCGGCAATGCCGAGATGATCGTGCTCTCCGGTAATGCCGCCAACTCGGCGCAGTCCAAGCGGGCCGAGGCGATGGCGGCCACCTACACCAAGAAAGTCGTGAACCTGATCCAGGTGCCCGATCCGCGCGAGATCCTCCTCGAAGTAAAGTTCGCCACGGTCGACCGCACGGCACTGGCGCAGATCGGCTTCAACCTCTTCAGCCGCAATCCCACCCAATTGGGCGGGACCTCGACCCAGCAATTCCCAGCGCCGCTATTCTCGCAGCTTCAATTTCAGAACAATCAGCTCGCCAACACCAACCTCAATTTGTCGAATCTGCTGAACCTCTTCCTGTTCCGCCCGGATTTGAATATCGGCGCGACCATCCAGGCCCTGGAGCAGCAGAACCTGGCGCAGATTCTGGCCGAGCCGAACCTGATCGTAGTCGAGGGCGCCGAGGCGAGCTTCCTAGCCGGCGGCGAGTTCCCCTTCCCCACTATCGCCTCCACGCCCACCACGGGCGGCATCGCACCGGTGGTCACCGTGCAGTTCCGCAAATTCGGCGTGCAACTCAATTTCACGCCCACGCTAACCGCATCCGGCGCCATTCACCTGAAGGTGAAACCCGAGGTCAGCTCTCTGGACTTCACTAACGCCGTCACCGTGCAGGGCGTGCTGATTCCAGCGATCTCGTCGCGCTATGCCGAAACCGAGGTGGTGCTGAAGGACGGCGAGAGCTTCGCCATCGCCGGTTTGATCGACAATCGCGTGACGCAGGTGCTCAACAAGATCAAAGGACTGGGAGATATCCCCGTGCTGGGTTATTTCTTCCGCAGCCGCTCGACCGAGAAAACCTCCGATGAACTGATGGTGGTGGTGACGCCGCACTTCGTGCAGCCCCTGCCGCCCAACGAAAAAGCCACTCTGCCGGACACCGTAGTGCCGTTCCTGCCCAGTGTCGCCGAGGAACAGGCCAAGAAGAATAAAGGCAAGAAAGCCAAACCCGACAAGAAGCAACCGGAGTATGTAGGGCCACGCGGCCACGACGTGCCATGAAGTCCCAACGATCTCGAATTCTCGCCAAGACGCCAAGACGCAAAGAACATGTCCGTTCCTCCTTTGCGTCTTTGCGCCTTTGCGAGAGAGTCTCGGCTAGACGATCTTCCGAACGCGGAGCCTCGGCCATCGTCACTCTAGTGATCCTGGTTCCGATGGTGTTCGCGCTCATCGGCTTCGGCTTGGATCTGGGCATTTTGTATTCCATCAAAGGCGAGGTGAAATCCGCCGCCAGCGCCGCGGCATTGGCCGCCGCGAACCAACTGATCGGCACCGATGCGTCGGGCGTTGCCGCGGGTAATGCGGCTCTCGCAACGTATGATAGCGGCACCGCGCTTAACAACCGATATTACTTCCACGGGTTCCCCATCGGCCAGACCACCGGCACGCTGATCAGTTCCGTGGATGGCCCGGTGTACTACGCCACCGCCGCAGACGCCATCGCGTCCAGCACACCCACCGGCACCGAAGTAGGCCCTGCCTTCGCCCACTACGTGCGCGTCACCGTGGCGGCACAGACCAAGCTGCTGTTCTGGAGCTTCCTGCCTGGCGTCAGCGACCGCACCATACAAGTGATGGCCACCGCGGTGGCCGGCGTCAGCGCGCCTTTGTGCCAGGCTTGCGGCATCGAGCCGTACGCGCTGGCTGCCATCAATCAAGGCGATCCCGTCGACTTCGGCTTTACCACCAACGTCACCTACTCGCTCTACTACGCCTGCACCGGCGCGCCGCCGCCGATTCTGCCCGGCGGAGGCATCCTGGTGCCTTACGTCCTGCTGAATCGTTTGGACCCCAACGCGACGGTGTTCGCCGACGAGGCCACCCAAGCCTACCGGGATCTGGCCGGAGGTCTGCCCGGCAACACCGACAGCACGGTGGCTTGCTTCCGCGTGAACAATCCGGAGATGAGTTGGGTCAGTGCAGTGGTGGCGGCTTGTTCCACCGCCCCGGTCGCTCCGATCGTGACCGAAGCTTTGTGCGGCCTGGACACGCGGTTTGAATCCACCGTTCCGGGCTCCTGCGAGCTGATTCCTTCCGTGGACCTGCTGGCCACGGCTTATCAGCCCGACACCGATCCCACGTTCACCGACGTCTACAACGACTACGGCGGCAGCGGACGCCGCATCATTACCATACCCATCATCGACGTCATCAATCCGACCGGAGTGATGAACGTGCTGGGATTCCGCCAGTTTTTGGTGCAACCCCAGTTCGGCGGCACCAACATCGCCGCAGCCGACACCTCCGGACGCTTCCTCGCCATGTACATCGGCAGCGTCGCGCCGGTGAAACAAGGCCGCTTCGACGGCGGGTGTGGGATTAGCAATGGCCCCGGAAAGGTGGTTCTGCATCAATGAACCGTGCACCAATGAGCCGTGCACCAATGAGGCCGGCGCGAACACATCGGGGCGGCGTTCTGGTCGAGGCCGCGTTGTTCGTGCCCGTGTTTCTAATGCTGCTGCTCGGGACCATCGAACTCGGCAAGGTCGCCTACACCTACTACATGCTGGAAAAGGTGATGTATAATTTCGCGCGCTACCTGGGCACGCAGCAAGGCACGAATTTCTGCGACTCCGGCGATCCCAACATCGTCGCCGCCGCGGCCTTAGCGGTGACGGGGACGACCGACGCCTCGGCGCTCCCGATCGTCAACGGCCTGACGCCGGGTATGCTGCAAGTGCAAATCGAGCGATTCGACGCAGCCTCGCAGCAAGTGGTGCCGTGCGATTGCTCGGTAGCCGGATGCGACGCCAGCCAAGGCGGACAACCGCCGGACTTCATCACCGTTTCGTTGACCGACGGCTACACGGTGCATCCCTTGTTTTGGGGATTCCAGGTGGACCCATTCCCGCTGCGTCCGGAAATAAAGGTGCCCTATGGCGGGACATAGATTCCTGATGTGGGGCAGGCTGGCAGCCTGCGGCGGGTTGCTAACCCGCCTCCGGCTCTGGAGACACGCGGACAAGCCGATTGACAATCGGCCGCAGGTTTTCAACCTGCCCCACAAACGCTCGGGCCAATCCACCGTCGAATTCGCGCTCGCCTACGCCGGCGTTGTGTTCCCGTTGATGTTCGCGCTGATCTATACTTCGCAACTCCTCTGGATCTGGCACGGCGTGAACGATTTCACGCGCCGCGGCGCGGGCTACGCGGCCTCGCACTGCTGGCAGGCTTCCGGAGGCAACGTGCTCGAATACATGAAGGCCAACCTGCCGCCGGTGATCGATCAGAATCAGTTCGAGAGCGGGCCGGCCGTAATCTCAGTCAGCTATTTCGCCACGGATCCCACCAGCGGCACCCTGACGCCGTTCACTTGCGACACCGACTGCGACATCAGTTGCATCCCCGACACCGTGACCGTCAGCATCACCGGATTTTCGTACAGCACGTTCGTGACGTCTCTGGGTCTGCCCGCAGTCCCATTACCCGATTTTCAAACCACGGTCCCCATCGAGAGCGCCGGGTGCGATCCCGAGCAAGGGATATGCTTGCCTTAGGCCTGCCTTAGAATGAAGGACGATTTATGCCCATCTCGCTGCTAGTCGCGTCCAGCGAAGAACATTTCCGGGAAAGCATCCACGAGAGCGCCGTCAGCGCGGGCAACGTGCGGGTCATCGCCAATTACCCCGAGGTTTCCTCCAACCTTTATATCCGCGTGTTGCAGGATCTGGAGCGCAATCACGACGCGGCGCTGATCGTGGACCTGGTGGCCGATCCGGAGAACGCGCTGAAGTCGCTCGAAAAGATCAAGCAGGCCGCGCCCGATGTTTACGTGATCGCGTCCAACTATCATGCCGACGCCGAGACGGTGATCGCCAGCGTGCGCGCGGGCGCCAACGACTTCCTGATGCAGCCGCTGAAGCGCTCCGATTTCCGCGACGTGATGGCGCGCCTGGAACGGACTCCGAAGCGCTCCGCTCCGGTCGCCAGCCGCTTGGGAAAGATCTACAGTTTTCTGGGCGTAAAGGGCGGCGTGGGGACTACCACGCTGGCCGTCAACTTCGCCGGAGTGCTGGCTCAGCGCAAGCACCAGACCGTGCTGATCGACCTGGACTTCGCGGCCAACGAGTGCGCCATGCAACTGGGCGTTTCTCCATCGCACACCATCGAGGACGTGGGCGAGAATCTCGCGCGGCTGGACCAGTCGTTGTTTGAAGGCTTCGTGACCCGCGATCCCCTGGGCTTTTCACTGGTCAGCCCGGTCGATCAAGTGGAGCGCCGTCCGCAATTCACCGAACCCATGTTCCGCGAGCTGGCGGACTTCTTGGTCGAGCGCTATGAAGCCGTGGTGGTGGACGCGGGGCGCTCGCTCACCGATGAGGTGGCGCTGGCGTCGCTGTTCAGTTCGAGCGCCGTGTTCCTGGTGATGACCCAGCGCTTCCCGGCCGTCCGCAACGCGCAGCGCTACATCGCCGGGCTGATGCGGCTGGGCTTCAATCAGGATCAGATCAAGGTAGTGGTCAATCAGTACCAAAAGAAGCCCGACGCGAATCTGGCCACCTTGGACCAGATCAAGCAGACGCTGAACACGCCGGTGTTCTACGGGATTCCGCCGTCACCCGCGGCCCTGGCGGCGATCCATCGTGGGCGGCCTATCGTGGCCGACCGCGCGGCGGCCCCGGATTTAGACAAAGCGCTGCGGGGGTTGGTCGACAAAGCCACCGGAGCCGCGCAGCCCGCTGAGGCGAAGACGGCATAAGGATCGAATTCGAGACGAAGGAGCGTCACCGGCATGCTGCAAAGGACGAGTCGCCGATCTAGCCGCCCATGTGGAGCACGCACTCGTGCGTGCCACGTCGGCACTCGTGCCGACGCTTGGCGAGTTGGCGCACGATCCGCCCTGCGTCGAGACGAGTCTCGACGTGGCACGCACGAGTGCGTGCTCCACATCTAACCCATGGGAACGCGTTCCATACCGCGACCGAATTCCGGCGCCGACCGCTGGTTCGAAATCAAGTCCCAAACCCACATCAAGCTGCTCAACACGCTGACCCCGGATCAGCTCAAGTCGCTCTCTAAACTGAGCGTGCGCGACCAAATCGCGGACGTGGTCGAGAAAATCATCGGGGAAGGCCAGATCCCCATGACCATCGGCGAGCGCGAGCGCCTGATCGAAGAAGTCCTGGACGAAGTATTCGGCCTAGGCCCCCTAGAGCCGTTACTCAAAGACCCGACCGTCAGCGACATCATGGTCAACGGCTACGACAACGTCTACGTGGAACGTTTCGGCAAGGTCGTCGAAACCAACGTGCGCTTCAAGGATCAGGCCCACCTGCGCATGATCATCGACCGCATTGTCAGCAATGTCGGCCGCCGCATCGACGATTCCTCGCCCATTGTCGACGCCCGCCTGGACGACGGATCGCGCGTGTGCGCCGTGATTCCGCCGATCTCACTCGTGGGTCCGGCGCTGTCCATCCGTCGTTTCGGCAAGAAGCAGCTGTCCACGGCGGACCTGATCAAGAACGAAACCCTGACCCCGGCCATCCTCGATTTTATGAGCGCGTGCGTGGAAGCGCGCTTGAACATCATCATTTCGGGCGGATCGGGCTCCGGGAAAACCACGATTCTGAACATGCTCTCGCGCTTCATTCCCGAAGACGAGCGCGTGGTCACCATCGAGGACACCGCGGAGCTGCAATTGCAGCAGCCGCACGTCGTGCGGCTGGAGACGCGCCCCATGAACATCGAAGGCGCGGGCGCGATCACCCAGCGCGATCTGGTGATCAACGCACTCCGTATGCGTCCCGACCGGATCGTAGTCGGCGAGTGCCGCGGCCCCGAGGCGTTCGATATGATGCAGGCCATGAACACGGGCCACGATGGCTCCATGACCACCGCGCACGCCAACTCGGCGCGCGACGCGTTCACGCGACTCGAAACCATGGTCATGATGGCCACGCAGAACGTGCCCGACCATGTGATCCGCACCATGCTGGCATCGGCGGTGCAGTTGGTGGTGCAGACCATGCGGCTCACCGACGGCACGCGCAAAATCACCGGCATCAGCGAGGTGACCGGCGTGACCGAGGGCAGCGTCGACATGCAGGAGATTTTCACGCTGGAGCGCACCGGCATCGGGCCCAGCGGACGGGTGCTGGGCAGCTTCCAGGCCACCGGCGTCCAGCCCCATTTCATAGAACGGCTGAGGGCGTACGGCATTCATTTGCCGGCGTCCATCTTCGCCGAGTCGCAGGCACTGAAGGGGTAGCGCGTGTTCCTGTTCATCGCCTTCCTGATCTTCTCCGGCGCACTGGGCGCGGCGGGCTACTACGTCTGGAGCGTTCCGCAGCAGCAGGAGGAGGAAGTCCTAACGGGACGCTTGCGAGAACTGCGGCTAGCGGGCGGAGCCCGGCGTGTAGCCTCGGATTTGGTGCGCCGCGAACGCCGCGGGCCGCTGGCGCCCTTGGGCGATTTCGTGGACTGGATCGGCTTGCTGCGGCGGCTGCAACTGATGATCCAGCAGGCCAACCTCAGGTACCGGGCCGCCGACGTCTTCGCGGTGTGCCTGATGACCGCCGTGATTTCGTACGCCGTGATGCAACTGGCGGGGTTGAGCTTGTTGATCCTGCGCATCGGCTTGGCGCTGGGATTGGGCGCGCTACCGGTGGTCTACATCATGCGCGTGCGGCGAAAGCGTTTGAACAAGTTCGAAGAGATCCTGCCGGACGCGATCGACCTGTTCAACCGCTCCATGAAGGCCGGCCACAATATCCATTCGGGCCTGGAGACCATCGCTTCGGAATCCGCCGAACCGGTGAAGATGGAGTTTAAGAAAGTGGTGGAGGAACTCGCGCTGGGCGCGCCCATTGAAGAGACTCTGCATGGGCTCGGCTCACGCGTTCCCATCATCGATCTGAAGTTCTTCGTCACCGGCTTGATCCTGCAACGGCAGACCGGCGCGAACATGGTGCTGGTTCTCGAAAACCTGGCGTTGCTGGTCCGCGAGCGCTTGAACCTCGCCGCCAAATTGCGCGCCGCCACGGCGCAGCAGCGTTTCTCGGCGGGATTGTTGTGCTCGCTGCCGCTGGTGGTGGGCATCGGCTTCTGGTTTCTGAAACCGGAGTACATCATCTTGCTGTACACGGATCCGACCGGTCAGAAGTTCCTGACCTACGCGATCGTTTCCGAGTTGATTGGAATTCTGGTGATTCGTAAGCTGGCCAATCCGAAACTCTAATGGGCACACTGATTGTATTTGCGTTTTTGGCCGCGGGCACGCTGGGCCTGCTGGTGTGGAGCGGCATCGAATTGTTCCGGCAAAAGGAAGACCCGCTCGCCGACCGATTGGAAGAACTGCAAGCCTACGCCATGGCCGGCACCACGCGGACGACGACGCGGCGGCGTGGCGGCGGCGGCTTTCTGAATAACGTGCTGTACGCGATCAGCCTGTTTCCCGGCGGCGAGGGCTGGCTGCGCGACACCGAGCGCGAACTGGCGCAAGCCGGCCGCCGGCAGAAGACGTCGCTCGCGACCTTCGCGCTGTTCCAGTACGGCTTCTTGGGCACGCTGCTGGCGTTTGCGTTGTGGGCGGAGTGGAACGCCGAGCTAGTCCAGAAGATGATCGGCTTCGTGGCGGCGATCATGCTCGGCTGGCTGCTGCCGCAACAGGTGCTGCATGCCATGGTGCGGCGGTACCGGCGCAAGTTGCAGGAGGCTTTGCCGGACACTGTGGACTTGTTGGGGATTGTGCTCGGCACCGGCCTGGCGCTCGATCAGGCTATGTTCCGCGTCACCGAGGAGATGCAATTCATTTATCCCGAGCTGTCGTCCGAGTTTGCCACCGTGGTGATGCAGGTGCGCGCTGGGCAGGAGCGTGCGAAGTCCTTTCAGCAACTGGTGCGAAGGACTGGGATTGAGGACATCAAGTCGCTCTCGGCGATGATTGTGCAGAGCGAACGATTCGGTACTAGTTTGTCGCAGGCGTTGAAGGTGTATGCGGATTCCTTGCGGACTCGGCGGCGCTTGCGCGCGGAAGCCGCGGTGGCGCGCGCGGGGATCAAGATGCTGTTCCCCATCATTCTGTTCATTCTGCCGGCGCTGTTCGTGATCACGCTGGTGCCGGGGCTGTTGAGCGTGCTCCAGCAATTGCGCGAAGGCTTGGGGCCTCGTTGAGCACGCACTTGTGCGTGCCACATCGGCACTCGTGCCGATGCTTGGCGGGGTGGTGCATGATCCGCCGTGCGTCGCGATGAGTCGCGACGTGGCACGCACGAGTGCGTGCTCCACAGCACAACACATAGCAAAGAGCACAGAGGACAACAACAGAGCACCAGCACAGAGAACAGAGCACTCAGCACAGAGAACAGATCACTCAGCACAGAGAACAGAGCATCAGCACAGAGAACAGAGCATCAGCACAGAGCACTCGGCACACAGAACAGAGCGCGCAGCAGACAGCAACGCAGCCCACAGCAACGCAGCCCCACAGCAACGCAGCAGACAGCAACGCAGCAACACAGCACACAGCAACGCAGCACACAGCAAGACAACTTACAGCGGGATTACGATTAGCGTCTCGACCCGGCGGGAATCCTGGACTACGATCCGCTCCTCGAACATCGCACCTTCTCCGTCGACCACGATCAGGTCCTGATACACGCCGGTGGAGAAGATGGTCATGGAGCCGTCGCCTAGCGTTCGCACTACCATGTAGTTCGACCGGCACCGGACTTTGCTTGGTCCGAACGGACCTTCGCCGGCAGGTTCGGTCACCAGTCCGCTCACTTGGTGCGAGTAGCGCTGCGGTTCGTAGACGTTGATGCGGCGCAGGCCGGTTACTCGGTCCTCCAGCATGCCGCGGCTGCGGCACTCCATGATCGCCAGCGGCAAGCCGGCGTCGAAGTTTTCGCGCGTCACGATCTTGTACAGGCACTTCTCGGTGAACAAGTCCGGCCATTCCTCGATGGTGTCGTCGTCGATGATACGGATATAGCGGGCTTGCAGATCTTCAACTGCGCGGCGGACTGATTCCTGGTTCGTGTCCATGGTCAGAATCCCATCAAGTGGCGGTAGCCGGTCCAGAAACCGCGAATGGTGGTCTCAGTCGCACGGGAGCCGGTGGTGGAGGCGATCTCGCTGCCGCCCATTTCGATCACCGCGTTGCGGTCGCGGCCCGTGCCGGCGATGCCGCGCTGTACGTATTCGCCGATGGCGCCGTCCTCCATCGAGACGAAGCCCGCGGGGCCGATCAGGTTGGCTTGCGTGAGGCGCATTTGGCGCAGTTCGGCGTCGTCGTCGGTGTAGCCGAACAGCGTCCAGTGGAGTTCGCATTGATCCGGGCCTTGCGGCACCAGCTGGCGGATGGCTAGCGTGTTGTAAATCTGCTGATGCACGCACGTGGGGAACAACGATTGGATTGCAACCGTGATTCCGTCGTCGAATTCCTGGCGCGCGGCGAGCAGCGATGGGTCAGCCAGCCCTACGTCCTCTACTACGGACCGGATGCCGCTGCCTTCGTAAGAGCCTTCGCGAAGAGTCGCGCCCTTGGAGTAATTGATGCTGTGCCAGCCGCCGTGTTCGAGCGTGAGGCCGCCGTCCATAGTCAGGCGGTTGAGCTTGAAGGTGGCGTAGAAGGCGTGCAGGATGCTGGCGTGGTAGGGATCGCGCGAGTTCTCCATGTACAGTTTCCAGTTGTTGTGCATCACCTGGTGCCAGTAGCCGAGGATCGCGACGGGCTTGTGAAAAACTCGGGCCAGGTGCTGGGTCATGCCGGGGCCGAGGTAGGTTTCGAGGGGCTCTGCCGACGCGTCGAAGGTGCCGAAGATCAGGCCTCGGAAGGTCGCGACTTGCAGGCGCTCCAGGCCGTGTTGCGCGAAGTCGAAATTGGGGGACATGCCGCCCTTGCCGTTGACGCCGTCTTTGAACGCTACGCCCGCGAGGTCGCCGTTCAGGTGATAGCTCCAGCCGTGATAGACGCAGGAGAGGTTGGTTTTTTTGCCGCAGGCTTCGAGGCATAGCACGGCGCCTTTGTGGGCGCAGCGGTTTACTACGGCGTGAATCGAACCATCCTTGTCCCGAGTTACGATGACGGGCGTTTCGCCGACGTGCGTGGTGCGAAAGCAGCCGGGTTCGGGGAGCTCGGCTTCCAGACACAGGTAGTTCCATACCGGGCCGCGGAAGATGCGCTGCTGCTCTTGCGCGTAGATTTCGGGGTCGCTCATCACGCGGTAGGGCGTGCGGGTGATGCCTTCTGAGGGCCATTGAAGTTGGGTCATGTGGTTCTCACGGGGACGGATGGGGTTGCTAAGACTAGGGCGGTCGCGCAGAGCATGGGGAGCGCGGCTAGCTTGAAGATATTCGCGTTGGACCAGCCCTGCGCCAGCAGCCAGCCTCCGGCGGCGGGGCCGAGGATTCCGCCCAAGCGTCCAATGCCGAGCGCCCATCCGGTGCCGGTGGAGCGAACTTCCGGCGGATAGAAGAGTACGGCCGCGGCGTTGACGGTTTTCTGGCCGCCGCTCACGGAGAAGCCCGCGCAGAATGTTGCGATCACCAGCGGCCACGTTGAGGCTGACGTTGTGCCGACAGTGACGCCGATCGCGGCTACCGACACTGTCCCCAAAGCGTAGAGCGTACCGAGCACTCGATTGGGGCCCGCGCGATCCATCCACGGGCCGGTGAGGAGGCCGGCGGCGATGCCTCCCGCCGATATCAGGGTCGTGATCAGAGCGGCGGTTTCTATGGAGAGGCCGGAGTCGGTGTAGATGGTCGGGAGCCAGTTTTGGAGGAAATAGAACTCCATCAGGTTCATGAAGAAGACGCCCCAAAGAAGCAATGTGCCGGGGGCGCGACCGTTGGAGAACAACTGCGCAACCGGTACGCCGCTCGGGTTCTCGCTGGATGCTGTGAATTGGACGCCGGGAGGGAACGTCTGCATGGGATCGATGCAGCGTGCCAGCTTCACAAGTTGCGGCTGTCCGGTGGGCTTGCGCGCCAGGAAGTAGAGCGACTCGGGTAACGTCAGGGCCAGTACCGGGGTCAGCGCTAGGGGCAGGACGCCGCCGATGGCGAAGATGGCTCGCCACCCGAAGTGAGCGATCAGCGCGGCGGACAGGCCTCCGCCCAGGATCGAGCCTAGCGAGAAGCCGCAGAACATGATCACGACTAGCGTCGCGCGGCGGCGCTTGGGGCAATACTCGCCGGTTAGCGCGAGCGCGTTGGGGATCGCGCCGCCGAGTCCGATGCCGGCGGCGGTGCGGTAGATCAGGAGATCAATCACGCCGTGTGCCGCTGCGGTCAGTAATGTGAAGCAGCCAAACAGCAGGGTCGAGAGGACGATGGCGGGCTTGCGTCCGATTTTGTCCGAGAGCGGGCCGATGAGGAGGAGTCCCGCCATGAGTCCGGCGAGGCCGGCGGAAAAGACTGGGGCGAGGACGGCTCGGGCGAGGTGCCAGTCCTGGGAGAGCGCCGGGCCGAGGTAGCCGATGACCTGGGTGTTGAGGCCGTCAAGCAGCATGACCGCTCCGCACAAGGCGGCCACCGTGATTTGCAGGCGGCCGACGGGACGGGAGTCGATGAGCGCGGGGAGGTCGATGCGCGCGGCGGGGGTGATCATGGGCGCCTGGGTCCTCTTGAGAGTGTAGCGCGGCGGCGGTGCGTAACGAGTTGTGGAGAAAGGCGTTGTTCGCTGGTGGGTTCGTTTGGCAAAAACGGCTCGCCGGGGAAGGGGGAGGGGCGCTCGGGTTCGTTTTGTAAAATCTGGGCGGGGCGCCGGGCGGAGGTCTTGGGTTCGTTTTGTTCCGGCCGGATTGCCGACCGTTGGGTTCGTTTTGCACTGGCCGCAGCACATTTCCGGGGCGAGTTCTGGTGGGTTCGTTCTGTAATTTTCGAGGGCGTGCGGGTGAGCCCAGTTCGTTTTGGCCATTGTCTGTTCCACTCTTTGGCCCATCTTAACCCCCGACGGCACTTAGGGGGCCGTCGTCAAAGTTGGAGGGTGTTGATGGCGATGGAGATCGGCGTGGGGGAGATTGGTGATCGGACCAGGTCGTCCCACAGTCTGAATCCTCGCCATCAGCCGCCGAGGATCATGCGTTCTGACTGATCGCCCAAGATCCGGTCCATAGGCATCCGGTTCATGCTACCGCAGCGCTACTGCGGCCGAGGCTGGCGCTCCCGCGCGATGCGCTCGGCTAAAAACACTTTAAGCAAAGACTGATAAGGGACATCGCGACGATTCGCGAGTAACTTGAGATCCGCGATCATGGAGGCCGGGAGGCGCAGCGAGATCGTCTTCAGGGACGGTTTGAGGCGCACGAGTTTCTTGCGTTTTCCGGATTCCCAATCGACGTACTTGGTCGAATCCGCGGTGGCCCAGAATGCTCGCTCCGCATCTTCGTTTTCGAATTCAGGAAGTTTCTTCTTCATATCTTTCGTAGGTTTCCGATTCATTCCGATTCATGTCCCTGGCTGAAATCAACCGTATCCGCTTGCGCCGGACTGTAAATACGATAAACAGCCGCCGGCCGACGCTGGTCTGCCCGAGTGCGTAGTATCGCTTTTCGGTCTTCGTATGGCGGACATCACCGCGCACCACGAGTGGCTCGTTAAAAAAGACGTCTTCGGCTTCTTCCGGAGTCACCCGGTGCCGTTCCCAGTTCTTGTGGGTATTGGCGTCGTCCCAGTCAAACCCGGTGCAGCTGTTTAACGGATCCGATGCCGACACAATTTCAGTATACGACTATCATATACACGGGCAGTCGGCGGTCCCGTGGGCTGCATCCTCCCGATACGCGCGTTAACGACTCGCGGCACGCACCGGACGGTGATGGCTTGGGTGGGCATGGAGCGGTTGGCGGAGCGAGGTCAAGAGCAGGCCCAGGAACACAGGCTGAAGCCTGTGCTACTTCGAGCACCTCGGGATAATCTGGGAGAACATCGGCTGCGGCGTTCCACTTACTTGCGTGTGTAGGTGCGTAGTGACGGGCTGCGTGGTGTTGGCGATATTGCTGGGGCTGGCCGGGCGCGCTGCACTTGCTGGTCCGATCTACGCCATCAGTTCCTCCGACGAGGAGCATAGGGCGGAAGCTCTGTACCTGGTGGATCCGATCACGGGGGTGCTGACGCGCATCGGAGCTGTCGAGGATGGCTCACATCCTATTGGTCTGGAGAGCCTGGCCTTCACTCCGAGTCTGGGGCTTTACGGTGTGGGCGACGGAGCGCTGTATCGCATCAACACCAGCAACGGTCAGGCGACGGAGGTCGGCCCGTTGGGCGTGAATCTGACGGCCATGGTTTACGGCCCAAACGGCGAGGTATATGGCGCCGCCGGAAACCGGCTGTACGACGTGGACCTGGCGACTGGGAAGGCGAAGCTGATCGGGTCGGGGAACTACGGCTCGATTGAGAGCCTGGAGTTCGATGCTTTGGGCGTTTTGTATGCGACAGTGGGCGGAGACGACGAGGATTCCTTGTACCGGATCAACCCGGCCACCGGAGCCGGCACGCGAGTGGGGCGACCGGGGGCCGTCGGATTCGGCGAGGTGGAGGGGTTGGCCTTCGTCAACGGCCGCATGTACGGGTTCACTGGGGACGGGCTGGAGATCTCCATCAATTTGACGAATGGAACCGGAAGTCTGGTGCGGGAGGTGCGTATTGGTTTCGAGGCTACGGCGGTCGATCCTCCGCAGACTCCGGAGGCGCCTTCGCTGTGGTTGGCGGGGGTGGCGCTGGCGGGACTGTTGGGCTGGCGGCGCACCGCGCTTGCGGTTTTAGGTTAAGGCCGCGATTTCCGCTTCCAGAACTTCCAGGGCACCCGAGAAGAAGTGGTCCCGCGCTTCGACCACGACCAGTCGTTTGGGCTCGGGGAGCGCGCTGACCATGGTTTCCAGGTCGGGCAACGGACCGTACTGGTCGTTAGTGCTTTGCACGAAGAGGCGAGGCACCGTGCAGCCCTCCAAATACGAACGGTCGCGAAAGACGGTCGGGAAGCCGACGGCGATCACGCGGCGGGGTTTTTCAGACTCGGCGGCGGCGCAGGCCAGGCGGAGGGCGATCCGCGCGCCGAACGAAAATCCGGCCAACGTGAAGGGCAGTTTCGGATAGCGGGCACGGAGATAAGCCAGCGCGGCACGGGCATCCTCGGTCTCGCCTTCGCCGTGCGCGTATTCCCCCTCGCTCAGATTCACGCCGCGGTAGTTGAACCGCAGCACCACGGCGCCGGCCTTTCTGAGTCCACGAGCGATGCGGTAGACGACTTTGTTGTGCATGGTGCCACCGTGTTGCGGATGCGGATGGCAGACCAGCGCGGCTTCGCGCGGCTCGGCGTCGTCACTGGATTCGCCAGGCTCCTCGAGCAGCGCCTCGAGGCGTCCGGCAGGGCCGGAGAGGAACAGAGATTCGATGCGCCGCGGCATTCGCTGGGCGTTCAGTTCGACCGGTAGTTGGTGAACTGCATGTCGATGCCGAACTCGTTGGCGCGGAGCAGTTGGATGATCTCCTGCAGGATGTCGCGATCCTTGCCCGCCACGCGCACAAAGTCGCCCTGAATGGAGGCTTGCACCTTCTTCTTGCTGTCCTTGATGACGCGCACGATCTCGCGGGCTTTCTCGATGGGGATGCCTTGCTGGAGCGTGATCTCCTGGCGCACTGTGGAGCCGGCGGCGGGCGTTACCGTGCCGAAGTTCAGCCCCTTGAGCGGGACCTTGCGCTTGACCAGCTTCTGCTCCAGGATTTCGACCACGGCTTTGAGTTTGAACTCGTCCTGGCTCTGCAGCAGAATCTTCTGATCCTTTTCGTTGAGTTCGATGGACGAGTGGGAATTCTTCAGATCGTAGCGCTGCTGGATTTCCTTGACGGCCTGCTGAATGGCGTTGGAAACCTCGGGCAGCTCGATTTTGGAGACGATGTCGAAGGTGTTGTCGGGCATAAGGTTGTTCTGGCGGCCGTTTCAGCGATCGGTGCGCTCGACCGTCCCGGTCGCGACTTTCCAATTGGTGTCCGTCAGTTGAGGAGTGGACTCCACAACTCCGCCAGGCGTCAGATATAGCTTCTGGGTAAGCCAAGTGTGTGTTCCATCCGACTCATCATCCCAAGCGACGAAGAGTGAATTTCCGGCGATCTTGTACGATGCGTCGCGCCTCGCCGCGCCGCCAGTCCAAAGGCCCCTCAGCTCGGTCCCGTTGAAACTGTAGATCGCCATCTTCTCGTGATACTGCATTACCAGCGTCTGTTGGCCGCGGGCCAGCACCCATAGTTCGGTGGACCAGGGCGACGGAAGTTTCTCCAGCCGAACCGTATACCCATCGAGCCAGCCGCCGGTAGCACTCGCGGTCCATTCGTATCTCGTTCCGGCTTTCCGAAACGCTTCGATCACTCCCGCGGCGTCGGGGATTGCCGACCCACCGTGGCGTATCGAATAGCCGACGAGAATAAACTCGGATCCGTTGAAGCTGTCATGAATCACTGTTACGCGCTGATCTTTAAGCCAAGATCGTATCTGATCATCAATTGTAGACGCGTCCGTCGGAACGGCATTCATGATCTCACCGAGTTCGAGCCTCACGGCCTGCCGGATTTCCTCGAGCCGTTCGGATGTATCCGGGTGGGCCTGGTCGTCGAGGAGCCTTCTCTGCATTTCCGCACTGCTGGGTCGTTCCGGCAAGACTCTCTGACAGTAAGCAGGCAGCGGAATTAGGAGACAGTAGAAGGCTATGATTCCGACTTGCGGTCGCATGGTCATATAAGACCCTCGCCCAATTAACGCGTTAGATGTTCCACGGGACTGATCCACGATGAACTGTGAGCGTAATTCCGTCCTTAATAGTATCGCTTTTTGTTCACTGCCCCAGCGCGATGAGAACTTTTTCCGTGATCTCCTGTACCAGGACCGGCAGGGCGGCGTCGAGCGCCAGCGTGATCGCGGCCTGAATGCGCTCCGGGTCGGGCGGCGCGGGGGGTGGGGCAACCGGGGGCGCATCCGAGATGGGAGCCGGTTGCACGGAGGCCATGGCTTCGGCGAACAGGCCTCGCGCGAGCTGGGCGTCGTGGACTAAAGGCCGCAGAGCGCCCATCACCACCGAGGCTTCGAAGGGCTTGCGCAGAATGGCGTCGCAGCCGGCGCGGCGGGCTTCCTCTTCGTCGAACGATTCCAACAATCCGGCGGTCAGAATCACGCGCACGTGCCGGAAATGTGTCTTGATGTGACGGCACAGATCGAAGCCGCTGCGTCCGGGGAGGAACGCGTCGGCGATCACCACATCGGGGTCCACATCGGGCATGCGGACCAACGCGGTTCCGCCGTCGGTGACGCTGGCGACTTCAAAACCCTCCTCGCGCAAAATGCGCTCCCCCATGCGCTGCGCGTGCGGACTGTCGTCCGCCAGCAGGATCATGCTCATTTCTGCTGGGGCTGGTTCGCAGGTGGCAGGGTCGTTTCCGGCAGGGTCTGGGCGGGCTGGTTCTTCTTGTTGTTCTTTTTGTTCTTCTTCTTGTTGTTGTTTTTCGTGTCCGGCGTGTCGGTCGTCGTTGCAGCCGGGGTGGCTGCGGCGGCCGCGGTGGAATCGCCCGTCGGCGGAGTCGTGCGCGCGTCCGGGTTGGTATCCAGCGCCGAGGTTCCCGTCACCGGAGCGACAGTCACATCGCCCGCGAATCCGGCGGCGGCTGCCGGAGGCGGGGGCACGTTGGCGGGGATGTTCGGACGCGGGTTGTTCATCTGCGGTGTTCCCGTCTTGGCCGCGGTGTAGGTGTCGGGTCCGCGGCGGAAGACGTTGGTGGAACGGGAATACATGCCCGGCTTCTTCAGGTTCTCGGCATCGAACTTCATGCGCGCCACGGCGGCGGGATCGGGATCCGGGATGGGCAACTCGAGCGATGTGAGTTTCTTCTTGGCGTCATCCGAAAACTTGCTCAGCGGGTAGTCGCGCACCAGCTTGGTGTAGGCTTCGCCGGCCTGCTTACGGAAACGCGGCCCCATGCGGGAATACGAGTCACCCTCCAGAAATAAAGCCTCGTCGGCGCGGCTGTACAGCGGATATTGCTCGACCACGCCTCCCAGACGGTTGGCGGAGGAAGCCAAGCTACCCCTGCTGTGATAGAAAATGCCGACTCTCATTTCGGCCTCGCCCAGCACTTCCTGGATGTCGCGCAGGAGCTGCTCGGCCTGGGGCGCAAACTTGGAATTGGGGAACTGCGTCAGAAGCTGGCGGCACTCCTGTTCGGCGCGCAAGGCCTGGTCGGGATCGCGATCGGCTTTATCCATCTGCTTGTAGTGAATCATGCAGATCTTTTCCTGCGACTCTGCCGCCTCTTCCATGGTCGGGTAGAAGAGGATGAAGTCCTTGTATTCGGCTTCGGCCTGTGTGAGGCCGTGCAGGCCGCCCTCGCGATACCAGCTATCGGCCACCGCCAGCTTGGCCTTGGCCAGATACTCGCTGGTGTCGTAGGTGTTGATCAGCGTGTTGAGGGTCAGGCGAGCCACTTCATAGCGGCCCTTTTCGATATCCTTGATGGATTTGTCGAACAGGATTTTGTCGGGCTGCTGGGTGTCCTTGCTGATGGGATTCTCGTACTTGGCATGCTTGAACCCGCACGCGCCGGTCACCAACGCCGCCAGGACGGCTGCCGAAATTCTTAGGTATCTGTGCGTCATGATCAACCTCTTTACTGTAGGGCTAGACCCGAACGGCTCCGGCTTCCCGCGCCGTATGCCACAACTCCTCAAAACTGTTCGCGGGATTCACACTGTGAAAAACTGACGACCCCGCCACCACCCATTCCACGCCCGCATTCACCACCTCCGCAACATTATCGCGCGTAATGCCGCCGTCGATCTCGATGACGAAGTGCAATCCGCGTTCCTTCCGCAGGCGCGCCAGGTGGCGGACCTTATTTAGCGCATTGGGGATGAAGCGCTGGCCACCGAAACCGGGGTTGACGCTCATCACCAGAACCAAGTCGGCCACGTCCAGAATGTCTTCCAGAGTTTCGACCGGCGTGGATGGATTGATCACCACTCCGGCCTTGGCGCCCTCGTCCTGGATCATGTGCAGCGTGCGGTCGAGGTGCGGGCAGACTTCCTGGTGCACCAATACGTGATCGGCACCCGCCTGGATGAAGATGGGCGCGTATTTGTCGGGGTCGGTGATCATCAGGTGCACGTCCAGAGCGGCGCTGGTGGCCTTGCGCAAAGACTCGACTACGGGCGGACCGATGGTGATGTTGGGCACGAAGTGGCCGTCCATCACATCCACGTGGAAGGTGCGGCAGCCCACGGCCTCGAGCGCGGCAACTTCATCGCCCAGGCGCGCGAAATTCGCGGAGAGGATGGATGGCAAGATCTCAACCATGGCTGAAGAGGGCGGCTACCACCGGAACGTAACTTCAATGCTATCACGGGGAAGCTATTACGGCGGCGAAGAAGCCGTCGCCCGCTTCGCGTCCTGGCAGATGGAGCTGTGTTGACAACAGTTTAAAGCCCGGCGGCAGCGCGGCCGCGATGGCTTTGTTTTCCTCGGGTTCGAGCGAGCAGGTCGAGTACACCAAGCGGCCTGCGGGCTTCAAGTGTTCCAGCGCACGCGGCAGGATGGAGCGTTGCAGGGCCGCCAAGCGGTCGATGTCGGCGGGGCGCAAGCGCCACTTGATTTCGGGATTGCGGGCTAGGGTGCCGGTGCCAGTGCAGGGGGCGTCGACGAGGATGCGATCAAATTTCGTAGCGAACGGCAGCGGCGCGGAGGCGTCCAGAGCGACACGCATGGCGGCATCGGGAACCTCCCGCAAGCGGCGCAAGTATCGGTCGCAGGCCACCACGCGCGCTCCGGCGGCGATCGCCTGGGCGGTCTTGTTGCCGGGCGCGGCGCAGAGATCGAGCAGCAGCATGCCGGGTTCGATCTCCAGCAACGGAACGATGAATCGCGAGCCGATGTCCTGAGAGCGGCCGGTGACGGGGTTGATCGTGGTCTCGGGCTCGGCCAGTGCGGCGCGCGCGATGGCGGCGGCTTGATCGGCGCCGAAGTGGCGCTGCCAGCGTTCCAGCATCCACCGAGGAATGCTGAGTTCGGTGGCCTGATCCGGCCAAGTGACAGGGTTGCGGTGCACCTTGCGCAGCACCGCGTTGACGAACCCGGCGGCGGAGCGCTTGTGGGCGCGCTTGACCAGATCGACGCTCTCCGTGACGGCCGCGTGGGCGGGGATTCGGTCGAGGTAACGGAGCTGGTAGATTCCCAGGCGCAGAGCGATGCGCACTTCTTCGTCGAGCTTGGGCTGCTTGCGGCCGGAGAAGAGTTCGATCAGGTAGTCCAGCTGGGCTTGGAAGCGGAGGCATCCGAACACCAGTGTTTCGGCGAGCGCGGCATCGCGGGCTTCGAAGGGCGCGGCCTCTCGCAGCAACAGGTCGGCCGCATAGCCGCCGCCGTGGACGCGTTCGAGGATGTGGAAGGCGGTTTCGCGGGCGGGGGACATTACGGACGTATCGAGACAATTCGTAGGCGGCTCGTGCGATGAATGGCCGAGGTGGGTTTCTCGGACGTGATCAGTTCTTCGCAGCCGGATGTTGCGGCCAAGACCACGTGGATTGCGTCTACCGCGGATAGGCCGCTTTTGGTGGCTTCCTCTAATGCCGCGGTTAGCAGGCCAGGTGGAAACTGTGCCCAGATGCTTACCCGTTCAAAGAACAACTCGTAGAATTTGACCTCGCTCTGCCGCATGAAGTACCGCGCTTTGGGCAATACCTCTAGCCTCACCCATTCGCTGGAGACGAATTCGCGCGATGCGTCACTCAGTATTTCGATCGCTGGAGTACTTAGCGCTGCATTTCCTCTGGCGGCAGTGATAAGCACGCCCGAATCGATGTAGGTGCGCATCACCGATCAGAGCTTATGAGCGTGTGCCCTTCCGGTCGGCGATTTCGTGCTCTAACTCCGCCTGATTCAAGAACGGAATTCCCTCGGCGGCCATCTGGCGCCTCAGCTCTTCATAGGCTTTCCGCAAATCGTTTCCAGCCTTTACCCCTTGAGTAGCCCGGGCAACCGGAGCAACAGATGTCTCGATCACGGGCAAGACTTCGCCGTGCTCGATCTCTTCTGCAATCACGCGAAGCGCAAGCGCCTGGGCTTTTACAGTTGCTTCTTGCGGGCTCGTGCCGTAAACAGTGACGCCGGCTAGCTCGGGGACATCGGCGATCCAACGGCCATCGGTTTCGCGCAGGACCCGGATGGTGAGTTGCATGATTTCATGCTAGCAAGAAGCCAATGTCGAGGCTCCCGAGGCGGATGGCCTCTCCTCGAGACAACATTCATGCCAGATTCCAGGAAATTCTTGAAGGGTGTAAAACTCATCGCCCCCGTGGTAGAAACCTACGGTCTTTATAGTCGCCTCTCTGCCTCCGTAGACAAGTTGCTCATCCTCAAGCGGATGATGGTACCGCCAAGTGTGTTCGAAGTCTTCAAGACGGCTTCTGTCTATGATTCGCACTCGGCTACCGACAGGAAATTCTTCAGCGTACGGACCTTTCGCTCTTCCCATCCCGAACTATCATCTCATCTGCGGAACCCAGCTCAAAAGGCGTGCTCGTAGAACATCTATTCCGCGCGGCCGGCCTCAGTGGAAATCGTGCGAGGGCGCCGATACCGCGGCGAAGTCCAGAGGCTCGGCTCGGCGCAGTTTGATGGAAATCGCGCCCTGCTGGTTTTGCAGCACTCCTTCGATCAGCAGGTACGGCGCGGTGACCAGGGCTTGGCGATGCGCGTCGAACAAATCCGGCTCGACGATGGCGTTGGCGATACCGGTTTCGTCTTCCAGGCTCAGGAACAAAAATCCCTTGGCGGTGCCGGGGCGCTGGCGGCAGATCACGCACCCGGCCACGCGCACCGTGCGGCCGCCCTTGACGTAGGCGAGATCGGCGGCTGGGAGCACGCCGCGCGCGCGCAGACCTTCGCGGTACAGATACATGGGGTGCGGGCCGATGGTCAGTCCGGTGCCGTGGAAGTCGGCGCGGATGCGCTCGGGTGCGGTCATGGGCGCTAGGGGAGAGGGGCCAGGGGCCAGGGGACGGGGGCCAGTCGGAGACGGATCTTCTTGCGCTTCGAAGAGTGGACCGGCGGGGCGCAGGGCGCGCTCGGCTTCCCACAGAGCATCGCGGCGATTGGAAGCGCCTAGCGAATTCAGCGCGCCGATCTCCGCCAGCATCCGCAACTCGTCCTTGCGCAGGCCCGGAACGCGCAGCGCTAAGTCAGTGATGGATGTAAACGGGCGCGCGGCTACGATGGCTTCGGCAGTCTCTTTGCGCAGCCCGCGCACGTAGTTGAAGCCGAGTCTCACTGGCCCCTGGCCCCTGGCGCCTGGCCCCTCCAATGTGCATTTCCAGAAAGACTGCTGCACATCCACGGGCAGAAAATGCTGGCCGTGGCGCTGCGCGTCTTTGACCAGAGTCGCCGGATTATAGAATCCCATGGGCTGGTTGTTCAGCATGGCCGTGGTGAACGCCGCCAAGAAGTGGCACTTCAGATACGCGCTGGCGTAGGCGATGAGCGCGAAGCTGGCGGCGTGCGATTCGGGAAATCCGTACAGCGCAAACGCGGTGATGGATTGTACGATGTGGTCCTGCGTCTCGCCCACGATTCCGTTTTGCTGCATGCCGCTGCGCAGGCGGGTCTCGATGTCGCGCATGCGGGCTTCGCTGCGCTTGAAGCCCATGGCGCGGCGGAGCTCTTCGGCTTCTCCTCCAGTGAAATTCGCCGCGATCATGGCGATGCGCAGCAACTGCTCCTGGAACAGCGGTACGCCCAGCGTGCGCTTCAGCACGGTTTCAAGCGACGGGTGCAAACACGCGGCTTCTTCGTAACCCTGGCGGCGGCGCAGATACGGATGCAGCATCTTGCCCACGATGGGGCCGGGGCGGATGATGGCCACCTGCACCACGATGTCGTAAAACTTCTTGGGCTTGAGGCGCGGCAGACAGGACATCTGCGCGCGGCTCTCCACCTGGAACATCCCCACCGTGTCGGCTTTCTGCAGCGCCGCATACACGGCCGGGTCGTCCTGCGGCAGATGCGCCAGATCGACTGGCTCGGGGTAATGCGCGCGAATCAGATCGAGCGACTCTTCAAGCACCGCCATCATGCCGAGGCCCAGCAGATCCACCTTGACTAATCCCAGGTCGGCGCAATCTTCCTTGTCCCATTCGATGACCACGCGTCCGGGCATGGTGGCGGGTTCGAGCGGCACCACCGCGTCGAGGTGTCCCTGGCAGATCACGATGCCGCCGGAGTGCTGGCCCAGATGGCGCGGCAGGTTCTGCACGGCGCTGTAGAGCGTTAGGAATTTGCGGATGCGGGCGTCGGCCAAATCGAAGCCGGCCTGGCGGAACTGACGCTCGGCGGTGTCGCTCGGGTCGTGCCAACCCCACACGGCCACCAGCGACGAAAGCCGGCCCAGCGATTCAGCATCGAAGCCCAGCGCCTTACCCACGTCGCGCGCCGCGCTGCGTCCGCGATAGGTGATGACGTTGGCGGTCATGGCCGCGCCGCGCTCGCCGTAGCGCTGGTAGACGTATTGGATCACGCGCTCGCGTTGGTCGCCCGAGGGCAGGTCCAGATCGATGTCGGGCCACTCGCCGCGCTCTTCCGACAGGAACCGTTCGAACAGCAACTCCATCGCCACTGGGTCCACCGCCGTGATGCCGAGCGCGTAACACACCGCGCTGTTGGCGGCCGAGCCACGGCCTTGCGCCAGTATTCCCTGCTCGCGGCAGAAGCGCACCAGATCCCAGACGATCAGGAAGTAGCCGGCCAGATTCAATTTCTCGATCAGGGCGAGCTCACGCTCGATCTGGTGGCGCGCGCGTTCGTGATACGGGCGGAAGCGCAGGCGCGCGCCTTCGTCAGTTCTTTGGCGGAGAAACGAGTTCATAGTTTCGCCGGGGCTGGTGGGATAACGCGGGAATTCGTAACCCAGATCGGCCAGCGTGAAATTGAGGCGAGCCGACAGCTCCGCGGTTTCGGCGATAGCTTCGGGGACGTCGGAGAACAGGCGCGCCATGGCTTGCGGGGATTTCAGATAGCGCTCGGAGTTGCGCGCCAACAATTGGCCCGCGCCCATCACCGTGGTTTTGTGGCGGACGGCGGTGAGCACGTCGGCCAGCTCGCGCTCTTCGGGCCGCGCGTGGCGCACTCCATTGGTAGCCACCAGCGGTAGTTTCATCGAGCAGGCCAGCTCGATCGCGGCTTGGTTGCGTGCTTCCTGGTCGCGATGGAAGTGGCGTTGCAACTCTGCATACACGTTGGCGCGCCCGAACAGCCGGATCAGTTTTTCGAAGCGCGCGCGAGTGGGCTGATTGTTGTAAACACCTTCGCCGCTGAGGCACACCAGGCCTTGCGCGTAACGCTCCAACTCGTCATCGGAAGCGGCGGCTTCCCCCTTGGGCGCGCGCAGCTTCATGGACGTGATCAAGCGGCACAAGTTCTGATAGCCGGTGCGATTCTCCACCAACAGCGGGTAGGTGTCGCCATCCTCGCCGGTGATCTCCGCGCCGATGTGCGCGTGCGCGTGGATTTTTTTCGCAGCCATGTAGAAACGCGGCGCACCGCACAAATTGTCGCGGTCCATCAGCGCCACCGACGCGTGGCCAAGACTATGGGCGCGCTCGACCAGATCCTCGGGCAGCGAGGCGCCTTCGAGGAAGCTGAATGCCGAGCACGCGTGGAAATCGGCGAATTTGGGTTCAGTCATACACGCCTTCCACAAACCACTGCTGTGCGGCACGGTCCCGATATAGCCGGTAGAGAGCGCCGCCGTCGATCCTCAGATCCCACTCGTCGCGCGACCAGAAATCGGGACGCCACCAATCTCCGCTGGAGCGCCAGGGCCCGGCGATCTGCACCACGCGTCCACGAAACATTTTTGTTGTTAAATGTTTTGGGACTCCGGCCTCCAGTTCCACTCGCGCTTCGAGCGGCGGGCGGAAGTAGCGGAACGCCAGCGCGGGCAGCAGGGCTCCTTGGCAAGCAATGGGCTTCCCCGCTCCGGGCCGGTGCGTGTCGAACAGCTCGGGATAGCCCACGTTCCCCTCGCCCACCAGCGCGCGAATCTTGCCCAGAGTCAGCTCGAGCCTTTCGGGCTCCGGCGCGGCCGGCGTGAACAGGCCGTGCTGCACGCGGCGAGGACGGGTGGGTTGAAGCGCCACGTAGACGCGCTCGACGGGCGCTTCCGGAGGCTGGCGTTCGAGCGAATGTTCGATCAGTTTTGTCAGCAGCTTGAGATCGAGCGTGGGAAACGGCAGGCCGAGCGTGCGCTTTTGTTGGTCGAGCGCCAGATGCACGGCTTGCGCCGCGAGCGACTGCGCCCGCATGCGCGCGATGAGATCGTGCAGGAAACGCGCGATCACAAACAACAGCGGCTCGCGCAGTTCGATGGGGTGGTCGAACTCGGCAGATTCTTCGTAGGTGGCGGCGGGGATTTCAGGACGCAGCGGGCGGTCGAGCGCGCCTCGGGCCAGCCGGTGCAGTTCCACGCCGCGCTCGCCCAGCCGCGCGGCCAGGTCCGCCTCAGGCAGCCGCGCCAGGTCGGCCAGAGTGTGGATGCCCCAGCGATCCAGGATTCCGAACAGTTCAATGTGGGGCAGGCTGGCAGCCTGCGGCGGGTTGTTAACCCGCCCGGAACGCCGGGCCCAGAGGGCGCCCCCAACCGGCGCGCAGCTTGGCAAACTGCCCCACAAAGAAACTCCAGCCAGGCAGTCGATAGACAGCGGCCCCAGCACCCGCATTTCTTCGTCGGGCGCGATGAAGGTGCATCCGGCCAGGTTGTGAGCGGCCAGGATCGCGGCCTCCACGGTCGAGGCCACGGCCACTTGCACGGGGGGCGCAGACGCAGGACAGTTTGAAGTGATCCGTTCCCAGTGGCGCTCGGCCAGCTGCCGCGGCGTGAGGGAAAACACGGCCGTGTTTGGGCCGGCGCTCTCCACCCACGGAGAGAACGAACTTGCTAACGCAGCGGCTTCGGCCGAATGAATGCAGGCGAACATACGTTACACCGCGTCGCGTAATAACAGGAACGGAGCGCGTCCGGTGAACACGGCGCGCCGCGGCGGCAACTTCACCGCGAGCGTCGCGCAGGATTTGGCTAGCGGACGGTCGGCCACGACCGCCAGGATCGTGGGCGTGGTCTCCACCGCGCGGCGGAAGCGGAACCAGGCCGTGGCGGGGATGCGCTGCAGCTGGCGTGGCGCGGCCTCGGCCAGATCGAGCGCCACCACGCCGAAGCCGCCGGCTTGAAGCAGCAGGTCGGCCGCGCGCATCGCGGGCTCGACCCGGCCTCCGCAGCGGACCCAGACCAGCCGCGACAACTCGACCCCCGTGGCCGCGGCCGAGCAGGGATCGAAGGCGTCGCCCGTGTCTACCAATGCGGCGAATTCGCCCCGTCCGGTGGAGGCGGCCAGCAGGGCGTGCAGCAGCGAGGTACGTCCGCTGGATCGCGCACCCACAATTTCGCTGATGCGGCCGCGGGGGAAATCGCGGCCTCCTTTTGGATAGGAGACGGATAAAACATCGGGAGGCCGGTCAAGACGCCAGCCCAAGGGGAGCGCGGGGAGCATGGCAGAAATTCGCCTTTTCTTCGCCTACTAGGTTAGGCTCACATGTCCAGGATTGTCAATGGTACCTGCAACCTTGCCTCGGAGTTGGTTTTCCCGTACTCTGAAGGCGATGGAAGTGCACTTTACCCCGGACCTGGAAGCCAAACTCGATAAGCTGGCAACCGAAACCGGACGCCCCACGGGTGAACTGGTTGAGGATGTGATTGCCGCATATCTGGACGAACTCGCGGGAGTGCGCGAGACCCTCAACAGCCGCTACGATGACCTGAAAAGCGGCAGAGTACAGCCCATCGACGGTGAGGAAGCCTTTGCCCGTCTGAAAGCAAAAACCGAAGCGCAACGCAACCGCAGGGCATGAGCAGCGGGTACTCGCTCCACCCGGAAGCCTTCGCGGACCTCGACGACATACGCGATTACATCGCACAGGAAAATCCGGACGCAGCCGACCGAGTGATCTCCGAGATCTTTGACACCATTCGCGCATTGGTGCCTTTCCCTAATCAGGGCCACAGACGCCCGGAGCTTACTTCACGACCTCTGCGGTTCACCCTGGCACGTGAATACTTGATCGCTTACGCACCGCAGGAAAAACCTCTGTGGGTTGTTGCGGTGATCCATGGACGCCGCAGCCCACGCATTATTACCGCGATCCTGAGAAGCAGGGAGTAGCCCTGGCCGATTTCTAAAAGGTACTCTGAAAGAGGAGGCCCCTGCAATGCCCGCTCTTGATTGGTCACAATGTCCCGCCGTGGAAAGCGTCCCCGGCAAAGTCAGTGGCGCGTGGGTACTGCGGGGAACTCGAATGCCCGTGAAGGTTGTGTTTGAAAACCTCGAAACTGGTTCGAGCATCGAGGAAGTGATGGAACAGTTTCCGGTGACCCGTGAGCAGATTAACAGGCTGATGGCATTTGTGGCGCATTCTCTCGAAAAGGAACCCAGCTACGAGTAGACCGCCGCCGGGATGCTCATTCTTTTCGATATCGGTACACCGTGGGGACCCGCCCACTTCTTTAAACTGGCCATACCGGAGAAAGCACGGCCGATTGTGTTACACAGCCGGAGGACTGATAATGAACGCTCCAGAGGGTGACGGACGAAAGATGCGAAGGATGAACTTAGACGACATGAAGCCAGGTCCCATCCGGCGCGCGCAGCTTTCATCTGAACTAGTGCTGCGAATCGACACAGTTCGGGCGGCAGTTGCGGAGGTATGTGCCCTGACCGAGGCAGAGTGGCGGGACGCATTCCAGCGGGATGCGAATCCCGAGCACGAGCTGCTGTGGTGGGAGCGCGTGGCTGGCTGCTACGTAGCTCTCGTCGCAGGGCGAACATTCTCGCCGGCTCGACGGCAAGCGGCCTTTAACGTAATCTTCGGTTTGTTCTCTGGCCTTGAGGCTGCGCAGATGCAGGCCGATTTAGCGAAGCTGCCGGAGTCTGTAATGGACGATCTTGAAGTGATCGTGCGACAACTCGGCGCTGTGAATTAGAGTAGCGCAAGGCGGACGGCTTCGCCATGTTTTCTCCAGCGCACAATAGGAACGACATGCCAATTCCAGACTATCAATCGCTGATGCTCCCTGTTCTTGTGGCCTCCTCCAAAGGCGAGGTGCGAATCGGGTCAGTTGTCGAACAGTTGGCCGATCAACTGGGCCTCACCACACAAGAGCGCAGTGAATTACTTCCTTCCGGCAAGCAAACAGTTTTCAGCAATCGTGTGCAGTGCCCTCCGTGCCAATATCGATGAGACACTTACCGCGGCCATAATTACAGAGCAGGGCGGCAAGGAGAAACATCGTGAGCGAAGCCAAGAGTATTGTTCCTTTCCTAGCCAGTTCGCCTAATCCGGAGGTGGCGGCCAAG
>DATNJC010000141.1:0-5974 GCA_035604115.1 Bryobacteraceae bacterium | reverse complement strand
CTCGGTTGCCGGCCGCTTTGGCAACGGAGGCCAGACGGATTACAGCGCCGTCAATGACCTGCTGTGCAAGATCAGTTCGAGCTTGCGCACTACGCGGCCGGCCACGCGCGCCATTGCCATCGACTGGACGGCCTGGGGCGGTATCGGCATGGCCACCCGCGGCTCCATCTCCAAGATGATGGAGGTGGCGGGCATCGACATGCTGCCGCCCGAAGCGGGCATCCCGGTAATTCGCCGCGAACTCACCGCCGGCGGCACTTGCGGTGAAGTTGTGATCGGGAAGCGCCTCGGCATTATGCTGAGCGAATTCGACGCAACCGGCGGACTCGATTTGCAAGCGGTGCAGGCTTCCGCAGAGAAGCATTCGCACGGACCAATGATCGGCAAGGTTGCGGGGCTCGGCGTTTACAGCGGCTTGACCATCGAGACAACGCTCGATCCGAAGGTTCAACCGTTCCTGCACGATCACCAGATTGACGGCACGCCCGTGCTGCCCGGGGTCATGGGCATCGAGGCGTTTGCGGAAGCGGCGCTGTGGATGCTGCCTGGGTGGCACGTGGAGTCCGTCGAAGAGATGAACTTCCTCGCGCCGTTTAAGTTCTACCGGAATGAGCCCCGCACGGTTACGGTCGAAACGGCCTGGCGTCCGGACGGAAACGCCGTGTTGGCGGATTGCCGCCTGATCGGCCGACGCCTCCTCCACAACCAGGCGGAACCTCAGGTAACGACGCACTTCACGGGACGGGTGCGGCTGGCGAGACAACCGCTTGCCGCGATACTCGGGCCGGCGCTGGCGGCGCCCTCCGGATCAGTGTTCGAAGCGGCCGACATTTACCGCATCTACTTCCACGGACCCGCTTACCAGGTCCTGGAACGGGCGTGGTGGGATGGGAACCGCGTGGTTGGCCTGATGGCGAAAGGCTTGCCCGCCAACCACCATCCATCGGAGAAATTGGCGGCCGTGCCGCCGCGGCTGATTGAACTCTGCTTGCAGACTGCCGGTTTGTGGGAGCTCAAGGTGGAGGGCCGGATGGGACTCCCACAGCATATTCGCCAAGTCTGCCTGTGGGACACGCCGGATCGGGCCGAGGGCCGACTCTATGCGGTGGTGACTGCCGATCCCGCGCAAAAGAGCTTCGACGTGGAGGTTCTCGACGAAGCAGGAAAACGGTATGTACGCGTAAGCGGCTACCGCACGGAGGCGCTCCCCGACAAGGCGGATGCCGAGCCGTTGAAGAAACTGCAAGCAGTTGCATGACGCGATAAATGGAGACCCATTGGCTGGAACAGACCGAAGCTGATCTGCCGGCGCACGATGATTGGCTGAGCCCGGATGAAGCCGTCCTCCTGAGCCGCATGCGGTTCGCGAAACGGCGCGCCGATTGGAGGCTGGGACGCTGGACCGCCAAGCGCGCCGTTGCGGCATACCTGAATCTGTCCGGCAATCCGCGCGCCCTCCGGGAAATCGAAATACGTCCGGCGCCTTCCGGGGCGCCCGAACTCTTCCTTGCCAACGGTCCGGCGGCGGCCACTATCTCTATCAGCCATCGCGCCGGTGTCGCGGTTTGTGCCATCGCGATGTCTGGCGCGCAGCTCGGTTGTGATCTCGAATTGATCGAGCCGCGGGACGGTAGCTTTGTTGCAGACTACTTTACGAGCGAAGAGCAGGAGTTGATCTGGCGCGCGCCCGAAGATGACCAGCCTCAGCTTGTGACCCTGCTCTGGAGCGCGAAAGAGAGCACGCTCAAAGCGCTGCGCGAAGGGCTGCGAGTCGATACCCGGTGCGTGGCTGTGACGCTCAACACCCAGACGGATCACGAACACGCGGCTGGCGGGCTTAGGCAATACTCCGAACTGAATCGCTGGCGGCCGCTGCAGGTTTGCTGTGCCGGAGGTGAAATCTTCCACGGCTGGTGGCAGAGTACGGGCCTGCTTGTGCGCACCCTGGTCGGCTCACCATCACCACTTCCACCGCTTTTCCTGAAGGGTTGCGCCGCGTCGGATCGCTCAGCCGGCCTAGTGCGATGCGCTGCCCATTAGGCGCTCGCAGAGAGCACAACTTCCTTCTCTTTCGCCGCGGGTTTCGACGCGGACACGAGGCTGGGCTTGGGCGGCTCGCGTCTCGGCCGGCGCAACCGGATCCCGGCGGCTTTCTGCAGTTCCGCAAAACTCAGGCTGAGAAACTTTTCCAAGCGGTGGAGATGCGGCGCCGCCGGCGCATCCCCGGTGAATCCAAAATAGGCCGTGTCGTCATAGCTCAGCATGGCGCAGTTGAGCCCCATCTCGCCCCCGATGGGGACGTAAGGGTACCAGCGCAGAATCTTGTGACCGAGCAGATAGAGCGGAACTTGCGGACCGGGCACATTGGTGCAGATGGTGTTGCACAAGCTGATCGGCAACTGGCTCGCCAGCGGGCCGGCGAGTGCCTGCAAGGCCGGCGGAATTATGCCCAGCAACGAGCCCGCCAGGCCGACATACTCGGCGGCATGGCCAGTCTTGAGAGACTGCATCCTGTCGTGGACCGCGGCCAGCAGTTTCCGCGGATTGCGAACGCCCAGCGGGACCGAAATCGGAAGGAAAGAGATACGGTTGCCGAGATCGCCGGGATTGCCGTTGCCGCGCATATTCACCGGCACCGCGATCCTGAGCAGCCGCCCCTTCAGCTTCGCACCTTGCAGTTCCGCATACCGCCCAAGGGCCGAGGTGACCACGGTGATCACAACATCGTTGACCGTCGTTCCGGTGGCCTCCCGGACAGCTTTGATTTGCGCCATCGGAATCGCGCCCCAAGCGATCTTCTGCGGGCCGCGGCAAACGACGTTGAAGGGCAATCGTTCGGCGGGAGCGGGAATTTCCGGCAGCAGCCGGTTGAGGTCGGAAGGCGCCCCCTCCGAGCCTCCGGTATTGGACCGTTTTGCAAAGTCCAGGACCTCCGACTGCATGGCCAGGAGCCGCTGCACGATCGAAGTGAAGGAGTTCACCAATCCCTCCACCGCGGAGGTTCCAGCATCGCTCGGCGGCGGACGGTGGAAGTGCGGAATTTTTTTCGCCGACGCATGCGAAATCGGCTCCGGATCCATCAAGACGTTCATCATGCCAACGCCGGCGATGCCATCCGCCAGGCAGTGGTGCACGCGGACCACGATGGCGGTCTGATCGCCTTTCAAACCCTGCATCAGCGTGATGTCCCACAGGGGATGGCGCCGGTCCATGATGACGCCGATGATCTTGGCGGCCGCAGCTTTCAAATCGGCGTCGGTTCCACGTTTGAGCCTGACCTCGCGGACGTGGTTGCGGATATCGAATTCGGGATCATACTCCCAGGCCGGGAGACCGATGTTCAGCGGCGGGATCACGATACGCTGGAGGTAACGCGGGATGAGCGGAAGCTTGGAACTCACGAATTCAATGCAATCGGCAAGAGAAATGGTGCCGTCGAACAACGCCACGGAGGCGATGTTCAGCGGCATCCCCTGGCGTTCCAGGTATAGGAAAAGCGCGTCTCCCCAGGACAGGCAGTCGTTTTCGTGGAGCTGCGGCATAGCCCTCGCCTCAAGACAAGAACGAAAATCGTGGTGTCAGCTTCGCCAGCTTGAGCACCTTGTAAACCTCGATGTTGACGCCGCGCAGCGCGAGCTTGACGCCTCTGCCGTCCGCGATGCCGGCGAGCTCTTCCATCGCGCAAAGGCCAGCCGGATCGACCCGGCGCACGGTGGAGAAATCCAGAACCGCTTGGCCGTTAGCCTTGTCCAGCCTCTCCCCCGCCTGTTGCAGGGCAGGCGCCACGCCCTCTCCATCGATCTTAAACATCACCGCGATTGTTCCCATGCCAGTAAGCCTTCCTTATGCGGTTCGTTCCCGGGAAGCACGCTGAGTTGCGGGCCGTCCCCCGTAAGCGCTCCACAAAAGCTCTTGCAATTCGCTCAACAGCGGCATGCGAGGGTTGGAGCGCCAGGAGGGATCGTCAAAGGCCATCTTGACCAGGTCGGGCACAGCACGCTCGAATTCTTCCCTGGAAATCCCCAGCTCGGCGATGGAACGCGGAAACGCCAGTTGATCGAGCAACTGTTCGATCGCCGTAACTAGTTTTTTCACTTTTTCTTCCACCGTACTCCCGCCCAGGCCGAGCAGGTCCGCGATCAGGGCGTATTTCTGGTGCGCGGTATACGCCCGCTGGTTGGGCGAGGGCATGAACTTGGTGGGTACGGAGGCGTTGTAGGCAATCACGTGCGGCAGCATGAGCGCATTGGCCCGCCCGTGCGCGACGCGGAAGCGCGCGCCGAAAGCATGAGCGAGCGCGTGATTCACACCCACGGACACGTTGGCAAACGCAATCGCCGCAATGCAGGCGGCGTTGTGCATCATGCAGCGCGCTTCTTCGTCACGCGGGTGCTCGTACGCGATCGGGAGGTACTTGAACGCAAGCTGAATCGCCTGCATGCAGTTGGAATCGGTGTAGGGTGAAGCGTAAATCGAAACCGCAGCTTCCAGGGCATGGGTCAGGCAATCAATGCCGGTGTCAGCGGTCAGGCCTTTCGGCATGGACATAACGAACTGCGGATCTACAATCGCCACGTCAGGGGTGAGCGAATAGTCTGCGAGCGTGACCTTGCGCCCGCTCTGCTTGTCGAACAGGACGGCAAAGGGAGTGACTTCGCTGCCCGTGCCGCTGGTGGTCGGGATGGCAATCAGCCGCGCGCGGTTCGTTTTTTCGGTCGGGTACCGGACCACACGCTTGCGGATATCCAGGAAGGGCGCGGCCAGCTCCTCCAAGTCAGCCTGCGGCGATTCGTACTTGAGCTTCATGATCTTCGCCGCGTCGATCACGGACCCGCCGCCGAGCGCGATAATCTGGTCCGCATGGTAGAGATTGAGAATCTCCACTCCTTCCATCACCACCTTGGCCTCGGGTTCCGCGTCGGGGATCGCCGAGACGTGGACGGGAGTTTGCGCGGGAAGGTAGCGCCGGACAATATCGACGTGGCCCATCTGCTCCAACGCCGGGTTGGTGATGATGATGGTTGAACGCGATGCGAACTGGCCCAGGTTTTCCGCGGCGTTCAGGTTGAAGTAGATCTGGTTGGGAATGCGGAACCACATGTGTGCCGGCGTCCTTCGAGCCACGCGCTTGATGTTGAGATAGTGGTAGACGTTTACGTTGTCGGTGGTGCTGTTGCCGCCGCCGGTCCCGCATCCAAAGGAGAACGTGGGCACCATGTCGTTATAAACGCCGCCCAGGGCCCCGATCGATCCCGGCGAATTCACGATAATCCGTCCCGCGTTGACCGCCTCGCTGAATCTCCGGATGATGTCATCGTTCGTCGAAAAAATGACCGCCGTGTGCCCCAGCCCGCCGGCATGGTTCACGTCCACACAAACCCTGAGGGCCTCATCCACGGATTTTGCGCGATACACCGCCAGCACCGGGCACAGTTTCTCGGCCGACAGGGGATATTCGCGGCCGACACCTTGGATGGGCGCAATCAGGAGCTTGGCCTTGGACTTGACCGAAAGTCCAACCGCGCGGGCGATATCGGTGGCTTTCTGGCCGACGACCAGGGGCTGCATGAACCCGGTCGCGGGATCGATCACCGTGCGCGCCAGCAGCGCTGCCTCTTGCTCGTTGCAGATGTGCGCGCCCAAGTCGGCGAATTTCTTCAGCACCAGGTCATAGATCTCATCATCAATCACTACCGTCTGCTCGGAGGCGCAAATCGTTCCGTTATCGAAGGTCTTGGAGGTGATGATGTCCACCACCGCCATGTCCGGATCGGCGGTTTTTTCCAGATAGACCGGAGTATTGCCCGATCCCACGCCCAGCGCGGGCTTGCCGGAGCTGTAGGCGGCTTTCACGGCGCCCGGACCGCCGGTGGCATCAATCAGGCCCACGTCCTTGTGCCGCATGAGGTAGGCGTTGTCCTGTAGGTCGTGCGCTTCCAGGCAGGTGAAAACTCCTTCGGGAGCGCCGTGCTTC
>DATNJC010000140.1:0-8380 GCA_035604115.1 Bryobacteraceae bacterium | reverse complement strand
AAACTCTTCTACCGCCTCGTGCAGCAGGCGGTTGTCGTCGATCCAGTGCCATACAAATCTCTGGTCAGGTGTGCCGCCGTCGGCTCAGACGCCGACCACAACCGGTAGGGGTCACCTGAGTGAAGTAAATACCCCACTTCGCATAATATAGCGACACTTTTCGCGGGATGATGTGTTTAACTCAACATGGGGAATCCTGCTGGAGTGAAACGCGATTTCGAAGCGCTGGAGAAGCGCCGTAGGCAAGCGATTCGGTTGCTGGAGAGAAACGACCTGAACCAGTCGGAGGTGGCGCGCCGCTTCCGCGTGTGCCGTCAGACGGTGAGCCGGTGGATAGACCAGTTCCGCGCCGGCGGCCAGGATGCTCTGAAGAAAGCCGGCCGGGCGGGTAGGAAATCGAAACTGACGGAGGCCGATCGGGAGCGGCTCGGGGAACTGCTGTTGCAGAGTCCCGAGAAGTTGGGTTATGAGACTCCGCTTTGGACCTGTGCGCGGGTGGCGCATCTGATCGAGAAAGAGTGGGGAGTCGCATATCACCGCGGCCATGTCTGGAAGATTCTGGACGACTTGGGCTGGAGTTGTCAGCGCCCAGTGGGACGGGCGCGCGAGCGGAATGAGGAAGAGATCCGGAGGTGGCGGCGCGTGCGCTGGCCGGCCATTAAAAAAAAGCCCAAACCGAAGGGCGCACGATCGTCTTCCTCGACGAAAGCGGAATAAGCCAGCGGCCGCATCGCGTTCGGACGTGGTCGCCGCGCGGTGAGACTCCCGTCTTGCAATACAACTTCAACTGGGACACGATCTCGGCGGTAGCCGGAATCATTTTCTATAACTTCTATTTCCGGCTCTACAAGGGCTCGGTGAAAAGCGCGGAAGTGGTGGACTTTCTGGCGGCTTCGTTGCGCCACATTCCAGGCCCCTTGTTGATCGTCTGGGACCGTCTGTCGGCGCACCGCAGCAAGATCACCCGCAATTTCATCGCCGAGCGAGGCGAGCGCTTATGGGTGGAATACCTTCCTGGCTATGCGCCGGAACTGAACCCGCTCGAGTACATCTGGGCCTATTGGAAGCAGCACGCGCTGCCCAATGTCTGTCCCAAAGACTACTGGGCGCTGGACGAGACGGCGCGCCGGACTCTCAAACGGATGCGGCGCCGGCCACGCCTGATCACAGCGTTCTGGCAACAGGCAGAATTGTCCTTCTGATGTCTCTATATTATGCGAACGTCAATAGAACCTGTAGTGAGAGCCTTTAGATCGTTCTCGTGAGAAAATCAGCCAGCAACAGTCCCTGCCCAGTTCCTGGTGGATCGGACTTTGTTTCCGGTGCCTTGGATGCGGCGCCGCGACGCGTGCGAAACGGAAAGTGTCGGAGCGGTGACAAAGCATCCGAATCGGCCAGCGCAGATCATCGCACTCCGCGGCGCCACAATTGTAAAAATAACGCGCGCCGTAACATACGTTACAGTATCCTGATACCATGCAGGCGAATCAGGCATGACCCCATTCGATTTCCGGCCCCGTACTCGAGTGCTGTTCGGCGCCGGCGAGTTTGCGCGCTTGGGTGAGGTGGCGCGGGAGTTGGGAGGCACTCGCTGCCTCCTGGTGGCCGATCCCGGCATGGTGGAAACCGGTTACGCCCAGGAAGCGGTGCGGTCGATCAAGGCCCGGCGCATGGAGGCTTTCAGCTTCCACGATTTCTCGCCGGACCCGACCTCGGCCATGGTGGAGGCGGGCGCCGCTTACGCCGCGCCGCACAATCCGAATCTGATTGTCGCGCTGGGCGGCGGCAGCTCGCTGGATTGCGCCAAGGCCGTGAACTTCGTGCTGTCCAACGGGGGCCGGCTGCGCGATTACTGGGGTTATGGAAAAGCCGCGCATCCCATGCTGCCTATGATCGCCGTGCCCACCACGGCCGGTACCGGCAGCGAAGAGCAGAGCTACGCCACCATCACCGATCCCGAGACGCGCGTGAAGATGGCCTGCGGCGACGCCAAGGTTGCGTTCCGGGCGGCCATTCTGGATCCGCGCCTGACGCTTTCGCAACCCCGCGAACTCACCGCGGCGGCCGGATACGACGCGCTGTCGCACGCTTTGGAAACGTTGGTCAGCACGCGGCACACGGCGCTGTCGGATTGCTTTTCGCGGTCGGCGTGGCGGCTGGTGAACACCGGCTACCAGCGGGTGCTTTCGCATCCGGAAGATTTGGAAGCCCGCGGCGCCATGCTTCTGGGCTCGCATTTCGGCGGCCTGGCGATCGAGAACTCCATGCTGGGAGCGGCGCATGCGTGCGCCCATCCGCTGACCTCGCACTTCGGCGTCCCGCACGGCGTGGCCATCGCGCTGATGCTGGCGAGCGTGGTGGACTGGAACCTGGAAGTGGCCGCCGCGCGCTACGAGGAACTGTTCGCGGGCGACCTGGGCGCGCGTTTGCGGGAACTGGCGTCGCGGGCGGAGCTGCCTTCCTCCCTGCGCGAAGTGAAGGTGCCGGAGGAAGCGCTTCCGCGGCTGGCCGACGATGCGGGGGCGCAGTGGACCGGACGCTTTAATCCCCGGCCGTTCGACGCCGCCGCGGCGCTGGAAATCTACCGGGCGGCGTATTGATTGGCTGGCCGGAAGCCGGCGCTGTCTAGAAACTGAAGCGGGCCACCAGCACGCCGTTACGTGGAACGGAAGCGCCGGTGAAGCCGGGCGTCAGGGCGTTCATCCATCCAAAGCCGGAAGCGGCATTGCCCGCGGTCGCTCCGGTGGCGGTCCTGGTCTGCGTCATCTGCGCATTGGTATTGGTGGGGTTGCCCCAATAGGCGCGGTTGAACACGTTGGTGAGCTCGAACCGGATCGCGAGACTCATTCTTTCCTTCATCCGCCAGGTTCGGCCCAGATTCATGTTCTCGGAGGGGCGGCGCTGCTGCCGGTAGTCGCTGTAATAAGCGGCCGAGGTTCCGAATTGGCCGGCGGGCGGATTGACCCAGGCTGCGGGATTCAAAACGAAGGTCTTATTCGGATCGTAGCAGTGGCAGTTCAGATCCACAGTGTACAGCGGCTGTCCTGGGACGCGGTTGGCAAACGTCCCGGTGGTGCTTCCCGAGCCGTTGGCAAACAAACTTGAACTGAGGTTGTTGTTGGCGTACGGAACCTCAATTGGGAAGCCGCTGGCGTATTGCAGGAAGGCGCCGATGTTCCAGTCCCGGGTGACAAACGAGACCATCTTGTTGTTGGTGGCCTTAGGCGTGGTGTAAGTCGCCGAGATGTTGAACAGGAAGGGCTGGTCGTACGCCGAAATGTACTTGTTGTTCTTCCGGTTAAAGACGTCATTCGTGACCGCGCCGCCGCTGGTGGCCGGATTAGGCTCGCCAATTTCGGAACCGCTGACCAGCGTCTTTTGGTAGCTAAACGTGCTGAGGAAGGTTAGGCCGTGGGACACGCGTTTGGTCGCTTTGACCTGTAGCGCCTCATACCAACTGTCGCCGAGCGGATCCCAGTACGCATTGACGGTCGTAAACTGCGGGAAGGGCCGAAGCGCTTGGGCCAAGGTCTGGGTCGTCGGGAAGCCGGGATAAGGCAGACCTCCGAACCCGGCCGCGATGACCGCCGGGTTGCTCAGGGTGTCCGTCAAAAGGGGGCTGGCGGGGCTGAGTCCGACCGAAGCCAGCCTGGAGAGCGGAATCTGGTTGAGATTGAGCAGGCCCGGGGCCTGCCACCAAATCCCACGGTTCCCTACATAACTAGCTTCGACCACCATGTTCCGCATGAGTTCCCGCTGGATACCGGCGCTCCATTGATACTGTCGGGGGGGCCGGCCCGAATTCGCGTCGATCAGGGGCTCGGGAGCGGCAATCGGCGCGGGGGTGGTGTTGAACTGGCCGGGATTGAGGTTGGGCCACGGCGGCGGATTGAACGAGGAAGGAATACCGACTGCCAAGGTCGTAGCCGTAGATCCGAAGCCGCCGGGTGCACTCACCGTATTGGAGGAACCGGCCAGTCCGCCGGCGGAGTTGTTATTGGCTTCCGTGTTGCCGATGATGATGCCGAAGCCCGTGCGGAACACGGTTTTGGAGGTGATCTGATACGCGATTCCGAACCGGGGCCCGAACGCGAGCGGATAATTCTTGGCGATGTTGCAATTACAATGTCCTGTCCCGCTTCCGTCAAAAGTGAATGCGCCGAGGATGTTGCCGACAGCCGGATTGGGCGTCGAGACCGAGAAGTCCGGTTCGCGGCCGCGTCCATCCTTCAAGTAGGTCGAGTAGTCATACCGCAGGCCATAGTCGAAGGTCAGTCTACGAGTGATCTTCCAGGAATCCTGGACGTACATCCCGAGCTCGGACTTTCCCAACCGCGGGTCTACCGGGTTGTTGATGCTGATGGTCTTCACCGCGCCCAGAAGGAAACTGGCATATCCGAATCCCGGGGTTTGTCCCAGCAGGGTAGTTCCATTTAGGTAGGGCAAGCTGGTCTGGTCCGCCGCGAAGGTGTAGGTGCCCTCGGTTCCCGAAATGCTAGGAGCCGGGTATCCCTCAATGCGGAATTCCGCGCCGTACTTGAAAGTGTGGTTGCCCTTGACCCAGGTAAGGCTGGTGTTAAAACTGGGGGCTTGTGTAATGGCATAACCTCGGGCTTCGCCGCCGATATTTTGCATTCCTCCCTGCCCGGTACACGAATACGGCGTGAAGCCGCCGGCGCCGGTGCACAGTCCGGAGATGGCCGGGAAGAACGTATGCGAGGTGCCGCCATTCAGGCCCAGTTGAGTCTGTGCGTTGTAGTTCGGGAGTGCGCCCTCTTCGTTGACGCTCGGCGTGAAGAAATAGTTGCTGCGGTAGCCCCCGCCCAAATGCAACAGCAGCGTGGGCGTGAGGGAGTAGTCGTAGTTCAGACGGTACACCGGGGCGTTTTGAAAAGTCCCGACGTTGGTGGCTATAGGATCGGGCAGGCCGTCGACTTGTCCGAAGGTGAACGAGAGTGGAGCGGTAGTTTTGGTGCGCTGCCAGAAGAACGACAGTTTGCCCTTGCCGAGGACCTGGTCGATTTTGACCGATGGAATCTCGGTGACGCGGGTAGTGGGGATGTTGGGAACGTAGTTGTTCACCACGCCGCTGGCACTTGGCCCGACCGGGGCGGGAAACAGACTTTGAATTTTCGCCGCCACCGGATCGAAACGCGACAAGGGTATCTGTTGGTTCGGGAAGGGGTCGCGAATGATCTGTCCAGTGGAAGCCGTGCGTTGGGTACCCGGATCGTAAATTTCGCCCTGGAAGATGGAGCGGCCCAGCGGGTCGGTGCCGATGGGGCCAGCGCCGGTGGGCGTCGCCGTGGCGAAATTGCCGGCTTCATACGCCGCGGTAGGCACCGTTTCGAGCTGGTTGTTAATGGCGACGGCTTCGCGGTACTGCTCAAAATTGAAAAAGAAGAAGGTCTTGTCGTGGCCGTTATACACCTTGGGAATCCACGCCGGGCCGCCCACGGTAAAGCCGTAGTCGTTGCGCCGGTTGCGTGGCCGGGGATTGCCGGTGCCCGCGGGAGCGTCAGTAAAGGGGTTGCCGGCGTTGAACGCCTCGTTCACGAAATAATCGTAGGCGGTGCCGTGGAACTGGTTGGTGCCGCCCTTCATGGTCACGTTGAAATAGCCGCCACCGACCTGGCCGTATTCCGCGGCATAGTTGCTGGTCTGGATGGAGACTTCCTGAATCGCGTCCACGCTGGGCTGGGTTTGTGCCGGTACGCCCGGGGTGCCGGAGTTGGATGCGTCCTGTCCTTCGATGCGGAAGGATTGTGTATTGTTGGGCGCGCCATTGACCCGGACGTTGGCGTTGGCTTGCCACATGGTGCCAGGAATCAACTCCACCATGGCGTAGGGATTCCGGATGCCGGCGCTGCCTGCCTGGCTGGCCCCGATCCCCAGAATCGGCAGATCGTTCATACCCGCGGCTTCCACGGTATGCCGCAAGTCTCCGGTCTCGGTGTCGAGCAGGGGAGCGGTTTCGTTCACGGTGACCGACTCCGTCGCGGCGCCGACTTCCAAGGCCGCGTCGACGCGCAAGACTTGCGCCACTTGAATCGTTATGCCGGTGCGGACATACTTCTTGAACCCTTGCACAGTAATGGCGATTTCGTAGGTGCCGACCGGCAATTGCCCGATCGTGTAGTTACCGGTGGCAGAGCTTACGCTATCGAAGACCACTCCGGTTTCGATGTTCCTAGCCTGCACCTGCGCGCCGGCAACCACGGCGCCCGCCGGGTCGGCTACAGTTCCCGTGATTGTGCCGCGATCGCTTTGGGCGAATAAGCCGGACACAGCCACTACGGTCAAGCAAAACGCGACTGCAAGAGAACGCATGGACAACCTCACTAAGGAAAGAGTGAACAAGCCCGATCGACGCAAAAAAGAAAACCGCAATTCAAAATGACCCGCCGAAACTTAACGCTGTTGGAAAGCGTACACCAAGCCCAGCCGGGCGTCAAGGCGCAGCGTCGACCGGTGCAGCGTCGCAGCGTTGTGTTTCAGCGTGGGGCCGCTTCGAGCAGCCGCTTCACCGCGTCCACGCATAAAACCGCGGCGTGTTTGGACGCGGGTTCAAGCCCGTCCAATTCCCGCTCGATCACTGCCGGCGCCAGCGCCCGCAACTCCTCGCGTGTCTTGCCCTCCATCCAGGCGGTGAGCGCCGAGCCCGCCGCGATGGAGGCGGTACAGCCGCGCACCTGGTAACGCACCTCCGCCACGCGGCCGTTTTCAAAGCGCGCCGCCAGCCGCAGCATGTCGCCGCACGCGGGATTGTCCGCGTCGATGGTGACCGCCGGGGGCGGCAACTGGCCCACGTTGTGCGGATTCTTGAAGTGCTCGAGCAAACGTTCCGAGTGCATACCGGTAAAGAGAACGCTACGCTGGGCGGGCCTCTTCAGCCGGCGCCAGCTCAATCGAGTTCTGGGTCAGCTTACGCCCGTCAAAGAGGAATTCCAGCAGCACCGATGGCTCCGGGCCTTCCATCCAAAAGGCTTCGATGGGGCCGAAAAACGTGCGCAATTCTTCCGTCGTGCACGTCGGAAGGTAGACGCGCAGGACGCGCGGGTCATAGTAACGGAACACCAGGCGCCGTCCGGCGGGGTCGCGCACCAGCAGAAATTCGCGCAGGTGCCGCCGCAGGCGCGGCATGCTGGCGCCGGACTTCAGGAACACGCCCCAGCTATCGCCCCAGCCGTCGTCGATCAAGCGTCCGGTCAGGGCGTCGTCTTGCTCCAGATTCACCAGGTACGGAGCCGCGACCTCCAGTTGCGGGGGAAGCGGGCCGCTGTACAGGCACTTGGAATCCAAGTAGGAATCGACCAGGTACGAATAGATGCGGTCGTGGCGTGCGCCGTCCAGGATGGCCCAAACGTCGCGGCCGCCCTCACGGGGCCACAGACGCCGGCGGATGGCTTCCCGATAGGGGTGAGGCATGGATCAGTTCCTGGCCGCCGCCGCGGCCTGGGCGCATTCCTCGCAGAACGGAGTCCCCGAGGCAGCCGCCGCTCGCAGCGCTTCGGCTTGCGCGGCGCCGTCGATATCGGCAAACGTCGGCGCGTCTGGTTCCTCTTCGACGCTGGAGGGAGGCCGCGCAGCCGGGGCGGCGGAAGCGGTTGCGGAAGGGGCCGGCTGATTGTCCTCGTTATAGATGCCGGGTTGCGCGCGCAGGCGCTCCGCGGGAACTAATCGGCCGAAGGACAACAACGCCGCGATTGCCGCCAGGATTTCGTCAGCGGAAAACGGCGAGAAGTCCGCTCCCAACTTGTGCTGGTGGAGCAGGCCGCGCAAACGGGCCAGCGCAATGGGATCGTGCCGGAATCTGGCAAGAAATCGCAGCGCAAAGGTTCGGTCGCGGAAGTCGCCATGACACCGCCACGCCGGATCGAGCCCCGCGCCGCCGCCGCCCGCCAGGAGCGCACCGCCGAGCAGCGAACTGGCGACGGTCTGGATGAGCTGGTCGCTATGGCCGGCGCCGGAACCGGTCCCCGACGGGTCCATCAGACCGTTCAGGCCGCTCTCGAAGGACGGGCTCTCTTTGTGAGCTTCGACGTGAGCTTCGACAAACCCGGCGGCGTGCTCCTGGTTGACGAAGTTGTGCAGCTCCCGATGCCAGTAGAAACGGTATTCGGTGGCCCCGGGACCCCAGATGGTGGTCATAGATCACGCTCGACGGCGCGGTTGCGGCAAGGTTCCATCGACGCCGACCAATGTAGCAAACTTGGGAGCTTTCCGAAGGGCCCCAGCCGCTAGTCTAGTGCGTCAAGCAGATTGCCGATTATCGAGAGCCTTGCGAGCGCGCTTGACCTTTTCGAGGATGTCAGCGGCTTTTGCAGTCCAAATGAACGGCTTGGGTTGATGGTTGTGCTGGTCGACATAGGCGCTGATT
>DATNJC010000139.1:0-18007 GCA_035604115.1 Bryobacteraceae bacterium | reverse complement strand
CGAGCTTGGAAGATCCGCCAACTGGAATTGCTGGAGCATGCCGTGGCCGCGGCCCTTACTGCGGTGAATTCAGAACACGCAACAGCCCATTTTCGCCACTGCGGCTATGGTCTATAAATACTCAGAAAATGGTCTAAGTCGGGCGGCAACCATAACCACGAGGGGATAGTCGAGCGATCCGTCCGCGTCACGTCGTGAAACTCGGTCAGAGTGAATCCGGGGCACAAAGCCTGCACGGTCACCGGCGACTTCAAGGTGGCCAGTCATTGTTCAGGGTTTCGGTGAAAGCGTTCATCCAGGTCTTGGTCGCGCCGTAAGTTGCGGCCGGCAAAAACGCCGCGACGGAAGACACGTTGATAACCCCGGTACCCTGGCCCGCGCGCGGAACCAGGTTGGCCAGAGCGGCTTGGGTCAAAGCCACGGTCGCCTCGACGTGCAAGCGATGCATGCGTTGCTGGGCTTCGGGATCGGTTTCGAAAAAATAACCCTGCACGCCGAAGCCGGCGTTGTTCACTAACAGGCCCAGGCCGGGCGACTGGCGCACGCGAGCGGCGACCGCCGCAGGATCGGTGAGGTCGGCAGGCAAGATTTCGGCCGAGATCTTGTTCCAGGCGGCAAGATAACTCGCCAACATGCGCAGGCGATCCTCGCGGCGGGCGATCAACAGCAGGTCCCAGCCACGGGCGGCGAGTTGCCGGGCGAACGCGGCGCCGATGCCGCTGGAGGCTCCCGTGATTACGGCGAGCATGTTTTTCTAGTGTAGTGCGGCTGAAGTCCATGGTGGGGCAGCCCTTTGGGGCTGCTGCAGGCTTTCAGCCGGCGTTTTGGGACTCCGGATAAATGTCCTTCTGCTTGCCGCACCACACCAGCCGGCTCCGTTTGCTGGAGATGGCCTGGACATGGCCTGAGCATGGCGCATCACGCTAATCCGAGCCCTCCTTCAGGTCGCGGTCCAGGCGATGTCCGCGGGCAGCCCACTCGGCGCCCGCCAACACCAGCATCGACGCCAGAAATCCCAGGAAGACCAAAGTTACGGAATAGCGGAACACGCCGTACTCGCGGGAGATCTTGAGATCCATCCACGGCCACAGCAGGGCGTTGACGTACTTCAGCACCTCCAGCAACACGCCCACGCCCACAGCCGCGGGAACCACTCGATTCAGCGGCGGCCGGCCGTTGGGAAGGTAGCGGTAGATCAGGAAGAGCACCAGTGAGGCCAGCGGGACGCTGGCGATCTTGAGCACCAGCGAGGTGAGCCACGCATCGGCGGCGAAGCCTCCCAGCGATTCGCGATGGACAGCGGTGGCCGCCAGCGATAACAACGCCAGAGTTCCGCAGACGAAGATCAGCGCCAGGCTCACCAGCTGATTCCGGAAGAAGCTGCGGTTCTTGGCGATGCCCCAGACGCGGTTCAGACCCACTTCCAGCGGTTCGAAGATTCCGTTGGCAGTGAAAAGCAGCAGCACGATCGACAGAAACGCGGCCGGGCGGCGCTCCGGCAGATTGTTGTGCAGAAACCGGCCCAGAGCATCCGGGAAATAATCGCGCAGTGCGAAGTCGATGGCCGCGACGGTGGTTTGCTGATCGAAGAACACGCGCGACAGCGACACGCTCACGATCAGAAAAGGAAAAAACGCCAGCAGAACGTTCGCCGCCACGGAAAACGAGTACACGTGCACCTCGGTTTGCATCCAATAGCGCAGCGTGGGAACGACCGCCGCCCAGATCCGGCCGGCCACGCTGGTACGCGCGTCCAAATACATTTCTCCACTGTAGTGGATGGCCGGGTTCGTGGATGGAGACCCGGGCCGCGCGACCTAAAGGAAGTCCGCTTCAAGTCTCCAGACTTGCCCCCGTGCATAAAAATTGGTCGCTCATCCAACAAGCACGGGCACGCCCAAGATACCTTATTGTGTGGGTCCCCGATCGCTCCCGGCTTTGCGTTCCTGTCGGACTAGGTTGGCATACATTGCGACAGTGCCAAACGAAAAGATCAGATTGAAGGTCAAATCATAGTGGTATCGTGGCGAGGAAGGTCGCAGCATCATCTCGCCTACTGACACGCCTATAGCTACATATTCGAGTAGCCGCCGCCGTGGGGTGGGAAGGCGCAGATGCATGAGTGTGCGCTTGCGCGAGCGATAGGCAACAGCAGACAAAATGATTGCGGCTCCGTCCATGAGGATCTCAGGAACGATTGGAGGTCTCAAACCGGCGAGGATAAAGGCCGCCCCAAAATACAGGACGATTGCCGACCCGACCAATCGCTTCCACGAGCCCGGAACCGAACGACGCACTGACGACAAGATCGGATCGGCGAATACGAAGCCGCACTCGCATCTTTCGGAATCGTGAGGGCTCAGTAGTCCGCATCGGAAGCAGCGCAGAGGCCGAGCCCCGTGAGCGGTGTTGGACACTTCCCAAGAATACTCCAGCATCGCCAAACAGGACTTCCCCATCGAGGGATTGAAGAGTGTGCGTGGCAAACGTCTGGGTTAAGTGGATCGCGCCCCACCGCTAAACTCAGAACAGGTGAAGATCGTTCTGATTTCAACGTACGACCTGGGCCACCAGCCTTTGGGACTGGCATCCGCCCAAGCGTGGCTCAAGCGGAGCGGGGACGAGGTCTGGTGCTTGGATCTGGCCGCAGCGCGTTTGGACGAGGCCCTCGTTCGCGCAGCCGATGGAGTCGCGTTCTTTGTTCCGATGCACACGGCGACGCGGCTGGCATTGCCGGTGATCGAACGCGTGCAGAGCATCAATCCGAGCGCAAAGCTGGCTGCCTTTGGTTTGTATGCGGCGCTGAATCAAGACTTGCTGCGAGCCGCCGGCGTAGAAACCGTGATCGGCGGAGAGTTCGAGGCCGCGCTAGTCCGGTGGGCCAGCGGCCAAGAGGCTGGCGGCGTTTCCTTGGAAAAGCTCGCGTTCGTAACGCCGGATCGAAGCGGAATGGCGCCGCTAGCTGAATACGCGCATCTGCGCCACGGCGGCGAAACGCGGACGGCCGGCTATACGGAGGCCAGCCGCGGCTGCAAACACCTGTGCCGGCACTGTCCCGTGGTTCCGGTGTATCAGGGCCAGTTCCGCATCGTTCCGCGCGACGTAGTGCTGGCGGACATCCGGCAACAAGTCGACGCGGGCGCTACCCACATCACTTTCGGTGATCCCGATTTCTTCAACGGCCCCACCCACGCCACGCGGATCGTGGAAGCTCTGCACACGGAATTCCCCGCCCTGACCTACGACGCGACCATCAAAATCGAGCATCTGAAGCGCCACCGGGCTTTGCTCCCCACCTTGCGGGAGACCGGGTGCCTGTTCGTCACCAGCGCCGTCGAATCCCTGGACGACTGCGTTCTGGAGCGGCTGCAGAAGCATCACACCCGCCGCGATTTTCTGGAGGTCGCCGGCCTGATGCGCGACGCGGGCCTGGCTCTTCAGCCTACGTTCATCGCGTTCACACCCTGGACTACCCTCGAAAGCTATCGCGATCTGTTGCGCGTGCTCGCCTGCCTGGATCTGGTCGACCATACCGCTCCGGTGCAGTTCGCTCTCCGGTTGTTGGTGACCCAAGGCTCACTCCTGCTGGAGTTGGACGACATACGCGCCCGGCTGGGACCTTTCGATCCGGGCTCGCTGACGTATCCGTGGAAGCATGCGGACTCCGCGATGGACGCCCTCTCGGCGCGTATCTTCAGCGTAGTGGCCGCGCTGCAGAAGGTGGGCCGCACGCGGCGGGAAATCTTCTCGGCCGTTTGGGAGTGCGCGCACGGCGAGCGCGTGCCGGACAATTTTCTGCTTCCGCATCGCGCCGAGGTTCCGTATCTCGACGAGCCCTGGTATTGTTGAGCCGAGCCCACGCCGGCGCAGGTGGCGCTGGTATGACATCCCGATCGAAACGGATTCTGCTGGTCGCCGCGAAGACTGGATATCAGGTGCGCGAGTTCGCCTCCGCCGCGGAGCGGCTCGGCGTGGAACTCGCGTTCGCCACCGACCGTTGCCACGTCCTCGACGACCCGTGGGGCGACCGGGCCGCCCCGATCGAATTTGCGAACCCGGCGGTAGGGATTGACGCGCTGGCTTCGCAGGGACCTTTCGACGGCATCCTGGCGGTGGGGGATGAACCCGCCTGCGTCGCGGCGCAAGCTGCGGAGGCGCTCGGACTGCGCTACCACCCGGCGAAAGCGGCACAGGCCGCCAAAAACAAGCTTCAGGCGCGCGACCGTTTCCGCGCGGCGGGTCTGCTGGTTCCGGCCTTCAAATCTCTTCCACTGGACGCACACCCCGAGCTGTCCGCGCGCAGCGTGCGCTACCCCTGCGTCCTGAAACCGCTAGATCTCTCCGGCAGCCGAGGGGTAATTCGCGCCGATAATCCGCAGGAATTTGTGCGCGCATTCGAGCGCGTCCAAGCGATCGTGAGAGGTATCGTGAAGCGCGCCCGGTCCGCCCCCGCGCTGCTGGCGGAAGAATTCGTTCCCGGTCGCGAATTCGCGCTCGAAGGCGTGATGACGGGCGGCCGCTTGCAACCCCTGGCGTTGTTCGATAAGCCCGACCCGCTGGACGGTCCGTTCTTTGAGGAGACCATCTACGTGACGCCCTCACGCCAGCCCGCGCACGTGAAAGGTGCGATCCTCGCCACGGTGCGGCGCGCGGTAGCGGCGTTGGGACTGCGCGACGGCCCCGTCCACGCGGAGATGCGCGTCAACGAAGCCGGCGTATGGATGCTCGAAGCCGCCGCCCGGCCCATCGGAGGACTATGCTCTCGCGCGCTGCGGTTTCGCCTGCGCCGCCGAAGCTTGGGACTCGAAGAACTGCTCCTGCGCCACGCCCTTGGAGAAGATGTCTCCAGTGCGCAATTGGCGCGCGGAGGGCACGCCGTGATGATGATCCCGATTCCCCAGGCAGGCGTCTATCAGGGTGTAGAAGGACTGGAGGAAGCCCGCTCCGTTCCCGGTATCACCGATGTAGTGATCACCGCCAAAGAGGGCCAACTCCTGGAGCCGTTGCCGGAGGGATCAAGCTACCTGGGCTTCATTTTCGCCCGCGCATCCACGCCGGGCGGGGCCGAATCCGCGCTCCGCCAATCGCATCGGTACCTAAGGTTCTTGCTGACCCCAGCCTTGCCCGTCGTAAGATAAAAGAACGTGAATGTAGCCATCATCGGTACTGGATATGTTGGCCTGACTACGGGCGCCTGCCTTGCGTTCCTGGGACACGAGGTGAGCTGCGTGGACGCGGATGCCAACAAGATAGCCGCGCTCCGCCGCGGAGAGGTTCCTTTTTTCGAGCCGCATCTGGAGGACTTACTGGCCGACGCCAGGGACAACCTCAGTTTCACCACTGACTACTCCCAGGCGATACCCGAAGCCCAAGTAATCTTCATCGCCGTGGGCACGCCTACCGGCGTGGGCGGCGCTCCTGACCTGCGCTATCTTGAGGCCGCCGCGCATGGCGTAGGCGAACACCTGGGGCCGCATTTCACGGTGATCGTGAACAAATCCACGGTGCCCATCGGCAGCGGCAACTGGGTCGGAACCTTAGTGCGCGAACGCATCCAGCGCAACGGCGCAGGTGGAGCGAAGTGTTTCGCCGTGGCCTCCAATCCGGAATTCCTGCGCGAAGGTTCCGCGATTCACGACAGCCTGTACCCGGATCGCGTGGTGATTGGAGCCGGCGAACCCAAGACGGCCGAAGTGCTGTATACGCTGTACCGGCCGCTGCTCGACCAGACCTTCACTCCACCCAGGTACTTGCCGCGCTCGGATCGGTTGGGCGCGGTGCCCTTTATTTCGACGGATTTGTCATCGGCCGAGTTGATCAAGTACGCGGCCAACGCCTTCCTGGCGCTGAAGATCAGCTACATTAACGAAATCGGGCAACTGGCCGAGCGCGTCGGCGCGGACATTTCGCAGGTGGCGCGCGGCATCGGACTCGACGCGCGCATCGGCACGCAGTTTTTGCACGCCGGCGTGGGGTGGGGCGGGTCCTGCTTCGGCAAGGATACCGCGGCGCTGATTGCGACGGCGTCCGAGTATAAATTGGAGATGCCCATCGTGGCCGCCGCGCGCCAAGTGAACCACCGCCAGCGGGAGCGGGTCATCGAAAAGCTGCAGGAGGAGTTGAAGATCCTGAAAGGCCGCACCATCGGGTTGTTGGGCCTGGCCTTCAAACCCCAGACCGACGATCTCCGCGAAGCCCCGGCGCTCGAAATCGCCCAAAGACTGCTGGAACGCGGCGCCCGCGTGCGGGCTCACGATCCCGTGGCCATGGAGCGTTTCCGCCGGGAACGCCCCGATCTGGACGTCACTCTGTGCGAGACCGCGGAGGGCGTCGCGCGCGATGCCGACGCGCTGGTATTGGTGACCGAATGGCCCCAGTATCGCGAGCTGGACTGGGAGGCTCTCGCGGCAGGCATGCGTTCGCCGATAATGCTCGACGGCCGCTACGTGCTAGACCGTGTGCGCCTGGCCCGCGCCGGATTCCGCTACGTCGCCCTAGCCGGCTGAGCCCCCGTTGAGCACGCACTCGTGCGTGCCACGTCGGCACTAATGCCGACGCTTGGCTGCGCGCAAGTCAAGTGTGCCCGTGCCGATTAGCCCGATAATGGAATGTGGAGCACCTACGCCAACTCCTAGCCGAAGAAGGCGCCCGCACCCGCCTGGACCGCGCAGCTCTAGACCTGGCCGCAATCCAGTTCCCAGGCCTCGACGCCACTCCATCGCTCGACCGTCTGAACGAGCTAGCCGCGCAACTGGGCGACCGCCTGCGCAATTTCAACGACGGCCGCGACTTTGTCGAAAAGGCTCAAAGCTTCCTGTTCGGCGAGATCGGGTTTCACGGCAATGAAGCGGATTTCTTCGATCCCCTGAACAGTTGTCTCAACCAGGTGCTGGAGCGGCGCACGGGAATTCCGATCTCCCTGGCCGTAATGTACATGGAAATCGCCCGGCGGCTGCACATGCCGGTGTTCGGCATCGGCCTTCCCCGGCATTTCGTGCTCGAATACAACGATGGCAATTATGCCGCCTACATCGATCCCTTTAACGGAGGGCGGGTGATTTCCGCGCGCGAATGTTTTACGCTCGCCGGGGCCAGCGTGGCCGATCCGGCGCTCCTCGGCCGCGTGAACCACAAACAAATCGTCATGCGAATGTTGCAGAACCTGGATCACGCCTACGCCCGCCAGCGCGATTTCCGGAGGGGTGTGGCCACGCTCGATCTGCTGATTGCGGGCGCCCCGGAAACCGGCCCGTGGTACAAGCGGCGAGGCCTGTATTCCATGGAAATCGACCGCTTTCAAGCCGCCCGCCGCGATCTGCAAAAGTATCTCGAACTGGAACCCGAGGCCGCCGACCGCGACGAGATCCTGCGCCAGATCGAAAAGCTGGATCGCTCCCCGCATACGCCCGGGAACGGCAACGGCTGGGTCCACTAGTCCATTGTGGGGCAGCCTTTTCAGGCTGCCGCCGGCTTTCAGCCGGCGTTTTGGCACCCCGGATAAATGTCGTTCTGCTTGCCCCACTACACTAGCTAGCTCTCGTCGATTCGCGAGCAACAAAGCCCCGAGCTCACGCCCCGGGGGTTATAGCCCCGCCCCGTGAGGGCGGGGATTCAGGCCATCTGAGTGCCGACAACAATATCGCTGGTGCCCCCCCACTGGAGACGGGGTTGACGAATGGCATTTCCCAGGGTAATCTGCCATTATGACCGCCAAGCTCATCCTCGATAGCGCCGGCCGGATTGTTATTCCGAAATCCCTGCGGGATGAGCTGCATCTTGCGGCTGGCGACGCACTCCAGATCGAATCCGAGGGCGAGCGAATTGTTCTGCGCCCCGTCCCCACTTCCATGCCCCTGTGCAAAGAGGGTGGGATCTGGGTGCTGCGCACCGGCGAACCGTTACGGGCACGGGTGACAGATCAGGTGATCGAGGACGTGCGCAGCGAGCGTGACCGCGCTAATGCAGGCGTTACCGGCGGCCGCTAGTGAAGGCGTTCTTCGATACGTCGGTCCTGGTGCCGGTGTTCTATGGCGATCACGAGCATCACGACCTAAGCATGGCGGCCCTGCGGAAATTCGCCAAGTCCCAGGCTTGCTGCGGCGCGCATAGCTTGGCGGAGGTGTATTCCTCGCTGACGCGCATGCCCGGGAAATATCGCGTCGGCGCCGAACAAGCCATCTTGTTTGTTGAAAACTTGTACCAGCGGCTGACCATCGTGGCATTGACCGCCGAAGAGTACTGGCGAGCGCTGCAGGATCACGCGGCGCTGGGCATCGCCGGCGCTACAATATACGACGCCCTGCTGGCGCATTGCGCGTTGAAGGCGAAAGCGGAAACGCTCTACACCTGGAACGTAAAGCACTACGCGCAGTTTGGCCCGGACGTTTCCCGGCGCTTGCGCACCCCCTGAGCGAATCCGCCGCGGACTCTTCGCGGAGAGCTTCGCAACAAATTTCTTGCAACTTGCAGCCACCCTGAGCCATAGTAAATCTAGGACTTCACGTCCTTATATGGTCCCGGAATCTCGATGGCGGACTTCCTGTTTCTCACCGAACTCCTCGGCCTCAAGGTCTTCGACCTTAAGGGGCGCAGGATTGGTGTGGTCAAGGACGCGGCCATCGTCCCGCTGGTGGATCCGGTCCGTATCGACCGCTATTTGATCGGCGGCGGCGGAGCCGCGTGGTTGACCGTGCGCCACGACCAGATCCAGTCCATTTCGCTGGACGGCATCCGGCTCCGCGACGAGAATCTGACGCCCTATCATTCCGACGAGTACATGCTGCGCATGGTGCGGGATCTTCTCGACCAGCAGATCATCGACGCGCAGGGGCGCAAGGTGGTGCGCGTCACCGATGTGACCTTCGACATCCGCCGCGAAGACGGTTGGGAAGGCTTGTGGATCGTGGACATCGACATCGGTGTGCGCAGCGTCTTCCGGAGGGTAGTCCAGGGACTGCTGCCGCCCCGCCTGGTCCGGCGCATGCAGCAGCCCATTCCGCCGCGCTCCATCCCCTGGCAGTTCTGCAACATTCTGGAGGCCGACCCGCAGCGCCGCCTGCGCCTGAACATTTCCAACCGCTTGCTGGAGGACATGCACCCCGCCGATCTGGCCGACATCGTCGAGGACTTGAGCCCCGAGGACCGCGAGGCGATCTTCGAGAACATCGACAGCGAAGTCGCGGCCGACGCGCTCAGCGAGGTGGAACCCGAGATTCAAGCCAGCATCTTGGAATCGCTAGAAACCGAAAAGGCCGCCGAGATCGTCGAGGAGATGTCGCCCGACGAAGCCGCCGACGTGCTCTCGGAACTGCACGAGGATACGTCCCACGAAATCCTGGAGGAGATGGAACACCAACCCAAGACCGACGTTCGGGAGCTCCTGGAATTCGAGGAAGACACCGCGGGCGGCATGATGAACACCGAGTACATGGCGCTGCCCGAGACCGCCACGGTCTCCGATGCCATTCAGGCTCTCAGAGGAAACGAAGAGCTGATCGAAACTCTGAGCACGCTGTTCCTGGTGGACCGCGCGGAGCATCTAAAAGGCGCGGTGCCCCTGGCAAGATTGTTCCTGCACGAGGGCGCCACTCCCCTCACGTCACTGTCGCTGGAAAATCTGATCGACGTGCCAGTAGGAGAGCGCCAGGACCGCGTCACGGAGCTGTTCGACAAATACAATCTTCTGGCCCTCCCGGTAGTGGGCGCCGATGGCAAGCTGGCGGGCGTGATCACGGCCGACGACATCATCTCCGTACTGCGCGAGAAACGCTAACCCCGACCGCTGCTCACCTCGTTACGCGGCGGCGGTGGGTCAGTTCCGTTGTTCGAAAAACCCCAGCAGAAAGGCCCTGCGAGTACAACAGTTTAAGCGTTTCGTCCTTCGTCCCATCCATTCATGTCGATTCACGTCCATTCATGGCCAAGAAGCAGCCTTCCACAAAAACCGCTCGAGTCTTTTTCATACCCCGTTGCGGCCGAAGGCCGTGGAGCATTCCCACCAAAAAGATTCTATCTGCTCCCTTAAAATCAATAACCTACGCTCCTCGCGGCCGAACCAATCCCCATCCCCATGCGATATCTCTATCGAGGTCAATTTCGCATGTCAGTCAAGAAACCGTCCGAAAAGCAACAAACCGCCAGCCGCACCAACGGCGCAAAATCCAAAGGCCCGGCAACTCCCGAAGGCCGAGCCCGCTCTTCCAGAAACAGCCTCCGTCACGGACTGTCCGCCGCCGTAGTGGTCCTACCCCACGAAGACCGCGCCCAATTCGAATCCCTACGCGACTCCTACATGGAGTCCTTCCAGCCCGCCGACCAACCCCAGCACGATCTTGTCGAGACCATGGCCGCCGCCCGCTGGCGTCTGAACCGCCTGCAGGAAATCGAAGCCAAACTCTTCGAAATGGAAATGGTCCGCCGCGAAAAAGAAATGAGCAAGCAACTAATCGAAATGACCGAGGTGGAAAGGCTAGCCTGGGTCTTCGACAACCTGGCCAACCACAGCAAGTCCCTAGCGATGCAGATCCGCTACGAAGGCAGCCTGAACCGCTCTTACGAGCGCGCCTTCAAGCAGTTACAACAACTCCAAAGCCGCCCCCAACTGCCGCCGTCGCCACAACAAAACGAACCCGAGCCCACCGTGGAGCACGCACTCGTGCGTGCCACGTCGGCACTAATGCCGACGCCCGGCCAGCGCAAAAACCCCCCCCCCCCCCCGTCCCGCCCCCCAGCCACTCCAAAAACGCCCCCAACGAGCCCCCAGAGTCCCCAAAAAGAAGAGTCCAACCTGAACCCAGTAGCCTGATAACCACCCATCTCGAAAACAGACCGCCTACCACAGGAGTATCATGCGATCATGACCCGGCCTTTTTTCCTAGCAGGCCCGCTACTTCTGCTGGCGGGCCTCCTCAGCCTCCCGGCGCGTGCAGCCGACGCCCCCGATCCGGACGCCGCGCCCAGCGAACTGCGGCCCATAATCCAGCGCTACAGCGCGGATCTGGAAGACCTCGAACGCACCTACCCGATTCGTGTCAGTAGCGCCCGCCAGGCCCGCCTGCGCCGCTTCTTAGAAGAACAGCAAGCCGCGCTCGACCAGCTCGACTTCGACAAACTGAGCCAGGATGCCCGCATCGACTATCTCCTGCTGCGAAATCACATCCAGCGGCAGCGCAGCGAGGCAGCGCGAGCCGCGCGCGAAACCGCGGAGATCGCGCCATTGCTGCCGTTCTATTCGACCGTAGTGACGCTCGAAGAGAACCGGCGTAAAATGCTGCCGCTCGATGCCGCCAAGGCGGGCGAGACGTTAGCCGGTCTGGTCAAGGCCATCGACGAAGCCCGCGCCGCCAACGCCCGCGCGAAAGTGAAGCCCGCCATAGCCAACCGCGCCGCCGCCCGGCTCGGCGACCTGCGCTCGAACCTCCGGCAGTGGTTCAACTTCTACAACGGCTACGATCCGCTGTTCACCTGGTGGGCCGACGAGCCGTATAAAAAGGCCGACCAGGCGCTCGATAGTTATTCCAAATTTCTGCGCGAACAAGTGGCGGGCATCCCCACCAGCGGCCGCGAGCCGATCATCGGCGACCCCGCCGGACGCCAGGCGCTGGTCGACGATCTGGCCTACAACATGATCCCCTACACGCCGGAGGAACTGCTGACGCTGGCGCGCAAAGAGTACGCCTGGTGCGAAAAAGAAATGATCAAAGCGTCGCGCGAATTGAAGTACGGCGACGATTGGCGCAAGGCGCTGGAGTATGTCAAGACCAAGTACGTCGAGCCCGGCAAGCAGCCGGAGCTAGTCCGGCAACTGGCGCAAGAAGCCATCGACTACGTGACCCAGCGCGATCTGGTAACCGTCCCGCCGCTGGCGCGCGAAGATTGGTGGGAGGAGATGCTGTCCCCCCAGCGCCAGGCCACAGCGCCGTTCTTTCTGGGCGGCGATCTGATTCTGGTGGCGTTCCCCACCAGCGCCATGACCCAGGAGCAGAAGCTGATGAGCATGCGCGGCAACAACGTGTACTTCGCGCGCTCGACAGTATTCCACGAGCTGATCCCCGGCCATCATCTGCAGGGCTTCATGACCGAACGATACCGCGCCTATCGATCGCGATTCCAGACTCCCTTCTGGACCGAGGGCAACGCGTTTTATTGGGAGCTGCTCCTGTGGGACATGGGCTTCGCCAAGTCGCCCGAGGACCGCATCGGCATGCTGTTCTGGCACATGCACCGCGCCGCGCGTGTCATTTTTTCGATCCGCTTCCACCTGGGCCAGATGACCGCCCAGGAGTGTGTGGACTATCTAGTCGACCAGGTAGGTTTCGAGCGCGACAACGCGGAAGCCGAAGTCCGCCGCAGCTTCGACGGTTCCTACGAACCCATCTACCAGTGCGCCTACATGCTAGGCGCGCTGCAGTTCCACCAACTGCACAAAGAACTGGTGGAGAGCGGAAAGATGACCAACCGCGCCTTCCACGACGCCATCCTTAAGGAAGGCCGCATCCCGGTAGAGTTGATCCGAGCCGATCTAAGCGGGCAGAAGCTGACCCGCGATTTCCAGTCCAGCTGGCGGTTCTACGACCTGACCGCGCCGGGAAACTGAGCTTGCAGCCGGACGCTAATCCTCGGCTTCCATCTCGATCCACCGCCGCGCCTTGTCGGCCGTGGCAAAACCCTTCTTGGATTCCGTCCATCCCTTGCCGGTGCGCGTGTTGCGGTGCAAGTGCGCGGTCCAGGTCTTGTTCTCTTCCATCTTGACAAAACCCGCGGACGATGACCAGTACTCGGCCGACTGCTTGTCCCATTCGAGCGGTCTATACTTGGGGCGATCTTCTTGGTCAGGCATCACTTTTTCTTCTGCACGAATTGTTCGAAGCCGCGGCGGGCGTCGGGAGTCATGCGCGCCAGGGCGTTGGTTTGGACGCCAGCCTGAACCGCGGATTCGAACGTCATTCCGTCAATGTAATACAACAGGCTCTTGGTTAGGGAAACCGCGGTTCCGGATTTACCGGCCAGCGCGGCCACGTACTCTTCTACGCGGTCGTCAAATTCGGCATCCGGATATACGTGGTTGATCATGCCCAGCGCCAGAGCCTGTTCCGCGTTGACGCCCGCGCCGGTAGCCAGGAGTTCGAAGGCGTGCTTCTCGCTGACGGTCCGGCGCAGCGCGGTGGCCACAATCGCCGGCACAAAGCCCAGATCGACTTCGGTGTAGCGGAACTGCGCCGACTTCGCCGCCAGCACCAGGTCGCACGCAGAGGCGAGTCCCGCGCCTCCGGCCAGCGCTCGCCCGTGAACCGCGGCGACGATGGGGCGCGGGTTGCGCCGCATCGCCAGAAACAGATCCGCGACCATGCGAGCGTCGGCCAAGTGATCCAGCACTCCGGATTCGCTACCGGCGGCGAGCCCCGCCAGATCCATGCCGGCGCAAAAATCCCGCCCCGCGCCGCGCAGCAGGATCACGCGAATGCTCGAGTCCTGCGCGGCCCGTTCCAGCGCCCCGCGCAACGCGCCGATCAACTCCCGGTTGAGAGCGTTGCGCTTCTCGGGCCGATTCAAGGTGACGCGCGCCACGCCCGCGCCCGACGCGTATTGGATCAACCCGTCAAGCCCGTTAATCAAACGTCGATCTCCATGCGCAGCAGCGCCGTCGAATATGTCTTGCCCTGCGGATCGACCTTGAGCGCCAGCGTCCCGCCGCCGTCCAGGCTTTGGTGCAGCAGGAAATTCAGCGCGCAAAGATTGAGAACTTCGTACCGCACCACTTCCCCCAGACACACGCCCGCGAAGTGCTGCTTCACGCGTTCCGCCGTGACTTCGCGGACCAAAATCGGATAGTCTTCGGGCCGCCGCGCGATCAGCCCGATGTTCGACGTATCACCCTTGTCGCCGGAGCGCGCGTGCGCCAGCTCGATCAATCTTCGCTTGGCCAAATCGAAACCTCCGGATTCACTTCGCGCTTGGGGATCAGCGCGGGCCAATATGCCACGATCTCTTCGACGCGCGGCCGCCCCAGCCCCAGTCCGGAAACAACTGGCGGTCCGTTTAACGCCAGCGGAGCAATCTCTCGCGTGAACCGTTCCACAGCGGCCTGATTCTCGCTGCGCACGCCGAAGCGCAGGACCACTTCAGCCAGGTGCGGCTCGATTTCGGGCGTAGGCTCAGCGGCGGCGATGCCGTGGCACGCATTGGCGCCCAGAAACTCGGTTCGGATGGCATCGAAGTATAGCCCCAGGCGCTCCAGCCGCTGGCGCAGAATGCGATCCGCCGCGCGCGCCTTCTTGTAAGCGTCGGGCCAAGCGTAGACCAGCGATCCGATGGCCTTGAACCCGGCCGCGTAGCTGATCGAAACCTTGTAGAACTCGGTCGCGGGACGTCCGCGGATCTTGCTGAAACGCACGCGGTCGGGCCCGGCTTGCTCCATATGAATCGTAGTGAAATCGGCCACGCAATCCGGCGTGATGTACTCGCGCGGATCGCCCATCTCGTAGAGCAGTTGTTCCTTGACGGTGGCCACATCCACGCGCCCGCCGGTGCCCGAGTGCTTGGTGATGGTGAACGTTCCATCGGGCTCGGCTTCGATGATCGGATAACCGACATCGGCGAGATCGGGAATGCTCTCCCAATCCACCTGCGAATTGCCGCCCGTGCATTGCGCACCGCATTCCACGGTGTGTCCGGCGATAGTTCCCGCGGCGAGCTTGTCCCAATCGTCGGCCTGCCACCCGAATTCGTGAATCATCGGCGCCAGCGCGAGGCCCGTATCGGTGACGCGTCCGGTGATGACGATCTCGGCGCCGCGCGCAAGAGCCTGGGCCACCGGAAACGCGCCGAAGTAGACGTTGGCGCTTTCCACCTGGGAGCGGACGGCCGACAACGGTTCCCCCGTTTCCATGTTCTTAAGTTCGACTCCGCGGGCCAAAAAATCGTCCAGGCGGCCCATGATGTCGTCGCCGGAGACCGTCGCGACCTTCACTTCCAGGTCCTGCCGCCGGGCCGCGTCGAGCACTGCGTCGCGGCACGCCGCGGGGTTCACGCCGCCGGCATTGGCGATCACCCGGATGCCCCGCTCCTTCAAATCCGGCAGCACCCGCGCGATCATCTCCACGAAGTCGCGCGCATAACCCGCGCGGGGATCGCGCGAGCGCTGCTTCTGGAGAATGGACATAGTGATCTCCGCCAGATAATCCAGCGTGAGATAGTCGATGGGCCCGCGGCGGACCTGTTCGACGGGCGCCTCTAATGAGTCACCCCAAAAGCCTTGGCCGTTAGCAATGCGGATCATGAATGTGAGAGGTGGTGCATCCTTAAGGATAGGCGTGAACGGAGGGCGATTGAGATGGCCAGAAATTATGGCTATACTCAAAGCGATGGACGTGAGCATTGCGGAAGCCAAGAATCGCCTCTCGCAACTGGTCCGGGCGGCCGAGGGCGGAGAAGAGGTACTCATCACCCGAAACGGCCGTCCGGTCGCGCAACTGGTTCCCGCGCCAGCCAAACGCCGCAAGGTCAGGCTCGGTGGAATGCGCGGGCAGATCCGGCTGCTGCCCGGATGGGACCAGCCGATTGACTTGGATCGCTTTCTCGAAGGCGGTCTGTGACGGGCTGTTTGCTTGATACCAATGTTGTCTTGATCGCGCTGGCGGAACCTGATCGCCTCACTTCCGCTGTGCGTTCCGCAGTATCACGCGGACCCAATGTGATGAGCGCCGTGACGTTTTGGGAAGTGACCCTGAAAGCCAGCCGGGGAAAGTTGGACGTAGGAGATCCTCGCGCCTGGTGGGCTCGCGCGCTGGGGGATTTAGCCGCCACGACGCTTCCGCTGCGGCCCGAGCATGTCGCGGAATTGCACAGCCTCCCGGACCATCATCGCGATCCGTTCGATCGCGCCCTGATTGCACAAGCCGTCTCGGAAGATCTTGCGCTCGTAACCACGGATCGGGAACTGTCGCGCTATGCATCGAGCCGGCTGCGCGTGATTCGTTAGGCCCCTAAATCTTCTTCGGATCTCGCCAAGGCGCTAAGGCGCTAAGAATGAAACAAACAGTCTTGGGTTCTTATGCGACTCGGCGTCTTTGCGAGGAAATCTCCGATTTTTGGGGCGAATTTGTGACTCAGGACACTAGGGTCACACCACGTACCGCCCCGCTTCTAGTAGCCGCGCGGCGATCTTGCGGCGCAGGGCGATGGCGTTGGGCGGCTCGTAACGCGTCAAGCGGCGCAGGATGGAGAGGTTGGCGTGCAACTCGTCGCCTTCCGAACAGCCCGCCAGCACGGTGCGCGCGGACGCTTCGATCCAGTCCATCGCCGTGGCGGAAAATACTTGCGCCATGTCCCGCGCGCCGGGCGCTTTGCGCGCTCGCAGCACCGCCGACTCCATCGCGTAGGTGTACATCAACACGTCGGTGATCCCCGCTAGCACTTCCTGCTGCTCTTCAATCGCGCCGCCGAATTTCTGATACGCGACACCCAACAGGAACAGACTGGTCTTCCGCGCCTGATCCACCAGATCCGCGGATTGCGCCGGAGCCTCCAGTAATTCCGATTGCAGCTTCTTCACCGCGGCCACCAGCGGAAGCACGCCCTTCTGCGCCCGCTTCAGCAACATGCCGGTGGCCAGCAGTCGGTTGATCTCGTTGGTGCCCTCAAAAATTCGATTGATGCGCGAGTCGCGATATGCCCGCTCGACCGCGTAATCCTGGTGATATCCGTAGCCGCCGTGAATCTGGACGGCTTCATCCACCACGTAATCCAGGGTCTCGGAACCGAAGATCTTGGCGAACGAACATTCGGCCGCGAACTCCTCCACGGCTTTCAACATGACTTGGGCGGCACCGGGCTGCGCCCACGAAAAACCCTCCAGCTGCGACTGAATATCGCCCGCGACGCGGTAGCACATGGTTTCGTTCACGTACATCCGCACGGCCATCTCGGCCAGTTTGTGCTGGATCAAGCCGAACTCACTGATGGATTTCCCGAAGGCCTTGCGCTCTTTCGCGTAGCGGATGGCGTCGGCCAGAGTATCCACGCAGCCGCCGTGCGCGAACACCGCCAGCTTCAGTCGGCCGATGTTCAGGATGTTGAAGGCGATGATGTGGCCGCGTCCGATCTCGCCCAGCACGTTCTCGACCGGCACCTTGACGTTGTCGAAGTACACTGCCGTCGTGGAGCTGCCCTTCAGCCCCATCTTGTTCTCTTCCGCGCCGGGCGAAACGCCGGGCCACGCGCGCTCGACCAGAAACGCCGTGAACTTCTCGGGTCCGCCCTTCTCTTGAACCGCCTGCGCGAACACGGTGTACAAATCCGCAATGCCGCCGTTGGTGATCCACATCTTCTGCCCGCTCAGAATGTAATGGGTGCCATCGGCCGAGAGCTCCGCACGAGTGCGCGCGGCCAGCGCGTCGGAACCCGCTTGAGGCTCGGTCAGGCAATATGCCGCCACTAATTCCGCCGACGCCAAGCGGGGCAGATACTTGCGCTTCTGCTCCTCGGTTCCGAAAAGCAACACCGGCAGCGCGCCGATTCCCGCCTGTGCGCCGTGGCACGTGGCGTACGATCCGTCGCGGCCCAACCCCTCCGATACGATCAGCGCCGAGACCATGTCCATCTCCATGCCGCCGTATTGTTCGGGAACCAGAACCGCCGTGAGCCCGATCTCGGCCGACTTGCGCAGCACTGCGACCAATACGTCGTGGCGCTGATGGAGGATTTCATCCAGGTGCGGCGCCACTTCGGCGTTCCAGAATTCGGCGGTGGCCTTGGCGATGGCGCGATGCTCCTCGGTGAAGTCCTCCGGAGTGAAGATCGTCTCGCGCGGCTGGAGTAGAAATCCGCCGCCCTGTGCCGGATCGGTTTGAACGGGATTCATTCGAACTGGGGTCATGGGGGACGCTCTATTAGAGCATTTTCTCATTGAAGGATGAGCCTGAAGGATAGGCAAGCTGGCGGGGCTCCTTTCTGCGATTTTGGCGAGCGGGGATGGGGTCCAGGGGAAGGGGGCGGCGGTTGAGCCCCC
>DATNJC010000138.1:0-2561 GCA_035604115.1 Bryobacteraceae bacterium | reverse complement strand
TGGATCGTCCATTTGTTGGAGGCTGGTTTCGTGATGTCTGTTGGGGCCGTTGTTTCGTAGGTGTAATAAACCTTGTCTCCGTTGTCCATCGTGACGTTGAAGCGGCCATGCCCGCTCATGGACGCTTTCCACGTTTCCTGAAATTCGGTATATTCGCCGGTCTTCTCCGCGAAGCCGCTGTCACTGGCGGTCGCGCTGCAGGTTCCCTGGATGATCGAATAGGTGTGATCCGGCATGTCGCCTACGTTTAACTTGTGCTCCGTCGCCGGTTTCGAGCAGCGCCACTTGGTGTCGACCTTTCCCTGGGCCATCGCCGCGGAGGCGAACAGCAGTAGGGAAAACACTACGAGCAAGAGTTTGCGCATTCTTTCTCTCCCTGTTGAGTTGCGATTGAAATGCAGCGCGGACTATAGGCCACTCGCCGAAGGTTGGCAAGCGCCGGCGGGCGGTCTGGACGCAAAAATTGCCGGCAGGTCCCATCACGGGGGCCCGGGCGCTACTTCTGCTTCAGCTTCAGTTTGTCTTTATTGTTTTCCAGGAATGCCCGCAGGTCTGCGCTGGCGTCCAGCAAGCGGATCCACTGTTCATAGTAGAGCGTCACCGGAAAGCGGCCGAGACCGTACACGCTAACGCCTCCTTTTTCACCGACTCGGAACTCCAGCGTACCCGCTCGTGTGCCCTTGCGCTCCAGTTCCGTCAGCCGTGCCTTCAGCTCCTCGTAGGTCGGTTCAGCCATCGCACTCTCCTTAAGCGGGAATTCTCAAAACTTAGGTGTTTGCGGGGAAACCGCGCTGTTAAACATAATGCGCCAGAACTTCCATTTACCATCGGCCCGTCTTTTAAGAATCCAAAGGTTCTGCACGCTTACCTGTTCAACCTCGCCGTCAGACTTGGATGTTCGCGTACCGGTGACGGTCGCGCGAGCAAACCCCCAATTCCCCGCGGTCTCGACCTCATCGTAATCCAGGGCGTATTTTAGTTCAAACTTTGCGTGGTAATCGTGGGCGAGGCGGCGGATCTCTTCTTGGCCGACGATGGGAAGGCGATTCGGAGGCATGATGACTACATCGGGAGCCATCGTGGCCGCACACCCATCCGGATCCCCGGCGTTTGCCGCTCCGAAATAGTCCGCTCCCAGCTTCTTGATCGCCTTCACGTCATCGTCGGTGGTTGGATTGGTGTCCATGAGTCCTCCCCCACAGCCGGTGGCATTAGCTCAGAACGTTGGGATTGTATATGGCATAAGCCCGCAGCCGCCTGCGAGCGTTATAGACTGTTGCCATGAAGCCAGAGCCGGGGTCCGTCCGCCGCATGAAGACCTACACCGGGGCCACCGGCTACGTGTACCAGTACTATTTCGTAGGCAAGCGCCCGGCGCCGCCGCCCGAGGGCCCGGCGATCGAGTTCATCTTCGACGTCAGTGCCGACCGCAAGACCACCTTCGCCACCAGCGTCCTCCTGAAGCCGGAAGCGCTCCGCGCCTGGGGCGCCGCGCACGGCCGCGAGCTCACCGAGACCGAGCAGTACGCCGGCGCCAAGATGCGCCTGCTGCGCGCCTTTGACGAGGTCGAAGGGATGATCGAGCACGGCCGGCGGCTGGTGATCGACGTGGAAAACATTGTCGAGTTGCTCGAGCCGCTGGGGATCGGGTGATCGGCGATCTGAAATGCACACCGGCATTCACGTGGTCGGGCGGGCATGGCCCGGTGTGATAACGGTCACATGTCCCTGTGATTGCGGGCCTACTGCCGGTCCAGCCCGCCAGCTACTATAATTCCTTGATCCTTCCGCTTTTGGGGCAGCCCGTCCGGAGTGGGGCCGGTCTGCGCGGCGGAAACTGAGAGTTTATGCCCCTGTTCTGGTTGCGCGTCGCGGTGGGCTTCTACGGCCTGGGACTGCTCTATGCCCTGCTGGCCCTGGTCCGCCGCCACGACATCATCTCCCGCATCATCATGCCGGTGATCGGCATCGGCTTCGTGCTGCACTTCGTCTCGCTCACCGAGCACTACGTCAACGTGGGCCGCCTGACCCCGGATTCGATCCACACCTCGGAATCCCTGCTGGCGTTCCTCATCATGGTGTTCTTCACCGTGGTCTACGTGCGCTACCGCACCACCGCCCCGGGGATCTTCGTCTTCCCGCTGGTGTTTCTGCTGACGTTCTCGGCCGCGGTAGGGCTGAAGCCGCCGCAGTTTACTTCGCCGGTGCTGCGCAGCGGCTGGATCCTGGTACACGTTGCGCTGATCTTCACCGGCTACGCCGCGCTGTTCTTCAGCTTCGCCGCCAGCCTGCTCTACCTGCTACAGGAGCGGACGCTGAAGTCGAAGCGGGGTGGCGGGCTGATGTCGCGGCTGCCGGCGCTGGAAGTTATCGACCAGATGGGCTACCGCTCGCTCCTGCTCGGCTTCCCCTTCATGACTTTCGGGATCGTGGCCGGGTCGGTGATCGCGCAGTCGGAGTTCGGCTCGCACTACTTCCTCGATCCCAAGATCGTGCTCTCGCTGCTGATGTACGCGGTGTACATGCTGCTGGTGTACACGCGCTGGAACTCGGGCTGGCGC
>DATNJC010000137.1:0-20222 GCA_035604115.1 Bryobacteraceae bacterium | reverse complement strand
CGCCTGATTCCCTTGGACAGCATGAATCCCAACCTGTTTTTCCTCCTACAACGTTACCTTGGTCTTTGCTGGGCTTGGCGGCGTCTAAGCCGTCGATCCTGGCTAATTTGGACAGCTGTGGTTGCCAACCTGCGGCGGGTTGAATACCCGCCTTTACGGCACAGGCGACGTGATATCGAACTCCGCCCGCAGGAACTGCCAGTCCGGCAGCTCATAGATCCGCAGCGAAGTGGTGGCCTCCGCGCTCACGTCCTTCACTTCCTGGGGTCCCAGCGACGGAATCTTGGCTTCGAATTGCGTCACCGGCGGATCTCCCGGTTTAGCCGCTGAAGTAATCAACCGCACCTTCACCGTCAAGTCGCCCAAGTCGGCGTCGGAGTGATTCACGGCGGCGAATTTAATCTTGAGTTTCCCCGCCTGCGATTCCGACATACGGAACCCCGAAAGCTCAATGTATTTGGCCAGCGGGTGCTTGCTAGTGGTGGCCGCCGGACCCGGTCCGCCGGGTGGAGGAGTCTCCGCCTGTTTCGGTGGAGGAGCCGAAGAGCACGCCGCGAGCAGCAAGAAAGCGGAAGCAATGAGGTAGCGCACGTTCTTCAGCATACGATAATCGATGTAGAGCATTCAGCCAAGCGCAGCGAATGCGTTGTGCCCGTAAAGCCAAGCGCACAGCGAATGCGTTGTGCGCGTAAATAAATGTTCCAAGCCGTCCGCGAACAAATCCGCACCGTCTTCCAGCGCGACCCCGCCGCCCGCAGCGTGCTGGAGATCGTGCTGTGCTACCCCGGTTTCCACGCCATCCTGCTGCACCGCGCTGCCCACCGGCTCTACCGCGCCCGCTGGTTCACCGCAGCCCGGATGATCAGCCAGCTCTCACGCACCCTAACCGGCATCGAGATCCACCCCGGAGCCCGCATAGGCCGCCGCTGCTTCATCGACCACGGCATGGGCGTAGTCATCGGCGAAACCGCCGAGATCGGCGACGACGTACTGCTCTACCAGGGCGTCACCCTCGGCGGCACCGGCAAAGACACCGGCAAGCGCCACCCGACCATCGGCAACGAAGTGGTAATCGGCACCGGCGCAAAAATCCTAGGCAACATCCGCATAGGCGACCGCGTAAAAGTCGGAGCCGGCTCAGTAGTAGTGCGCCCAGTCCCCGACGACTCAACAGTAATCGGAGTCCCCGGCCGCATAGTCCGAGGCGCCGACACCGACCCGCTAGCCCACGGCCACCTGCCCGACCCCGAAGGCCAAGCCATAGAGGATCTAGCCCGCCGAGTAGCAGAACTAGAAGCGCTCCTAAAGCAAAAAACAGGGACGCCATAACCTGTCTGCTGCTGTTAATGCTTGGTCTTCATGTGGGGCAGGCTGGCAGCCTGCGGCGGATTGTTAATCCGCCCGATTGACGCTTGAATTTGCCCGGACTTAAGACGAATATTGATAAATGCCTGACAATCCGGTTGCGACCGCCGTAAAACCGGTGTTGTACGCAGCCGCCCACGCGGTGGCCGGGCCCGCCGCGGCACTGGCGCTCCCGTTGATCGCGGCAGCCGCGGTTCTCGCGCAAGATCACCTAGGTCCTATTGGAAAGGCTGCGGCAACGGTACTCTCTGCGCTTTCGATCAACCTCGGATCCACCGCCGCCGGAAAACTGGCGGAGGCTCTCGATCCGCATTCGAATCACGATATTGAAATCCTTACCGCTGCCGCGGTGCAAGCAGCATTGCAAGCAGTCCGATCCAAAAACCCCGGACCGAGCATCACCACAGCTGATTTCGACCCTTGGTTTGAATTGTGGCACACCCGTCTGGAGCGAGCCCTCAAGGAACCGGCCGACGCGGCCTCCTTGTTTCATTCCGATCATCCCGCTGATCCCGTGGGTTTAGCGCTTTCGGAGCGCGAGAAGTGGTGGCCAGCGTTCAAGCCCCTGCTCCTGCGCTGGGCCGCGGAGGAAAAGCAGTATCGGAAGGTTACTGCCCCGGATAGGGGGGTTGCCGTTCCGGACACCTCCTCGATGCCGGACGCGCTCGACCAACTTCTGTCCCAGCAACTGCTCGACTTCGCTCAGTATAGCCAAGACATGCTGGTCCGCGAGGACCGCCATAAACGCGAATGGATCGCCTACCAGCAGCGGTTCTTCAAGGAAATCGCACGCCGCACTCGCGAGCAGGACGCCAACGTCTCCGGGGCGTTTGAGCGCCTCGCCGACGTCCTCCTGTCCGAATTGCAAGTACTGAAGCACAGCTTAGGCCAGGACCGCCAAGGGATTACCGTCCACGAGAAGCTTGACGAATTGCGGTCCCTCCACCGCAGAAGCGTCGATCCCGCCGACCCCACCAAAGTCTCCGTAGCGAAACTCCCCACCGTAAACCCCCTCCTAATCGGCCGCGAGCACGAACTAAAGCAACTCGACGCCGCCTGGGGTACCCCGGAAAAGCCCAACCCCAACATCCGCCTGGTCTCCATCGTCGCCTACGGAGGCGTCGGCAAAACCTCCCTCGCCCTCAACTGGTGGCACGCCCGCGCCTGCCAGGGAGCCCCCGGAGCCCAGCGCGTCCTCGGCTGGTCCTTCTACTCCCAGGGCGCCGCCGAGGACCGCCAAGCCTCCGCCGACCCCTTCCTCGATCACGCCCTCCGCCAATGGTTCAGCCTTGACAACCCGCCGCAAGACTCCTGGCAGCGCGGCGAAAAGCTGGCCGGGCTTCTTCGCCAGGAGCGCACCCTCCTCATCCTCGACGGCCTGGAGCCCATCCAGTTCCCTCCCGGCCCCCAACACGGACGCCTCAAGGACCCCGGCATGGTCGCGCTGCTCAAGGAACTCGCCGCCCACAGCCCCGGCCTGTGCGTGTGCACCTCGCGCCTCCCGCTGACCGATCTTGAGGATTACGACAACGTCGGCGTGCTAACTATCGATCTAGACAACCTGACGCCCGCCTCCGGTGCCGAATATCTGAAGCAACTCGGCGTCCAGGGACCGATCGAGGAACTCCAGCAAGCCTCCGAGGAATTCGACAACCACGCGCTGGCGCTGACGCTGCTCGGGACCTTGTTAGTCAAGCGCCGCAACGGCGACATCCGCAAGCGCGACACCATCCCGAGCCTCTTCAGCGACCCCAAGAAGGGCGGCCACGCCCGCCGCGTGTACCGCCAGTACGAAGTGTTATTCAAAGGAAAACCCGAGCTCGACGTGCTGCGCATCCTGGGACTCTTCGACCGCCCCGCCGATCCCGGCGCGCTGCGCATCCTGCGCGAGCTCTAAGGCGACCAGTGGGCCGAAGCTCTTGAAAATCTGAAGGACGCGCGACTAGTCGAGTACAAAGACCCGGAAGGAGCCCTCGACTGTCACCCGCTCCTGCGCGAGCACTTCGCCGGGGAGTATCGCACGTCGAACCAGGATGCGTTCCGCGAAGCCCATTCGCAACTCTACGAGCACTACTCGAAGCAAGCTCCGCAACAACCAGACACGCTGGAACAGATAACGCCTCTGTTCTACGCCGTATATCACGGCTGCCAGGCAGGGCGACACCAAGAGGCGTGCGAAAGCGTTTATCGCGACCGAATCCTACGCGGCGCTGAGGTCCACCTGGCCAGGAGACTCGGTGCGGTCGGTGTCAATCTGTCGCTCCTCGCTAACTTCTTCGTGACGCCGTGGTCTCAGACGGCTCCTGAATTAAGCGCCGCGGCCCAGCGCTGGGTTATCAATTCAGCCGCGTTCATGCTACGTACTCTGGGCCGACTCGTCGAAGCCCTTGGGCCACTGCGGGCCGGATCCGAAGCCGATTTTGCCGCCGAGGATTGGACAAACGCCGCTAGAGCTTTCAGCAATCTCAGCGAACTCCTCTTGACACTCGGCGACATTCCGGCTGCGTTCGAAGTAGCCCGCCGGTCAGTCGACTCGGCCGACAGAAGCGGCGACCGCTTTCTGCAATCAAGCTTCCGCACCACTCTCGCCGACCTATTCCACCAATCCGGCGATCTCGCGGAAGCCGCCCGTCTCTTCCGTGACGCCGAGAAGATGCATGCCGAGTTGCAGCCCTATTATCCGATCCTCTACGGGCTTCGGGGCTGCCAATACTGTGACCTGCTCCTTGGCCAGAATCAAGCCGCTGAAGCGCTCCGCCGCGCGCAGCAAACGCTGGAATGGGCTAGAATGGCTTCGGGCGTGTCGCTCCTCGACATCGCCCTCCAGCACCTCTCCCTCGGCCGTGTCCATCCGTCCGGCTCAGCCAAAGCCACACAGCACCTCGAGGAAGCCGTCAATGGTCTCCGAAAAGCGGGAGTCCTCGATCACCTTCCTCTCGGCCTCCTCGCCCGAGCCGCCAACTACCGCCACCTCCGCGACTTCCCCCGCGCCCAGCACGACCTCGACGAAGTCCGCATCCTCGCCACCCGCTGCGGCATGCGACTCCATCTCACCGACTACCACCTGGAGCAAGCCCGCCTTTTCTTCGCCCAATCCCAACCCGACGCCGCTCGTCCCCACTACGAAGCCGCCAACAAGCTCGTCCAAGAAACCGGCTACCGCCGCCGCGACCCCGAACTAGCCGCCCTCGCCGCCCAACTCGCCCCCGTCGCGAACCCCTAGCGCCGGACACCAGGTGAATTTTACAAGCCGATACCGTTGCGGAATGCCCGTGTGCGCGCGGCGCCGTGAGCTAAAATGAAGCCATGGCAAGAGCCACTGACAAGCCACCCGCCCAGAAGAACGGCCACAAAAAGCCGGTGGTGTCAAAACTCGGCAGAGACCTTCGCCGGATCAGTGACAAGATCGCCGCATCGGGAGAAAAGCCGCTCACCCGCCGGGAACTCGAGCGCGAAGTAGCGGAACGGCGCGGCGGAAGCTATTGAGCGCTGGAGGGTCCGGACCTTCCTCGACGCTGGAGTCCTGATCGCCGGCGCCCGGTCTGTCGGCCGCGATAGGGAACGCGCTCTACAGCTTCTCGAAGAGCCCAGTCGTGTCTTCCTGACCAGTCCGTTCGTCCACCTTTGAGATCGTTCCGAAGGCGATCTTCTTTAAGAAGCAGATGGAACGGTCTTTCTACGACAGATATTTCAAGAACGCAGTATGGTTCCGGGACGTCGGCGAGATCGAGGTTGCGGCACAAACGGAAGCAGCGAAAGCGGGTCTCGGGGCGATGGACGCCCTCCACCTGGCAGCAGCCCACTTGTCCCGCGCGGACGAGTTCATCACGACCGAGAAGCCGAGCAAGGCGATCCACCGGTCCGCGCTGGTCAAGGTCGTCTACCTGTTCAGCTAGCCCCGCCCCTTCTGGGCCCAGATCAGGCTCCGGCCTGTGTCACCGCCACGACCCGGAACCAGCCGCCAGCCGCCGAACTAGCCGATGTGATACGCTGTATTACACTCAAAGGGCCCAACCACAAAACGAACCCAGCGATTCAACAAGTCCCAATCAAACAATTACTTAGCAACCCCAAACCCATACCGCAACCCATTCCCCGCCACCCCCTCCAACTCCCGCTCCGTGAACCCAAACTCCCGCCGAGCCACCTCGAACTCCCCCGCCAGCGTGCATCCGAACAGCGCCGGATCGTCCGTCCCCAACACCACCGGCACCCCCGCCTCGAACAGCCTCCGCAGCGGATGCTCCCGCAGCGAAGCCACCGCCCCCGTCCGCACATTGCTGGTGACGCACACCTCCAGCGGCACCCCCCGCTCCCGCAAATGCTCCATCAGCCGCGCGTCCTCGACCGCCCGAATCCCGTGCCCGATCCGTTCCGCCCCGATCTCCAGCGCGTCCCAAACCGCCTGGGGACCAGCATCGGGAGAGATGGACTCCCCCGCGTGACAAGTCAACCGCAGCCCCCGATCCCGAGCCCGCGCGTACAGCTCGCGGAACCACAACGCCGGCCCCTGCTCCTCAAATCCCCCCAGCCCGATCGCAACCACTCCATCGCCCGGCTTGTCACCGACGTGCGAAGCCGCGAAGTCGAACACCGGAGCCGCCGCCTCCGCGCCCCACTGCCGCACCGCGTCCAAGATCCACCGCACCGGCACCGGACTCCGAGCCGCCTCCGCCGCCACCGCATCGAACACCGCCGCCAGATCCTGTTTCTTCCACAACACCACGCCCGCCGACAGCGTGACTTCGGCGTAGCTCAACTCCTCGCGCCCCAGCCGCTCGAACAGCCGCCGAGCCGCCAGCGCGTAATCCGCGGGCCCGCGCAGCTTGCGGTTCACCCACACGAACGCCCGCATGAACCCCTCGAAATCCGAGTAGCCATACATCCCCGCGATCTCCTCCGCGGTAACCTCAGGGTCGAGTTCGCGCAGCGTGGCCGCGTCAATCGAGCCTTCCAGGTGCAGATGCAGTTCGGCCCTCGGAAGTGATGTTGCCGTCATCCCTGCAATAATAACGATGATGCTCCTAGATCCGACAGAGCGCACAGCGGATGCCCTGGCAGCGGCGCAAGCGTCCGCGCAAGAAACGACAGCGGCCACCTACATCGACTCCATCGCGGCAGGCTCCCACGGCGATCCCTTCTCCGTGCTCGGCCCGCACGAAGAAGCGCACAGCGGAAGCGTTGTGCGCGATAGGCGATGCGAAGTGCGGGCCTGGCTGCCGCAAGCCCGCGACGCCGCGCTGGTCACAACCACCACCACCAGGATGACGCGCACCCATCCAGCGGGCTTCTTCACCGCCCCCCTGACCGACGCGAGCACTCCGTATCGCCTCCGCGTAACGCTCTACTCCGGCGAAGAGATCGAGATCGAAGACCCCTACCGCTTCCCGCCGCTGCTCACGCCCTTCGAGCTGCACCTGCACGGCGAAGGCACCAACTACGAAAGCTATCGTACCCTCGGCGCCCATGAGGTCGTCTGCGAAACAGCAGTCGGCGTGCGCTTCGCCGTCTGGGCGCCCAACGCGCAAATGGTCAGCGTAGTGGGCGATTTCAACCAGTGGGACCGCACCCGTAATCCGATGCGCGCGCGCGACGGCGGCATCTGGGAAATCTTCCTCCCCGGCCTGGCCGCCGGAGCGCACTACAAGTACTCGATCCTCGACCGCTCCGGCGGTACCCAAGACAAGTGTGACCCTTACGGCTTCTTCGCCGAAATCCCGCCGAAGACCGCGTCCGTAGTGTGGCTCCTCGACGCCTACCAGTGGAACGACGCCGCGTGGATGGAGCAGCGCCCGCACCGCAAATGGCTGCACGAGCCCGTGTCCATGTATGAAGTTCACATGGAATCGTGGCTGCGCGGCCCCGGCAACGAGCGCCTCAACTATCGCGAGCTAGCCGACAAGCTCACCGAGTACGCCGCCAGCATGGGCTACACCCACATCGAGCTTCTCCCCATCACCGAGCACCCGTTCTCCGCCTCCTGGGGCTACCAGGTCACCGGCTACTTCGCGCCCACCTCCCGCTTCGGCACGCCCGACGAATTCCGCTACTTCGTCGACCGCTGCCATCAGCGCGGCCTGGGCGTGATCCTCGATTGGGTCCCCGGGCACTTCCCGCGCGACGCGCACGGCCTCTACCGCTTCGACGGCACCGCGCTCTACGAACACTCCGACCCGCGCCAGGGCGAGCATCGCGAGTGGGGCACGCTGATTTTCAATTACGGCCGCAATGAGGTCAAGACGTTTCTGCTCTCCAACGCCCTGTACTGGCTGAAGGAGTTCCACATCGACGGCCTGCGCGTCGACGCGGTCGCGTCCATGCTGTATCTGGATTACTCCCGCCGCGAAGGCGAGTGGATTCCCAACCGCTACGGCGGCCGCGAGAATCTGGAAGCCATCGATTTCATAAGACGCTTCAACGAACTCGCGCACCTGCAGCCCGGCGCCATCACCCTCGCCGAAGAATCCACAGCCTGGGGCGGCGTCTCCCGGCCGACGTATCTGAACGGTCTGGGTTTCACCATGAAGTGGAACATGGGCTGGATGCACGACATGTTCGACTACTTCTCCAAGCCGCCCGTGTTCCGCAAGTATCACCAGCAGAACATCACCTTCAGCATGCTGTACGCCTTCACCGAGAACTTCCTGCTGCCGGTGTCGCACGACGAAGTGGTCCACGGCAAGGGCGCGCTGGTTTCGAAGATGCCCGGCGACGAGTGGCAGCGCTTCGCCAACACCCGCGCGTTCCTGGTCTACATGTTCACGCATCCCGGCAAGAAGCTGATGTTCATGGGCTGCGAGATCGGCCAGACCTGGGAATGGAATCACGACCAGGGCCTGGGCTGGCATCTGCTCGAGTACGGCGTCCACCGCGGCCTGCAAACCCTGGTCCGCGAGCTCAACGCGCTGTACCGCCGCGAGCCCGCGCTGTATGAAGTCGACGACGACTATCGCGGCTTCGAATGGATCGACTTCCACGACGCCGAGTCGAGCGTGATCTCGTTCGTGCGCTACGCGCGCGACCGCGAAAACTTCCTGGTGATCGCGTGCAACTTCACGCCCGTGCCGCGCAAGAGCTACCGCATCGGCGTGCCGAAAGCCGGCCTGTATCGCGAGATCTTCAACACCGACGCGGAGATGTTCGCGGGCTCGAACATGGGCAACGGCGGCTGGGTCACGGCCACCAGCGTCAGCGACCACGGCCGCCCGGCGAGCCTCTCGCTCACTCTCCCGCCCCTGGCCGTTGTAGTGTTGAAGCCGGCGGGCTAGGCCGCGGCCCCAGCTCCCGGCTGCGCACGCGGTGTTCGATCAGCAACGCCACACCGATCAGGAGCGGTATCGTGCCAGCGGCGATCACACCTTTTGGAAAGTCCGGCAACGATAGAGACAACGACACCAACAGCGCCGTAAGGCCCAAGCCGATCGCGACCAGGACCAAGCCTCCCAAGCGCAGCGATTCGGCGAGTTTCCAAGGATCGCGCGTTTTGTCGAGGTGCTGGTTCCACGGCGACGGCGGCAGAGGCACCCCCTTCTCAATCGCCAACATTCGCTCCTTCGAGCGGAGCCACTGCATTACAACGCCCACAGCCATCCCGCCCAGCGGGATCAGTATCCAAGCCGTGGCGGGGATTATCCAACCCCAGTCGATAATGTTCATGCGTCCTCCTTCGCCACGGTTAGACAGGGCGAGCCGGCCTTTGTTTCACCAAACGTGAAACAATTTCCCCGAAGGAGGGTCTGACAGGCTTGGACGACTTCGCGGAACTGGTCGAGCGCCACCAAACCATGGTCTTCCGGACGCTCGCTCGCTTGACCGGCGATCGCGAGGGTCTGGAGGATCTCGCTCAGGAGGTGTTCTTGAGGCTGTTCCGCGCGCTTCCCCATTTTCGAAAACAGGCGCAGGTCGGCACCTTCCTGTACCGCATCATCGTGAACGTAGTGAACGACGAGTTCCGCCGCCGCCAGAAAGCGCGCTTGGCCTCGCCCATTGAGGAGGAAGAGCACGCGCTGGAACACTCCGCGCCCGGGCCGCTGGAACTTCTGGAGCAAAGCCAGATGGAAGAAGCGGTCGATGCCGCGCTGCTGCGGCTCACCGAATATGACCGCGCCATCCTTACGTTGCACTACCAGGAAGACCGGAGTTACGAAGAGATCGCCGCTATTCTCGACGCACCGATGGGCACGGTGAAGACGCACCTCTATCGCGCGCGCGAGCGCCTCAAGGGTATGATGAAGGAGTGGACCCGGCCATGCCAGATCGGACAGTAGACGCCGCGGGCGATGTCGCGATGGACGCAGCCTTGCGCCGCGCGCCCGAGGTCCGCATCCCGCCGCATTTCACGAACCGCGTGATGGCGAGTCTTCCACGCACGCCAGCAGCCCCCGCCGCGAGCCCGTGGATCCTGCCCGCACTTTCGCTAGCCGGCGCGGCGACTCTAGCGTCGCTCGGATGGGCCGCACTCTCGCTCGGTTGGACCCAGTGGTTCGGTCAGCCGCCGGTGCTCGCCACGGTTCTCGGGATCGAAGCCGTAGCGTCGCTAGCGTGGGTCTGGCGCGTCTACCGCTCCGCGCGTTAACCCGCGCAAGCGATGTGGGGCAGGTGGCTCAACCTGCGGCCGATTGTCCAATCGGCCTGGGCGCGGCTTTACACATCGACAGGCGGGTTGACAACCCGCCGCAGGATGCCATCCCGCCCCACATCGGGGCGCGCTCATTCCATCCGCAGCACCCGGATGCGATGCGCCTCGCTATCGGCGACGAGTAAGTCCCGGCCCACAAACAGCACCGCGTGCGGCCGAGCGAGTTTGCAACCCAGCGGCGTGGTCTCCGGCCCGTCTCCCATCTCGCCCGTTCCGAGAACCGTCGTGATGATGCCGCTCCTCAGGTCGATCCGCCGGATGGCGTGGCTCTCCGTGTCCGCGACGTACAGGTTGCCGTCCGGCCCCACAGCGAGCCCCTTGGGTCCAGCGAGCCGCGCGGTCGTTCCGCCAAACTTAGCCGCGAGAGCAGGGCCGCCGTCGCCGCCATAACCGTTCTCCCCCGTGCCAGCCACGCGGCGCACGGTCTGCGTCCGCTGATCGATTCGATAGATCGCGTTGCCCTCGCGCACCGCCAGATACAAATCGCCATTCGCCGCCAGCGCCAGCGCGCGAGGACCGTTGAGCGTCGCTGCCGCAACCGGAGTTCCGTCCGCGAACGGCACTATTTCGCCCGTGCCCGCGTAGGTTTCGATCCTCCCTGTATCCGGATGCAGCCGGCGGATGCGGTGATTGCCTATATCGCAGATCAACAGCGTGCCATCGCGATCGCGAATGATGCAGTGCGGCTGGCGGAGCTGCGCCTTGGTTCCCGGCCCGCCGTCGCCGCCGAAGCCGGCCTCACCCGTGCCCACGACCGTCGAGATCAAGCCCTTCTTCATGTCCACTTTGCGGATCACATGGTTGTCCCGCTCGGCGATATAGAGGTCGCCGCGTTCGTCGAACGCCAACTCGTGCGGCGCGCGGAGCGATGCTTCGGCGGCGGGTCCGCCATCTCCGGCGTAAGCCGCCTTGCCGTTACCGGCCACCAGGGTCATGCGCTTGGTCTTCAAGTCCAGACGCCGCACATGGTTGTTGGCGAAGTCGCAGAAGTACAGCGCGCCGTCCGGCCCCAGCGCCATGCCGAAGGGCTGGTTGATCTCGGTGTCCGTCCAGCCCGCAACGCCCGTGCCAATAAGAGTCGAGACCGAAGCGGCGCTCGCGCTCCCCGCCAAAATCAGCAGCAGCACCGCGGCGCTGAACCATTCTGACTTCTGTATTCTGACTTCTGTATTCTTCTTCGTCACCACAGCACCCTCTCCAGCGCCTCGACGAAGAAGTACTCGCCCCACATGACGCTCTCGTCCACGCCCAGCCCTTTATGGACGTGATACACGCCGCCGCGCAGAATGCCTTCCCACGAAGCGTCGTTCTTGGCCACGTGTTTCTCGCACAAGGCGCGCAGAATCTGCACTGCCGTCGACCAGTACAGGTGCCCCTTCAGCGCATCCGGCGCCAGCCGGCACAGCCGCAAGAAGCCAGCCGCGCAGATGGCCGCGGCGGAGGTGTCCAGCAACGTCCGATTCTCGACCGGCGCACTGAAGTCCCACGGCGGCACTCCGTCGTTGGGGCAATGCTGGATGTAGAAATCGGCGCAGGCTTGCGCCGTATCCAGGAAATGCGGATCGCGGCTGTACTCATAGCACGTCGTGAAGCCGTACAGCGCCCAAGCCAGGCCGCGCGACCAGCAGGAATCGCCGCGATAGCCCTGATGCGCGGTCTGCCGCAGAAACTCCCCTGTATCGGTATCGAAGACGCCTTCCTGCGCGGTTGAGCCATCGCCGCGCACCAGCACGCGCCGCGTGGTGTGCGCATGCCGCAGGGCGATCTCCCGCAGCCGCCGGTCCCCGGTCTCGCGAGCCGCGTAAAAGATCAGCCCGACGTTCATCATTACATCGATCATCAGGGAATTGTCGGCGACAAACGAATTCAGATACTGGCCCTTTTCCCGGAACCGCAGCGCCAGTGTTTTTCCCGCTTCGACCACCACCTCACGCAACCCCGGCTCGTGCGTCAGCCGATGCCAGCGGTAATAGGTCGACAGAAACAGGAAGCCCAGATCGTGCACGTCGCGATCGTGTTTTCGCGGCTCCAGCGGCTTGGTATAGCGGATGGCGTGGTCCATCCAGAACTTCTGCTCCGCCGACCCGGCCTCGCTGCGCTTGGCGAAGATCCACATCAGGCCCGGCAGAAAGCCGTCGCACCAGTGGGTCCACACCGGGCCCTCGTGCACCCACTTGCCGTCCTGCGTGTACAGCGGATAAAACTGCGGGTGCTTCTCGACTAGCCGGCGCACCTGCCTTTGCGAAAAGGCGAAGGTTTGACTGAACAGGTCGCCGCTGTCGTTCGAAAGATGGATCACGGGGAATCAGGTTCTCCAGTACATGAGGATGCCACGAATCAAGCGCACGCGGCCCGTGCGCAGCACGATCAGCCCTTCACCCGGCTGAGCGGGACCGGTTTGCACCCGGACGTTGCGCGGCGGAGCGTAGAACTGAAGGCCCACCACGTCGTCCAGCTTCGCGTTTAAGCGCCAGGTAGCCGCACCGGTTCCCAGAGCGGTGAGGGTGATGCCCAGGATGGTAACATTCTCGCGCCGCTCCAGCCGCGTGATGCGGCCATTCGCCGCGGCGCCCTTGCGCGCCAGCACCTCGCCCTTGCGGCGGAGATCGCTATGCAATTGCCCGCGCACCGGATCGCCCACCGCCGCCATGTCCACATCCAGATCCTGGTCCAGGATCACCGAGAATTCGAGGCCAGCCGGGAGATCCGTCTCGGCCGCTGGCGCGGAGTCGTGTGGTTCCGCCGGCGTGCCGGGCGCCCCGGCGGAGGTGGAATCCGTGTCGTCGAATTTCAAAGTGCTCTCGCCGGTGTATTGGCGGCAGCCGGTGAAATGGACGCGATTCTGGCTCTCCAGGTTGTACTTGTCCGCCAGGTTCAGTTCGCTTTCCACCGGTAGCAGAAACTCTCCGGTGCCGATCGGCAGGCGGGCATAATCGACGCGGTCCGAAGCGGCCGTGACCCCCAGGTCGGGCGGAATGTCTTCAGCGATGACTTCCAGCCGCCGCACGTCGAGGGTTTTCCTATCGGCCCAGAAGGAGCCGTGATAACCCGCGACGCCGGTGCGCTCCTCCATGCGGATGGTGTAGCCGCTCACCAGGCGCGGCACGTGGAAGTCGTATCGCTCCAGAGGTCCCGGCGCTCCGGCGAACACCTCCGCGCCGCGATATTCGAAGGTGGCCACACGGCCCAGGAACACGCTGCGGGCGTGCAAGGCGAAGTTGCCGTTGCCGAACGTGCCGCTGGGAATCAATTTGCGCAGATCGGTTTCTTCAAACTTCTTCGAGCCCGGCCAGGCGAACATTTCCTGGCCATCCACCAGCGCGACCTCCAAGCGTATGGTGTCGTCCAAAGTGAGCCGGCGCGACCCGGTAGAGCGGTAGGACCGTTCCACTGTCTCCAGGCAGGTGTAGTTGGGCTGGTGGGTGAGGATGTCGGCCATGTGCGCCCGGATGCGGGCCAGTAGCTGCGACGCCGGCGGCAGGCTTTCCAGACCAGCCAGCGGCGGCGCCGTGTCTGGCGACTGGCTCACCGCAAAAGGGGAAGCAACGACAGTCGCGACGATCGCCAACAGCGCGCGCATTGGCTTCATTGTACGCGCGCTGAGCCACGTCCGCCCCACCCACTCTGCTATCCTCACTTGCTATATGGGCCTGTTCGCGGTGAAACCGTTGGATGCAATCCTGGCGGACGCCGAAAAAGAATCCCTCAAACGGACGCTGGGCCCGGTGCAACTGGTGGCTCTGGGCATCGGCGCGATCATCGGCGCGGGGCTGTTCTCGCTCACCGGCATCGCCGCGGCCAATAACGCCGGGCCCGCCGTCGTGATCAGCTTCATCGTGGCCGCTGTCGGGTGCGCCTTCGCCGGTTTGTGCTACAGCGAATTCTCGACCATGATCCCGATTGCCGGGAGCGCCTACACTTACGCCTACGCGACCATGGGCGAGCTGATGGCCTGGATCATCGGCTGGGATCTGGTGCTCGAGTACGCCGTGGGCGCGGGCACCGTCGCAGTGAGCTGGTCGGCGTACGTGGTCAGCTTCTTCAAGGATTTCGGCATCAGCGTTCCTCCGCAACTGGCCTCGTCGCCGTTTGAGCCGACCACCCTCCCCGGAACCGACATTGCGATCCAAGGCTACATTAACCTGCCGGCGTTGTTCGTCGTGGCGATGATCTCGCTGCTGTTGATCATCGGCATTCAGGAATCCGCGCGGGCCAATGCGATCATAGTGGCGTTGAAGGTCAGCGTGGTGATCGTCTTCATCGCGCTGGGATGGGGCTCCATCAACCCGGCCAACTACACGCCCTTCATTCCTCCCAACCTGGGCACGGTGGGCCAATTCGGCTGGAGCGGAGTGCTGCGGGCGGCGGGCATCGTGTTCTTCGCCTTCATCGGATTCGACGCCGTTTCGACGGCCGCGCAGGAAACCAAGAATCCGCAGAAACACATGCCTATCGGCATCATCGGATCGCTGGCCGTGTGCACGCTGCTGTATGTGGTGTTCGCGCACGTGCTCACCGGCATCGTGCCCTACCCCGAACTGAAAAGCGCCGCGCCGGTGGCCGTGGCCATCGACCGGACGCCCTATATGTGGCTGCGCCCGGCCATCAAGCTGGCCATTATCGCCGGATACACTTCGGTGATTTTGGTGATGCTGCTGGGGCAGAGCCGGGTGTTCTTCTCCATGGCGCGCGACCGCCTGCTGCCGAAGCTGTTCAGCGACATCCATCCCAAGTTTCGCACGCCCTGGCGCTCGAACCTGCTGTTCATGGTGCTCACCGGAGCGGTGGCGGCGTTCGCGCCCATCTCGGTGCTGGGCGAGATGACTAGCATCGGCACGCTGTTCGCGTTCGTGCTGGTGTGCATTGGCGTGATCATCATGCGCCGGACGCACCCAGGGACGCACCGGCCGTTCAGGACGCCCGGAGTGCCGCTGGTTCCGGCCCTGGGCGTGGGATTCAACCTGGTGATGATGTACTTCCTAGGCTGGACCAACTGGCTGCGCCTGTTCATCTGGATGGCGCTGGGCATGATCGTGTACTTCAATTACAGCCGCAAGCGCAGCCTGTTTCAGAATCCCGAAAGCGTGCATCCAGTCAAGCGCTGAGGTGGAGCGGGCTTCAGCCTGCAACGGGTGCTTCAGCACCCGCGCCGAGGCGGAGACTAAAGTCTCCGTTGCAGGCTGAAGCCTGCTCCACTCTATCCCAGGTACCGCTCCCGCAAGATCTTCAAATGATGCCGCTCATGCCCGGCGGAGGTGAACGCCAGGCCGCGCACGGTGGCGCTGTAGTCGTTGACCGTCCCGCGGCGATGCCAGGCCTCGGCGGGAAGATTCCAATACAGCGCGAGCGTCGATTCGCGAACCGCGCGAAACTCCTCCAGCAATGCCGCCAGAGCGCAGGCGTTGAAGTTGGCTGCCTCGATGTAATCGTCCTGCTCGAAGCCGGGCAGTGGCGCGGTCTCGCCTCGGGCCAGGCACAACGCGCGATACGTGAAGATGCGCTCGGTGTCGGTGATGTGGCCCAGCACTTGTTTGACGGTCCATTTGCCGGGGGCGTAGGCGGACCCGGCAGTCTCTTCGCTCAACGGCCGCAGGGACTCGAGCACGTCGGCCCGCTGCACGGTGAAGGCGCGGAGGATGTCGCCGCCTTCGACCAGATCGACGTAAGCGGAGGCGTAGGCCGCGTACTCGTTGGGCTCGGGACGGCCGGGGACCTCGGCGCCGGTCGCGCTATCGCCCACGGTGGGCGGCACGGCCCCGTCGCCGAGCACCGTGTTCCAGTGGCGGATCTTCCAGGAGCGCACCGCGCCGTGCGTCACATAGGGGTCGGTGGAGGCGAAGCGTTCGGCCGCCGCGGCGTCGCGGAACACCAGCATGGCTCCATTTATCTGCTCGGCCGCCGGGTCCGCCAGCGCGCCCGCGAGCACGATCTCTCCGCGCCGGTGGGCGGCCTGTACCTGCTGGAGATGAGCGCCGCGAAACGGGGCTCGCCGGGTCACGTAGTCGTCGGCGACGTCGTAGAGGAGGACGTAGTGCATGTGTTTCTAGTCTCCTGCCTCAGGTAGTTCGCGAAGGAAGTGGGGCCAGCCCTTCTGGGCTGCCGCCGTGCTTCGGCGCGGCGTCTTTGCCTTGCGCAGCCAAGCCCGACGCGCCGCCTGAAAAGGCTGCGGCAGGCTGCAAGCCTGGCACCACTTTGACATGAGACTAGATTACCGGACCAGCAAGCGCACGAAGCGGCCGGCGGCGACGGTCAGCAGAACCAAGGCGGCTGCGCGACGCCACAGCGCGGGCAGTTTCAGCGCCCCGGCCGCAACCACGGCGACGAGCACCGCTTGCGCGAAGGAAGCTCCAGCGAGATAGGCCGCCGGGAAGGCCGCGAAGTTCAACCCGTGCACCAGTCCGAGAATTGGCACGGCCATCCAGCGCGCGGAGCTCTCCGGCAGCAGCAGAATTTCGACGGCCAGATACGCCGAGGTCAGCGCCATGGCCGACTCGAGGAACGCCGGCGAGAACGATAACGGAATGCGCGGGGCCAACGGGAGCGCGATCCACTCGCCGGCCAGGAACAAAGCGACGAAGAGCGCTGCCTCGCGAGCGCTGCGGGCGGCGAGCGCCAGCGCGGCCAGGAACAGCATGGCTGCGAAGGACGTCACCAGACGCCCGATGCCCTCGGCCACGCCCCGCGCGATCAACTCGGCTCGCGAGGGCGGATGAAAGCGCGCTTCGGCTTTGGTGAAGGTTTGATCGAAGACGACTTGGTCGGCATTTGGGCCCTGGACCGCATGCAGCAGGTGCACATGATTGGGCACGGTGACCTGGAACAGAGTGCATTCGATTTCGACCGCGTCGGGGATGGGCTTGGCGAATTCGTATTGGCCCGTGCAGATGTAGGCGTCCTGATCCTGCGTGCAAGTGGAGGAGACCAGGCGCGCGTTGGCGAAGCGGACGTGATCCAGGAGTTCGGTTTGCGGATTGGTCACGTGCTGCAGTTCGTAAACCGGCATGCGGAGCACGAAGACCGCATTGCGCCCGTCGACGGTGAGCTCGCCGCTGCTCATGCTGACGACGTGGGCTTGGAGCGTGACTGAGAACAGAAGCACGGCGGGGCACAGGGCTTTACGCACGGCGGGCTCTCCTGACCCGGACCAGAATCACTCGCAGGGCCGCCATCACCGGTACCGAAAAAAACATTCCAGGAATGCCCGCAACCTGCTCGCCCGCCAGCACTCCGAACAGAACCAGCAGCGGATGCAGCGCTACGCCACTGCTCATCAGGTAGGGGTTCAGTACGTAATCCTGGAAGACGCGATACGCGCCTAGAAACACCGCGATCCATAACAGGTGCGGGTATCCCGCGAATGCGGACACGGTGAGCAGAATAACGGCTGCGCTGAGAGGGCCGAGAATAGGGATGAGTTCCAGGATCGCGGCCAGGCTGGCCAGCAGGATCGAATAGGGCACTCCCATCAGCGACAGCACGGCCGCGTGCGATACGAACGACGCGGCCGACAGCGACACCAGCGCACGGATGTATTGAATGAGCAAGAGGTGCAGGTCGTCCAGGATCTCTTCGGCTAGAGCGCGGCGAACCTTGGGGGCGGCCTCGACGATCGCGATGCGGATCACGGCGCTATCCTTGACGATGAAGAAGCTCAACACCGGGACCAGGATCAGGCTGAACAGATTTCCCAGACCCGACAGAATCTGCTGGCCGGCGCTGCTGAGAATAGGCAGGACGCTCTGTCCCAGTTCTTGCATGCGTTCGCGCAGGATCTCGGTGAGCCGCGGACGCATTTCTTCGAGCCAGATGGGTAGAGGCAGGTGCGCTAGCGGGTCCTGTTGAATGGCCGCGGGAAGGCGTGCGGCCAGGCTGGCCGCCTGCTCCCCGATCTTGGATCCGATGGGGATCAACACCGCGGCGGAAGCAGCCAGGATCAGCAGATATACGATTCCCAGAGCGGCGATGCGCGAAAGCCGCAGCTTACGCGGCGCGAATCGGGGCGCGAACCGTTCCAGCAGATCGACGGCCGGAGAAATCAGATGCGCCAGGAACACGGCCAGCGCAAACACCACCAGCGTTTGGCGCATCAGGTACACCAGCGCGACGCCAAGCGCGAACAGAAACACGGTCCACGCGACCATGAGGGCGCGCCGGTCCACTCCGAGCATGGTTCCTAGGATAGCGAGTCGCGGTTACGCGGGCCGCTTGCTCATTTTCCGACCAGATGCCCGGCGTCCTTCTCATTCTCCAGACAAATGTAGTCCAGCAACTCAGTGTCGAGCATCAGCGCCTGAGTGAGCTGAATGGTCCACGGCTTGGTGTAAGCCTTGGGATCGTCGACCGTGAGTTCGATCTCCAGCGTCCCGTAGTTCGGACGCCGGATCTTCTCGGTCATTTTAGCGGCGTCGGTGAGCGGGCTGCCGCTGCGGTCGAGCCACTGTCCGTCGAGGAAGCCGTTGGTCTCGACCACCAGCGTGTCACCGTCCCAGTGCCCGGTCGAGTTCCCGTTCCACGAAGGATTCGGGTCCTGCGGAAGCGGTCGCCCATCGGTGAAGACTTGTCGATAAGACGCATTGCGCTCGGTCAGGAAAATGACCAGCCCAGGAACCTGCACGATCTTTCGCAGCAACGCGCTGGTGTGCAGTTTCGCGACGCCGCCCGGCAGGCAGTGTGTCGTGGGGTCGTCCTTGCCGTTCTGCGCCCGGCGCGTCGCCACCACGTCCTTCGCCCAAGGCTGATACGGGAGGCCACCCTTGACGCCCCGGCCGATGTCGCCAAACACCTGCGGCACGGCGACCTCGGGAGCGCAGAAGATGGTTTTGCCGCCGCTCGGGCAGCGGTTCCCCCACAGCCCGGAGAGGTCCGGCTTGCCGTCGGCGGCGCGTGGCGTGGGTGCGGTGAGGTTGGGCGATCCGTCGGCGTTTTTGGGGACTCCCGCGGTCGGGTACGTTAGCCACTGCGCGGAAACCGGAGCCAGCATCATCACCGCAGCCGCCCAGGATCGAGCAAAGTGTCGAGCCAACGGAAACGTCCTCATCGCTAACCTCCCGGCGCACACCGCGAGCGCCAAAGCGAATCGTATTCTGACGGAGTGTAGGAGTCAAGGCATCCGCTACAGCGGTAGCCGGCCCGTCCCTACGGGAAGTCGCCTCGCCCAAGGAGTTCCTTTCGCAGATCCAGGCGGCGCGCGTCATTCATGCCGAGCACCTGCACGGTAGCGCGCCCGAACGGCGTGGTCCCCTCAATCCGCAGGGCGTTTACGCGAAAATGATCCTGCCACCGATCGTTGCGAGGGTGAAACAGCACCACAACTTCATTCGTAAGCGGGTCAATCCCCGTAAGGTTCGGTCCCTTTCGCAGGTTGCACCGGTGGCAAGCCAGGGCCAAGTTACCAAGTTCGTCCGTGCCCCCGTGCTGTCTGGCAACGATATGCTCGACGTGGTGCGTGAGGTGGCTGTGCTCTTGGCGGAGGAGACAGTACTCGCAACGATCGCTGGCCCGCCGGCGGACGAGATCTCGAGTTTCGGAGTCGGTCACGGACGGACGTTCGAGGCCAGCCTGCGCTGAGCCTTGAGCTTAAGGATTGCAATGAAATCGGCTGCGTTGATTAGGGCCTCATAATCCGTCCGCTCATCCTCGGTGAGCTCGCCTTCGTTGGCTCGCTCAGCCAGAGCGCTCACCCGCTCCTGGAACGCCGGGGCAATGCCGAACTCGATCACCCGCTGGGCCGACTCCGCATCCAGACACTGAGCGAAGGGGTCCAGTAGTTGGTCGAGCATGGCTGTATCGCCCATACAAGAACAGTAGCACGGCAGCCGACCGCCCCCGGTCCGCGGCACCAGGGCTCGACCTCCAATTCCGAGCGCGTCCATCCGGTGTGCATCCGTGGCCACCGTGTGCATTCGTGGCCAGAGTGAGTCCTCCCGGAGGCGCAATCACGCCCTGAAGCGCGACGACATTTCCATCTTTTTGTGTCACATACAACCTCCAGCCGACGAACTCCTTGGAAAGCCCGCGTAAACTTGGAGTCGAGAGAGGTCAATCGCTCGGCCATCTGAGCAACTTGATCCACCGCGCACGGCACTCATCCTAGGTCGCGAGGCGTGCAACGTAAAAGTGAGATGGATTCCCGCCGGTTGTTAAGAACCGGTCGTTGATAAGCGGACGTATACAGACATGCTTCTTGCGGTCGATGCAAGTAAAACCTCGGCACCGGGAG
>DATNJC010000136.1:0-11083 GCA_035604115.1 Bryobacteraceae bacterium | reverse complement strand
CCCAGGCCTCCAACATCGTGCGGTCCTCTGGATTCAATTCCACTTTGAGGGGTGTGCGTCCACGGCCCATGGTTGCCTCCACCATAGTAAGACGCACAGGGACGTGAATAGTGTTACGAACTAATGACTCAGGACACTAGATACGAAGAAGAGGATTACGGATTCGATCCGAGCGCTGTGGGGCATCCGCAGAGAGCTAAACGATATCGCAAGAGCGCGCCTAAAAGTCTACACATACGACGCGACTCCAAGTCTCGGCGTGACCTGGATAGACGACTGGATGCTCGTGACTCACTACCTTGCTGGATTCAACAATCTCACATCGCCAGCCTTACGCGTCGAATCAATCCCGAAGCCAAGATCCCCCTACGCGGTCTACGCCAAGAATGTCGAACGAATCCGGGAGAAGTTTTCGACGGAAATTACTGACGAAAACGTAGGCAAATTCACCGATGTCTAGCTCGAACGTTAGTACCAACTGCGGTCACTGTGAGTTCTGTAACGAGTTCACTGGAGGTGCCGCGAACTCCTTCGCCGCCCTCTATGGTCACGAACCCGCGAGCCGCACAATTCTGGAGGACCACGATTTCCGTGTACTACCAAGCCTCGGGCAGATTGTGCCCGGCTATCTGCTGCTTGTTCCAAACCACCACTACCGGGCATTTGCTGACATGCCCCTGGAGGAACTCGGCGCGGCTCAGGCCCTTAAGACAAGTCTTACCGACCAGATGCGCGGGACGTACGGCAACTGCTTAATCTTTGAGCACGGTGCGCGCACACCCGACTCTGGCGGCTGTGGCATTAGCCACGCCCACTTGCACGTCGTGCCGTTCCCTGGCGAAAAAGACCCAATCGAACAGCTCACTCGGGCGTTTCCCTTTGAGGAGGTATCCAACCTGCTCGATCTCAAGCGCATTCAACCAGGGAAATCATATTTGTACTACGAGTCTGTTCGCGGCGGTAGCTATGCGTTTTATCCGCCATTCATCCGCTCTCAGTACATTCGCCGCTTGCTTGCTGAGGCCCTTGGCACCGAAGTGTGGGACTGGCGGAAGTGTGGGAAAGAGGAAAGGTTTCTCAGCACGCTGGCGCGGGCCTCGCAGTTGCTAGCTGCCATTTCACGCTGATGGTTCGGGTCGAGCCGCCGATCGAACTTAGGAACGTCTCGGAGCACAACCTTCAAGAGGCGGTCGGCTCGCTGAACGGCTATTTGAAGTTCGCGAGCATGGTCTGGTTACGTGCGCTAGGTCAGCCGATACTCGATGGATTGATCATCAAACGCTGGTCAGTGGACGCTGACCGCGCCCTTGAGAGCTTCTGGGACCGGCACCACTGCCGTGAGGCGTTGCTCCGAATCGATACTCGGAACAAGCGGTGGTCGGAGCGTCGCGGGGGCTACATCGTTCCTGGATCAAAGGTCCGTGCGGTGATAAAGGAACTGAACGCCGAACGGAAAATCGCAGCATTCCTGGAGCCCGTGAGCCCCTATCGCGATCGATATTCTCTCGCCGGAATCACAGACGACACGCAAGAGAAGATAACCATAGAAGTTGTCGGCCCAGGCTTCGACGCGAGCGACCTGCTGCGTAGTGACTCCCTTCCTCACGAACGCTTTGAGGCCCTCCTCCCAAAGCTCTCGCGAGAGCCTCGTAATCTGGTGCTCGAAGAGCGCACATACCTTACACCCACAGAGGATTACAGGCGAACAGTCGAGCAACGACTGGTCAAGATTGGCGCCCGCTTGAGGAGTCCCGCCTATCCCAAGCCGGCTATCGACTCAACCGGCACTGAACGCTCCCGCTTGGCTCAGGAAGCGAGGGACTACCTTAAACGGACGAAGCAAGCGGCGCTTCTGAATCATTCAACGGCGTACCAACCTATTCCGAGGCGCCTCGTGGAAAGATTCGTCACCGGAGTGGGAAGCCTTGTAGACGGTCTGAGCAGATACAACATTCGACTGGGTCCCACTTCCTATGCGGGCACATTCACCGCGCGAGGACGGTTCGTGTTTTGGGATTTCTTTCCCGCGGATCTCTCGAAGGCAAAGGAGTTGTACTTGGGCTCATGACGCATCCGATTCGCGACGAGGCGTGGACGGTTCGACTGTAGATAGTTTCGGCCCATTTCTATTGTCTAAAGCCCAACTCGGGCGAGCCTGGGATTGTGGCGGCGAGGCTTAGAAAGACTGCCCCACCCTCTAGTTTTCGCCCGCCGTATCCAACACCATCTGCCAGAGCAATTCCACGCCGTCTTCGAGCGTCTTCGTAGCAATCCGCTCGTCGTTGCCGTGGGCCGGGCTCTCGCCGCTCTCCCGCAGAAATATGGGGACGCCGTACACTGCCATGCCGCGCGAGCGCAGGAACGTGCCGTCGGTGGCTCCGCCGGACATGTACGGCACCACGACGGATTCGTGGGGATAAATACGGGCGATGGTTTTCTCCAGAGTGCGGAACATTGGGCTGTTGCGCGAACTGGGCGCGGGAGGCTCGATCTGCTGGGCGCCGGGGGCCAGCGTGATCTCCACGGCCGAATCGTTGACCATCTGACGGAACCGCGCAAGCACCTCATCGGGAGTTTCGTTGGGCAGGCGGCGCACGTCGACTTGCGCTTCCGCCAGATTGGGAATCACGTTGATCTTCACGCCTCCGCGCAGCATGGTCGGCGTGACCGTGGTGCGCAGCATGGAGTCGAGCGTGATGTCTCGGGCGCGAATCTGGGCCGCGGCCGACTGGGCCGTGGCGGGATTCTCCAGACGCGGCAGCAGCGGCGTCAGCCAGGCGTAATCGTCGAGCTTGGCCAAGTCCTGTAAGTAGCGCCGCGTGGTCCCGGTGGGCCGCACCGGCTCGTCGCCATCGGCGAGTTTGACCAAAGCGCGCGACAGGTGCACGACGGGATTGTCGGGGCGCGGCAAGGCGGCTTGCCCGGCCGTGCCGCGGGCGGTGATCAGGATGCGGGTAGGGATTTTCTCGGACGTCTCCACCTGGAAAATGTGGGTGCCGTCGTGGGTGAGGAAGACCGCGCCGCCCTCGTTGAGCCCGAATTCGGCGTCGACTTTGGGCCAGGCGTGCTGCACCATCCACTGGATGCCGCTGGACCCGGTTTCTTCGTCGGCCTCGGACAGCAGAATCAAATCCCGGTTGAGCCGGATGTTGCGGCGCTTGATCTCCACCATCACGGCCATTTCGGCCGCCAGCAGCGACTTGGCGTCCCAGGCGCCGCGGCCGTAAATGAAACCGTTGCGGATTTCGGCGGCAAACGGATCCACGGTCCAGTGGCTGCGGTCCGCCGGGACCACGTCGCTATGGGCCATCAGAAGCAGGGGCCGGTTCTTGCCGTTGCCCTTGAGGCGCGCCACGAAATTCATGCGCCGGGGTTCGCCGCCGGCCAGTTCCGCGGGGATGCCGTGGGAATCTGCAACTTGTTTTAGATAATCGGCGACCTTGGTCTCATTGCCCGCCGAGGTGTCCAGGCGCACCAAGTCCGTGAGATATTGCCGGGTCCGGTCGCCCAAGGACCGGTTGTCGTCGGCAATGCCCAAGGCCACGAGGAAGAAGAGCCAGATGCAACGCCGCATCCGACCAAATCTTATCATGCTGCGGGGCCGGAGGCGAGGCAAAGTTCAGGTTTCACTTCCCTGGACGCCGTTCCTCTGACATGGTTTACTCGGCATCCTCACTTCACGTCCTTACTTGACGTCCTTACTTCACATCGACCCGGAACGGCATCAGACGCAGCATGCCGCCGTGGGCCAGGGCGCGCAAGGGGAAGTGGCCCACCAGTGCTTCGATCTTCCGCTCGAGCAGAGCGGCTTCCGCGTCGGACTGGTCTCCCGCGCGGTTGAACAGCATCTCGAACAATGTGCGCTTGGGCGGATAGTTCACTAGCGTGACTTTTTCGGAGACCGGGATCTTGGCCCGTTCCTTGATCATGTCCAGCGCGCGGTCGAGGCCACCGATTTCGTCCACCAGGCCGTTCTGCTTGGCCTGCGCGCCGAGCCACACGCGGCCCTCGGCCAGCGGCGCGACCTGATCGTAGGGACGCTTGCGTCCCGTGGCCACGCGGTCGACGAAGGCATGATAGAACTGCTCGATTTCTTTGCGCAGCTTGGTCCGCTCCTCGTCATTCAAGGGGCCGTCCTCCGAATCGATGGCCGCGAAATGGCCGCGCTTGAGAATTTCCTTCTTGAGGCCGATCTTGTCGTACAGCCCGCGCAGATTGATGCGCCCGAAAAACACGCCGATCGACCCGGTGAGCGTGTTGGAATAGGCCACCACGGGGTCGCCGCTCATGGCGATGAAGTAGCCGCCCGAGGCCGCGTAGTCGGACATCGAAATCACCATGGGCTTCTTGGCGCTCAGCATCTTGACTTCATGCAGGATGTCGTCGGAGGCAAACGCGTCGCCGCCGGGCGAATCGATGCGCAGGACTACGCCCTTAATCGAAGAATCGTCCTCAACGTCGCGCAGGGTTTTGATGATTCCTGTGTCGGTGATGCCGCTGTCGGTGACGCTGTCGCCCGATCCGCCGCGGGTGATGTCGCCGTCGGCGGTGACCAGAGCAATGCGGGATTTCCCTTCGGCGCCGGCCAGCGGCACGCGAGAATAATCCCTTGCGCCGATGCGCTTGGTCTCGGTCTTGAGCTGATCCTTGAGGCGCTTATACATTTCGTCTTCATAGACCAGCTCGTCCACCAATCCTCCGGCCAAAGCGCTGGGGGCGACGAACGGCCCTTGATCGATGAGCGCCCGCACCGCGTCCGGGGTCTTGTGGCGGCCTTCCGCGATCACATTCACCAGGTCGCCGAAGTACTGATCCAGGATCTGGTTGGTCACCTCCAAGGTTTCGGGCGAGGGTCCCGTCTTGGTGAACTGATCCGGGGCATCCTTGTATTTGCCGACGTGCTCAAACTCCATCGACACGCCCAGCTTGTCGAGGGTGCCTTTGACGTACACCAGTTCCGCGCGCAGGCCCTTGAGGTCGAGCTCGTCTTCGGGGGCGATGAAGATCTTGTCGGCGGCCGTGGCCAGGTAGTATTCGTGGCCGCCCGCGCCGCGCAGGAACGCATACACCGGTTTGCCGGACTTCTTGAACGCCAGCAGGTCGGCATGCAACTCCTCCAATTTGGCCCAGCCGATGGCGAGCGCGCGGGGCTCGATCACCACCGCTTTGATGCGGCTATCGGCGGCGGCTTTGCGCAGCAGTTGCCAGGTTTCGGGAACCGTCAAGGGCTGCTGGCCTTCGAAGAACGGCAGAGGAACGTCGACGGGCTGCTGTTCCGGCATGTCGCCTTCCAGACGCAGCACCAGCGTGGAGTTGTTGGAAACCGTGGGCCGCCGGTCGCCCAGGCGCATAGCCGCGAACCCGACGATTACGGCGCCGAGGCCGGCGAAGATGAGACCGATCACAAAACCCAGCAGAAATTTCTTCATCGACCACAAGTATCGCCCAAAATGGCGGCCACGGTGAAGACACCCGGGGTGTGGTTTGTGGAGCGGGCTTCAGCCTGCAACGGAGGCTTTAGCCTCCGCTCGGACACGGGTGCTGAAGCACCCGTTGCAGGCTGAAGCCTGCTCCACAACCTTGGAGGAGCGGATGAACCGCGGAGCAGCGTCCAACACCTGGTTGCGGAGCGGAATTGGCCTGGGCCAAGGCCGCGATACCGGCTTGCCGCTGGAGTGGAGCGGGCCGAAACGGCCGGCTTACTGGTAGCCTCCCCGCAGATTCCACCAGTGCACCAGGAGCAAGTCCCAGAACGCCTGAGCACCGGAGAGCGGCCCTACTTTGGTCCCTTCCACGTTATTCCATATCACGGGCACCTCCACGACGGGCAGCCCCAGTTTGCGGGCAATGAACAAATCCTCGACGTCGAAACCGAAGCCGTTCAATTTCTGCCGCGAGAAAATGGCGCGGGCCGCATCCCGCCGGTACAGCTTGAAGCCGCACTGGGTGTCGCGGTAGGGCAAACCGGTGGCCAGGCGCATAACCACGTTGAACAGGCGGCCGCTCCACTCCCGCAAGAGCGCCTGATGCACGCCGATGAGCGACGAGTCCAAGCCCCGCGAGCCGATGGCCGCAGCGGCATTCTCGCGCTGGACCGCCGCGAACAACTTGGCGATCTCGTCAATCGGACTCGATAGATCGGCGTCGGTGAACAGGGTCCACTCGCCGGTGGCCTCCAGCATCCCGTGGCGGACCGAGTAGCCCTTCCCGCGATTGCCCGGATTGCGCAGCAGGCGAAAGGCGGGATGGTCGCGGGCGACCTCCTCCACCAGCGCGGCGGTCCGATCGCGCGAGCCATCGTCCACCACCAGGACTTCGGCCGAGCCGTGCCGCTCGCAAAACCCAGCCAATATGAGCAGCGTGGCAGGCAGGCGCGCGGCTTCGTTATAGGCCGGCACGACGATCGAGAGTTCAGGCAAGGGACCATTGTAAAGCGGAAGCGCCCGCGGCGGTTGTAAAAAGGAAGCGCCCGCGGCGGTTGTAAAGCGGAAGCGCCCGCGGCGGTTTCAAAGAGCAAAGCCCGGAGCGGTCAGCCGTCTGCGCTCTGCTATGATCGACACTTGCCCGATCCTTTGGTCCAAGAACAACACCCGGAAGAGCCGCAGGTTCCACGCGTCTCGGCGGTGCTGGTGGCTTACCGCCAATCCACAGCGTTGCGCCGCGCCATCGAAGCGCTGGAGCATTCGCGCGACCGGGAACGCCTGGAAATTCTGGTGGTCGATTGCGGCAGCCAGGACGACACCACGCAGATCGACAGCGAGTACCCGGCCGTGACCATGCTGCGCCTGCCGCATCACCTGGGTTCGGCGCGGGCCATGAACATTGCCTCGCGGACGGCCAAAGCGGACCTGCTGTTGTTCCTGTCGCCGGATGTGGAGGTCGCCCCGGAAACCGTAAGTGCCTTGGCGGACCGCTTGGACGCGGACGAAAGCTCCGTGGCCGCGGCCCCGATGTTGACGGCTCCGGACGGCTCGCCGGCCTTGACCTCGGGAAACCTGCCTACGCGCGAAACGCTGGAAGCGGTGTGCCGAGGCGGCGCGTATCCGCGCACATCGATCGACACCGCGCAGGAAAGCGTCGCGGTCGAATACGCCGGGCTGGAGGCGCTCCTGATTCGCAAGCAATTCGTGCGCGGCATGAATTACTTCGACCAACGTTACGGTCACTACTGGCCGGAAGCCGACCTGGCCATGCAGATCCGCCGGGCCGGAAAAAAGATTCGCGTGTACCCGGCGATTCGCGCGGTGCTGCACCCGGCGCCCGACCCGCTGGCGGACGATCCGTTGGCTCAAGCCGACAGAATCTGCGGGGCGGCAGCGTTCCTGGGTAAATATGATGGATTTCTTGCGGGATTCGGCTTCCGTCTGTCCGCAGCGTTGCGCGCGCTGGGCAGGTTCGACCTGGGCCAAGCCGGGGCGTTGCTGGGCGGAAGCAAGTTGGACGGCTCGCAAGCCGGGTGAACGGCGTCACTTCGCAAATATCACGTTGGCGTCGATCATTTGGCGAGGAGTGTAGCCTTGAGAACGCAAGAATTCCGTAACCTCAGCGGCGCTGGTTCCCATCGACTTCAGCTGCCGGTCGATGAGTTCCACGCTAATGACGGGACTATAGCGGGCCAACGTCTGGCGGGCTCCTTTGAGCACCAGCATTTCCGCCCCCTCCACGTCAATTTTGATGACGTCGACCCCCGACACGCCGGCCGCTTCGAGAATGGCGTCCAGGGGACGGGCGTGAACGTGGTACACGGCGCTCACCGCGCCCACCTGTTCGGCATTCGCGCGCGACAATGAGGTTCCGCCGGTATTGGCGCGCGCCGCGGCGAACAGGTCCAAATCGGTCTCGGCATCCGAGCAGGCGAAGGGCTGGACGGCAACGTTGGTGTCTCCGCTGGCCTGGATATTGTCGCGCAACTTCTGGAGCGTGTCCGGATTGGGCTCGATCGAGATCACACGCCCTTGCGAACCCACGACCCGCGCGGCCTTGAGCGAGTAAATTCCTATGTGCGCGCCCACATCCACAAAGGTGCCTCCAGGGGGCAGGTGCTGCTTGACGATGGCCCAGGAGTCGGCCTCCCACTGGCCGGTTTCCAGAAGCGTGCGCGATACGTAGTCCTCGGGGTCCAGCAGCATGTTGACGCCAGGTTCCACCTCTACCCGAACCGGGACCAGGGGGTCGAAGGCGGGCTCCGCGCGGGACAGCAGATATTGGCCACGGCTGAACGGCCAGTGAGCTTTCCAGGCCCGCTCCAGGGTGAAGTACACCTTGGTGCGGCCTACCGGGCTGAACCTTCCGGCGCCCCATAAGGCCAGGGCTGCTGCCAAGAGGGCGGCCAGCGTGTAAGTGGCGCTTCTGCGCATGCTGCTCATCGAGGGCAGGGTAGCACAGTGCAGCGGCAAGCAGGCTGAAATGCCCGAAATGTTCCCAGCATTTGTCGCGACCGATCTCCACCTCATCCCATCTAAAACCATGTCGGGCAGTCCGGCCAAGAGCCCGATCGGCCCGCAAGGAGGCTGATTCGTATGATGTTGAACTGGAATGAATATAAGCAGCAGATCGCCACTCATGTGGCCCAGATTGGCAAAATCTCACCGGATCTTGTGCGCGGCTATCGCGCGCTGAGTGACGCCGGGCAGAAAACGAACAAACTCGATCCCAAGACCCGCGAACTCATCGCCCTGGCGGTGGCCGTGACCAGGGAATGCGACGGCTGCATCACCGTCCACACCGATGCCGCGATTCAGCATGGAGCGACCCGGGAGGAAATCGCCGAGGCGCTGGGGGTAGCCGTAGCCGTCAACGCCGGAGCCGCGCTCGTATTTTCGACCCGCGTTATGGATGCGTTTCAGACCAAGACCGAATCTGCCGTTCCTGGTCAGGCAGGGGCCTGAAGCTGATCGCCGCGGGCAGGCGTTGCTGACGCTGGCGGAGAGAGAGATTCGGAAGCTTGAGGTTCCAAGGCCCTCTTCAACCTTCGGAGGCTGCGTTCCCACGGATACCATTTATGCCACGCTTCCCGCGGCACGTTGCCCGATATTGCCCAGCGAACGAGGTCCTTACGTTCTCATGCGAGCCCCCGCATTGGCGCGCCCTTCGCGGTTACTGGCGGATACTCGCCAGGTTTGGGTGACGCGCCGGCACGTTGGCAAGAAGAACGGCGAAGGCCTCAGCGTCTGCCAGAAGAGCGGGGACTTCCTCCCCAATACGCGCAAAGTGATTTTCGTAGTCGGCGCGCTCACGTTTCTCTTTGAGTCTCCCGGCCAACACTGCCAAACGCTGGCAATCGGGGTCGGGACTTCCGCTGAAGATGCGCCAAAGCTGAGCATGTTTCGCCTCACCTGGTCGCGGTCTATACGCGTTTGCCTCGGCTCGCGCCAGAGCCAGATGATACACGTAGTAATATGCACGACTAATGGCGCTCCGAAGAGCGGCTTCATCGGCACGCCGTCCCAGTTCTTGGGCTAACCCTACGTATTGTGACCAGTCAAACGGGGCCGCGGCCATTTACACCAACTCGTAGGTGAAATTGAGATAGCCAGATGTTTGGCGGGAATGTGCCAGCCACCACGCGTCATCGAAATTATCCATGCGCTGGCGAACGTCTTGCAAGGTCCCCGGCCACATGACGATGGCATAGAGGGTTTGGGAGCCGGCTTCGTCAATCGGTGCTCGCAAATTCAAGATGGCATGATGACCGAAGGATGCACGCAGATGCGGTACCGACTCCAGAAGGATCTGGGGAAGAGTGCGATGCTCAGTTAGAAATGTCTCAACCGACGGACCGGTGTTAAGAACGAAGTACTTTCGTACGTCGGCAATCTCGGCCCGCTGTTTGGCGAAGCTAGCCATCTGTTTTTCGAGGTTTTCGAGTAGGGCGAGTCCTCGCCCCGGGTCCGGGATTGTGGACTGCTGAACCTGAGGATGAACACCATGGAGCAGGTACGGCTCAGGCGCCCAATAGTTGCCTGAGGTTTGGTGCTGCTGATACATTGCGTTCATCCGCGCTCCTCCTCGATTCCCAATATTCTAAACAATTCTTCTTCGTCGGCGTGGAGCTGTTGTGCCATAGCTTCATAACTGATCGACGTTTCGAACTCCCGTTCGAGCTTAACGAAAAGCGCATTTGCAAGCAGTCCAGAGCCATCGAGCGTTAACCTGCGCTTCCCCCACTTCGCGACGACGGCCATAGTTTGAAGGGGCCCTTGGTCTAGCATCGCCAGTTCATGCACGAGAAATGGCCTGAGGATGTCGACAAAGTTTTTGGTGCGCGGTTGAATGTGCACACCAATGGCGGTCTTTTGAGTAACCCACGCGACACCAGCATGACGGAGCAACGCCGATAGGCATGTATCGAGCATGTTTATCGTTTCCTCAGCCGATGTCCAGTCCACCGCGTCGCGCGCAAACCTGCAGGCGGCAGCTCCGAAAAAGAAAGATACATGCTTCGTGGGGAGCCTGAATGTAACGCCCTGCTCCGAATGCTTGCCCGTCGTATGAGATTCGATGTCGTCTATGCGTGGATTCCAAGGCTTAAGCGCGTCGAAGATGGCTTGTACGACTGCACCGCGGTCGATCAAGAGATGGATTGCCGGTCGCTCATATTCGGCAATCAGCTCGAAAAACGAAGCCGGTATCGTGACAAGCTCGACCATTTCTTCTCCGAGTTGAATTCTAACACTCCTATCGGCGGCGACTGGCCGTTGGCGACAGAGCGTAGCCGATCCCTCAGATAGTTGGGCGAACATTTGGCGAGGATCGGGACAGAATGCCGGCGGCGACGTTCCGGGCGAGCTAAAAGGGCGAGCCACAAACTAGTGACGAAGGCATTCATACGGGTGAGGTGACGGCCGAAACGCTGTATGAAGCCAGGGCCGGGGCCTCGTCGAATTCCAGGAAGACAAGACCTACCTTCAGTTTGGGAATACCATCGGGCCGACGATCCCTATTCCTAGACCATTTTCTGAGTATTTATAGACCATAGCCGCAGTGGCGAAAATGGGCTGTTGCGTGTTCTGAATTCACCGCAGTAAGGGCCGCGGCCACGGCATGCTCCAGCAATTCCAGTTGGCGGATCTTCCAAGCTCGC
>DATNJC010000135.1:0-57517 GCA_035604115.1 Bryobacteraceae bacterium | reverse complement strand
CGCCCAAAGGCGGACTTTTGTCCCGAGGCTTCGACCTAGCCAGTTACCCGACCAAGCCGCTCGGTAGCTACCATGTCTTACCGACAACTACATGGATGGATCCTCCTTCCACTGGCGATCTGCGCCGTTGGGGCGCACTGTAGACCTTCGGAATGCGGATGGGGCCGCCCACCGTACCACCGTAATCGTTCCGGCGAAGCGGATTGCGAATGTGCTGGCCCTCTTTCAGAGGCGTCAGCGTGCCGGCATCGGTGAAGGGCAATCCGGCGTTCAGCGCTTCGTTCACGAAATAGTCGTAGAGGCTGCCGTGAAGGGTATTGGTGCCGGACTTGATGGTGTAGTTGATGTAACCACCGGCCACCTGGCCGTATTCCGCAGCGAAATTGCTGGTTTGGACCTGAACTTCCTGGATGGCGTCCACGGCGGTGGATTGGCCCCGCTGCTGTAAGACTTTCCAGATGTTGGCGGTGGAGTCCTGGCCGTCGATGCGGATGGTTTCGCTGTTGCTCGGCAATCCGTTCACCACCATCTGCGCGTCGTTTTGAAAGCTCACGCCGGGAAGCAGCAGCGTCGATTGCAGCGGGTTGCGGATGTTGCCGTTGGCGGTGGCGCCGTTCCAGGTACCGCCCGCAACGGTGAGGACCGGAAGGTTATCCACGTCGGAAATCGTAACCGTGTGGCTCATTTCGCCGCTCTCGGTTTTCAGCAAGGGCGCCGTGTCCGTCACCGTGACCGCCTCGGTCGTCGCGCCGACTTCGAGTGTCACGTCTCGGCGCGTGTCCGTGGACGTGACCACTTGCACGTTCGCCTGGACAGACTTCTTGAAGCCGGCCACGGTCACCGTGAGCTCGTAGGTGCCGGTGGGCACCGAGAGGACGAAGTTCCCGGTGTTGGACGAGCCGCCGCGATACACCACCCCCGTGTCCGCGTTCTTAGCCTCGAGCATCGCGCCGGCAACCACCGCGCCGCCGGGATCCGAAATCGTTCCGGTAATCGTACCGTTGGCGGCCTGCCCAAACGCCATCGCACCCGCTAAAACGAACACTGCCGCCACTTGAGACAGCTTTGTTGACATAGTCGAATCCCCTTTCAGCAAAAGTCCCGGCTGCATCGGCGAAGCAATCCCGATGCGCGCCGACCCTTAAACTCCACGCAAAAACAAGCCGGGGCGGAGTCTATCATTGCCGTGCCGTGTTGGGAAGCTTCGCTTTCGTGATATCGGGTATCAAATCGTTTGATAGTTCTGCTCTGAGTTTCGGCTCGCGGCCCACTTCTTACTTTGTGATCTGGTTCAACAGATCTCTCGCCAGCTGAAACGAGGGATTAAACTCAAGAGCCTTTTGCAGCGTCGCCCGGGCTTGCTCCGGGTGCCCGGTGCGCAATAGGGCGGTGGCGAGATTAGTACGAGCCAAAAGCAGCGTGGGGTTGATGGCGAGGGCCTGGTTCCAGAGTTCTATGGCCTGGTCAACCTTGCCGAACTGCATCTGGTAAGCCCCTAACGCAGCAATGGCGACGGATTGATCCGGATCCATTCGCGCGGCTTGCTCATACAGCGGAAGGGCGTGGGCATCGTCCTTGCGGTCGCGGTAGAACTGGGCCAAATAGGCGAGGGTTGGGGCGTCGCCAGCGCCTTGAGCGGCTGCTTCCTGAAGCAGATGGAAGGCGCGCTCGATGTAGGCCGCGTTGTCCTCGCGCAGGCCCAAAATCGCGTAGGCCAAGCCCAGGTCTCGCGCGCTCGACTCGCCGCCTTCAAACGGCACGAGATCGGAATCCGCGGGAGGCGGGCCGCTTGGAGGCGTGGGACGCCGCCGGATGGCCCGCCGAATTGAATGATCGGTGAAGACGACGTGATCCACGTCACTGGGCGGGTTGCGCGGCATGTGGCACGCGGTGCAATTGTCGCCATTAGCCTGCCGCTCGGATCGCGCACCACGGCAATCGGAGGTCTGATGGCAACCCAGGCATTTGCCACGAAAGTACGCGGCCTTCTGGTTGTCGTCCGGAACGGAATGGGGATCGTGGCACGTGCCGCACCATAGCTTCTCACCGCTGGCTCTCTTGCAGGCACTCTGCGCGAGGTTCTCCACATGGCTCGTCACCCGCAAGAGCGAGGGTGAGCCGGCGCGCACGAAAACCGTGAGAGAATCCCCGAGCAGGTCACCGGGACGAAAGGCTCCTTCGTCTTTACCCGGCTTGGGCGCGCGGATTTCGCCGGAAAGATGGCATTGCCCGCAGATGCTGTCCCTCTCGGGGCCGGGGAGCTTGGCCGGATTCACCATCGGTTTGCCCGTGGCAATGTGATCGCTCCCGCCCCCATGGCATCGTTCGCAGGCTACACCGCCCTCCCGGAACGGGGGAGAAGCATAGGCGTTCTGAGTGCCCGGAATCTGTTGAATCGCGCTGGCGTGGCACTGCAGGCATCCCGGCAGAATGGGGCGGGTCAGGTATGGGTAATCGAACCCAGCGTAACCGGGCGCGGAGTTCCACGAAGCCGGTTTGCTGTAATACGCGACGGGTGCCTCATATAAGAATCCGTCAACGTTCAGAAGATAGCTCCGGGCCGCGGCTCCGCTTCCCACGAAGTACTCCAGTTGGCGGCGCCCCCGAATCGGTTCTTTTGCGCCCTGCTGCCGAAACTCGAAGAAGTATTTCCCCGCTTGCTGACCCACGCGGTACGCGAAGGCGCCGGAGGAATCGCGAAACTCCGTGCGGTCGAAACGCTCCTTCGGTTCCTCCGTACCCACGCGCCCGCTGCTGTGAGCCATGGGCGTTCGCATGAAGCTCCGATAGATGGCGGCGTGGCAGGCGGCGCATGCCTGGCTCCCGACTACGCTCCCAGCAGCGTTCGCGCCGGCAGCGCAGAAGGTACTGGCAAGCAGCAATGCGAGTGGGCAGAGCAACGGCCTGAGTATATATCATCGGCGGAGCGCAGCGCCCGAAAGACGGTGGTGGGTTTGCCCGTGGGAACGAGCACTTCAACGGTCGGCGACAGACCGTCCAGGTGGGCTGGTGATCCGGCTGCCGGAATCGCGGGCGTAGATCGGGCGAGGCAGATCTGGCTCGGTTGTCAAAGATCTCCCGCGTCCAGATGGTACCATTCGTCACAGAATCAGGCGTCTCAGGAAGTAGGAGCGGATGCGGCTCGGTTGGTTCCTGGCCGGTGACGAGCAAAAACGAACTCCTCGGCTAAGCCTTGTCTGATCAAAGTGTTGGATGGAGCTTGGGTTCGTTTTGTGGAATGGGCGGCCGCTTGTGATACGCTGTATAACACACCGGAAAGATAGACAACTCGGTGGTATCGCTGGAATGGGGCGACGGGACGCAGGGCGGCTTTGGTGAGGGGACGGGTCGGTTCGGCGGGTTGGCGACTTCTCGCTCGTGTGGCTTGTCGCAGCGACACAGTTGGGCGTGGAACTCGCATTCGGCCGCACCTGAGGCCGGGGGCCTTGTGTGCGAGTCTGGTTCTCAGCGTTGACTTGTCTCGACGATGAATCGGGCCCGTTCGTACAGTTCGTCAAAGGTAATAATTTCGGGTGTTTGTAGCTGTCGACGGAAGAGTTCAAACGATCCGAACCTTGTTTCATTGACGCCTGCTGGCGCCTCGAACTGCGCTAGGTTTCCTGCGACGACGATTGATCGAGGCCGAAAGAGATAGCTCGGGTCACCGGTAGGGTCTCCGCTAGGAGCCGTGGGGTCGAGACGTCTTCCAATCGTTTCTTGAGCGCTTTGGACTGATCGCTGCGCTTGGGCCACCGCGCCGGCGATCTCACCCGAGATGGCCCAGGAATCTCTCCGGTATGGCTGTGTCTCAAGAAGCGGCGTTTCATGGGTCTTGATCTCGACGAAACATAGAGAGCTAACGCGTCCCCGCGTTCTGAGGAGGCCATCGACTCGCTTCCCCCCGCGCTGGACGGAGTTCCCCGCTACTACCTGCTCAAGTTTCTTATCGCCGAGGGCCGTCGTGAAGATGTACGATAGGCCGTAGCCGAAGATCCACGGGTTCTTTTCAAAGAACGCCTGCCAGACTGCCTCGGGTTTGGAACTGCCCCTTGTCTTCTCGAAGTATTCCTGACTGTGCAGGAGACTCCGGAAGTGCTCGAGCTCTTTCTTGCGATACGCGAATGCGGTAATGTCGCGTTGGGTCACGTGGTGTTCAGCTACGTCCGCGACGACCTCCAGATTTTCTTCTGCCAGCGCGCGGGCTGCCTCTTTGTCGATTATGAAGTCTTTAAGGTTGGTCTCTTCGATCCGGACTCGGCCCTGGCCTGGGAACTTCGTATTCTTGATGACGGTTACAAGTTCGAGCAGTTTGGGGATTTCCTCGCCACGCAGTGTGAAAGATGAGTCCTTGGTCGGCCTGCCGTCGGCTGTCGAGAAGCGTTGAAACGTGAGCGTCTCGATTGCTCTGTCATCAACGTAGAACAGAGCCTTCACTTGTTGTCGCCCAGCCGGAGTGGCGTGGACGACCACTTCGCCCTCGATCTCGACGAGACTTCCTTCGGGCCGGAGAGTCCAGGACGTAGTACAGAAACCGCTTCTTCCGTACCGCGCCAGCGTCGGAGAATTCCGTGCTGAAATTGACAGTGCCGGGTTGCCTGCCGAAGATGTAGTCTTCATCTCTTGCCACGGTTTCAACCTCAAGGAAGCCTAGCGCTCTGCTACGCCGTCCTGCGTTATTTAGTGACCCTTTTCAGTATATGGGGACCAATAGCTCAAGATTCGTGCGCGCCCTGGTTAATACCCTCGGCTGGAGAAGAGTCAACTTTTGTAGCTGAGAGCCATGCCACGTGGCCAGGAAACGCCCAACTCGAAGACTTGCGCGACGGCATAGCGGGGCCGGTAGGCCTGCCCGGGAAACTGCTCGGATTTTCCAAATGACACACGTCCCCTAAAACGGCGGGTCGCATCACTCATCTATAATGATGGCCGTCCCTTGCGGGGCAGAGATCAGAGCCGCGCGGGTCGATTCAATAGGGGAATGATTTGAAAGTATTGTCGAGGGCCGGGGTCGCGGCCGCAGCCGCAATGGCCGCGGTAGGTTTGGGAGCCTGGTTCTACGCACGGCAGCATCCGCGGCCTCCTTCGAATCCCGTAAGTGCGTACGTGAATCCGGCCGTTTGCGCCACCTGCCATGCGGATCGTGCGGCCGGATACCGGAAAACCGGAATGGGGCGGTCGTTCGCCCGTTTGCGGCCGGAACATGTCCCCGAATTCCGAGGGCCCTTCCATCACCAGGCATCGGACAGCTATTTCGCCATGATTACCCGCGACGGCAAGTACTATCAGCGACGCTGGCAAATGGGCTTCGACGGCAAGCAGACGAATGTCGACGAGAAACAAGTCGATTTCGTAATCGGCTCGGGAAATCATTCGTTCACCTATCTTCATCTCACCGGAGGCAACGCGCTCCAGGTTTTGCCGTTGAGTTGGTATTCGGAACGCGGCGGCTATTGGGACATGAGTCCGGGGTACGATCAACCCGACTTTCCTGGCTCGGTACGGCCGGTGCACTATGAGTGCATCTTCTGCCACAGTGCTTATCCCAGGATTCCGGAGGCGTTCGAACACACGGGTAACATGGAAATGACCTTTCTCGACCCCCTTCCCGAGGCAATTGATTGCCAGCGATGCCATGGGCCCGGACAGCGGCACGTCGCCATGGTCTCGGCACGCGCTACGCGAGATCAGATTCGGGCCGCCATCGTCAACCCCGCGCGATTGGCTCCCGATCGGGAGATCGAGGTCTGTATGCAGTGCCACCTCGAGACGACCAGCCTCGATCTTCCGCACACCATCCGCCGCTTTGACCAAGCGCCTTTCTCGTATGTCCCCGGGCAGGCTTTGGGTGATTTCAGCACGGCGTTCGACAAGCTGGGGGGCATGAAGGACCGGTTTGAAATCGTGAGCGGCGCGTACCGGCTGCGTCAATCCCAGTGTTATCTCAAGAGTGCCGGCAAGCTGCGCTGTACCACGTGCCACGACCCTCACGATATTCCGCGCGGACCGGAGGCGTCCACGCACTACAACGCGGTTTGCCGACAGTGTCACGCCGCATCGCTCGAGCGGACTGCTGCCGGGCCGCATGCCGATGGAGCCAATTGTGTCGCCTGCCACATGCCCAAACGCAGAACCGACGACGTCGTGCACGTGGTCATGACCGATCATTGGATTCAGCGGCAAAAACCGGCGGGAGATCTTTTGGGGCCCAAGGCAGAGGTCCTCGAATTGCCGAGATATCAGGGCGAGGTGGTCCCCTACTATCCGGCGCCACTTGCCGATACCCCGGAGAACGCCCTTTACACCGCGGTTGCCCAAGTTCGCGATCGCCGGAATCTCACCGAAGGATTACCGCGGCTCACGAGCCTCTTGGACCGGTACCATCCCGCGCAAGCCGGCTTCTACGCCGAACTGGCGCAAGGCTACCTCGCGGCCGGCGATTTGGCGAAGGCCATCCCGTATTTCGAGGAGGCGGCGCGGCGGGAGCACACCGCATATCGCCTGGTCCAACTCGGCAACGCTCTGATGGAAAACCGGCAGTTCCCACGCGCGGAAACGGTGCTGCGCGAGGCGACCGGCCTGGCTCCCGACGAACCGTCGGGGTGGGGAGCGCTGGGCTGGCTTCTTTGGCAACAGGATAAGGGAGCGGAAGCGCGGCCGGATTTAGAGCGTGCGGTTGCCCTGGATCCGGACATGCCGGAGGTGCACAACAATCTGGGGAACGTCGAGTGGGGCATGGGGGATCAGGCCGCCGCCGAGCAACAGTTCCGGGAGGCGCTGCGCATCCAGCCCGGCGTCGCCGAGTGGCGTCTGAACCTGGCGCGGGTGTTGTCCACGCGCGGCGAGATTCCCGAAGCGCGTTTTCAATTCGAGCAGGCGATTCGACTGAAACCGGACTTCGCGGAAGCGCGGACCGATTACGGCCGGGTCCTTGTGGCCCTCGGCGAGTTCGGCGCCGGGATTCGGCAACTGGAGACCGCTATCCGCCTGCAGCCCGATCTGTGGCGCGCCCATTTTGAGTTGGCCACGGCCCTCGGGCGGAGCGGTAATATTCATGCCGCGCGTGAACAGTTGACCATCGCCGCGAATGGCTCGGATCCTGAAGTGCGCGCGCAGGCACTGGATGTGCTCGAGAAGCTCGGACGCTGAGCGCAGTTTAGAGGATGCCCTGCGCTTGGCCAGAACAGGCGGCAGCCTGTCCCAGCGCCGGAGTAGGACAAGCCTCCCCGGATACTCGCGACCAGTTGGATAACGCTCGTTGGACGAGAGTACCGTCTGACCGGAAACGGACACACATAGAGCAGCATGAGCTCGCCGGAACCGCTGGCGTATCAAGGTAGTTGATTTGAACTATCAAGCCTACAACATCGACAACTGACGCTGGTGCGGCTATGCTGCTGAGGCTTTCAGGTCCATCGCCAGTAATCGCGTTAGGCGTCGTAAAAAGCTTGACTTCCCCTTCCGATTCGCCACTCGCACAGATCCGTGCGAGCGCGTTTACGCACACGGCTCTTACCGAGGATGAGTGGCGGCGAGAAGCGACATTGCGCCGAGCGGTGAACCGGCCAGGCGCATCGAGAAGCTTGGGCGGTTCATTGTGCGAACCTCCCCAGCAGGAAGTTGGTCCCGCTCGCTTTGAAAACCCTGCCCGCCTGAAACCATATGGCAGTGACCTGATTGCCGTTTTCCGGCCCGCCAGTCTTAAGCCCCCGCCCGAAGAATCCGGGCTCGATAGCGTACTCCATGCTCTCGCTATAGCCGTGGCTCATGTTCTGGCTTGAGCCCCGCCCACGGTTGCTGCCCCAGTTGTCTCCAGCTCCGCGCGTGCTGCCCGAGCTGGAGGTGAAGCTGTAGCCGCGGCCGGTGGAATGGCCGTAATTGCTGGAGCTGGCCCAGTTTTGGCTGTTGCCCGCCGACATGCCTTCGTTGATGCTCTGCGAGCTGCCCTCGCTGAAGTTATTGCGGCGTGTGACTACACGTCCCGGCATGCGGCCCGCGAACTCGTTTGTCTCAGGGCAAGAATTCGACATCAGCACGTGCGTTCCAAATTTTCCGACTAGCCCGTAGGCCGCATCGCGCGGACTATCGCCGCCGATTTTTGCAATGTACCCAGGCAACGTTTGCGAGAGGAAGACCACCGCGCATTTTGAGGAGCGGCAGATGCTTAAAAATTCCCCGTCCGTTGAGCCGCCCAGAAGCGTCTCCTGCGCTTCGTCGCACCAGAGGAACACAGGCCGCTCCTGATGCTTCGGCGCAAGGCTATTGCGGCTGATGACCGCACGTTGCCACGGGAACTTGAACAAGCGCTGAGCAATAATTCCGTCTTCCTGCCAGGTAGTCGTCGGCATCGCACTGACTATCGGCGCACCACGGAATGACATCTCCGGCACCAGCGTTGTGCCCGTGCAGAAGGTGCGGCGCAGCCGCCCATGGTTGCAGCGGTCAAGCGCCGTCGTAATCGTGATGATCACGTTGCCGCGGGTCTTGTCGGGAATCGCGCAGAACTGCTCCGACCAATAGCTGAGCGCGTCCTGGACCGCCGTGCGAGCCATTGGCACCGTTTCAGGGGCAACCTGAGAGGCCATGTGGTCCAGGTGCCTGCTCAGGTTCTCAGCGTCCAGGCCGTGCTGGCGCTCGAGGGCCCGAGCAACTATTTGGGCCAGGTAGCGTCGGCCGGCATGCGGGCGGCGCGCGCCTGGGCTTCAAGCGCCGCGGCATCCCGCTCCGAAAGGTCGATCGTCAGGTTCATGGCTGTCTCTCTCCAGATTAACGCGCAACCCGAACTGGAGGCCCCGCCCGGAATGGCGCTCGACAGTGCCGCCCCCATCTACAGACGCGGAAGCCACACGTCCACTACCGCCGACCGCTGTCCTTCCTTCACCGTGCGGACCGCCTGCGCCAGCGCGGCGTCCAGTGCGTCCGCGCTCTTAACGGTCAACGCCAGCGCTCCCCCGGCTGCCGCGGCGATCCCCGCGTAATCCGGCGGCGGATCGAAGGTGACGCCGATCTCGCCTCCCTCATTGGCGGCCTGGCTGGCGTAGCCATCCGAATACTGCGCCAGCATCGAGAACTTAGGCGCGCGCCACCCGCGATTGTTATAGATGACGGTGAGGAACGGCGTCTTGTACTGCCGCGCGATCCAATGCACCGTGGACGGCTGCGAAAACATATACGAGCCATCGCCGGTGAGCACCGCGACAAAGCGGTCCGGCAGCGCCAGCTTGGCTCCGATGGCCGCGCCGCCGTTCCAGCCCAGCGAACTGGCGTTGCTGGTCATCTTCATCCCGGCGCGCGTGATGCCGATGTGGTCGTTCACCGCCGTGTAGTTGGTGATGCTCTCGTTCAACACGATCGCGTCGCCGCCGATGTGTTCGCGCACCCGGGCGGTCAAGTACTCGGCGGAGATGGTTCCATCGGCCCGAGGCTGCTCGCGGCGGTTGCGCTCCGCTTGCCACTCCCCGTGCAGGCGCGCGTAATGCGAGCGTCGCTCGTTGGCCGCGGCCCCATCCAAAGAATGGTCAACCGTGATTGTGTCCAGCGCGGCGGCCACTTGCGCGAGGGCTGTAGCCACATCCGCGCGAAACACATGCGCGGCGGGAATGTACCACAGCGGCGTGCGCTCCTTCAGCGGATCGACGTCGATATGGTAAATCTTGGCGCTCTTGGAAGGCTGGTTCAGCAGCGGAATCCACGGTACATCGCTATCCAGCACGAGCACCACATCAGCCTCGGCCAGGGCGCGGTTTTGGACCGGCTCGTTACCCTGGCTGCCCTGATACAACGGGTGATCCGCCGGGAAATTGAGATACCCGGCCGACGATTCGTATACGCCCATGCCCACCCGCTCGCACAACCGCACCAACTGCTCCACGGCCTTGGGATTGCGGCCCGCATAGCTGGTCACGGCAAGCGGACGCCGCGCCTTAGCCAGATCGTGGGCCAGCATCCGCGCTCCCTCGGGCGTCATCGCCTGGGGCGAAAGCCGCGCCCACTGGGCCGGGTCGATCTTCACCGGCGGGACCTCTTCGGCCAACACCTCCCGCGCGGCCATCAGGTACACCGGACCCGGAGGATCGCTATGCGCGATCTGCAGCGCCCGGTGAATCATCTGTTTCATGTTGCGGGCCGTGCGAATTTCGTTGTCGTATTTCATGTACCCGCGCACAATCCCGCGCTGATCCGGCACATCCTGCAGCCAATGGATGAACTCATTGCGGCTGCCTTTCAACTCGCCTTCCTGGGTGAAGGGCGAGGCGCCGGCGATCACCAGCACCGGCACGCGACCCTTGGCCGCGTTATGTACAGCTCCACCCAGCGATTGCGTCCCGCACTCGACGTGTACAAGCACCGCTTGCGCCTGACCAGTGACCTGCGCGTAGCCGTTAGCGGCGCTCATGGCGACGAATTCATTAGGGCAAGTGATGACCTGCGGAACGGCATCGCCGGCCGCGCGAGCCTGCGCCAGAGCTTCGACAATGGCCGGATGGTCGCTACCGAAGTTCGCGAACAGGTATGTAACGCCAGCCTCGTTCAGAGCTTCCAGCAGCGCGGTCGCGCCGGTGTAAGTCAGGGCTGGAGTCTGAGTCCGCGGCGTTTTGGATTGAGGGGATGCCATGCGTTCAACTTCTCACAAGGAACGCACCGGAGTAAAGCCCAGGCCGTGGAGTACGCTCTTCAGCGTGCCACGTCGGCACTCGTGCCGACGCAGGGCCCGGCCGGGTATCACCCGCCGGGTCGGTGAGAGGTCTTCCCCGCGATCTCGCCGACAATCCACAATAAATTGGAAGTCTCGGCGAGTCAGTCCTGATCTCCAGCGTGGCGGCTTCAGAACTTCGGGACCAGTCCCGCCTGCTTACACAATTCGTTGGCCGTGATGCGGTCGATGGTGTTGTGGCGCTTGATCGGAATGGTCTTGAGCGAGTTGGTGTAAATAGAATGCTTCTTGCCTTCACGCAGAAGACGGAATCCATTTTCCTCGAAGCATTTCAGCAGTGCCCTTGACGGCCATCTAAACCGAGACGGGAATCTGTTCGAGAAGCGCTCTGCCGGCCGGCAGCTCCTTCTTTTGCTGCCGATAGGCGAGTATCATCTCGCGCAGGGCGTCTTCTAGCATCGCTCGGCATTCCTGGAGCGTCTTTCCTTCGGTGACCACCTCCGGCCAATCCACCAGTTGACCCATGTAGCCTGACTTGATTCTGGTGTATTTGGCGGTGTAGGCGCTCTCCATACTCTAAGCCTTACACAACCGCCGGAACAGGCCCGCGCTTCACCGCTTTATGTCCACGACCGGTTAATCGGCCCTGAGTACCTGCGAATCCACGGGATGCCATGCATTCAAGTTCTCATGCGGCACGCATCAGAGTAAAGCTCCCACCGAGGCACTCTCTAGAAAAGGCACAAGGATGCCAAGTTCTTCCGTCCGTCCTTAGCGTCTTGGCGCCTTGGCGAGAGTCAACTCCAGAGTTCGTTGATCGGCCCGTAAGTCCCCTGCGAAGCAAACGGGACGTACTCAAACCCACGGTGGAACGGATCGTCCCCCCGCACCTTCATCCAATCGATGCCCATGGCCGAGTAGATGGTCGCCTCCACGTCCTCCGGCCACACGTTGCGAGGACCGCTGGTGCCGCTGCCGTTCCATCCGAATTCCGTGATGGACGATCCGTCCGCGCTGGTGGCGCCGATAACCTTGCCGCCCTTGACCCCGGCGCCCGCGAAGGCCACCGTCTGCAGCAGGTAATGGTCGCGGCCCCCGGCCGGCGTGAGCCCGCCCGGCGTGCGCCCGAATTCCCCCACCATCACCACTAGCGTCGAATCCAGCAGCCCGCTGGACTGCAAATCGGCTAGCAGCGCTCCCACCCCGTTGTCGAGCTGAGGGCCCATGGTGAACATGTTGTTGCCCTTGGGATTCTGCTGCCCGTAAATGTCCTGGTGCATATCCCAACTGCCGAAGCTGATCTGGATAAACCGCGTCCCCTGGTTGGCCGCCAGGATCTGCTTGGCGATCAGGCAGGAATTGCCGAACGAACTGGGGCCGTAACGCATGCTGTCGGCCGCCGTAAAGTTGAAGGCTTGCTGTACGGATTGGTTGTACATCATGCCCTTGGCAGCGGTGTAAAAGTCGTCGAAATCGGAGACCGTCTGGCCATAGGGCGAATTGATGCGCAGCGGGTCGTCGTACTGATGCAGACGCGTGAACATGGTGTTAAAGTTCGTCTGCCCGTTAGCGTTGGTCGTGTCCGGAACCCCAGTCGTGTTGGTATTGGTCGGCTCGTTGATCCGGAACGGAGCATACGTGGCCGGGAAGTATCCCTCCCCGGCGCCCGACGGAGAATTGAGCGCCACGAACGCCGGGAACACCTGTCCGGGCTGGCGCAACGGGTCCTTCTCGATAGCCACGACGCTGCCGATGTTCGGCGCGATGTTGCCCAGCGCCGCGGCAGGATTCCGCCCGATCTGGGACCAGGTTTGCCCCAGTGAATGAACCAGCGCGTGCGAGCTCATGGAGCGCACCAGCACCATGTTCCCCAACTGCTGTCCGATTTTGGGATACAGTCCCGCGGCCCAACTGGTGCCGTTGATCGTGGTGGGCTGGAAGGCCGAGGGAGTGGCCCCGTTGATCACTTTCAGATCGAAGCTGTCCCACGGGCTGATCGCGCCGGTGAGCAGGATGAAGATGCAGTTCTGCGCGGTGTTCTGAACCAGTGCGCCGCTCGACAGCGTTTCGGCCGCTTCCGCCTTGCCCGCCAGGTAGGAGCCGAACAGGCTTGCACCCGCGAGCCCTCCGCCGGCAATCTCGAAGAACCGCCGCCGCGTCAGGTCCGGCCGGTTGAAGAAGGGCACGTGCTTGTGCGGGTACTTCTGCGCCAGCGCTTCGTACTTTTTGTCGACAAATTTCTTCGGTTTGTAAATCGGATCGTAGTCCATGGCGCGTCTCCTTTTGTAACCGCGCACAACGCTGCCGCTGTGCGCCCCCCTTTAGTAGTTGAAGATGAAATCGACCTTGTTGTAGAGGCTCCACATCAGGGTCTGCGCTTCGGTTGTGCGGTTGGTCTTCAGGTTCCCCAGCGCCGCGTTGGTCTCGTCGGTGGTGGGATGCCGCGACAGGATGTTCATGAACAGCGTGTCCACCAGGCCCCCCGGACTGCCGTCCTGGGCCGCCGGCATCGCCAGCGCTTTCAGCAGCAGGCTGGTTGCGGCGCCCTTGGGATTCACGCGATTCATGACGAAGGGATCGTTCATCAAGTTCAGCGCTTGAGTAATGGCGCCGTCCGGACGCCGCGGCTGATCGTCGCGATTGCCCCGCAGGAACGCGTCCAGAAACGTGATCGATACCGGGAGATTGGTCGCTGGGCCATTGGGAGTGTTCAACGGTTCCGGGAACTTCATGGCAAAACTCACCGGACCCCAATCGGCGTTGTTGTACACCGGAATCACCCCGGAGCTCTGGACGATGGCGTCGTGGAACTCTTCCGACCACAGCCGCCGCACCAGCTTGCGCCCGAACAGATTGGCCGTCGTCGGGTCCCAGGTTCCGTTGTAGCGCGAGGACAGCTGATAGGCCTGGGAGTTGACAATCTCCTTCATCATCGCCTGCAGATCGTAGCCGCTGTTGACGAAATCCTGCGCCAGCGCGTTGAGCAGCGCCGGATTGGACGCCTGCAAGGTGCACGGAGTCGTGCCCGGACAATTCGCCGGCGGATTGTTGGGATCCAGCCGCATCGGATCGAATTGGTTGGAAGGGCTCACAAGACCCACGGTGAAGAAGTACTCCCACAGGTAATTCACCGTGGCGCGCGCAAACTGGAAGTCCGAAGTGATCTTCTGCGCCAGCACCGCGCGATAGTTCTGGCCCGAACCCACGGTCGTTCCGTCAAAGATGTAAGTCGGCGGAACGGTTTTCATCGACCCGATCGGTTGGCGCGGCGGCCGGTTGCCGGTGGTGGTGTTCAACGCATAGTCGGTAGTGTAGCCCTTGGAGCCGTCCACCAGGCCCCAATAATAAGGCTGGCCGTTCACGGCGTTGGCGGCGGCGGTCCGCGTGGTCTGTGTGTGCGATAGGAACGATGACATCCCCCAGGCCTGCTGACGCGAGGTGTTATAGCCCCACAGACTCAGCGCATCCAAGTGGCCGCGGCCGTCGTGGCACAACAGGCAGTTGATGTGGGAGATGCCCAGGAATGCCTGCACCGTGTTGACGGTCTGCTGATCGAAGATGTCCTGCACCGGCCCGCCGGTGACCACGCCGCCCACCAGGAAGTTCAGCTCGCCGGTGTCGTAAGTATTGCCGCCCTGCACCTGAATCATTTGCCGCGCCACCTGATCGTAAGGCGTATTGTTCGTCAGCGCCGCGCGAACAAAACCGTTGAACGAGATCACACCCTGGATATAGCGTATGATCTGCGTATTGCGCGAATTGTTCTGGTACAGGTCGCCTAAAAAGATGGTCCACTTGTCGATCCACTCCGGCGATCCCACCAGGTTGTTCACCAGAGTCGAACGCTTATTCGCCGAGGTATCGTTGACGAACGCGGTCACCTGCTCGGGCGTGGGGATGCGGCCGGTCAGATCCAGGAAGACGCGCCGCACGAATTCGTAATCCGTGGTGGGCGGAGCCGGAGCCACATTCGCGGCGGCCAGCGCCGGGAAGATGTACTTGTCGATGGTGTTTTCCGGAGCTTCCAGCACCGTGCCGGTGCGGCTTCCGCCGGGCACCGTGGGCAGCGTCCCCGCGGTCGATGTGGCCGCCGCAGCCGCAGCCTGGGGTAAGGTGATCGCGGGCAGTTGCGCGGCTACCAGATTGGTCAGCGACGCCGCATGAACCAGGGGGCCGCCCGGATTGGCGAAAGTGTCGCGTTCCGGCCCAAAGTAGGTGCAATTGGGATCGGAAACCGGCAGGCCGGTCGCCTCATCCTGGGTGCGCACCTCCGCCGGGGCCGTTCTGGTTTCTTGCGCCCGCGACGCCATGAAACCCGCCGCCAACAGAACTCCCGCTGAAGCCGCGATCACGACTCTCATGCGGACCACTTTAGAACCAATCCAACGAAAACCAGGCATACGATCCGCCCTCCGTCCATCCCCATCACAAATTCCTGCGCTTACAGACTACTCTAACCCACTTCCGATGATCCGGTTGCAGAAATGGTGCGGTTTTTAATGTAGTGAAAAAGCCCTACAGTCTCGACAGTAGTTAACCCGAGGAAGCAAGCACTACCCGAGGAAGCAAGCACTAGAGGTACTGAACCTCTTCCTCCAACTCCAGCCCGAAACGTTCCGCTACCCTGGCCTTCAGGGTTTGAATCACCCTGCGCACCTGTTGGGCGGACCCATTGCCGCCGTTGTAGATCAAGTTGGCATGATAGTCGGCCACCTGAATGTCCCCGTCTTTCATGCCCTTAGCGCCCGCGACCTCGAGAAAATAAGCCGCCGGGACCTTGCCCTCGCGGACAACTTCCGCTGGGATTTGCGCGCGCAGCGGTTCCGGAATCTGGCTCCACAGCAGGTTCTTGAAGATGGAGCCCGCACAGCGCATCTCAGGCGGGTATTTTGCGTTTCGAATCTTCATGATACCGTCAGCCGTCGCCCTCAGCTCCGAGGCTTCGGCCGGTTCCAGATGGAGCCGAACCGCGAGCACCACCCAGTCCTTGTGTTGCTTGAAGACGCTTTCACGATATTGAAACCCGCACTGCGTGACGCCGATCTCGCGCACCGCATGGCCATCCCCCGCCTGACTATCGAGGTAGCGAACCGATTCCACCCGCTCCTGGATGGAATGCCCGTAAGCTCCGGCGTTACCGTAGACCGCGCCGCCCACCCAACCCGGTATGCCGGTCATGGTTTCCAGGCCGCGCAGACCCCGCGCGATCAAAGCGTCCACCAGGTCCTGCAGGGCAACCCCGGCTTCCGCCTCCACGCGCGCACCGTCGAAGGCTACGCCGCGACCCGAAAATTGCAAAACGAACCCATCGAATCCGGAGTCGGCCGCGATCAGATTGGTGCCGCCGCCGATCAGCGCGTAGGGCCATCCCGACGCCCGGATCGCCTCCAGCGCCGCGGCGAGCGCCGCGGGCGTCGAAACATCCACCAGCCAGCGCGCCGGGCCGCCAATCGCAAATCGCGTCAAGCCGCGGAGCGGAATGTTTTCACGTAGCGTCAGGCCGGGGATGGCGGACAGGGCCGGAGGTGCGGGGGCGTAGGGCACGTCTACCTATGGTGAGGATATGCTTCCATAAGTATATGTTTCCCGGATTCCCCAAAGCAGGACTGGCTTTCCTGCGCAGCCTGAAACGCAACAATCGGCGCGAGTGGTTCCAGCCGCGCAAGGAAGTTTTCGACACGCAGCTCAAGGCCCCCATGACCACGCTGGTCGAAGCGGTGAACGCCGCGCTGCTCGAGTTCGCACCGGACCATATCACCGATCCGGCCAAGGCGATTTATCGTATCTACCGCGACACCCGCTTTAGCTCCGACAAGACGCCGTACAAAACCCACATCGCGGCGGTGTTTCCCCGGCGCGGGCTGGATCGCCATTCCTCGGCGGGTTTCTATTTTCACATTTCGACGGAATCCGTGGGCCTCGCCGCGGGCGCATATATGCCCGGTCCCGAGCAGTTGCGGGACGTCCGCGCGTGGCTCGCGGAGAATCACACGATGTTCCGCAGAGCCGCCCGCGGCCCTGAGAAGTTGTGGGGCAAGTTGCAGGGGTCAGCCCTCACGCGCAATCCCAAGGGCTTCGACCCGGAGCATCCGGCCAGCGATCTGATTCGCATGAAGCAGTGGGTATACTGGGTGGAACTCGACATCAAACTCGCCGCGACACCCCAACTGCTGGGCGAGCTCACCAAGCGCTTTCGCGTGGCGGCCCCGGTGATCGCGATGTTGAATGCGCCGCTCCGCGCGTCGGCACCAAAGAAGCGGGCCGCATTCGAGGAATGAGTCCAGGTGGAGCAGGCTTGAGCCTGCAACGGGTGCTTCAGCACCCGTTCCGAAGCGGCGGCTGAAGCCTCCGTTACAGGCTAAAGCCCGCTCCACAAACACATCCTTACCTCAACAACCTTGGCGGAGCCACCTTCCTGGACGTAGCCCGGCGCACCGACCGCACTACCCTCCGGATTCCGCGGTCCCAGACCGGGAACAGATCGACGTATTGCAGTTCCCGGGAGATGCGCGCGGGAACCTCGCAGGGCTCCAGACGCACCGGCACCACAAATACGTCGTCCAGAGGCAGCAGCCGGGCGCAGTCGAGGGCATAGCGCAACTCACTCTGGAATTGCCCATGCTTCGTTATCGATTGCGGCGAAAAGCAGGCCACGAAGGCGTCGGAGATTTCGATGGCCCGTTCGATGGCGCGCGGCCAGTTCTGGCCCGGCAGGAGCTTGTCTTTGTCCAGCCACGGATGGCAACCGGCCGCCGCCAGCGCATCGCAGAACCGCCGCACCACCGTCAGATCCTCGACCGCATAGGCCACAAACACCAGCGGCCGCGACTCGGGCACAAACTCGTAGCCTCCGCCATCCGCCCTGAGGAAGGAGCCTAACCCGTCGATCTCCACCGAGTGGCCTTGTTGGAGCGACTCTTGAACGATGCTCAGGATTCTTCGGGAGACGCCCAAGCGTGCCGGGACCGGCTTGCGCCTCACCGTTTGACCCGCTTGACCGGAGGAGAGACCAGCTTCCCGATCCCCGGAAACACCACCGGCTTGCCTGCCCGCAAGGACTTCAAGATCTTGTGGACCAGGGCGTCTACTTCGTCGCGGGCCTTGGCCACCGGCAGGTGCGCCCGCTGGGCCAGCTTCCGAGCTAATTCTTCGCGCTTCATGGCGCTTTCAGCATGCCGTACGAGTTCCGGCTTGGGGCTGCCGCCAAACACGTAAAACATTAAAAACAACTATGTTAATGGTGGGAATAAGTGGGTGACCTAACCCTGGCAATGAAGCCATTTTAATACGCAGTTAAGGGAGCCTTCATGTGCCGTATGCGATGATGGAGTCCGAAGGCGGCTTCAGGCCGTCCCAATTAAGAGACCAAGGAGATCGAATCAATGAACAAGAAGCTCATGGGCATCATGCTCGGCCTGTCGCTCGCCATCGGCGCCTCCAGCCTCGCTTTCGCCCAGGACGACAAGAAGACCGACGAAACCAAGAAGAAGGGCAAGAAGAAGAAGACCGATAACCGCAACGTGGTCACCCCCGCGACGGTTCGCTAACTCTTCCCCGAGTTCCGAATTTACCGCGCTCGAGTCCCCCAACTTTGGTGGGCCGAGCGCGGTTCCGTTTTCAGGCCGCCTTCCGTGATCTGGAAGCCGTGTATCGGCGGTGGGGTGCGAGCTACTTCTTGAGATCCCAGAAGATGGAGCATCCTTCCATCTCCAGCCGCTGCCGGTACAGGCTCGCCAGATGGTAACTCTGAATATCGGCATCCACACAGGTATAGGCGGTCGCAAACAAGCCCGCCTGCAACTGGCGCTGGAGTTCCGCCGCTGGTACGATGTGCAGCAGCGCGTTTTCGGCCGGCCCCAGGTCGATTTTGTGAGTATAGGCTAGCTCTAGCCCAGGCGGCGGCGCGCGGCGCGTCAGGAAGTAGATGGGCTCATCGGCGAACAGCACGGCATTGCGGGGTGTGATTTCGTCGATTTTTCGCGCCAACCGCTCGTAGACGCTCCAGTCGGTGGCGTCCCTGTCGTCGTAAAACGATTTAGCCAATCCCAACACCATCAGCAGCGCCACGGGTAGCACCGCCCAAAGGGGCCGGCTGGGTTTGAACGCGTGAGCTGCGAACCCGCCGGAAACCGTCGCGTACAGCCCCGCAGCGGCCAGGATCGCAAGGAAGGGGACGGCCAGCAGAAAATACTGCGAAAAGGTTGGATGGGCCGTGGCCACCTCGGCCGAGAGCGCGGCGGCGAGCCAGGCGCAAAGATAAAACTCTGCCTTTATCGCGGCTGGCCACGGGCTTCTTCGCGCGACGTACGCCAGCCCGGAAACCGCCAGCAGGCCGATGAGCAGGGCCTGTCCCGAGTCGATCCAAGAGGTCAGAACCTCCAAATCGTGGCGGGTTGTGTGGGGCCAATACAATGTGCGAAAGGAGGCGTGATATTGAATCACATTGAACCACGCCTGCCGCGGCCCTTGCCAGGCAAGCCAGATCATCGGCGCGAAGGGCATGGCCGCTGCCGCACAAAAGGCGGAAAACTTGGTCCACCGGCTGCCGGCGCGATTGTAGAACAGCAACCAGACCAGCAGGACCGGCGCGGCGGCAGCCGTCAGCAGCGACGAAGCAGCCGCCATCCCCGCAAGAAAGCCTGCTTCGGCGGCGCGTAGCGGTCCGCTTCGATCTACCGCCAGAACGGCACACTGGAACGCGGCCAACAAGGCGAACAGACAGATGCCGTAGGCCTGGGCCAAGGGCGCGTACCCGAACACCTCCGCGTTCAAGCCGGTCAGCAGGGCCGCGGTCAGAGCGGCTGCGGCGCGCCAGTCCGGAGCCGGGAAGCGGAGGAATACATACCGGGCTGTCAGCGCCACCGCGCCCAGCGTGAACAGCGCCGCGAAGGCGTGCGGCACCCGCCAACTGTCGCCCAGCAGGCGCATCCAGGCCGCGTTCCAATACACGTTCACCAGCGTTTGAGGAAAGCAAAAATCGATGTACGGACGTTTGCCGCGGCCGATCAGTTGCGCCGCCAGAAGATGATAGCTTTCATCCCACGCAAAAGCCCACGTCTCGGCGTAAACCAGGAACGCGAGCAAGTAGAGCGCCACCACCGCACCCAGCCAGCCGTATCCAATGCGATAGCGTGTCTTGTCAGCGCTGTCTCGGACGGGGCGATCCGGCCCGGACCTCGGGAACCCATCCGAATCCATGCAATGCGAATTATGGCACAAGTGTGCCGCGTGCGGCTTCTGGGGTTCCTGAGCCTCATGCTCGGCTTGTCGCTCGTCATGGGCGCACCGGCATCTTACCGCCGTCCGATCTCCACCGCTGGCGTTTTGGCCTCCAGATTGCTATTAACCCGAACGTTAGGAGGCGGCTCAATCATGACACCGTTGGTTATTGTATGGTTCGTAATCGGCTTGGCCACAGCGGGCCTGGCTTTGTACCGGAAGCTGCTGTCCATGCGCGAAGAGGATCTGATTCATCTCGGACCCGGAGAGGAAAGCCTGATTCCTCAACAATCTGCGCTGGCGCACAAGTTGGACGTCATCGACGTGTGGGGCAAGGGCCTGACCGTCGCGACCGTTGCCATAGGCTTGGTGATCGCGGCCATATATCTGTACAACGCTTGGCTGCAAAACCAGCAACCATTCCACTAGGCGCAAGCCGGGTCCATTAAGCGTAAGTCGGGCCATGAGGCTGCGCCGATTGGCGCAGGCCCGCGAGGGAAGGCGAGAGGGGACTGACGCAAGTTGTCAGTCCCCTTTCGTTTAAGGCAGTTTCTGTATTTGCGTAGACCGCCATCTTGATCCCCGCCTTTTACGGGACAGTGCCGGAACGTTTGGTGCTGCAGCCCCACTCGTGAGAGTGGGGACTACAGTAATTCCGACACTGGTCTAGATCAAGACTTGATCTCGGCGGGATCGCTCCGGGATCCTAACCCGCGAACGTCCCAACGAGCGCGTCATCCAGGCTCGCGGAGCCGCTGCCGCCGCCGGCCAATTGCTCCACTTCTGGAAACCGTCGCCGGCGGAGAGTGCATCCGCGCGGAAGCCCCTTAGGCCCCGTAGCGAGAGCGACAGACCACAGCGGTTCTTGTCATAAGGCCCGGTGTATCCCGAAGAATGCATCTTAAGATACTTTCTAAGGTGATTATGGGGTAGGAAAAACTCCTGTTGGCCGATGAGAGCCGCCAGAACGTGGAAGCCAGGATGTTCTACTCTCTTGGTCGCTAGACCGGACGGGCTAGGGCCGTCCAGGGGCATGCCGCTTTCCAGAAATCGCCCTAGCCCTCGCAAGAGCGCTAGGACGATGTACCGATTGGTGAAAGGTCAACGGAGGGAAGTAAGATGAGTTCATTCGACCTCACAGATGTGCTAGCCGAGTATTCACGGGCCGTTCGGCATTCGTTGATCTCGATTGAAAGCCTGCGCGATGTCCCCGGAATCGACCGGGAGAAGGTCAGCGCCCTGGCTCAATCGGTGCGCAACGCTCACGCACAGGTAACCGTGTACATCGCCTCACTACTCATAGGGGCGACCTCAGCGGTGGAACGACGACACGAAGCTGAAGATCGCGCTCTGGCCGTTGGTGGCGAAAACCGTTGAGAAACTGGCCTTCGATCTCCCTGGAGGGTGGTCCCACGCCGCCGTCGCTCGGCCTCGCCTGTCCATCGCTCCGTCGATTCTTCTGGCCCGCGTACCCCCGGAGTTCGCGAGCGTGTGTGCGATCTGCCTTCCAAGCGTATGCTATGTTTCCATGAGAACCGTGCGAGTACTCCAACAAGATTGAGGAGCACTCGCGGTATTGCGCGTGCCAGCATTGCGTCTTCCGGACGTCCGCATGACCTCTTGGCAACGTTGGGTTCAACGGCCGCAGAGTTTGTGGGTTCGCAAAGCCTTTTTCCAGATCCATTTGTGGGTGGGAATCGGAGTTGGCCTCTATGTCGCGGTGATCAGCATCTCCGGCAGTGCGATCGTTTACCGCCGGGCGTTTCCCAGGACGGTAGTTGTGGCCGATGCGGGCCGCCCACGAATGGGTGTCGAAGAAGTGGAACAAAGCGTGCGGCGAGCGTACCCGGCCTATGAAGTTCTTAGCGTGGCTGACCCGCAGAAACCGGACCGGCCGGACGTGGTTGTATTGGAGGGCCGCAATGAGCGGCTCGCACGCCTGTTCGATCCTTACACGGGCGCAGATCTCGGCGACCCTCGGTCTCGGCTGGATCATGTTCACGGGTGGCTTGCGGATCTGCACGACAACCTGCTGGCGGGACTAACCGGCCGTATCGTAAACGGCATCGGCTCGGTTCTGGTGGTGTTACTTGCCTGCACAGGAACGATTATCTGGTGGCCTGGAATCAAGAACTGGCGGCGAAGTATCACCATCGATCGTAGAGCGCGGTTCGCCCGCTTCAATTGGGATCTGCACAGCGCGGTCGGCTTCTGGTGCTCGCTTTTGGTGCTGATTTGGGGAGTATCGGGGATCTGCCTGTGCTTCCCGGGAGTTCTCAATTCTCTCCTAAGCAGCGAAGATCGCTTTTGGATCACTCGCCTGCATTTTGGCCGTTTCAATGCGGGCACGGAGGCGCTGTGGACGGTTTTGGGGCTGGCGCCTGCCGTACTCGCCGGTACCGGTGCCCTGATGTGGTGGAACCGGGTCCTCACCAAGGTCGTTACCAAGAGGGTTCAGCATTGGCGAGATCAGAGGACCGGCGCAGCTTCGAAGGGAAGTTCAAAAACGCAGCCGTAAACGCTGGAGAACTCTCTAAACTAGACCGCCCCGCCCCGCCCCGCGATCAGGTAGCCCACGACGTAGGTCGCGTTGTAGCCGATGTGCATCAGCGCCGCCGCTGCCGTCGACCCGGTCCGGTAGCGCGCGGCGCCGAACGCCACCCCCGCCACGCCGACCGCCATCACATGCTGCCAGGACCACTGATACTCGGGTCCATGCAGCAACGCGAACGCCAGCGCCGTCAGGCCGATTCCGGGCCACGCCCCCAGTGTTGCGGCCAGCAGAGGATACAGGAATCCGCGAAACACCAGCTCTTCGAACACGGGTCCAGCCAGCGCCGCGAAGATCAGCACAGCCACCAGCGATCCGCGCGATGTAATCAGGCTCTCCACCGGCGTCGGCACGTCCGGAGCGCGCAACAGCGCAGCCACGGCCGAAACCGTCAGCGCCAGCACCGGAGCCACGCCCAGGTAGAACCACGCTCCGCGAAATCGCAGCGTCCATCCCAGCGAGCGCCACAGCGGACGGCCGTAGCGCACGGCCAACAGCAGGTACAGAGCGAGGGCCAGCACCGCGTAAATCGTGCTTTGAAACACTAGTGCCTGAACGGCTTCGCTGGCGAACGTTTGCGGAGCCAGCAGGCGGCCAGCGCGCACCAGAACCATCCCGCCCAGGAACGCCGGAAGCAGCGCGCCCAGGAACAGCGCGAGATCCTCGAAGCCCCAGAAGGCGGCGCCTTCCTCGCGGGGTGGCGTCGGCAGCGTCATCCGTCCAACTCAACCAGCGCCGCGGCCAGCAGCGGGATCATCAGCTCATGATGCCCGGTAATGGCGTAGCCGTAGCCGCCCGAGCGCGCGTGCGGCCGTTCCACCACGTTCACCCGCGGCCGGTAGTGCTGGATGAAGTCGAGGTTCACGGTGGTGAATCCCCCCAGCGGATGGCCCAGATTGCGCACCACGGAAACCGCCTTGAGGAACACCTCCGGCAGCACTACCGCCGAGCCGACGTTCAAATACACACCGCCCGCGTCCAACTCCCGCGCGAGCGAACAGAGCAAGCGGAAATCGCGATGCGTGGTGATCCCGATCGCGCCCGGATCGGCGTGCGGATGCGTGTGCGGCGTGTCGGTACCCACGGCCACATGCACGGTCACCGGCACGGAAGCTCGATAAGCGCCCAACATAATACTGTGCGGCGCAAATTTCGGATCGGCGATTTGGCCCAGATGCCGCCCCAGCGCTTCGCCCATGCCTAGCGCGTCGCGCGCGCCCTCAACGATGGCCCGGTTCATCTCGCGCCCCGTCTCCTCGGCCGAGCCGAATCTTCCGTCCGGCAAAGCCGCCTCGACGTCCTCGCTGGTGGCGCCGGCGATGGCGATCTCGAAATCGTGGATCGACGCCGCGCCGTTCATGGCAAACGTGGTCGCGAATCCGCGCCGCATCAGGTCGAGCAACACGTCGCCCAAGCCGCACTTGATGACGTGTCCGCCCAAGCCCCAGATGATGGCGCGTTCCTGCTGACGCGCGCGCTGCAACGCCGCGATCACCCCACGCAAAGCGCCCCCGGCCAGAACCGTAGGCAGGGATTCGATCAGCCGGGCCACTCCAGCGCCCTTCTCGTAAGGCTGCGCGAAATCCTCGACTTCCACCTTGCCGCCGCGCTCGGCGATCGGCAACGTGTGCAGCCCATCCAGCGCCAGGGGCTGCTGCCGGTATTTACTCATGCCGCCCTTCCGCTGTTCAGCACCTGCTTGAGCGCCTGCGCGGTGTAGCTCTTTGGATTTTTCAAAATCTCCTCGGGCGATCCGCACGCCACCAGGCTTCCGCCGTGCTCCCCGCCCTCCGGACCAAGATCGATGATCCAGTCGGCGGTCTTGATCACATCCAGTTGATGTTCGATCACCACGACAGTGTTTCCCAGATCCACCAGATTGTGCAGCACCTCCAGCAGCTTCCGCACATCTTCAAAATGTAGCCCCGTCGTCGGCTCGTCCAGGATGTACAGCGTCTTGCCGGTCTGCCGGCGGCTCAGCTCGCGCGCCAGCTTGATGCGCTGGGCCTCACCACCCGATAGCGTGGTCGAGGACTGCCCCAAGTGCACATAGCCCAGCCCCACGCGCACCAGGGTTTCCAGCTTCATCTTGATCACGGGAATGTTTTCGAGCACCGTCAGCGCCTGCTCCACCGGCGATTCCAGCAAATCCGCGATAGAGCGGTCGCGGTACTTCACCTCCAGCGTCTCGCGATTGTAGCGCCGCCCCCGGCAGATGTCGCAAGTGACGTAAACGTCCGGCAGGAAGTTCATCTCGATGCGCTTCAAGCCGTCGCCCTGACACGCCTCGCAGCGCCCGCCGCGCACGTTGAAGCTGAACCGCCCCGGCTTGTACCCGCGCGCCCGCGATTCCGGCAGCCGCGCATACAGATCGCGGATTGGCGAGAACACCTGAGTATAGGTGGCAGGATTGGATCGCGGCGTCCGCCCGATCGGCGATTGGTCGATCTCGATCACTTTGTCGATCAGGTCCAGGCCTTCGATCGAATCGTGCGCCCCCGGCTCGGCCAGCGAACCGTACACCGCCCGCGCCGCGGCGCGATACAGAATATCGTTGACTAACGTTGATTTGCCGCTGCCGGAGACGCCTGTCACCAAGGTGAACAGTCCCAGCGGAATATCCACGTCGATCTTGCGCAGGTTGTGCTCGGACGCGCCCCGGATCGAAATGCGCGCTGCACCCGCGGGCCGCCGCTTCTTAGGCACCGGAATCTCCCGCGCGCCGCTCAGATATTGTCCGGTCAGCGAAGCCGGGTTTTGTTCGATCTGTAGCGGAGTCCCTTGCGCGACCAATTCTCCGCCCAGGCGACCCGCCCCCGGTCCCAGATCGATCACGTAATCGGCGCGCCCGATGGTATCGGCGTCGTGCTCGACGATCAGTACGGTGTTGCCGAGGTCCCGCAAATGCGCCAGCGAATCGAGCAGTCGGCCGTTGTCGCGCGGATGCAGCCCAATCGAGGGTTCGTCCAGCACGTACAACACGCCGCGCAGCCGCGACCCGATCTGCGTGGCTAATCGTATGCGCTGGGCTTCGCCTCCCGAAAGCGTGGCCGCGGGCCGCTCCAGGCTCAGGTATTCGAGGCCCACTCCCTCCAGAAACTCCAGACGATGCCGGATCTCGTCCACCGGCCGCGCCCCGATCAGTTGCTCGCGCCCTTCGAGCTTCCAACCCCGCACCGCTTCGAGCGCCCGCGTGATCGGCATCGCCGTCAAGTCCCCAATGGGCACGCCCTGCACCCGCACCGCCAGGCTCGACGGTTTCAGCCGGTGACCCTGGCACGCCGGACACGTCCGCGGCGACATGTAGTTCATGAACCACTCGTGATAGGCTTCGCTGGCGACTTCGTCCTTATACATCCGGTCCAGGATGCCCAGCACGCCCGGAAATCCGCCCGCCCCTTCGAGCAGGATGGCTTGCGCCTTCTTCGGCAACTGGTCGAAGGGTTTCTCCACCTCGATCTTCTGCCGCGACGCCAGCGCGTATAGATTGTGGGCCATGAAGCTGGAACTGCCGCCCGGCCCGATGCCCCCGTCGAGCAACGCGCGCGACGGGTCCACGATAATCTTCACCGGATCGAAACTCCAGCGGCTGCCCAGGCCCGAGCAAGTCTCGCACGCCCCAAACGGACTGTTGAACGAAAACGAGCGCGGCTCCAGTTGCGGGACCTGGGTTCCGCAGTCCGGGCACGCCAGTTTCTGCGAGTACAACCGCTCCATTCCGTTCACCACCACCACCTGTACCAACCCATCGGCCAGTTTGGTCGCAGTTTCAATGGAAGCTGCCAGGCGCTCGGCAATCTCGGGCTTGATCAACAGCCGGTCGACGACCACTTCGATGGTGTGGTTCTTGCGCCGGTCCATCGTGATCTCTTCGTCGAGCGACCGCAGCACGCCGTCGATCCGCGCCCGCACGAAGCCCTGCCGGGCCAGCTTTTCCAGTTCTTTCTTATACTCACCTTTGCGCCCGCGCACGATGGGCGCCAGGATCATCACCCGTTCCTTGGGCTTCATCGCCAGCACGTGTTCGACGATCTGCTCGGTAGTCTGCCGGGCGATTTCCTGGCCGCAATTCGGGCAATGCGGCACGCCGATGGCCGCGTACAGCACGCGCAGATAATCGTAGATCTCTGTAATCGTCCCGACCGTGGACCGCGCGCTCCGGCTGGTGGTCTTCTGCTCGATCGAAATAGCCGGACTCAGCCCGTCAATCGAATCGACATCCGGCCGCTCCATCTGATCCAGAAACTGCCGCGCGTAAGGCGACAGCGTCTCGACGTAGCGCCGCTGCCCCTCGGCATAGATGGTGTCGAAGGCCAGCGAAGATTTGCCCGACCCGCTCAACCCGGTAATCACGGTGAGCGTGTTGCGCGGGATCTCCACGTCGATATTCTTGAGGTTGTGCTGCCGCGCCCCGTGCACGGTAATGCTTTTGAGCAAACTCCAGTTTCGCAGAGTCGTCAAGCTCCGCGAGCCCGCGTCGATGGAACCGGATCGGCTAAGTACTTGGTACAGCAACCCCCGAATCGTGACTAAACGCTATTGACGCTCGTCTCCCGCCGGGATAGATTCGTTAGTGCATGACCGAGCAACGCAAGAACCAGCGTTACGATCTCCGCTTGCCCTGCGAAATTCTTCGCGCGGCACAGCCCACGGTGACCGGGGAAACACGTAACATGAGTTCCTCAGGTGTGCTATTCACCTCCCCGGGACCGGTCTCCGTCGGCGAGACCATCGAGTACTTCGTAACCTTCCCCAAGCCCCCCGGCTCTCCCGCCGAGGTGCGCCTGCGCTGCGTCGGCAAAGTGCTGCGCGCCCAGGAGCGCGCTTCCTTCGCGGCCACGCTGGAACGCTATGAGTTCATCCGCGACTCTGCCTGAGCCGGACCTACTTAAAACTACCAAACGAACCTACGCCTCCCGCAAGTAGTTGGACTGGCAGGGGTTGGTGTCTTCATCACCACCCCAGATATTTTTTATCCGGGTGATATTGACTTTCTGTTTACACCCGGATAATATAGGGGTCATGAACCCCACCTTTCTTAGACCCTGTACAGCTTTCGACGGCTACCGGAGCCTCGGGTCCGGTCCGCTGCCCGAGGTCGCTCTCGCGGTCAAAACCGCAACCGAAAAAGGAGCGGCCGGCCCGGTGACCATTTATGACGACGCCACCGGCCGCGTGATCGACCTGGATACGCGGGGGACGGCCGAAGAGGTCGTCGCGCGTTTGGGGCAACCCGTAGCGCCCGCGCCGCCGAACGTGGAGTTTGATCCGACAGCCGGGGAACTGCGCGGACGCGGCCGTCCCAAGCTGGGCGTCGTCGCGCGCGAGGTGACGCTGCTCCCGCGGCACTGGGACTGGCTCGGCACCCAACCCGGCGGCGCGTCGGTGGCTTTGCGCAAGCTGGTCGAAGACGCCCGCCGCACCAGCGGCGACCGGGATCGAATCCGCGCCGCGCAGGAAGCCGCGTATCACTTCATGTCGGCCATCGCTGGAGACCTGCCCGGCTTCGAAGAGGCCGCGCGAGCCCTGTTCGCTTATGACCGGCGCCGGTTCGGCGATCTGGTCGCGCCGTGGCACGAAGACGTGCGCGACCACGCTATCAAACTGGCGTTCTCCGATCTGGAACCAAGCGCCGGCTAAGTAGTGCCCCAAAGTGGGCGCGGGCGGCCCGAATCACCAGCCGCCCGCGTCCTGCATCTCACCTGCCCTCAGCTCTTTACTTCCGCAAGGGAACCGTACACGCGACAGCCCGGCAGTAAAATGTCGGCGACATGGTGCACATGATCGTTCCAGTTCGAGCATTCCACCCGAAAGTACAAAACGAACCCGAGCCCGGCTTCGTGGCGGCCGCGCCGAAAACTACAGAACGAACCCAAGCCCGGTCTCGTAGCCCTTACGCGAAATTACCAAACGAACCCAAGCCGGTTCCCCGGCGCTCCTCCCAAAATTACAAAACGAACCCGAGCCCGGCTTCGTGGCGGCCGTACCGAAAATTACAGAACGAACCCAAGCCCCGGCTCCGTCTTGCGCCCTCCCAGAATTGGGGCTATGATTGAGCGTGCAGCGAATAAAAGGGGAAAGTAACTTAACCCTGGCTTTCCCGGGGCCGGTTCAGGAACGGATGGCGGCTCGCCGCTCGGGGCTCTCCGGCGCTATTGCGCGGTTCCAGGAATGGGCGGCCGATCCGGATTCTCCCGTCCGCGCCGTCCGGCATCAGCCTGCACGGCCGGGTGAGTTCGCCGAGTTCCCGGAAGCCCTGGCTCCGCCTGTCCGCCGAGCTCTGGCGGCGCGCGGGATCGAGCGGCTGTACTCGCATCAGGCCGAGGCCGTGGGTCACGCGATTGCCCGGCGCAACGTGGTGGTCGTCACGCCCACGGCCAGCGGCAAGACCTTGTGCTACAACCTGCCCGTGCTCAACGGGCTGCTGGCCGATCCTCAGGCGCGGGCTATGTACCTGTTTCCGACCAAGGCGCTGGCCGAGGATCAGCTTCAGGAATTGCAAGGCGTCGTCGACTCCGCCGGCATCGATGCACGCGCCTTCACCTACGACGGCGACACGCCCCAGGACGCCCGGCGCGCTATTCGCGAGCGCGCCAACATCGTACTCACCAACCCCGACATGCTGCACGCCGGCGTGCTCCCGCACCACACCAAGTGGGCCAAGGCCTTCGAGAATCTGCGCTACGTGGTCATCGACGAGCTGCACTACTATCGCGGCGTCTACGGCAGCCACATGGCCAACGTGCTGCGCCGCCTGAAGCGCGTGTGCGAGTTTTATGGCTCCTCGCCGCAGTTCATCTGTTGTTCGGCCACCATCGCGAACCCCAAGGAACTGGCCGAGTCGCTCGCCGGCCTGCCCTTCGAGCTGGTGGAGCGCAACGGCGCGCCCTCCGGCGACAAATACGTGGTGTTCTATAATCCGCCGGTGGTGAATCGAGCGCTCGGCATCCGGCGCGGGTACTTGAACGAAACCCGGCGCATCGCGCGCGAGCTGCTCGACCGCGGCCAGCAGACGCTGGTCTTCGCCAACAGCCGCCTGGCCACCGAAATCCTGCTGACCTATTTGAAAGACGATCACCAAGGCGTACGCGGCTATCGCGGCGGCTACCTCCCCAAGGAGCGCCGCGAGGTCGAGCGCCAGCTTCGCGACGGCGAGATCCGCGCCGTAGTCGCGACAAATGCACTGGAGCTGGGCATCGACATCGGGTCGCTCGATTCCGTGGTGATGGCGGGCTATCCCGGAGCCATCGCCTCCACCTGGCAGCGCGCGGGCCGTGCCGGACGCCGTCAAACCGCCTCGCTGGCAGTGCTGGTGGCTTCGAGCGCGCCACTCGATCAGTACATCATCGAGCATCCCGAGTACTTCTTCGGCAGCGCTCCGGAACATGCGCGGATCAATCCGGATAATCTGGAAATCCTGCTGTCGCACCTGAAGTGCGCGGCGTTTGAACTGCCTCTGCGCGACGGCGAACCTTTCGGTGGCCACGACACCGCCGAGATGTGCCGATTCTTGGAAGAGTTGAAACTGCTGCATCACTCCGGGGCCGATGGGAACGGGCCCAATGGCGGGACTTGGCACTGGACCTCGGACAGTTACCCTGCCGACGCGGTGAGTCTGCGCTCGGTGTCGAGCGATAACTTCGTGGTTGTCGACATCACTGGAGATCATCAGGTGATCGCCGAAGTGGCCTTCACCGCGGCGCTCACCACGCTGCACGAGAAAGCCATCTATTTACACGACGCACGGCAGTATCAAGTCGAGCGCTTCGATTACGAAGGCCGCAAGGCCTACGTGCGGCGAGTGGATTCCGACTACTTCACCGACGCCATCGATTACACCCAGGTCAAGGAGTTGGAAGAGTTCGATGCCGCGCCGGTCCCGAACGTAGCCTGCCGCGCCAGATTCGCGCACGGCGACGTCCGCCTGAGCCGGCAGATCGTGGGCTTCAAGAAGATCAAGTTCTACACTATGGAAAACGTCGGCGCGGGCAACCTCTCCCTGCCCGAACAGGAAATGCATACCACCGCGTTCTGGCTGCATTTTCCGGAGGTATTCTTGGCGCGGTTCGCCGACCTGTCGCCTACCGATCGCCAGGGAGGTTTGGTGGCGCTGGGCGCGCTGTTGCGGACGGTGGGCGCTCTCCGCGTGATGTGCGATCCGCGCGATTTGGGAGTTTCGATCACCGAAAATATCGCCGGACCGGTTCAGATCTTCGAGCCAAACCTGTATCTTTATGACAATTTCCCGGGAGGGATAGGGCAGAGCTCAGCGCTGTTCCGCTTGGCCCCTCAGCTACTCGAGGGCGTGGCCCAACTGCTGGCGTCGTGTCCCTGCGAGGCCGGCTGTCCGAGTTGCGTCGGACCTCCGGGCGAAGTGGGCGAGCGCGGCAAGGAAGCCGCCGCGCGAATTCTGCGCGAATTACTAGCATAATAATTTCGATGCTGACCAGGGGTATCGCGATGTTGCTTTGCGCCGCCGGTATTGCGGCGGCGGTGCCCGTTACCTGGACGCTCGAAAACGTCCAATTCGACGACGGTGGCACAGCCAGCGGCTTCTTCGTATTTGATGCCGACACGAAAACCGTTACGAATTGGGATCTGGTTACTCAAGGCGGAGGCGGAACCGGCATGGAGTACACCCTTGCTAACAGTCGCTTCATAACCACTGCGAATTTTAGTTTCTTCTTTGCAGCATCGCAGGCGCTTAGTTTGAACTTTCCCTTCTCCAGCGCCACAAACGCGGGCGGCACGGTCAACCTCTACGAGTCCCTTGAGCTTACGAGTTTCGGTACCCGGAGCATCGTCTTCGGTTCTGCAACTACCGTTAAACCAAGCGCCCTTAATGCCGGTGATCAGCTCGTCATAACCTTCACAACGGTGTCTAGCACCTCGGATATCCTGCTGCTGCAGAACAACGATTCCTTGACCGTGACGGGCTCGCCAACGCTGACTACCAATCTTTATGATGGCCAAAAGTTGCTGGGAACCCATATCTCCGGACCTTTTCCCCATACCGGCGGATTTTCCTTTTTAGCCGCATTTGCTGCGCCTGGAGGCGGGTCGGGCGTATCGCTCGATTCGCCTGCTACGGTCGATTTTTCCTCGCTTCAGAACGGGACCATCAATGGCCGCTTGGTGACGAGCATAGCCGGTGGTTCTATTTCAGGATTTTATTTGGCGGACACAGTTCTGGTCGGCGCCAAATCGACGGGTTCCAATTCTTACGCGTCCATGATCTCGGCGACCGCGGACAGTATGACGATTAACTGTCCTACGAACCTTCAGGCGGCTGCCGCCTCATATCGCGCCGCCGGGGGAACAGCCACAATCCAGGTTACAGCGGCCACCGGCTGTCCCTGGACTGCCACCACATCCGCTTCATGGATTCACATAACAACCGCGCCGGGGTCGGCCGGTGGAGGGTCGGGCAACGGATCTTTCTCGTACTCCGTGGATGCGAACACCGGCGCCACGCGAGTGGGCGCGATTCAAGCCGGGTCACAAACATTGAACGTGAGCCAGGACGCCGCGGCGCAGTGCACCATCGGTTTGCAGGCGAGTTCCGCGAGCTTGGGTGGAGGGACCGGCACTGGAACATTCGGCGTTGCAGCGGGCGCGGGGTGTTCCTGGACTGCGACTACCAACGACACTTGGATTCACATCACTGCGGGAGGGACTGGCTCGGGCAATGGCACGGTGGGTTATTCCGTGGACGCAAACACGGGAAGCGCTCGGACCGGCAACATTCAAGTTGGAACACAGGTCTTCGTGGTCAGTCAGGCTGCCGCCGGACCGCCGCTTCCGTCTATCACGCAAGGCGGCGTGGCAGAGCCATGGACTTACACCCACGGTGTTGCGCCGGGTGCGTGGATCTCGATCTACGGCAGTAATCTGGCAAGCGCTGCGCTGGCTTGGTCGCCGCAGCCGAATCAGCTCTTGCCGACGACACTGGGCGGCGTGACGGTTACGATCGGGGGCATCTTTGCGCCACTAAACTATGTGAGCCCAACGCTGATTAATGCCCTGGTGCCGGCAGGAGTTGAGCTGGGGCAGATATCGATCGTAGTCACGAATCAGGGCAATGCTAGTAGCTCGTACCAGATCCAGAGTACGCATTTCCTTCCGGCGATCTACAGCAACGCCGGTCCGGGCACTTTGCCCCCTCAGTTCTCCGTGACAGCCGTCGATCCCGCCACGGGCGAATTCTTGGGAAACGCATCGGCGGATCCACGGGTGACGCGGGCGGCGCGGGCCGGCGAGACCGTCGATTTGTATGCGCTTGGGTTGGGGCCAGCGACGCCATTCATAACAGATCTCGACTTCAATGGGGCGTACGCTCTGACGTCCACGTTCAGTGTGTTGATCGGCGGGGTGGCCGTGAATCCAAGTTTCGTGGCGCTGGTGGCGCCGGGTCTGTATCAGGTGCGAATCACCATACCGGCTTCGACGCCCGCTGGGAATCAGTCGATCATGCTCGACTTCGGAACCGCGCAGAGCGCGCAGAACGTGTCTCTGAACATCCAGCCGTGACCACTCCCCAGGGCGCGCCTGTGATGCTTCTAGGGGCCTCCGTGCGGGGGTTTGTTGTTGGGGAAAGAGGTCCGCACGGAGGCTAGCTGCTTTGTTACATAGACTGACGATTCCTGGAAAGGTTTTGTTCCCTGAAGAGTTTTTACAATTTGGCCCTTAGCGCAAACCAACGGAAGCCAGGAACTGGCGCGCCACTGCGGCCACGTCGGTGTGGTCTATCTCGATCTGGTGGTTTAGCTTACGCATCGCGTCCAGAGTCATTTTGCCGTACAGCTCCTCCAGCGCCGGGCGCAGACCGGGCTCGCCGGCGAGCCGGTCCTGGCGCACCAACAGGCAGACTTGCTGCGCGGGGAACGCTTTTTTGTCGTCCTGGAGCACTTTCCACTGCGGAGTGGTGAGATGGCCATCGCTCGCGGTGGTAACGACCATGTTCACGCCACCCTGGGCCAGGGCGTCGAACAATTCCGCAGCCTCCAGCGAGCGCAAGGGCGCGGCCAGCGGCAGATGGTACCTGTTCAGGGCTTGAAAATCGGCGCTCTGTTCGAAGTCCGGCGTCATCGCCACCTTCCAGCGCGCTTTGCCCTGGGCCGCTTGGCTCAGGGTGATTTCCCCGCCGTCGCCGCCTGCCGGGATGACCATCGCCGGGCCGTCCTCAAAGCCGAGTTCGAGCAAGTCCAGTTGAGCGATGCGGGCCATTTCCAGGCGCGCGCGTTCCAGCACAACTGCCGGGTCCGGCGAAGGCGGCTCCTTCAGAATGCTGGTGGCGATAACGCCGGTGCTCTCCGGATAGATGGTGATTTCGCCGCCGGCGATAGCCTGAAACAGGATCGGAGTGCCACCCGTTCCCGGACGCCGCTCTATCTTGACACCGGTCAGGCGCGCTTCCAGGTGTTGGGCCACGATTTCGCCCAGCAGGATTTGTCCTGAACCGGATTTCGTACCGATGACAATGGGTTTCTTCCGCTGGCAGGCGGACAGCAGCAGGGCGGTGCACAGCGCGGCACATAGGGCGACACATAACGCGACACGCGGGGCGACAACGCGTGCCGATTTCGGCAACCGGACAGAAAAGCGCAGACCGGGCATCGATCCCCAGCTTATCGCGAACCGCGGCGCTCACGGCTTCTGTTATGCTCAAAAGTTTCGAGTCCTGTTGGGTTAAGAGGTCCATGTCCTTCCAGATCCGTCCCTTGAAAGAGTTCTTGGTGCGGCCGGCGCTGCCTCCGGCGCTGTCGCGGCTCTCCTCATTGGGGCTGAATTTGATGTGGAGCTGGCATCATACGGTTCGGGCGGTGTTCCGGCGGCTGGACCCAGCCGCCTGGAAGGCCTCCAACCACAATCCCGTGGTGATGCTGGGGCAGGTGCCTCAGGCGGCGTTGGAGCGTGCGGCTGCCGATCCCCGGTATCTGGCTTTTTACCGGGCCGTCTGCGCGACGTTTGACGCGTACATGTCGGCTTCCCGACCCGACTCCGCGACACCCGGCGGCCGCCCGCACGCCGGGATGCTGGTGGCGTATTTCTCGATGGAGTACGGGTTGCTGGATTGCATGCCCATCTACTCGGGAGGCTTGGGCGTTCTGTCGGGCGATCACCTGAAGGCTTCAAGCGATGCGCACCTGCCGCTGGTGGGCGTGGGGCTGCTGTACCAGCGGGGGTATTTCGTGCAATCGCTCGACCCGGACGGCTGGCAGCAGGAAAAAACGCCGCTTAACGATTTCTACGCTTTGCCGATCGCGCCAGTATTGCGGCCCGACGGCAGCGATCTGGTGGTGAGCGTTCGCATGGGCGCGGTGGACGTGTTCCTGAAAGTGTGGCTGGCGCAGGTGGGGCGGGTGCGTTTGTATCTGCTCGACAGCAACATCCCCCAAAACACCGATCCCACATACCGGGATATCACCGGCCAGCTTTACGGCGGCGATTCGCATAAGCGGATCCGGCAGGAGATCGCGCTGGGTATCGGCGGCCTGCGGGCGCTGAAGGAATTGGATCTGCACCCCACGGTGTTCCACATGAACGAGGGGCACTCGGCGTTTCTGGCCCTGGAGCGGATCCGGGTGCTGATGGCCGATGAAGGACTGAGCTTCCACGAAGCGCTGGAGGCCTCGCGCAGCAACAATGTATTTACGACCCACACCTCGGTGCCCGCGGGGATCGATGTATTCGATCCCGGGCTGATGCATGGATACTTCGAAGGGTTTTGCCGGAGTTCGGGGATTCCGTTCGAGGAGTTTCTGGCGCTGGGCCGGCAGAATCCCGCGGACGCGAGCGAGTGGTTCTCGATGGCCGTAGCGGCGTTCAAGACGGCGGCGTACCGCAACGCTGTAAGCCGGCTGCATCGCCGCGTTTCGCAGCAGATGTGGGCGGGCCTGTGGCCCAACCTGCCGGTGTGGGAAGTGCCGATCACCTCCATCACCAACGGAGTCCATTTGCCCACCTGGATTAACGGCGACTTCGCCGCGCTGTACGACCAGTACCTGCAACCGGACTGGCGGGAAGGCGATGAAGATCCGCAGGCGTGGCAGCACGTGGCCGAAATCCCCAACGCGGATTTGTGGGAGGCGCACCGCCGCCGCAAGCGGCGTATGATCGCGTTCTTCCGCGAAAGAGCGGCGGCCAGCGCTACGGAACGCAAGGCCCCGGAGTCCGAAGTCAAGCGGCTGAGCGAGGCGCTGGATCCGGAGGCGCTGACCATCGGATTCGCGCGGCGCTTTGCCACTTACAAACGCGCCAACCTGATCTTCCGCGATCTGGAGCGGCTGAAGCGCATCCTCACCAACCCCACGCGTCCGGTGCAGATCATCATCGCCGGTAAGGCGCACCCCATGGATATTCCCGGCAAGACGCTGATCCGCGAGATCGTGGCGTACTCGCGGGATCCGCAACTGGCGCGGCATGTCGTCTTCGTGGAGGATTACAGCATGCAGGTGGCGCGCGAGCTGGTGGGCGGCGTGGATATCTGGCTGAACAATCCACGGCGCGGCGAAGAAGCCTGCGGCACCAGCGGCATGAAGGCCGGGCTGAACGGCGCACTCAACCTGAGCATCCTGGACGGATGGTTCGACGAAGCGGCGGAGGCCACGGGCGGCTGGGCGGTGGGCGGCCGCGAGCCGTACTCGCAGGATCGCGACGACGCGCATGCCGCGGGGATTTATTCGATTCTCGAAAACGAAGTGGTGCCGATGTTTTACGAAGCGCGGGAGCAGGGCGTGCCGGCGGAGTGGATGCGGAGGATGAAACAATCCGTCGGCTACCTGAGCGCCCATTTCAATTGCCAGCGCATGGTGGGCGAATACCGTTCGCAACTTTATGAGCCGGCGCACCGGGCCTTCGAAGTGATGCGCCAAAACCGCTTCGCGATGGCGCGCGAGCGGGCGCAATGGGGCCATCACGTAGCCGAAGTGTGGCCGCGGGTGCGTTTCCTGGATTGCGGCGCGGGGGTGGACGCGTCCGTTTCGGCGGGCGCCGCGGTTCCCTTGCGGGCCGAACTGGATCTGGCCGGACTGAAGCCCGAGGATGTGCGCGTGGAAGCGGTGGTGGGACGGGTGGGACCGAACGACGAGCTCGCCGACACCCAGGTCCTGACGCTATCCCCGAGGGGGGAACCCGGCCGGGAACGTGGAAGCAGTTTCCTGTTTGAGCGTGAATTCACGCCCGTCTCCACGGGGCGGCTGGGCTTCTCGGTGCGGGTGTGCCCGAATCATTTTGAGGATCCGCTGAACCGGCCGTGCAATGCGCTGATCAAGTGGGCGGGCGAATCGTAAGGCGCCGATGGCCGAAACGCTTCCTTCAGTCGGCGGCCGGATGGCTCACGCCGCTGGGCTGATCGAACGCCGCATTTATCTCATCCGCGGGCAGAAAGTCATGCTCGATGCCGACCTGGCGGAGCTCTACCAGGTCCCTACGAAGGCGCTCAACCAGGCGGTGAAACGCAACCTGGAACGGTTTCCGGAAGATTTCATGTTCCCACTGAATGATGAGGAACTAGAACATTGGAGGTCACAAACTGTGACCTCCAATCCCGCTGCCAGAATGGGACTCCGCCGCCCCCCTTCGCTTTCACGGAACACGGCGTGGCCATGCTGTCATCGGTGCTCCACAGCGAGCGCGCAGTGCAGATGAACATTTTCATTATCCGGGTGTTCATGAAACTGCGCGAGGTGCTGGCGACGAACAAAGACCTGGCCCGCAAGATCGAGCAACTGGAGGCTACGCAGAAAGATCACGCCGTCGTGCTGGGCTTGATCGCCGGGACATTGAGAATCTGGCCAAGAACGTGAAGAAGGAATTCAAAAAGCTGGGAGAGCCGCCGGCGGAAGGCGCGCATCGGCTTCCTCGCGATCCGAAGTAGACTCTATCTGGCAGATCCGAGGCTTCGTGACGGCCATGGCGACGCGGCGAAAACAGTCCAGTGTGGAATCGCTGTACGGGCGGGATCTTGCGTATATACAAGCGGCAGGGTTCGGCGGACTGGCAAGGGGTGCCGCGCCCGAAATTGTGCGGCGTCTCAACTCTGCAGCGATTCCCATCCGCAGGGTGGTGGATGTGGGTTGTGGCGCTGGGCCTTTGACTGCGGCACTGGTCGAGGCAGGGTTTGAAACGACCGGCATCGACTGTTCCGCTGAACTTTTGTCCATCGCGCGCGCGGTTGTCCCGAAGGCGAGTTTCGTAAACGCGTCTGTTTACGAAGCGGGGATTCCGGCTTGCGAGGCCATCATCGCATTGGGGGAGCCTTTGACGTACCACGCCGAGGGAGCGGACGCCGAGACACTGGTCGGCGGCTTCTTTCAGCGGGCGTCTCGCGCTCTGCCCGCCGGAGGATTGCTCATCTTCGATGTAATCGAGCTGGGCGAGCCATCGCTTGCGGGACGGGTTTGGAGTTCAGGAGACGATTGGGCCGTATTGGCAGATACTACGGAAGACCAGAACTCGCGCACGCTGTTGAGAAGCATCGAGACCTTCCGCAGGGTGGATCGTTTGTATCGGCGGGGACGCGAGATACACTCGATACGGCTTTTCGACACTGCTACGATTTGCACTCAACTCACGGCGCGTGGATTCGCGACGGAGACGGCAACGGCTTACGGCTCGCAGCGCCTCGGTCCACGGCGGCGGGCTTTCTTTTGCTCGCGTACCTAGCCGCCGAGTTGATTGACCACCCACTCCACGGCATTCGCGAAATTGGATTCCCCGACTTGGAACGTGGGGCATCCCGCAACGGCGCCGGCTTCCTTGTCTGCTGCTGTGTCGCCGATTACGAAGGTGCGTTCCGCGGGGACGTTGAAGTCGCGGCGGGCGCGGTCGATCATCGCGGTGCCCGGTTTGCGGCAGGCGCAATCGTCGGCTAGAGAGTGCGGGCAGAAATACACGCGGGAGATTTTGATACCGTGCGGGCCTAGCTGCCGGAACAGCTCCTGGTTCACCGCGATGAAATCCTGCATCTTGAAGTAGCCCAGGCCGATTCCTTGCTGGTTGGAAACGATGGCTAGCGCCAGGCCCGCATCCTGTAACGCTTTTAGGCCTTCGGCTACTCCCGGGAGCAATTCCACTTGGGCTGGATCATGGAGAAACGGGACGTTGCGGATGAGCGTGCCGTCGCGGTCCAGCAACACTAGCCCGCGCAACTCGCGGGCGGGCGCGGGCAGGGGTGCGGCGTGCGCCTCCAGCAACGCGATGCGCTCGAACAGGCGCGTGGTGCTGGTCTCGAACCGCGATCGGATGACTTCCACACGGCCACCATAAGCGCGTACGGCTTCCCCGGAGCGCAAGGAATCGACGGAGTAGTCGCCGCCTTTGATGTACAGGTCGGGCTTCCAGCGCTCGATCAACGCGAGCGGGCGGTCGTCGTCGAGGCGGGTTACGGCGTCGACCGATTCCAGACCTGCGATCACGTACATGCGCTCGGCTTCCGGATTCACGGGGCGCAGGGGGCTCTTGTAACTTTGGATAGACTCGTCCGAGTTGACCGCTACCAGCAGGCGATCGCACAGTTGGCGGGCTGCGGCTAAATACTGGACGTGTCCGGCATGGAGCACGTCGAAGCTGCCGCAGGTGAAGCCGATACGGCGTCCGGCGGCGCGCTCGCGGGCGACCCAGGCATCCGTCTCGGCGTGAGTGAGAATTTTCACGGGGAACTTCTATTCTGCTAGATTAAGGGCTTGCTCGGCACTATGAACGCGCGCACAACGGACCGCCGCGAGGATGCCGCAGCGGCCTGTGCGCTTCTGAAGCGATTTCCCGGCCAGCGCATGCTGGTGTTGGGCGACGTCATCCTGGACCGGTACTGGTGGGGCGAAGCCTCGCGTCTGTCGCCGGAAGCTCCCGTGCCGGTGGTGCGGCTGGAGCGTAGTTCGCTGCGGCCGGGCGGCGCGGGCAACACGGCGGCGAACCTGGCGGCGCTAGGAGCGGCGGCCACACTGTTCGGAGTCGCCGGCGAGGACACCGAAGCGGTGGAGCTGCGGGTCGCCCTGGAGGAATCGCGGGTGAACGCCGCGGGGTTGTTCACGCTCGCGGGGCGGCGAACAACCACCAAGACGCGCATCATCGCGGGACATCAGCAGGTGGTGCGGGTGGACGCCGAGCACACAGGTCCGATTCCGGGCGAACTGGCGCTAGGCGCGGCGGCGCTGGTGGCGCGGGAGCTGGAGCGCGCTCAAGCGATCGTGATTTCCGATTACGCCAAGGGGTTCCTGGCTCCGGCGCTGCTGGAGGCGGTGATCGGCAGCGCGGTCGAAGCCGGTAAGCCGGTGTTCATCGACCCCAAAGGCTCGGACTATAAGCGCTATCGCGGGGCGACGCTGCTGAAGCCGAATCGGGCGGAGCTGGCGCTGCTGACCACCATGCCGGTGGCGAGCCACGCCGATACCTTGGCCGCGGGGTGCCGGTTGTCGGAGCTGCTGGAAGGCACTCGCGTGCTGGTGACCGAGGGCGCCGAAGGCATGACTCTATTCGCGGGCGGCGAACAAGTGGCGCATGTGGCGTCGAAGCCGCGGCAGGTGTTCGACGTAACGGGCGCGGGGGATACGGTGCTGGCGGCGGTGGCGATGGCGGTGACCTCCGGGGCGTCGTGGGTCGAGGCGATGCAGATCGCGACGGCGGCGGCGGCGCTCGCCATCGAGCAAATGGGCGCTGCGGCGGTCACGCTGGAGCAGTTGGAGATGCACCTCGCCGAGTGATTTTCCGATGAGATTATTCCGGACGTATCCGGACTCATCCTGCGGTGAAACACTTTTTTCTCGCGTTGCTGGCTGCCTCCGCGTTGCTGGGCACAGATGCCAAGGCGCCTTCCGCCAAACCCAAGGCCGCGCCCGCGGCACAAGGCACGAACGCACAGCAGGATAAGGAGATCGAAGCCGCCATTCGCGCCAAACTGGGCAAGTCCAAGATCGGCAAGGACGGGTTCACCGTGCGGGTGCAGGGCGGGGTGGCCTACTGGGCCGGCTCGACTACGATACTGCAGCACAAGGGCGCGGCCACGCGCATGGCTAAAGCGGCGGGCGCTCACATGGTGGTGAACAACATCACGGTAAGCGACGCGGCCAAACAGAAGGCCGCGGATAATCTCACGCAGGGTCCGCGTCCGGCGCAACTCAAACGCACCGAGCCGCGCACGCAGCAATAGTTCTCTGCGCCCTCGCAGCGTGGCGAGAGATGAATGAGAACGACATAGCTCGCGAAGTCGTGGACGTAGCTTATCGCGTGCACGTCGGTCTCGGCCCTGGTTTGTTCGAGTCCGTCTATGCAGTAGTGGTGGCGAGCGAACTAGTCAAACGCGGTCTTAATGTCGCTTCGCAGGTGGCGATACCTGTGGTCTATGAGGGAACTCACTTCGAGATCGGATTCCGGGCCGATCTGGTGGTGGCGGACAAGGTGATCGTCGAGATCAAATCCCTCGCGAAACTGGGCGACGTGCACAAGAAGCAATTGCTCACGTATTTACGCCTGTCCGACAAGCGGCTGGGCCTACTCATCAACTTCAATGAAGCCCTGATCAAAGACGGTATCACGCGAATCGTCAACCGGATGGAGGATTAACTCTCGCCAAGGCGCTAAGACGCCAAGAAGAAAGACTTTCTTTGCGTCTTTGCGCCTTGGCGAGAGTTGGCGAGAGTTGACCGGGAACGGCGCGGCCTGGGATATACTTACGGTCAGCTCATGACCCGCAGGTGGACGCAGAGGTGGATCGCTATTTGGCTGGGCCTGATGTTGGGAGGGGCAGTTGGGCTCCGCGCGCAAAACTTGCCCTCGCCTAACGCGCCCCTCACGCCCTCCGCTGCGGCCCTGGCGTGGACCAAATTTGAAGATCCCCTGGAGAAGGCCTATACGCTCGATGTCCCGCAAGGGTGGACCGTGAAGGGCGGAATGTTCCGCTTGGGCTACTCCGACGAGCGGATCATGCTGGACCTGAGATCGCCGGATGGTAAAGTCAGCCTGCGTCTGGGCGACGTCTCGATTCCGACGTATTTTTTCCCGGACCAACTTCATCGGGAAGGCGAAGTCTACGACCTGGGGGCGCAGGCGCAGGGAACGATCGCTCGGTACCGCACCGGACAGGAGTTCGCGGCGGTGTATGCGCAGGCTCGCTTCAAGAGTCAGTGCTCGGGGCTCACCGCGGAGGCGACTGCGGGCGCCGAACCTGCCGACGGATATCTGCTGCCCGAAGGAAACAAGGCAAGTTCGGGCCAGGTCAGGTATGGTTGCCAATCGAGCGCGGGCGCCCGGACGGCTTATGTTTGGTCCAAGACTACGCTTACCGGGCAATTGTGGCAGGTGCAGCTCGCCAGTTTCCTGGCCGCTCCGGAACAGACACCGATGGCGCTCAGCGTGGTGGCGCGATGCGAGCGGTCATTTAAGCTGAGTCCGGATTGGCGAGAGCGTCAGAAAAAGCTGGATGAGGAAGGGCTGGCGTATCAACGCGCGCGGCAGCAGGCGCGTTTGCGGCAGCTATCGCAGCAAGTGGCGCAGTTCGAAGTGCGGATGCAGGCCATGCAGAACCAGGTGAACGGGTTCCTGCGCGGGCAGGCTCGGCAGGCGGCCCAGGTGGAGGCTGTTGGCAACATTCTTACCGGCATCACTCCTACCGTCGATCCTCTGGGCAATCCTCGCAACGTGTACACGGGACCCAAGAGCGGATACTGGACCAACGGCAGGGGCGACGTGGTCAACTCGGATACATCGCCGGGGCCGGGCTGGCAACCGCTGCGGCCTACGCAGTAGGGCGCGGATTCGTAACGAAGGTACGCTTGTTCCCGAGGAGGTACGGAGCTTGGGTATAATTTTGTCTCCGGCGTTGGTCTAAGGTTAGGGGCGGGAAAACAATGTCACGCAGATTTACGATCGGGCGCGACAAGCACTGCGACGTTCCCATTTTTGACGACTCGGTGAGCCGTCTGCACGCCGAAATCTGGCTGGCCGACGACGGCGCGCTGATGATGGCCGACCGCGGATCGGTAAACGGCACCACGGTGGTGCGGGGCAAGTCCAAGTTTCCGCTGAACCAGGACGTGATTCTGCCGGGCGACTACATTCGTCTGGGCAGCGTCATGCTGAGCGCGGGCGAGATCGTGGAAGCAGTGGAGGCCAAGCAGCCCGGGGCGTTGACTCACCCGGCGCTGCCCACCCCGCCGCCGGTGGCCGGTCCACTACCGCATGCGGCACCGTATGCGACGCCGCCACTGCCACCGCCCCCGGCGCACCACGCCGGTCCGGGTGCGCCTGCCGCACCGCCCGCCGCACCGCCACGGCCGGCCGGCGGCCCTCTGGTGCGCTGCGAGTGCGGAGCGATTAAGACGTTCGGCCAGATTTGTCCAGGATGCCATCGATGACTCCAGCTCAATTGGTTCCCAATGTCGCGTATCGCCAGCCGTACTGGGTCTTGCCTGATCGCCGGATCACCATGGCGAGTTCGGCGGCTCTGGCCGTGCTATTTGTCGCCGTGCTGACGGGCGTGCTGGCACCCGGCGAGCGCGCGGCGCAACTGCTGCTCGACCGGCACTCGACCATCTATCCGTTCACGATTCAGAACTTCGAACACCTGTTCTTTTTCCTGGGCCTGGGCGAGCTGTTCGTGCGCTGGCGCGTGGGCGCTCGCGAACTGGCGTTCGCGCACAGGGGACTACTGCCGGAGGATCCGCACACGGTGCTGCAGGCGCAGGACCTGAGCATGCTGCGGCACCGCGTCGCCAACCAGTTCGACGGCGAGCACGGGTTCCTGCCGTCGCTGATCGACCTGTGCATTTTGCAATTCCAGAGCGGCCGGTCGGTGGACCAGACCGTCGCGGTGATGAGCAGCTCGCTGGAGTTGATCGAGCATCGCGTGGACATGCGCTACGGGCTGGTGCGCTACATCGCGTGGCTGGTGCCGACGCTGGGATTCATCGGCACGGTGATCGGTTTGGGCGGGTCGCTGGCGGCGGTGCCGTCGGATTCCTCCAAGATCGACATGGCCGAAATCGCGAAAACCCTCTCGCTGGGATTCGACTGCACCATGGTGGCGCTGGCGGAGAGCGCGGTTCTGGTGTACCTGCTGTACCTGGTCAACGAGCAGGAAGAGAAAGCCGTGAACCTCTCCGGCACCTACGTGTTGCGGAATCTGATCAACCGCTTGTATGCGGGGTAATGACGGCGGGCTGAAACGCCCGGGGCCCACATGAAATCGCGAAATCGGGAAGTCAACATCTTCAACATGTCGCTGCTGGATATTCTCTGCGGCGCGCTGGGGACGTTCGCCTTCATGATGATCATGCTTTTCCCCTACTACAGCATCGGCAAGAATGCCGCGAAGCAAGCGCCCGAAGTGCCGCCGGGCGTGGATCCCCAGACGTTTGAAGAAGCCAAGGCACGCATCCAGCAGCTCGAGGACACGCTGAAGAAATTCCAGGATTACAGCAAGGATCTGGAGAACCAGGTGACCCAGCTTAGGGCGCAAAACAAGCAACTGCAGGATCAGGCTAAGTCGAACAGCTCGTCCATGGATCAAATGCAGATGCGCAATCCTTTCGTGTCGCAACTGTTTTTTCTTGCCGATGGCCCCGAGGACCAAGCCGAACTCTACGTTTCCGACGATCGCGAGACCACCGACAACAAGAGACGCACGGCTAAGCCGGATGTGACCAAGTCGCAGCCGGTCAACTGGCACGGCGACCTGTCTGTTTTTGGCCGCGCGGGTGCGTACTTTATGGTGCGCGATACACCGGGAGGAAAGTATCACGTATTGCTCAAGGTCATCAAGCACGACCCCGCCGCCGGTGCCTTCGTGGCCGCGGGCTCGATTTCCACCGATGCGGACTTTCAGCAGATCCCGGGGTTTCGGGTGACCGAGGCCCAAGCGATGGTAGAGGTTGGCGTGGTCACGGTGACTTACAACCAGAACGACAAAGACAAGCCCTATACGCAGAAGATCGAAATCACCGTGCCGAAAGAGCGGCTGCTGAACGCCGACAACCAAACGAAACAGAAATAGCGGCGACGGGGGGAAATCGGGCGAGCAAGAGATGACGAAGGTATCCTAGAATGGTTCCCGACGCGAATGGTTCCCCAAGCGCGGGGCGAAGTGTCCAGTGCGGGGACCCCCGAGGTATGCATGGCTGACAAAATGGTCCGCTGCCCGCAGGGGCACTTTTTCGATCCGTCGAAACATTCGGCGTGCCCGTGGTGCGCGCTGCCGGCGGATGCCGAAATGGGCGGCGGCGCGAAGACCATGCCGGTGCGTCCGGGAGCAATGGAGGCGCTGGGCTCGGCAGGACTCGCACCCGGTCCGGGAGCCGCGCCGCCGCCTTTACCGGGAGGGCCGCCACCGTTGGCGATGCCCGCACCCGCGGCGGGACCTGCGCCGGGTGGACCTCCAGCCCCGGCGACGCGCCGGTTGGGGCAGGATACCGGTGGGCACGGCAAGCACGATCCGGTGGTGGGCTGGCTGGTATGCCTGGACGGGCCGGACCGGGGACGCGATTTCCGGCTGCACACCGAGAAAAATTTCATTGGCCGTTCGCCGTTGATGGACGTGTGTGTTCCGAGCGACGAGACGGTGTCGCGCGAAAAGCATGGCGTAGTGATTTTCGATCCGAAAAAGCAGGTGTTCTGGGTGCTGCCGGGGGATTCCTCCGGACTGGTGTACCTGAACGGGGAGATCGTACATTCGCCGGCGCAAATGAAGCGCGACGACATTCTGGAGATCGGGCAGACTAAGCTGGTGCTGATCCCGTTCTGCGGCGACCAATATTCCTGGACGCCCGCGGGCGCCTGACTGCGAAACCCTGAGACGCGGAATGCGCTTTCTGCCCGGTAACGCGCAGCACATCGGAGCACGCCACTCCCAGCAGGATTCGTTCGGCTTCGCCGATCCCGACGACGTAAACTTCATCCAGCACGGCGGTTTCCTGGCGGTCGTCTGCGACGGGATGGGTGGCATGGAGCACGGCGACCTCGCCGGGCGCACGGCGGTTCGGGCGTTTCTGGACGCCTACGGGCGCAAGACGCCGCAGGAACCGGTTCCGGCGGCGCTGGATCGCAGCGTGCGGGAGGCCAACGCGCGAGTGGTGGCGCTGGCGCACAGTCTGGGGCGCGCCGAAGGCATCGGCACTACGCTGGTCGCCGCGACGCTGCTCGACGGAGGCCCGGGGCTCGCCCGCCTGTATTGGGTTTCGGTGGGCGACAGCGGCCTGTTTCAGGTCAGCGGCGGCCAGATGCGGATGGTGAATTATCCGCACGTGTTCGCCAACCACCTGGATCAGGCGGTGAGGCGCGGGACCATGTCGGTCGAAGCGGCGATGACGCATCCGGAGCGCGAGTCGCTGACCAGCTTTATCGGGGCCGAGGTGCTGGAGGAGATCGACCTGACGCCGGAACCGCTGATGCTGGCGGAGGGAGACACCATCCTGCTGGCGTCCGACGGGATGTTCAAGACGCTGTCTCCCGCGGAGATCACGGCGTGCCTGACAGGCGATCCGCAGGGCTGGCCGGAGACGCTGGTGCAGCAAACCTTGGCGCGGCGCAAAGAGAGCCAGGACAACGTTACGGTTCTCTCGGTCACAGTCGAGGGGGAGCCGGTCAACGTCTCGCCACAGTCGGGGTCGTTCGTGCGGCCCGCGGAATTCGCAGCGCCGGTGCTGCCCGAAGTCCAGGCCGCGGAGCAGATGGCGAGGACGGTGCGAATCCCGGTGGAGGAGGTTGCGACGCCAGCGCCGGCGGAGCCTCCGCAAATGGGATTTGTTCCCGCGCCCGCACCGCCTCCGTTGGCGGCCACGGACATGGTCAACACGGGCTGGCCTCCGCCGGCCCCGACGCCGTCTCCGGGCCAGCCCCCAGTAGTGCCTTCGGCACTGGCTCCAGCAGGGCCTCCGGGCCAAGCTTCAGCCGTGCCTGAGGGGATGGGCATGACGCCGGGCGCGCACACTCCTGCGCGGGGGCGGGGCTGGACTTGGGTTTTGGTCCTGATCCTGTTACTCGGCGCGGGCGGCGGGGGTTGGTGGTATTGGTCGCATTGGGTACAAGCGGGGGGCACAGGCTTGCGGCGGAATGCCGCTCCTGCGGATAAAACACCGCCGCAAACGCCCCCGCATGATGCGGACCGGCCTATCCCCCCGCCCGATCCCAACGCGCCAAATCCCTTTTCTCAGCCCGATGCAAAGCAGCCGCAAAGCATTCCTGGAGGCGCAAAATGAGGCACCCGACACGGCTCGCTATCCTGGCCGCCTCGTTCGCGGCGGCTGCGGCGGCGCAACCCGATCCACAGAAAATGGGCGGATCGAGCGCGCTGGTGTTCGGCGCGGTTTCCGACGGCAAGCAGGGAGTGAACTTTGTGAGCCGCGGCGGAGGGTTCTTCATCGATTCCCGTCACGTGGTGTCCAACGTCCAGGATTGTTGCGGGAAGTCCGACAAGGGCGAGCAAGTGACCCCCATCGTGTTTGTCGGAAAAGACGACGCGGCGCCGGGAAAAGTGATCTGGAGCAACGACGACACCGAGATCGCGATTCTGGAACTGTCACAGGCCTTGAATCATCCGGGCGTCAGCATCTCGCCGGGAAAGTTGCAGCAGCAGGGCGAGGCCGTCTATTCCGTGCAGTATCCCAAGCCGGGCGACAACGGTGCGCCGCAACTGGTGGAAGGGAAGCTGACCGGCTCCAGTTCGGCGGGGGACAAAAATGTTCCGCTGTTCAAGACGTCGCTGACGATGAATCCCAACAACGCCGGAGGCGCGTTGTTCGACGCCTGCGCGAACGTGATCGGGATCAACCTGACGATGAAGGACGGCAACGAATACGCGTTTGTGATCGACCCATTGGTCGACGCGCTGAAGGCGGCCGGATTGCAACCCAGCGTTACCGATCAACCTTGCGGCGGATCGAGCAATAGCAGCAGCGGCAGCGCGCCTCCACCGAAAGGCGCCGACAAAGGCGACAAGGCCGGCAAAGAAGGGGAGAAGCAAGGCAAGCAAGCCCCGCGGAGTCCGTGGCGGCTGCCGGAAGGGACCGAATGGATTCCGGTGGCGATCGTGGTGGGATTGTTGATCCTGGCCTTCCGTCCGGCGCGGCAGAAGGTGGCGCAGGTCGTGACCGGGCGCCATCAGCTGCCCCAGTTTCCGCAACCGGCGCCGTATCCGGGCGGGCCGCCGGCGCAATATCCGGGAATGCCGCCGGCTCCTTACGGGGGCGCGGCTCCGCCCTATGCGATGGGTGCCGCAGTGCCCGTGGCGGTGACCCGGAAGCCCGTGCTCAAGGGGATTTCCGGACAATACGCAGGATCGTCCTTTCCGCTCGAGAGCGGATCGAGCACGCTAGGCCGCGATCCCAGCGCTGCGAACCTGGTGTTCACTGGAGATGCTTCCAGCGTTTCGAAGCGGCACTGCTCGGTGCGTTGGGACGCTGGACGGGGCGTATTTATGCTCGAAGACCACGGCTCGACCAACGGGACATTCCTGGCCAGCGGTGAACGGCTGACGCCCAACCTGACGCGGGAGCTGCGCGCGGGAGACCGCTTCTATATCGGCGACCTGCGCAACCAGTTCGAAGTCGCGATGGAGCCGTAAAGGAGCCCCTCGAGCGTGCGATGGGCGTCGTTCCACACCGCCTCCATTTCTTCGGCTGGGGGAAGAGAGCATAATGAAGATTCCTGCGGATATTTCATGAGCGGACGAAGCGGCTGCTGGGTTTTGGCCGATGGGCTGGGCGGCCATCACGGCGGCGCGGCGGCCTCACATTTGGCGGTGGACACCGTGCTGGCTGGGTTCCGCGAGAATCCGGGCGTTTCGCCGGAAGCTTTGACCGCGCACATCGGCCGCGCCAATCAAACCATTTTGGAGCGCCAGCAATCCGAACCTGAGTTGCAATCCATGCGCACCACGATCGTCGCGCTGCTGGCGTCTCCGGATGCCGCCGTGTGGGCCCATGCAGGCGATTCGCGTCTGTACCACTTCGCGGGGAAAACCTGCGAGCGGACGAAAGATCACAGCGTCCCGCAGCGGCTGGCTGACGCCGGGGAGATTCGCGAGGATCAGATTCGCTTTCACGAAGACCGAAATCGCCTGCTGCGGAGTTTGGGCTCGCGACCGGAAGTGGGCGTGGAGATCGCACGGGAAGAGCGCGCGCCACGTGTGGGCGAAGCGTTTTTGCTGGCTTCCGACGGGTTCTGGGAGTGGCTTACGGAGGCCGAGATGACTGAGGATCTGCGATCCTCGTCCACGTCAAGCGACTGGCTGAACAAAATGGAGGCTCGGATTCGGACGCATGCCGCTGACGGTCACGATAACTATTCCGCCATCGGAGTGATCGTGCGGAGGACCCTGGCATGGACGTAAACAAGCTGTGCATGGGGTGCATGGAGGACGATTCGGGCGACCCGATATGTCCCAAGTGCGGGCATCCTGCCGATATGGTCCCCAAAAACTCGCTGCAACTGAAGCCCCGCACCATCTTGCGGGATCAGTACCTGATCGGGCGCGCGCTGGGACACGGGGGATTTGGGATCACGTATCTGGCCTGGGACGTGGGTCTCGAAACGCGGCTGGCGATCAAGGAATACATGCCCAACGGCGTGGCCGGGCGGGCTTCGGGCGACACGCGCGTGCTGGCGTTTTCCGACCAGACCAAGATCGAGTTCGACTACGGGCTGGAGCGTTTTCTCGAAGAAGCCCGGGTGCTGAAGAAGTTCCGCGACCATCCGGGGATTGTGTCCATCGATACGATTTTCCGCGAAAACGGGACGGCGTATCTGGTGATGGAGTACCTCGACGGGATGACCTTCGAGGAATTCCTGAAGCGGCGCGGCGGCAAGGTGACGGTCGAGACCGCGCTGCGGGTGATCCTGCCGGTGACCGATGCGCTGGCGTCGGTGCACGCCGAAGGCATCCTGCATCGCGACATCAGCCCGGATAACATTCACCTCGCGCGCAGCGGAAAAGTGAAGCTCATCGATTTCGGCGCGGCCCGCAATGCGCTGGGGCAGAAGAGCCGCAACCTGTCCATCATCCTGAAAGAGGGGTACGCGCCGGAGGAGCAGTATCGCGCCAGCGGGATTCAGGGTCCCTGGACGGACGTGTATGCGACGGCCGCAACGCTGTATCACGCCGTGACGGGACAGGTGCCGCAGCCGTCGCTCGACCGGCAGGCGGACGATCAACTGCAAGCTCCCGGCAAGCTGGGCGTGATCATCGAGCCCAACATCGAGGCGGCGGTGATGAAGGCGCTGTCGGTGAGAGCCCCGGACCGGCTCCAGTCCATGGAGGATTTCAACCTGGCGCTCACTGGAAACGCCGCAGCGGTGGGAGCGACGCGCAAAGTGGATCGCAACGATCCTCGCATTCGGGAGTTGGAGCAGGCGGCGATGTTGCAGACCAGCGGTCCCTCGTCCGCAGTCCCGTCTGGGCCCAGCAGCCAAAGCGTGCCTGCGGCGCCCCCGCCGCCTGTTTCGCTTCCTGTGCCCGCCGCCCAACTTAGCGCGGGGTTTCCGCCCCCACCGGCCGCGGTGGCCGTGGCCCATCCGAGTCAGCGCCCTCGCTGGATGTGGCCGGCGGCGCTGGGCGCTGTGGCCCTTTTGGCGGTCATCGCCGTAGTCTTGCGTCAGTCCACCCCGATCGACAACAAAGACAAGGACAAGAAGAGCGTTTCCGACGACCAGCGGCAGAAACAACAGGACAAGCAACAGGACCAGCAACAACAGCAGCAGGACCAACAAAAGCAGCAGGATCAACAGAAACAACAGGAGCAGCAGCAGCCGAAACAACAAGACCAGCGGCAACCGCAGGACCAACGGAAACAACAGCAGCAACAACAAGATCAGCAAAAGCAGCAAAAACAACAGGACCAGCAACAACAGCAACAGCAACAGCAACGTGACCAACGACAACAGGACCAGCAGCAACAAAACCAACAGCAACAAAACCAACAGCAACAAGACCAGCAGCAACAGAATCAACAGCAGCAGAACAACCGCGGCCAGCCGTCAGCGGAGTCCTACGACGGCTTGGTGCAGGCCGCACTCCAGGCCTCGCAACGCAATATTTACCAACAGGCAGAGCAATTGCTCAGCCGCGCCATCTCCATGGACCCGAACCGTCCCCAGGCGTACGACAAGCTGGGCGAGTTGGACCTGTATTTCCTGAACCAGGTGGGCCCGGCGATTCAGAACTATCAGGCCGCCATCGCGCACGGCGGGCAGGCGACATTTCACGTGGCGCACGATCATTCCACCGGGAATTTCACGACCAACTGTAAGGGCTACCTGTACGTTTCGAAGTCGCAGGTGCATTTCAAGGCGTACGACTCGGTGCACGAGTTTTCGGCTCCGCGGTCGCAAATTCGGGAGTTCAAGCGCAACCGGTTCACCATCAATCTGAGCCAGCGCGCCGCCGTGGATCTCAAGGCATTCCACGTGAAACTGGCTGACGGCAGGAACTTTAACCTGGCCCCTTTGAGCCATTTTCAGGAAGCCGAGCGGGACCTGATTCTGAGCATTGGCGGAAACGAATAGCCGATGACCGCTCTCTAGCGGATAGCGGCGCCTCGGCGCAGTGATAGACTGAAAACGAAGCAATGAGTTCGCTGTCCCCCAGGCTCCAAGTCCGCGTCCAGCAGAAACAGATCCTGACCCCCGGGTTGGTACAGATGGTCAGTCTGCTCCAGTTGAACCGCCTGGAGCTGAAGGACATGATCCAGGCCGAGGTGGCCCAGAACCCGGTGCTGGAGGAATCCACCGAAGGCGGCGAGGAGCTTTCCCCCGAGGAAGTGCAGCAGCTTCTGGAGGCCGAGCGCGTCCACGATCCCGCGGACAAATCGATTCTGGATGTGACCCCGGACCAGCAGGCCATGGCGGCGGCGGATGCCGGGGAATCCGGTGAATCCATGGAAATGGAAATCCCGGCCGGGCCGCCCGCCGATAGCACCCCTGACGGCGCCGGTGAGACCGTGTTGGCCGGCACGGCCGAGAGCACGGAAGCGGCTGCCGAGGCCCCGGCGTCGACCGACGCTTTCGACGAGATCGACTTCGACAACTACTTCAACGACTACCTGGACCCGGGATTTAAGTCCCCCGCCTCCGAGACGGTGGAGAAACCTTCGTTTGAGACCTTCCTATCCTCGCCGGTCACGCTGTCCGATCACCTGCGTTCGCAGTTGGCCCTGGTCACGCTGAGTGAAAACGTGCGCGATGCCGCGGACGGGGTGATCGGCAATCTGGACGAAAACGGCTACCTGACCGCGACGCCCGAGGAGATGGCCTCCGAAGAGAACCTGCCGGTCGCCGATGTCGTCGAAGCCATCCGCGTAGTTCACACGCTGGACCCGGCGGGCGTGGGCGCGGCCGACCTGCGCGAATGCCTGCTGCTGCAGATCGAGAGCATCAATGGGAAGGGCGGCGTGGCGTGGCAGATCGTGGCGGATCACCTGAAGCTGGTGGAGTCGCGGCAGTTCAAGGAAATCGCGCGCGTGCTGCGCCGGCCCATGGAGCACGTGCAGATCGCGCTGACGCTGATCCGGCATCTGGACCCGCGGCCAGGTTTGGCCTACTCGGCTTCCGGCGCGCGCCAGGTCGAGCCGGACGTTTACATCTCCAAGGACGGCGACGATTATCTCATCCAGATCAACGATGAGGACATCCCGCAAATCCGTCTCAACTCCAGCTACAAACGTATGCTGGACCGGGATCACGAGCCGGACAAGGACGTCCGCAACTACGTCAAGGAGCGGTATGCGTCGGCGCTGCAACTGATCAAGAACATCGAACAGCGCAAACAGACCATTCTGCGCGTCTGCCAGTCCATCGTACGTCGTCAGACGGAGTTTCTGGAGCGCGGGATCGATCAGCTGAAACCCATGATGATCAAGGAAATCGCCGAGGAAATCGGGGTGCATCCTTCCACTGTGAGCCGCGCCGTCTCTAGCAAATACGCGCACACGCCCCAAGGCGTTTTCGAGTTGCGCTACTTCTTCTCGGAAGCCGTTCAGGGCCCCGGCGGAGGCGGCACGCCGCTATTGATCCTGAAGCGCCGCGTCAAGAAGATGATCGAAGAGGAAGATTCCGCTCATCCGCTCACCGACGAGCAGATTACTGAACGCCTTCAAGCCGAGGGCATTCAAGTCACCCGGCGGACCGTCGCCAAGTATCGCGAAGACATGCGCATCCCCTCCACGCATCAGAGGCGAGTGCGCGCCTAGCAAAGGATCCCGGCTTATGAATGTAAGTTACAAAGGAATTAAACAGGATTTGCCTCCGGCGCATCAGGAGAAGCTGGATGCGAAGTTTGCTAAACTTTCCAAACTCCTGGAGCGGCGCGGCCAGCGTGAAGCCCACGTGGTTGTGACCCACGAACGGCATTTGTATCACGCTGAAGTGACGGTGCAGTTCTACGATCATCAATTAGTCGGGCTGTGCTCCGACGGGGACGTGTTCACGGCGTTGTCGAGCGCCCTGGACAAACTGGAGTCGCAGGCGCACAAGCAGGTGGACAAGTTCCGCGAAAAGAACCGCCGTAAGGAAGATCCTGCGGTGGCCTTGAACGAGGCGGTCTCCGCTCCGGAGCCAGAGGCCGTGGGCCGGGCCGCGCCTCGTGTGTTCCGCGTGAATCACAAGGGCGGTCGCAAGCCCATGACGCTGGACGAAGCGCTGCTCGAAATGGAGCAGGATCGCGATTACCTGGTGTACCAGGACGCCGAGAAACAGACCGTTTCGGTGCTGGTCCGCCGCCGCGATGGACATTTTGATTTAATAGAATCCTGACGGTAGTCTTTTGCGGCTCAGCCCCGCCCGTTCCGGATGAGTACACGCGCCCCCATGAAAGCTGCACCCGCCGGAACCCAACTGGTGATCATCACCGGATTGAGCGGGTCCGGCAAGGGTACAGTGCTCAAAGCGCTGGAGGACTTGGGTTACTATTCGGTCGACAATCTTCCGATTGAGTTGATGCCCAAGTTCGCCGAGCTGGTCCGGGGCGCGCCCGACATCCGCCGCGCCGCGCTGGTGGTGGACATCCGCGAGGGTCAGGCGCTGGAACGTTTTCCCGCCATGTTCCGGAGGCTCCGGCGGCTGGTGCCGTCGCGCCTGGTGTTTCTGGAAGCCGACGAGGCCATATTGATCCGGCGTTTCAGCGAAACGCGCCGTCCGCATCCACTGGGTACCGGACAGAGCGTGGCGGATAACGTGCGCCGCGAGCGGGAGATGCTCGAGCCGATTCGCGCGCTGGCCGATCCCATCATCAATACCAGCAAATTCAACGTCCACGAGCTGCGGGAGACGATCCACACCACCTTCGGCGGGGAAAAGCGCCAGTCGCCTATTCTGATTCAGGTGACCAGCTTCGGTTTTCGCCACGGCCTGCCCACCGACAGCGATCTGGTGTTCGATGTGCGCTTTTTGCCGAATCCCAATTACATTCCCGCGTTTAAGGACCTAAGCGGAAAGCACTCGAGCGTGGCCCGCTACATCCGCAGCTTTCCGCAGACCCAGGAATTTATCGAGCGGATCTCGAATCTACTCGTATACCTGTTGCCACACTACATCGGCGAGGGCAAGAGCTACTTGACGATTTCGTTCGGCTGCACGGGCGGGCATCACCGCAGTGTGCTGATCGCGCATGAAATCCGCAAACGGCTGGCCGCGGCGGGATACCGGGTGAAGGAAACGCACCGCGACTTGAAGAAGTGAGCCGCTACCACACGAAAGGGATCAGTCCTTTGACCTCGCGCCGGTACTGCTCATATTCCGCTCCGAAGTGCTCGATCAAGAACTTTTCCTCCATGCGCGACTTGTAACCCCACGCGCCCATCACCAGGGCTGTGCCCACGAATCCCGCAATCGGCCCCAACGCAATCGCGGTCCCCAGCGAGGCCAGCATGAAACCCGAGTAAATCGGGTGGCGCACGATCGCGTACGGTCCGGTGCGAACAATCTTGTGGCCTTCCTGTAGCGTGACGGCGGCGCTCCAGTCGCGGCCAATGTAGACCCTGGCCCATACCGCGAAGGCCAGACCCACGATGGCTATGGAGAATCCCGTGTAGGCGATCGCCGGCGTATCTGGTATAAGGCGCGCGTCCAGCGGGCCGAGGTTGAAGCCGTTGTTGAACAGGAGGAACCAGCCGAGCATGACCACCCAGAGCGCCGCTCGGCCGCGCCAGTCATCTTGAGTACGGACGATCGGCTTGGACATGATACTGCTGATGGCCCACAGCACAAAGATTGCCGTCCATACCGCTTTAAGCGTATTAGGCACGTCAAAGGACATGGTCTAAATCCGGTGGAAGCTGCGCAGAATGTCGCGCGTTCCATAGCGTAGCGCGATGGGGCGTCCGTGGGGACAGCTCATGGGGCAGGAGGTCGCGGCGAGCGTCTTTAGCAGCCACTCGATCTTTTCGGGCTCCAGGCGCGTGTTGATTTTGATGGCTGCCCGGCACGCGATCGATGCGGCGATGGCTGTGCGCACGTCTTCAATCGAGGCGCGCCGCAGTTCGCGCTCCGCGGTTTCAAGAATCTCGAAGAGCGCTCGCTCGATTTCGCCGGCGGGGAGCCCGGCAGGCGCCGCCTTCACCGCCAGCGTCCGGTTGCCGAACGGTTCGGTCTCGAAGCCCAGCGCTTCCAGCTCTTCGGCGATGCGGGCGTAGTCGATCTGCTGGGCTGCGGTCAGCGTGATCACCATGGGCACCAGCAGCCGTTGACTGGCGGTGCCGCCGTTGGTGCGCTGCGCCAGCACCTGTTCGAACAAAATGCGCTCGTGGGCGACGTGCTGGTCGATGATCCATAACCCGTCGCGTCCGGCGGCGACGATGAAGCTGTCGTGGATCTGGCCCAGAGGCCGCAGGTCCTTCAGCGCGTCGAGCGTGTCGAGCGGCGGCAGTTGCGAGTCCGGAAACAGCGGGCCATGTGTCTCTGGGATAGAAGCCCGCAAAACGGGCGGTGTGGCGGCGGGCATGGGCTCGAAGTCGAAGCGCGGCTCGGGCGATGGCGGACGGCGTAGGACGAATTCCGGCAGATTCGCGGGGTTTTCCGGCTCGCCCGGCAAGCTTGGACCCGACAGGCTTTGACCTAACAGACTTGGAAAGGACGCCGGCTGCATATTTTCGATGCGCTGGCTGAACTCGGAATACGGCAGCTCCGCGGCGGGCTGGCCCGGCGACCACGCCGGTGTGCGCGAAGCCGGCCGCTGTTCCATCAAGACCTCGCGTACCGTGTCGCGCACAAAATCGTGCACCAGCGAGCCGTGCCGGAAGCGGACCTCGGTTTTCGACGGGTGCACGTTCACGTCCACTTCTTCCGGATCGCAATCCAGAAACAGCAGCGCGAAGGGGTAACACGCCGGCGGCATCAGGTTGTGATACGCCGACGAGAGCGCGTGCAGCAACATGCGGTCGCGGATCAGGCGGCCGTTCACGAACAGGTAGATCGAATTGCGGTTGAGCTTTTGCACCTGCGGGCCGCTTACGAAACCGCGCAATCGAAACTGCCGTGCCGCCGGAGCTTCGGCCGGGTCTTCCGCGCCGATAGGCAGCTCCTTGGAACGCTCGCCCAAGTCGACCAGGTCCTCGAGAACCTGGGAACCGAACACTTGAAACACGCGTTCGCTCAGCGTGGTGACTGGACTCACGTTCAGCAGCTCTCTCTGGTCGTGGCGCAGCAGGAAACTCTTGGTGGGATGCGCCAGACTGTAATGCGTGACGAGCGACGCGATGTGCGCCAGTTCAGTCTGATCGGATCGCAGGAACTTCTTGCGCGCGGGGACGTTGAAAAACAAGTCGCGCACGGTGATGGTGGTGCCGGGAGTGCGCACCGCGTCGTCGCAGCGCAGCATCTTGCCGCCCGCGATTTCGACCACAGTACCCGAGGCGTCCTCGGGCGCGCGCGTTTCGAGCAGCAAACGCGACACCGAACCAATCGACGGCAAAGCCTCGCCACGGAAGCCGAGCGTTGCAATGGCCAGCAGATCCTTCACATCGGACAGTTTGCTGGTCGCGTGGCGCTCAAAGGCCAGCATGGCGTCGTCGCGCAGCATGCCCGAGCCGTTATCGGCCAGTCGGATCAGCCGCCGTCCTCCGGATTCAATGTCGATCCGGAACTCGGTAGCGCCGGCGTCGAGAGAATTTTCGAGCAGTTCCTTGACTACGCTGGCAGGGCGCTCCACCACCTCGCCGGCCGCGATCTTGTTGGCGACGTTATCGGAAAGAATTCGGATGCGGCCCATGAGAGACAGTCTTTGACCGCGCACAACGGACGGACGCCTGTGCGCTATACCATTGTAGGGAGTGCGAACGAAATGATTACCCGCGACCAAGCCTGGGAGATCCTTTGCGAGCACACGCAATCCGCGAGCCTGCGGCGTCATGCGCTCGCGGTGGAATCGTGTGTAGTAGCCTACGCGCGCCACTTTGGCGAGGACGAACTTCTGTGGAGCGTCACCGCGCTGCTGCACGACTTCGATTACGAGATGCACCCGGAGGCGCCCGATCATCCCATGAAAGGCGAGCCCATTCTGGCGTCGCGTGGCGTGCCCGAAGAAATCCGCCGGGCCATTCTGTCGCACGCCAACTACAGCGGCGTGCCGCGCCTGTCGCGCCTGGAGAAAACATTGTTCGCCTGCGACGAACTGGCGGGCTTCCTGACTGCCGTCGGTTACGTGAAGCCCTCGCGCAGTATTCACGAAGTGGATCTGACCAGCGTGCGAAAGAAACTCAAGGACAAAGCCTTCGCGCGTTCTGTGAGCCGCGACGATATCACTGGCGGTGCGGCGGAGCTGGGCGTGGAACTCGACCGCCATATCGAATTCGCGATCGCAGCGATGCGTGGGCGCGCCGAAGAGCTGGGATTGCAGGGCACCCCATTAAACAAAGACGAGGCTAGCGCTTGAACTCGTTGATCAGTCCCGTGGCTGTTCGATTAGCAGCCGGTTCGGCCCAGCCGAAATCCGCGGTCAACATCTTGGCGACATCCGGCTGAGTCTTGCCATCGCGCACTGTCGCGCCAAAGTGAAAAGTTCCTAATTGACCAAAGTAGAAAGTTCCTCTTGACGGCCGAAGGCTGGAAGGATGGAACGAATCGCGATGAGCCAAGAGGAACGAGACAGGCTGGAGTGGTTGAAGCGGGCTAAGGACCGA